>JABUTZ010000027.1 GCA_021443415.1 Bacteroidaceae bacterium | reverse complement strand
TATGGATATGGATATGGATATGGATATGGATATGGATATGGATATGGATATGGATATGGGTACGGGTACGGCAACAAGAAAAAAAAGCACCGCTCGCTATGGCACAAGATAAAGAAACTGTTTAGTCTGAGACGATCATAAACAACCGAAAACATACAAATCACTAAACTTAAACTCTAAATTATATTTATGAAGACAAAAACACTAATGTTAGTGGCGTTGCTTGTAATGGCAGCAACGGCAGCCAATGCACAAACTGAACAGCAAACGGAACAACCCATCAAATCATCGGATCTCTACGTATCGATGATGAAGGAGACCGCCAAGTACAACTGGTTCATTGATGTCATGGGCGGCGCTCAGATCTATTTCGGTGACTACGACCGCCAATGCACCCTCGACAAGCGCATCTCGCCCGCTGTCAGCGGTCACGTAGGACTATGGTTCACACCTTATATCGGTGCGCGTATCGGTTATCAGGGTCTGAGCTTCTACGGAGCCACCAAGAACAACAAGCCCGTCTATGGAACAGGCGAACCCGTTGAGGGCGACAGGAGCGTTCAGCGCCAGAAGTTCAACTACGGAAGCGTTGCCGCCGACTTCATGTTCGCTCTGAGCAACTTCGCCTTTGGCTACAACCCCAACCGCATCTATTGCCTCAGCGCCTATGTGGGTGCCGGTTTCGCATGGGTTTACGACGAACCCCGCACCACCAGCGTCACCGGCCACTTCGGTCTTCTCAACACCTTCGCCGTCTCAAAGCGCTTTGACATCCTCATGGATTTGGGCGTAACAGTCCTCAACGACCACTTCGACGGCGAGGCGGGCGGACGCTGGGGTGAGGCGGCGTTGAGTGCGCAGCTTGGTCTGGCATACCACTTCGGCGGCAACCGCACCGCAGCCTTCCACCGCGAGTATGCGTTCGGCGAGATCACCGACGCCATCAACCGTGAGAATGCACGCCTGAACTCAGCCCTTACGAATGCACAGAACGAGCGCGACGCAGCCCTCGCCACGGCCGAGAGCGCCACCAACGCCTACAACGAACTCAAGGCTCAGATGGGCAAGAACCAGAACAACACCAAGGTGCAGGCTGTCGTCAAGAAGATCGGCTATGCGTCCAACTTCATCACCTTCCCCATCGGCCGCTCCGAGCTGAGCAACGAGAACCGCCTTCGCATGAAGATGCTCTCTGACGGAATCAAGGAGGGTGGCGACCAGACGAAGTACGTCATCGTCGGCTTCGCAGACAAAGACACCGGCTCTGATGCCACCAACGAACGTCTCAGCCGCGAGCGCGCACAGAACGTGTACAACTGCCTCGTCAACGAGTTTGGCGTGAACCCCGACATCCTGCAACTGGACTACAAGGGTGGCGTGGAGAACATGTACTACAACGACCCCACTCTGAGCCGCGCCGTATTCATACTGCCCGCAAAAAAACAGTAAGCGACAATGACAATAGCTGTAGATTTCGACGGCACCATCGTACGGCACGCCTTTCCCGACATCGGCAAGCCGGTACCGTTTGCCATACGCACACTGCTCCAGCTCCAGGAAGAGGGCCACAGGCTCATCCTGTGGAGCGTGCGCGAGGGCAAGCTGCTTGAAGATGCAGTGGCATACTGCCGAGAGCAAGGGTTGGAGTTCTACGCTGTCAACCAGAACTATCCTGAGGAGAAGCCGCGAGAGGCCTCTTCTCAGGCTTGCCGTAAATTGAGCGTGGACATGTTCATCGACGACCGCAATGTGGGCGGACTGCCCGACTGGGGACTGATATACAAGATGATACACGAACACAAGACCTACGAGCAATGCATGCAGACGATGGACGAACGCTACGAAGAGGAAACGCCGTCGCTGTGGAAACGGCTATTCGGACGATGAGCGACACGGGCAAGACCATAGCGCCGCGGCAGGAGATGCACCACATGCTCATCAGCGGCAAGAACATCCTCATCAGCGAGAGCGACGAGGACATTGACGCGACGCACGTCTACAGCATGAACCGGACAGCGCTGTGGATGTGGGAGCAGGTGAACGGCGAGAGGCTGACGGCGGACACACTGGCGGAACGCCTGTGCGCAACCTTCGAGGTGACACCCGAAGACGCGCGCCGCGACACCGAACGCCAGCTTGCCGAATGGGTGGAGATGGGACTGGTGACCATGGAATAGAGCCGCCGCCCATGGACATCCGCAACGCACTCACCCGCGAGGAGCGGGCTCTGATGGCGCTTGTGCGCGCCGGACTGTGGGAGAGGGAGGCCGACGACCTCAGCCCCTTTCCGCTCACCGACAGCCAATGGGGCACGGTGATGCGCAAAGCCGCCGAGCAGACAGTGACGGGACTCACGTTCCGCGGGCTCCACCACCTGCCCGCCGACATGATGCCGGGCGACATAGCCACCATGCGGTGGGCCGCCGCCGCCAACGGCATCAGGAAGGCAAACCGCCGCATGGACAACGCCGTGGCGAGCCTCTTCGGCGCGATGCACGCAGCCGGGCTTCGCCCGCTGCTCCTCAAGGGGCAGGCTGTGGCGAGGATGTACGAGCATCCCGACCTGCGCCAGTGCGGCGACATGGACATCTACCTCGCCTCCGAGGCCGAGCACCGAGCGGCCATCGGAATGGTCGAGAAACAAGGCATCGCAGTCAGCCGCATGGCTGACGGAGCCTACACGTACGAATGGGAAGGAGTGGAAGTGGAGCAGCACACCGCTGTCTTCGACCTCTGCAACCCTTTCAGCCAACGCTTCCTCACGACGCTCACAAGCGGCGCGGGGAGCGCGGACGAGATAACAATCGAGGCGACCAGCGGCAGAGCGTCCGTGGCGACGACATCGCCCATCGCAACGCTGCTGCTGCTCGACTCGCACATACTGAAACACGCCATGGGACATGGCATCGGACTGCGGCAGTTCTGCGACATCGCCCGCGCCTACCACACGCTGGCGGGCGGTTACGACCAGGAGCGACTGGCGGACGCCTACCGCCGCACGGGGCTGACGAGGTGGACTCGCCGCCTGCACGCGTTCCTGACCGAACTGCTCGGCATGGATCCCGACCGCCTGCCCTGTCTCGGAGCCACCTCCACCACCCCGCCCGCGCTCCTGCGCATGGTGACGGAAGGGGGCAACTTCGGGCATCACGGCGCCACGCGCGCCCCGGGCGACCAGCCCGCATGGCAACGCAAGGCGGCTACCGCGGGAGCGTTACTGCGCAACAGCCGCCTGACGATGAGCCTCGCCCCCGCCGAGACCATCTTCAACGCCCTCCACCTCATGCGGGGCAACCTCTGAACGGGGAAAAGCGCCACCACAAAAGGCGCACGACAAAACGAAAACAACAGCCGGACATCGCATGTGTTCGCCATACAACATAAATAGTCCAACTTCCAAGGACAACAGTCATAACTATATGTGCCACACCCTCTTGTGCGCGCATACAGGAGTAGAAACATTTGCCTGCATCTGACCTATGGAAACAAACGACACTCTCACGCGGAACGCAATATCGTACCATCCGCACCTCACACTGCTCATCGATGCCGTGATAGCTACCATGGCATCGACATTGGCGGTGACCGTCATACGCACCGTCATGGGCACCTTCCTTGACTTCCAGCACCATGCCGTCACGTGGTCGCTCGCCGCCATGCTTGGCTACGTGCTCGGAGCCCATCTCACGGGCAGCCACAAGATTGTGGCTCGCTACATGGCACTGTCCTCCATGACACGCTATATCGGTGCCATCATCACCAAGGAGCTGTTCCTCCTCGTCCTCCTGCTCACCGATGCGATTTACTTCGGCAACGGACAGCAGGAGTTCGGTCTGCTGGTGTGCGACTTCACCACCACCATCTGCTTCATCCTCTTCGCCCGCGTCATCGTCATCGTGATGGGCGAAAGCAGCATCAACAACATAGCCACCGACGTCAACCGCATGCCCGTGATGGTGTGCGACCATGCCGCCGACTCCATCCCCGTGCTCAACCATCTGTCCAACGACAACAACTATCGCGTGATGGGCATCCTGTCAAGCGACGCCGATGCGGACGGACATATCCTCAACGGCATACAGATCCACACCATCACCAGCACCGACGACCTGAACCGCCTCAAGGAGGAGATTGGCTTCGAGGGAGTGGTCGTGTCGTCAGCGAACAAGGACGATGACTGCAAGGCAAGCCTCATCGACATGTGCGTGCAGCTCTCGCTCAACGTGCTCATGGCCCCCACGGTAGAGACACTCACCTACGGCGGCAGCTACACCCGTCACACCGCCAGCCAGATGAACCGCCGCGAGTCGTTCATCCCCGACGGCATGAGTGCCTTCTCGCGCAACGCCAAGCGCATCATCGACTGCACGCTCGCTTTCATACTGCTCATCGTCTTCTCCCCCCTGTTCCTTGTCTGCTGGATAGCCGTCAAGATGGAGGACGGCGGCCCCGCCATCTACAGCCAGGAGCGCATAGGCCGCTTCGGACGTCCGTTCTTCATCCACAAGTTCCGCTCGATGCGCATGGACGCCGAGGCGATGGGCCCCGCCCTGTTCTCGGGCGACGACGACCCGCGCCTCACCAAGGTGGGCAAGTTCATGCGCCTCCACCACCTCGACGAGCTGCCCCAGCTCTGGAACGTCTTCGTGGGCGACATGGCGTTCATCGGCTACCGCCCCGAGCGCCAGTTCTATATCGAGCAGATTACCGATGCGGACCCCCGCTACGTCTATCTCTACCAGATCCGTCCCGGCGTGACCTCCTACGCCACGCTCAAGAACGGCTACACCGACACCCTCGAGAAGATGCTCCGCCGCCTCGAGCTCGACCTCTTCTACCTGCGCAACCGCTCTCTCTGGTTCGACATCAGCATCCTCTTCCAGACCTTCACCAACATCGTCTTCGGCAAGAAGTTCTAATCTCACGGCACCATGGGCGACACACCGCGCTATCCGATTGGGGTGCAGACGTTCCCCAAACTTCGTGAAGAGGGTTTCCTCTACATCGACAAAACTGCACTTATTCATCAATTGGTGCATAGCAATGCACCATATGTATTTCTCTCTCGCCCACGTCGTTTTGGCAAGTCATTGCTTGTCAGTACTCTGCGTGCTTATTTCGAGGGGCGCAAAGAGTTGTTTGCAGGGCTGGCTATGGAGAAACTGGAGACAGAATGGAAGCAATATCCCGTTCTGCATTTCAGCATGTCCAAGGGCAGGCATTTCGACGAAGCGAGCCTCAAGGAATATCTGAGCCGGCAGTTGATGGTCTGGGAAGAGATATATGGCAGCGACCCCACCGACACATTGGTCAACACCCGACTGTCTAACCTCATCCGTCGCGCCTGCGAGAAGACAGGCAAGAAAGTGGTGGTGCTCATCGACGAGTATGACGCCCCATTGCTCGAGGTGGCGCACGAAGACACCGAACTCCCCAAGCTGCGCAACATCATGCGCAACTTCTACGCGCCGCTCAAGGACGCCGACCCCTATCTGCGCTTCGTGTTCCTGACCGGCATCACCAAGTTCTCGCAACTCAGCATCTTCTCTGAGCTCAACAACATCCTCAACATCAGCATGCTTGATGACTATGCCGCCCTCTGTGGCATCACCGAGGAGGAAATGCTCACACAGATGTGCGTGGGCATCGACCACCTTGCGGAGAAACTGCAGATAAGTCATGAGGAGACTATCGAGAGACTCAAGAGGAAGTATGACGGCTATCATTTCACTGCTGTCTCACCCGACATCTACAATCCGTTCAGCCTGCTGACCTGCCTCGCATTGGGCAAGTTGGACAACCATTGGTTCGCTACTGGCACGCCGTCCTTCCTCATTGAATCGATGCGGAAGTTTGGATACACACCGCCAGAACTTGGCAGCGACCTAACCGCCACGCCCGAGGATTTCGATGTCCCGACAGAGAGTCTCGCGAGTATCACTCCATTGCTCTACCAAAGTGGCTACATCACCATCAAGAGCTACGACGACATCGCAGACACCTATACCCTTGGCATCCCCAACGAGGAGGTGCGCACGGGACTGATGCACTCACTACTTCCCAACTACCTGCAAACAGCGGCAGGCGTCAAGAACACAGTCTACCAGTTCTATGCCACCCTGATGCGCCAAGGCATCGACAGTGCCCTCGGTCTGCTCCAGACCTTCTTCAGCACCGTCCCCTACTGCAACGACATCGATCACGAAGGCCACTGGCAGCAGATGCTCTATGTCGTCTTCTCGCTCCTCGGCGCCCGCTGCGACGTGGAGGTGCACACCTCCACCGGTCGCGTGGACCTCGTCGCCATCATGTGGGGCAAGCTCTACCTCATGGAAATCAAGCTCGACCGTCCCGCCGGCGAAGCCCTCGCCCAGATTGACATCAAGCAGTACGACAAGCGCTTCGCCCTCAGTGCCCTTCCCACCGTCAAGATCGGCATCTCCTTCAGCACCACCCGGCGCACCATCACCGAGTGGGAGGTGGAGGGATAATGCGCAATGAGCAACAATTGCATACCGAGGTAGTGGTGACCAACGCGCCACCGATATGTGGCTCATTACCTACTGGTTAGCTGACGAGAAAAGTGGACAGAAAACACAATATTCCATCATAACTCTGATTAAAGATAACCCACACGTCACCACCAAGCAGATGAGTGATATTCTCGGCATCTACCGCAGTAGCGTTTCAAAGCATCTTCGCGTTCTTAAAGAAACAGGAATACTCCGCCGCGAGAGACCAGACAAGGGTGGCCATTGGGTGGTGTTGCAGAAATAGTTTGCGCAGTCATAAGCTCCAAAAACCAGTTTTTCTTTCTCCCACAGAAAGAAAATCGCAGAAATATTTCTGTCGCAGAAAGAATTTCGTTACGGAAAGCATGGAGATGTTGCGCTTCGTGCGTCTCCAGGATATTGGCGATGATGTGGTAAACGGAAGACGGCTACACCATTTGTGAGTCGCAACGAGCGTCGGCGGAACGGATGTTTCAGTGGATAGATTACAAAAATGATTGACATCAAGGACAAGGCAAAGTGCTGTGGCTGTGGGGCATGCGTTCAGCGATGTCCCAAGCAGTGCATTGCGATGCACGAGGACAATGAGGGATTCCCATATCCCAAAGCAGACGAGGCTCTGTGCATCGACTGCGGACTTTGCGAGAAGGTGTGTCCCATACTCAAGCCCGGCACCCCGAAGCCTCCTCTTGCCGTATATGCGGCAAAGAACAACGACGAAGTCCAGCGTCTGGATAGTTCGTCAGGCGGTCTCTTTGTCCTACTGGCGGAACTCACCATCCGCCGGGGAGGCATAGTCTTTGGTGCCAGCTTTGACGGCCAGTGGATGGTGCGCCACACTCACGCCGAGACACTCGACGAACTGACACCACTGATGCGCAGCAAATATGTGCAGAGCGACACTGTCAATACATTCAAGGAGGCAGAGTGCGCACTCAAGGCAGGCAGACAAGTGCTGTATGTCGGCTCCTCGTGCCAGATAGCCGG
The DNA here is from genome assembly GCA_021443415.1 of Bacteroidaceae bacterium. Lineage (GTDB taxonomy): Bacteria > Bacteroidota > Bacteroidia > Bacteroidales > Bacteroidaceae > Physcousia. Next base: position 6,601 of record JABUTZ010000027.1, on the reverse strand, counting down.
ACTGCGTCGTTTCCTGCGCAAAGACTATGACAATCTGCTTGCCGTAGACATCGTCTGCCATGGTGCGCCCAGCCCCGGCGTATGGCGCACCTATCTTGACAACCTTGCCGAAAACTACAGGCAAAATATAGCAGGCAAAACCGTTACAACCTCCAAGTTGTCGTCTGCACCAGAAGTTGCGCATGTCAACTTCAGGGCGAAGCAATCGGACGGATTTGGCTGGAAGCAGTTCGGCGTCGTTGTCCATGCATCGTCCTCCGAAATTGGAGACCGTCCTGTCCTGACCTCCTCCACGTTTCGTCAGGACATCTTCATGCGTGCATTTATCGACAACCTCATCCTGCGTCCGTCATGCCATGCATGTGTGGCAAAGCAGGGCGCGAGCGGCGCCGACCTCACGTTAGGTGATTTCTGGGGCATAGAGAAGACACATCCCGAGTTCGATGATGACAAGGGAGTCAGTGTGGCGTTCGTGAATACAGACAAAGGTGCGGAAGCATGGGAACAGATTGTCCCCCGCCTCTCCACCCTCATGGTGACATTCGACGAGGCTACGGCTCACAACACAGCCTATCTGCGTCCCGTTGCCATCCCACGCAAGCGCAAGTTGTTCTGGAAGTTGTTCCGTAAGACACGCTCGCTGGAGCACTCATACCTCAAAGCCATACGCATCACCACAACGGATAAGATTCGGGTTCGCCTGCACCCCTACAAGGAGTTTCTGGTTAAGACGATAAAAAGGCTGGCGGGTAGGTCGGGCAGTCAAGCCTGACCACAGACTCCGTGCGCACAGACACGGCAAGAGACCAGCCACAAGTCCATTATATATCAATGTCACAAGATAATTCGGCTGACAACAAACGCATAGCGAAAAATACGTTGCTTCTCTACGGACGTATGTTTTTGTCCATGGCCATCTCCCTGTTCACGAGTCGTGAGATACTGAGGATTCTGGGAGTGGAGGACTTTGGCGTGTACAATGTGGTGGGAGGCGTCATAGCGATGTTCTCGTTCATCAACGCGTCGATGAGCGGAGCGACGTCGAGGTTTCTCACCTACGAGCTCGGCAAGGACTCCGGCGACGGCACACTGAAAAAGACGTTTGCAAGCGCGCTGCTGGTGCACTGCATGATTGCGCTGGCGATAGTCATATTGGCAGAAACCGTGGGCTTGTGGCTCCTGCTGAACAAGCTGGTGATACCCGAGGGCAGCAGGTTCGCGGCCATGGTTGTCTATCAGCTGTCCATTGTCAGTGCCGCCATCGGCATCACCCAGGTGCCCTACAATGCGACCCTGATTGCCCATGAGCGACTGGATTTGTTTGCATACATTGACATGGGCAACCTGTTGTTGAAACTGGTGATACTATACATCCTGCTGGTGCTCCCATTCAACAAGCTTATCGTGTATGCCGTCTTGGTATTCGTCGTTTCGTTCGGCACCGCAATCTTTTACCGATGGACGGCATACAGGCTCTTCCCGGAAGTCAGGGCCAAACTCACCTACGAGCCTGCCATCGTCAAACCGATGTTGTCATATTCGGGGTGGGACCTGTACGGCAACATGTCGGTGACCGCCCGTACGACAGGCATACAGTTGGTTCTCAACATGTTCTTCGGACCGGTGCTCAATGCCGCAGCGGGCGTTGCCAGCCAGGTGCAAACTGCGGTCATGGCATTTGCCAACAACATCACCACCGCGCTCAAGCCGCAGATCATTAAGTCGTACGCCGCCCAGGACTATGGCCGCACGTTCAGTCTGATATGCAATGGTTCCAATCTCATTTTCGCCCTTCTGCTGTTCCTTTCGCTGCCGCTGATTGCGAACATCGACTTTGTGCTTGGCCTATGGTTGCATGAAGTGCCCGACTGGACAACCCAGCTCACCGTGTGCACCCTTATTTTCAATATCTTCGCCGGCATGTCCATTGTTGCCGTAACAGGCTGTCATGCCTGTGGCCATATCAAGAGACCCAGTCTGATTAACGGCTCCATGTATCTAATGGTTGTCCCGCTCACCTACGTCTGCTTCAGGTGGTTTGACGGCACGCCCGTGCTCCCCTACATTTTCAACTTCTGCACCATTGCCATAGGCTGTCTCTCCAACGCCTATACCTGCTCCATTCATATCCCGTCGTTCAGTTTCATGGCATATTTCCGCCGGGTGTTCGCAAAATGTATGTTTGTGGCGGCGGTTTGTTGCGGCATCGTTTACATCGTCAAGCTGATTTCGCCGTTCGACAGCTGGGTTCTTTTCTTCGAGCTGAGCGTATTGTCGTGTCTTGCCACTGGCACCCTCGGGTGGTGCTTCCTGTGTTCTCCCTCGATACGGAAATCCATTGTCTCTTTCGTCAAACGTAAAATCGTACACTGATGACACAAAACCTGGTGAGCGTAATCACACCGTGCTACAATACTGCTCCCTATCTGCCCCATCTGCTTGAGTCGCTCCTGCAGCAAGACTATCCGCACATGGAGATTATCGCCGTCAACGACGGATCGACGGATGATACGCAAAAGGTTCTGGAAAGTTACAGGAACAAATTCGAAGCCAAAGGATATTCCTACAAATGCCTTTCCCAGTCCAATGCCGGCCAATCAGCGGCTGTCAACAATGCTTTGAAGCTGGTTCGGGGCGAATTTCTCATTTGGCCCGACAGCGACGACTGGTACAACACCCCGACGGCAATATCCACCTTTGTCAACACGCTGCGGACACTGCCCAAGGAGTACGCCGAAGTGCGTTGCGTGTCAACAATCGTACCTGAGGACGACCATTCGAAGAGCCACACCCCAGCGTTCATTCCCGACTACCGCGACGAGAACCAGTTCCCCTATTGCTTGCACGACAGACATTTCCTGTGGGGGGCGGGCAACTACATGGTGCGCATGAGCGCCTTCGACACGGTCAATCCCCAACGGGAGATTTATGTGGAGAAACGTGCCGGGCAGAACTGGCAGTTGCTTTTGCCAATCCTCTACAAGTACAAATGCCACACCATCGAACAGTCGGTGCACAGCATCCTGGAACGAAGCAACAGCCACTCGCGCGGACAATTCACCAAACCGGCGACCATACTTGAGAAAACCGAGAGTTTCCTCAACACCATCGCGTCCACGCTGAACAGGATGGACATGCCCGCCGACGAGCGTGACGGATACATACTTGAAATCAGCAGCAAGTATTTAAGGTCGTTGTTCGATTACGCCTGTGCATGCGGTCTCTCGAGCCAGGCGTCCAGATATGCGGCACAGATGAAAAGCCTGAAGATAACGTTCACTGCCAAGGACACCTTCTACTTGCTGCTGGCACATAGTCCGCGTCTGAACAGAATCGCCCGGCGACTGGTGTCAGCCGGTCTGCATGCATGTACGACCGATTCCGGTCAATCATAGATTATCACACGAAAACACCATGCGCATTGGCATCATCACACAGCCGTTGTACAACAACTATGGGGGGATACTCCAGAATTGGGCATTGCAGCAGATACTGCGCAAATTAGGACATACGCCCTATACCATACGCGTACGCACAGATTCCGATGACCCCTTGTGGGCGATACGCTGGCTTATTCACGACGTGCGCTGCCTGAAGGACAGATTGCGTGGACTCGACACCAAGTTTATCAATCCCATAGGCTATTACGACAGTCCGCAATTCGCTTTCCGACGCTTTGTCAGTCAGAGCATTGTACGGACACGTCGCTATGCGTCGCCACCCATGAAAGCGGTCAGTGACTACCGGCTCGATGCAGTCATAACGGGCAGCGACCAAGTGTGGCGACCTAAGTACAATCGCCACATCGAGGACCAGTTTCTCGGCTTTGTCAAGGACAGTCGCATGCGCAAGGTGGCGTATGCCGCCTCGTTCGGAGCCGCCGACTGGGAATATGACAGCTCGCTCGAAGAGACATGCCGTCCACTGGCACAACAAATCCATGCCGTGTCCGTACGCGAGCAGTCGGCACTTGAACTTTGCCGCCGGCACCTTGGCATAGAGGCGGAATGGGTGCTCGACCCCACCCTGTTGCTCACCCACACCGACTACGACTCCATCTGCCTGCCGCGACAGATAGCCGAACCATACGTCTTTGCCTATATCCTTGATGACAACGACATTCTGCACAGACAAATCGAGGCTGAGGCAAAACGTCGCGGTTGCCGCCTTGTCTATAAGCAGGCGGATGGTGACGTGGAGAAAGGCGACTCCATCGAACTGTGGCTCTCGCTCATAGCCCATGCCGACGTGGTGTTCACCAACTCGTTCCACGGCACTGCATTCAGCATGATTTTCCAACGCCAGTTTGTCACTTTTGTCCATAATGGACGCGGAAGTGCCCGTTTCGACACATTGCGCGCAGTCTTTCCCATCGCCCACAGAATAATAGAAATGGGCGAAGCCTTGCCTCAAACCGATGTTGACTACAACGCAGTCAATGCGGTCATCGACCGCGAGCGTCTGCGCTCCACCGACTGGTTGCGCCATGCGCTTGCCGGCAATCCCTCGGTCGGCTGAGCATGTACCGACCGTGAATAATCCTCTTTCAGTCTCTCCCCCCATCATGGAATATCCGAAAATTTCAGTCATCATCGTCGTATATAACGGCGAGGGTAGCATACGGCGCAGCGTCGGGAGCGTCATCGGCCAGACATTCGACGGCTGGGAACTGGTGATTGTCGACGACGGAAGCACGGACGCGACGGCATCGATCATCGACGGACTTGCGAGCGATGACGAGAGGATTAGGTGCGTCCACACGCCCAACGGAGGGGTCTCCAAGGCGCGCCAGACGGGACTGGACAACGCACGGGGGGAGTATGTGACCTACATCGACGCCGATGACTGGATCGACGCCGACACTCTCGAGTGCCTCTACGCAACCGCGGCACGCGAGGACGCCGACATGGTGATTTGCGACCTCATGCTCGAGGACAAGACATCCGTACGGTCGCGGCAGCAGCCCACGGCGCTCGATGCCGCCACGGTGCAGAGAGACCTCTTCCTCGACCTGCACGGCAGCTGCTGCAACAAGCTGGTGCGCAGGAGGTTGTTCGGCGACTTCGAAGTGGCTTTCCCCGCCGGCATCAACATGCGCGAGGACCTGTTCGTCAACGTCTGCCTGCTCAACCACGACATCAAGGTGGCATATGTCCCCGAGCCGTTCTACCACTACGAGAAGCAGACGAGCGCAACCTCGCTCGTAAAGGCGAAAGGCAAGGAAGACCAGTATCGCATGGTGCAGCAGCAACTCGCCGCCCGCCTCATACCCATCGTCGACGAGCGCAACAGGACGCTGTGCCGCTATTACTTCGCCAACAGGATGGTCCTGCAGGCGTTCAACAGCCGCTATTACTCGTCGAGCCAGTTCCGCACGCACTACCATCAGTATGCACTGGACGCACTGCGCTACCCCGGAGCCACGCTCCAGAAGCGCGTCCTGCTCTTCCTGTCGTGCATAGGCCTGTATGGCATGGCGAAATGGCTGTCCGAATTTAGGGCGCAATACCGCTGACCCACTACAACGACTCACCCACCCCATCACCCATTGCAGCAAATGAAACATCCATCACTGTTAGTAATCATCGTCACCTACAACGCCATGAAGTGGACTGAAAAGTGCTTCTCGTCGCTCTACGAAAGCACGATTGTCCCGGATGTCTTCGTGGTGGACAACGGGTCTACCGACGGCACGCAAGCATACGTCGCGCAGCACTTCCCGCAAGTTATCTTCAAGCAGAGCCCGACCAACTGCGGCTTTGGGAGGGCGAACAACGTAGGGTTGCAGTATGCCGTCGAGCACGACTACGACTACGTCTATCTCCTCAACCAGGACGCATGGGTAGCCCCCAAGACGTTCGAGGAGCTGATTGCCATCTCCGAGCGCCACAGCGAATATGGCATCATCAGTCCCCTGCAGTGCAACAATCCCAAGCGGGTGGACAGAAGCCTGCTCGACTATATCCCCAAGAGCCTCGTGTCCGACCTTCTTGTCGGCAACGAGGTGGGCGACATCTACGAGATTTCGCGCCCGATGGCGGCTCATTGGCTGATTACGCGCAAAGCGTTGCTCGCCATCGGAGGTTTCTCGCCTGCCTTCAAGCACTACGGCGAGGACGACAACTATATGAACCGGGCTACGTTCCTGGGCTTCAAGATAGGCCTGGCGCCCAAGCTGACGGTCATCCACGACCGCGGAGAGCGCCCCACGCTGAGCAAGGAGAAGCTGTTCTATTTCAAGGAGGTAATGGCAATCACGATGATTTGCGACCCCAACCTGCCCGCGAGGTTGGTCTTCACCTATCCTTTCTCGTACTTCCTCGCCGCCAGACGGCTCTTCTTCTTCAGGGCCATCCTCCGCACCATACGTTTCTGGTTTGAGGTTCCCTACTTCATCAAGTGCCGCAACCAGTCCAAATCATTCGCATTTCTCAACTGACCAAATATGGAATACCCCAAATACTCGGTGGCTATACGCACGCTCGGAAAGGCGGGCGCCATGTACAAGGCGGAGATTCTGAGCCTCATGGAGCAGACCGTGCCACCAGAACGGATATATGTCTACATAGCGCACGGCTACGAACTGCCCGAGGCCCTCGTC
>JABUTZ010000026.1:14074-28278 GCA_021443415.1 Bacteroidaceae bacterium | reverse complement strand
TTTTTGAGATTTTCTGTCCTACAAAGTCTGTAGTCTGTACTTTGTAGTCTGTAGTCTTCACAAGCTCGGCTTGCGAAACTTTAGCCGTAAAACGACAGGTTCAACACCTGAAATTTGTCTATATTGGCGACCAACGGCACGTTTCTTTGCGACAAATCGATTCTTTAATGCACAATGCTATGGAGCACACAGAGAGGGCGCCGCAATCACTTGCGGCGCCCTCGGCTATTGGCTTGAATGTGTAAGTTGTCGGTTTACTCGGCAGCCGGCTCGGCGGGTGCCTCTGTTGCCTCGGCAACGGGTGCTGCGGCGGGTTCGGCGGCAGGAGCATCGGCTGCCTTCTTCGAACGGCGCGTGCGGCGTGTCTTCTTGACCTCCTTGGCCATCGCCTCGTCGAAGTCGACGAGCTCGATGAAGCACATCGGGGTGGCGTCACTCTTGCGGATGCCGGTCTTGATGATACGCGTGTAGCCACCGGGACGGTCGGCCACTTTAGCGGCGATGGCGCCGAAAAGTTCCTTGATGGCCTCCTTGTCCTGGAGATAGCTGAACACTACTCGGCGGCTGTTGGTGTTGTCTGCCTTGCACTTGGTGATGAGGGGCTCAACATACACCTTCAGGGCCTTTGCCTTGGCGAGGGTCGTAGTGATTCTTTTGTGCATGATCAGGCTCACGGCCATGTTCGAGAGCATGGCCTGGCGGTGAGATGCAGTACGACCCAGATGGTTGAATTTACGATTATGTCTCATAATGGTTTTTAATCTTTGTCTAATTTATAGCGTGAGATGTCGGTTCCAAACGACAGATTCAGACTCTCCAGCAAATCATCAAGCTCGGTGAGCGATTTCTTACCGAAGTTGCGGAACTTCAAGAGGTCGTTCTTGTTGTACTGCACGAGGTCGCCGAGTGTCTCGACATTGGCGGCCTTGAGGCAGTTGAGGGCGCGGACCGAGAGGTTCATGTCCACGAGGCGCTGCTTGAGCTGCTGGCGCATGTGGAGCACTTCCTCGTCGAACTCCTCGTCACCGTCCATGTCGCTGTTCTCGAGCGTGATCTTCTCGTCGCTGAAGAGCATGAAGTGGAAGATGAGGATCTTGGCGGCCTCCTTGAGGGCTTCCTTCGGGTGAATGGAACCATCCGTCGTTACATCCATGACGAGCTTCTCGTAGTCAGTCTTCTGCTCTACGCGGAAGTTCTCGACGGCATATTTTACGTTGCGGATAGGAGTGTAAACAGAATCGATAGCGATTTGATTGACGTCGGTGCAGAACTGGCGGTTCTCGTCAGCGGGAACGTAGCCGCGGCCCTTGTTAATCGAAATCTCAATCTGCATTGTTGCTTTTGCATCCAAATGGCAAATCACCAATTCCGGGTTTAACACTTCAAATCCAGTCAAATACTTGTTAAAGTCGCCTGCACGGAACTCGGTCTGGTTCTCGATGGTGACGCTAACTTTCTCGTTCTCGAATTCGTCAACATTGCGCTTGAAGCGCACCTGTTTGAGGTTGAGGATAATGTTCGAGACATCCTCCTTGACTCCGGGCACGGTTGCGAACTCGTGCTCGACACCTGTTATGCGCACCGTGTTGATGGCATAACCCTCAAGGCTGGACAGAAGGATGCGGCGCAGGGCGTTACCGACGGTAATGCCAAAGCCGGGCTCCAACGGACGAAACTCAAACTTGCCGTGAGTCTTGTCTGCCTCAAGCATTATAACCTTGTCAGGTCTTTGAAATGCTAATATCGCCATTTGTCAATTATTAGTTCTTACTGTACAATTCTACGATAAGCTGCTCCTTGATGGGCTCGGGGATGTCGGCGCGCTCGGGCTTGTGGAGCAACTTGCCGGCCTTCTGCGACTCGTCCCACTCGATCCAGGGATACTTGCTGTGGTTGAAGCCGGCGAGGGCGGCGGCGATCACCTCCAGGCTCTTGCTGCGCTCGCGCACGGCGACGATCTGACCCGGCTTGACCGAGTAAGAGGGGATGTTGCACACCTTGCCGTCGACCACGATGTGGCGGTGGCTGACGATCTGGCGGGCGGCGGCGCGGGTGGGGGCGATGCCGAGGCGGAAGACCACGTTGTCGAGACGGCACTCGAGGTTCTGGAGCAGGATCTCACCGGTGATGCCACTGGTGCGGGCTGCCTTGTCGAACATGTTGCGGAACTGCTTCTCGAGCACACCGTAGGTGTACTTGGCCTTCTGCTTCTCTGCGAGCATGACACCATACTCGGAGGTCTTGCGGCGGCGGTTGTTGCCGTGCTGGCCGGGAGGGAAGTTACGCTTCGAGAGTACTTTGTCGGGACCGAAGATGGGTTCGCCGAAACGACGTGCTATACGTGTTTTTGGACCTGTATATCTTGCCATAGTATATTACTTTTAAGCGGTTAAACATTAGACGCGACGACGCTTCGGGGGACGGCAACCGTTGTGGGGCAGCGGGGTGACGTCGATGATCTCGACCACCTCAATGCCGGCGCCGTGGATGGTGCGGATGGCGCTCTCGCGACCGTTGCCGGGACCCTTGACGTATGCCTTCACCTTGCGCAGGCCGAGGTCGAACGCAATCTTGGCGCAGTCCTGGGCCGCCATCTGGGCGGCGTAGGGGGTATTCTTCTTTGAGCCGCGGAAGCCCATCTTACCTGCCGAAGACCATGAGATAACTTCGCCTTCACTGTTGGCCAGACATACGATGACGTTGTTGAATGAGCTGTGCACGTGCAACTGGCCCATTGCGCCAACCTTCACGTTTCTCTTTTTTGCTGCAACTGTTTTCTTTGCCATAGTTTTCTCAATTATTATTTAGTAGCCTTCTTCTTGTTCGCAACTGTCTTCTTCTTGCCCTTGCGTGTGCGAGCGTTGTTCTTGGTGCTCTGACCACGCACGGGGAGGCCGTTGCGGTGACGTACTCCACGGTAGCAACCGATATCCATCAGTCGCTTGATGTTCAACTGGATCTCCGAGCGGAGGTCACCCTCGACCTTGTATCCCTCGGCGATGACACCACGGATGGCGGCTGCCTGGTCGTCAGTCCAGTCCTTCACCTTGATGTCCTTGTCAACGCCAGCCTTTTCAAGGATCTTACCGGCGCTGCTGCGGCCTATGCCAAAGACATAGGTCAATGCGATTTCACCTCTCTTGTTCTGAGGCAGATCGACACCTACAATTCTTATTGCCATATATTAATTTGTGTTTTTGCTTTGTGTGTGTGACTTAACCCTGGCGTGTCTTGAACTTGGGGTTTTTCTTGTTAATCACATACAGACGCCCCTTGCGACGTACGATCTTGCAGTCGGCGTTGCGTTTTTTGATTGATGCTCTTGTTTTCATATCTTGTCGTTTTTATTTGTATCTGAATGTGATACGCCCTTTGGTGAGGTCGTAGGGGCTCATTTCGACCCTTACCTTGTCACCAGGCAGAATCTTGATGTAATGCATTCGCATCTTGCCAGAGATGTGACAGATGAGCTCGTGGCCGTTCTCCAGCTCGACGTGGAACATGGCGTTCGACAGGGCTTCGGTGATCACACCGTCTTGTTCAATGACGTTTTGCTTTGACATATTTGATTAGTGTTGTTGTTCGATGACTTTCTCTATCTCCTCGAAGCTGCTCAGGATGTCGGCCTTGCCGCGGTGGATGGCTATCGTGTGCTCGAAGTGGGCCGCCCAGCCTTTGTCCTTGGTGTGGATGCTCCACTTGTCTTCCATGAGCCATATCGCGGGGCTGTGCTGCGTGATCATGGGCTCGATGGCTATGCAGAGTCCGTTCCTTAGCTGCGGCCCGTTGCCTCGGCGCCCGTAGTTGGGCACCTGGGGGTCTTCGTGCATGTCGTGCCCGATGCCGTGTCCGACGAACTCGCGCACCACTCCGTAGCCGTTGCTCTCGCAGTGGGTCTGCACCGCCCATCCGATGTCGCCTATGCGTCGCCCGGGCAGTGCCTGCTCGATCGCCTTGTAGAGCGACTCCTTGGTCACGCGCAGCAGCTTGGCTATCTCGGGCGACACCTCGCCTACGGCGAATGTGTAGCAGCTGTCGCCGCAGAAGCCGTCGAGCAGCGTGCCGCAGTCGACCGACACGATGTCACCTTCCTTCAGGGGCTTGTCGTCGGGCACTCCGTGCACCACGCACTCGTTGACCGAGGTGCAGATGCTGGCGGGGAACTCGGGCCCCATGGGGTTGGGGAAGCCCTTGAATGTCGGCGTGGCCCCGTGGTCGCGGATGAACTCCTCGGCTACGGTGTCCAGCTGCCGTGTGGTGACTCCAGGTCTGATGTGTCGCGCCACCTCCGCGAGGGTCGAGCCCACCAGCAGGTTGGCGCGGCGCATCATCTCTATCTCTTCTTCAGTCTTGAGGATAATCATTACCGAAGTCTTCTTGCCTGTATCTCATTCCTGAAGTACGGCTCAGCCCTGGCGTCCGCGGATGCGGCCCGAGTTGAGCAGTCCTTCGTAATGGCGCATCATCAGATGGCTCTCGATCTGTGCCAGCGTGTCGAGTACCACACCCACGAGGATCAGCAGCGAGGTGCCGCCGAAGAAGGCGCCGAACTCCTGCTGCACGCCGAACAGTCCCGCGAAGGCGGGCATGCAGGCGATGGCGGCGAGGAAGAGCGAGCCGGGGAATGTGATTTTTGACATGATGCTGTCGATGTACTCAGCCGTGTCCTTGCCGGGGCGCACGCCGGGGATGAACCCGTTGTTGCGCTTCATGTCCTCTGCCATCTGCGTGGGATTCATGGTGATCGCCGTGTAGAAGTAGGTGAAGAGGATGATGAGGGTGGCGAAGACCACGTTGTAGAACCAGCTGGTGTGAGTGGTCAGGTTGCGCATGAGCCACGACGAGCTACCGTCATCGCTGAACAGGCCAACCATGGTGATGGGGATGAACATCAGCGCCTGGGCGAAGATGATAGGCATCACGTTGGCTGCGAACAGCTTCAGGGGCAGGTACTGGCGGGCGCCGCCTACTGCCGTACGTCCGCCCTCGACGCGCTTGGCGTACTGCACGGGTACCTTGCGGGTGCCCTGGACGAGCAGGATGGCGGCGCAGATGACTGCGAACAGGATGAGCAACTCGATGACGAACATCAGCAGACCACCGCCTGTAGCACCCTGCAGGCGCGAGCTTCCCTCCTGGATGAACGCGTTCGGCAGGCGGGCGATGATGCCCAGCATGATGATGAGCGAGACGCCGTTGCCGATGCCACGGTCTGTGATGCGCTCGCCGAGCCAGAGGATGAACATCGAGCCGGCGGCGAGGATGATGGTCGAAACGACCATGAACTCGAACCACTCGATGCCGCTGGTCAGCGCGCCTCCCGACGTCATCTTCAGGTTGAGAAGATAGGCGGGAGCCTGGAAGATGAGGATGAAGATGGTGAGGATGCGCGTGTAGAGGTTGATCTTGCGACGTCCGCTCTCACCCTCGCGCTGCAGCTTCTGGAACGAAGGCACGGCGATGGCCAGCAACTGGATGACGATCGACGCCGAGATGTACGGCATGATGCCCAGTGCGAAAATCGATGCATTCGAGAAGGCGCCACCCGAGAACATGTTCAGCAACGACATCAGTCCGCCGCTGGTCTGCGCCTCCAAAGCCTGGAGCTTGTCGGGGTCGATGCCCGGAAGCACCACGAATGAGCCTGCGCGATAGACGGCGGCAAACGCCAGGGTCACGAGGATGCGGTTGCGCAGGTCCTCGATCGCCCAGATGTTCTTAATGTTTTGGATGAACTTCTTCATTGTTCTGTCTCCTGATTACTTTTTTGTTGCGGTTCCGCCGGCGGCAGTGATGGCTGCCTCGGCTGACTTCGAAAACGCGTTTGCCTCAACCTCGACCTTGGCGGTGAGGGCTCCGTTGCCGAGCACCTTGACGAGGTCGCCCTTGCGAACGAGTCCGGCCTTCTCCATGGCCTCGAAGTTGATGGTGGTCACGCCGCCGTCGGCGAGTGCCTGCAGTGCAGACAGGTTGACGGGACGATACTCGACGTGGTTGATGTTCTTGAAGCCGAACTTGGGCAGACGGCGCTGGAGCGGCATCTGTCCGCCCTCGAAGCCGATCTTTCTCTTGTAGCCCGAACGCGCCTTGGCGCCCTTGTGGCCGCGTGTCGATGTGCCACCGAGTCCCGAACCGGGACCGCGGCCTATGCGGCGGCGGCTGTGGGTAGAGCCGGCTGCGGGCTGAAGATTATGTAACTTCATATTTCTCTGATTTTTTAATGCTGTGAATGAAAACGTGTGTGTTTAGTCGATGCGGGTCACGAGATGGTGAACCTTGTTGATGAGACCCTGCACGCTGGGCGTGTCCTCGAGCTCGACAACCTGGTACATGCGACGCAGGCCGAGAGTCTTGAGGGTGGCCTTCTGGTCCTTGGGGCAGTGGATGCCACTGCGTGTCTGCTTGATCTTGATTGTTGCCATTGTCGTGTCCTCCTTATCCTCTAAATACTTTTTCTACGCTGATGCCGCGGCACTGGGCCACCTCACGGGCGTCGCGCATCTCGGCAAGAGCCTTGATTGTTGCCTTCACAAGGTTGTGGGGGTTCGAAGAGCCCTTCGACTTGGCCAGGCAGTCGGTGATGCCGCAGCTGTCGAGCACGGCGCGCATGGCGCCGCCGGCAACTACTCCCGTACCTGTCGATGCGGGCATCACGAGCACCTCGGCTCCGCCGAAGTGGGCGGCCTGCTCGTGGGGCACCGTGCCGTTGAGCACGGGCACCTTGACCAGGTTCTTCTTGGCGGCCTCGACACCCTTGGCGATGGCCGCTGTCACCTCGCCGGCCTTGCCCAGGCCGTATCCGATTACTCCCTTGCCATCACCAACTACCACGATAGCTGCGAACGTGAATGTGCGACCACCCTTGGTCACCTTGGTCACGCGATTGATGGCTACCAGACGATCCTTCAGTTCCAGATCGCCGCTAACTTTTACTTTATTTATCGCCATAGCTGTTGATGTTAGAATTTAAGTCCTGCGTTGCGGGCGGCGTCAGCCACCTCCTTGACACGTCCGTGGTAGAGGTATCCGTTGCGGTCGAACACCACGGTGGTGATACCGGCCTCAAGGGCCTTTTTGGCAATCATCTCGCCTACCTTGGCGGCCTGCTCCTTCTTGGGGCATGTCTCCATGCCGAGCGAGCTGGCGGCGCACAGAGTGACGCTGCCATTGGGCTGGGCATCATCTATCACCTGGCAGTATATTTGCTTGTTGCTGCGGAACACAGACAAACGCGGGCGAGCGGCAGTACCAGAGATCTTGTTGCGAACTCTATACTTGATCTTCTGTCTTCTTTCAGTTTTCGTAATCATAGTCTTACTCTTTTAAAAGTTACTTGGCACCTGCCGACTTACCTGACTTGCGGCGGATAACCTCACCGACAAACAGGATGCCCTTGCCCTTGTAAGGCTCCGGCATGCGGAATGAGCGAATCTTGGCGCAAACCTGTCCGAGGAGCTGCTTGTCAGCGCTCTCGAGCGTGATCTTGGGGTTCTGGTTGCGCTCCATCTTGGTCTCCACCTTGATCTCAGCGGGGAGCTGGAAGAAGATGCTGTGGGTGTAGCCGAGGGCGAACTCGACGATGTTGCCCTGGTTCGACACGCGGTAGCCCACGCCGACCAGTTCCATCTCTTTCTTGTAGCCTTCAGAGACACCTACGACCATGTTGTTGACCAAAGCGCGGTACAGACCGTGGTAGGCCTGCTTCTGCTTTGTCTCGGTCTCGTTGTTCTCGTCGATCTCGAATGTCAGCTGGCCGTCTGCGAGGTTCATCTTGATGGCGGGATTCACCGTCTGGCTCAACTCACCCTTGGGACCCTTGACGGTCACCTTGTTCTCGTCGCTGATGGTCACTGTGACTCCAGCGGGAATGCTGATGGGCAATTTACCTATTCTTGACATAATGTGTTCCTCCCTTCATTAATAAACGTAGCAGAGCACCTCGCCGCCAATCTTCAGCTCGGAAGCCTCCTTGTCGGTCATCACACCCTTGGAGGTCGAGATGATGGCGATACCCAGACCGTTGATTACTCGCGGCATGTCCTTGTATCCGGTGTACTGGCGCAGACCGGGCGAAGACACGCGGACCAACTTCTTGATAGCGTTGACCCTGTTCATGTTGTCATACTTCAGGGCCACCTTGATGGTGCCCTGGGGACCGTCATCCACAAACTTGTAGTTGAGGATGTAACCTTTCTCGAAGAGGATCTTGGTGATCTCCTTCTTAAGGTTTGACGCGGGAACCTCGACCACGCGGTGCTTGGCCTGGATTGCATTCCTCAGTCGCGTCAGAAAATCTGCAATAGGATCTGTCATTGTTGTAAATGGTTTTAATTAATCGGGACTGCCCCGACAATATTAAAAATATGTAAGCCTTTAAGCTCGCGGCTCCACTCCTCCCCTGCGGGAGGCGCGGGACCCTGAACTCCGAACTTCTTACCAGCTCGCCTTGCGAACGCCCGGTATCAGACCAGCCGAAGCCATCTCGCGGAACTGTATGCGCGAGATGCCGAACTGACGCATGTAGCCCTTGGGGCGTCCGGTCAGCTTGCAGCGGTTGTGCTGGCGGATGGGGTTGGCGTTGCGCGGGATGCGCTGGAGCTTCTGCGCTGCCTCGAAGGCGTCGACGGGGTCGCCCGTGTTGACGATCTTCTTGAGGGCGGCGCGCTTCTCAGCGTAGAGGCTTGCCAGATGAGCGCGCTTCACCTCGCGCGCCTTCATTGATTCTTTTGCCATAGTGAGAGAATTATTCGTTGTTAGCGTTCTTGAACGGGAGACCGAACTCCTTGAGCAGAGCGTATCCCTCCTCGTCGGTCTGGGCGGTGGTCACGAACGTGATGTTCATGCCGAGCAGACGGTCGATGGTGTCGATGTTGATCTCGGGGAAGATGATCTGCTCCTCGATGCCGAGGGTGTAGTTGCCACGGCCGTCGAGACGGCTCTGGATGCCCTTGAAGTCGCGGATACGGGGCAGGGCCACGCGCACGAGACGCTCCAGGAACTCGTACATGCGCTCGCGACGGAGGGTCACGCGCACGCCGATGGGCATCTTCTTACGCAGCTTGAACTGCGCCACGTCCTTCTTCGACACCGTAGCCACGGCCTTCTGGCCGGTGATGGCGGTGAGCTCGTTGATGGCTACCTCGATGATCTTCTTGTCCTGGGTGGCGATACCCAGTCCCTGGTTGATCACTATCTTCTTGAGGACAGGAATCTGCATCGGGCTCGAGTAGTTGAACTGCTTCATGAGTGCCGGAGCGATGCGCTCCTGGTACACTTGCTTGAGTTGTGCTGAGTTTGCCATTACTTAATCTCCTCTCCTGACTTTTTGGCGTAGCGGACAAGCTTGCCGTTTTCGCCCAGTTTACGACCAATACGTGTGCCCTTGCCTGTCTTGGGGTCGACCACGTTCAGATTTGAAATGTGGATCGGGGCCTCTACCTCGACGAAACCTCCCTGGGGGTTCTGTGCGCTGGGCTTCTGGCTCTTCTTCACCTTGTTGACACCCTCTACGATGGCGCGCTGCTCCTTGACGAGCACCTTGGTCACCTTGCCGGTGGCTCCCTTGTCCTCGCCGGAGTTTACCATCACGGTATCACCTTTCTTGATATGTAACTTGCTCATTACTCTTAAATGTTTTTAAGGGGTTAGAGAACCTCGGGCGCCAGTGAGACAACCTTCATGTTGGCGGCGCGCAGCTCGCGTGCCACGGGGCCGAAGATACGGCTTCCGCGGAGCTCGCCGGCGTTGTTGAGCAACACGCATGCGTTGTCGTCAAATCGTATGTAAGAGCCATCGGCGCGGCGCACCTCTTTCTTGGTGCGCACGATGAGGGCCTTCGATACGGTACCCTTCTTCATGTCACTCGACGGAATGACGCTCTTGATCGCTACCACGATCACGTCACCTACCGACGCATAGCGGCGCTTGGTGCCGCCAAGCACGCGGATGCAGAGGCACTCGCGGGCGCCGCTGTTGTCGGCTACTGTCAATCTTGATTCTGCTTGTATCATTGTTACTTAGCTCTTTCAATGATTTCTACTACTCTCCATCTCTTGGTCTTGCTCAGAGGACGCGTCTCCATGATGAGCACGGTGTCGCCCTTGTGGCAGTCGTTCTTCTCATCGTGTGCGTGGAACTTCTTTGTCTTCTGCACAAACTTGCCGTAGATGGGGTGCTTCTCCTTGAACTTTGCGGCAACGACGATGGTCTTGTCCATCTTGTCGCTCACAACGACACCCGTACGGGTCTTTCTTAAGTTTCTTGCTTCCATTTTCTCGTCGGGTTAGTTTTTACGTTCGTTGAGAATTGTCTCCATGCGCGCTATGTCGCGACGCGCCGCCTTGATGCTTGCGCTGTTGGCAAGGGGCGACATGGCATGAGCCAGCTTCGTGTTCTCATACTCGGCCTTTGCGGCCTGCAGGCGATCCGCCAGGTCGGCGATGGCCATCTCTCTGATTTCTGCTGTCTTCATGTCTTATGCGTTTTTGTCGTAGTCACGGCGTACAATGAACTTGGTGGTCACGGGGAGCTTCTGTGCGCCGAGGCGGAGGGCCTCCTTGGCGGTCTCGTATGACACACCCTCGATCTCGAAGATGATGCGGCCGGGGGTGATGGGGAACACGTATCCTACGGGGTCACCCTTACCCTTACCCATGCGGACGTCGGCGGGCTTCTTGGTGATGGGCTTGTCCGGGAAGATGCGGATCCAGACCTGTCCCTCACGCTGCATGTAACGTGTCACGGCCACACGGGCGGCCTCGATCTGACGGCTGGTGATCCAGTGCGTCTCAAGGCTCTTTATGCCAAACGAGCCGAAGGCAAGCTGGTTGCCGCGCTGGGCGTTGCCTTTGCAACGGCCTTTTTGCGGGCGGCGGTATTTAGTTCTTTTTGGTAGTAACATTGTGGTTTGTTTCGATTACCTGTTTAACGATTGTTGTTTCTCTTGCGGTCACGGCGGTCACCACGACGGTCACCGCGGCGCTCTCCGCGTCCCTCTCCGCGACCGGTCTCCTTGGTCTGCGAGAAGTTGGGCGCGAGGTCGCGCTTGCCGTAAACCTCACCGCGGCAGATCCACACCTTGATGCCGAGCAGTCCGACCTTGGTCAGTGCCTCGGTGGCGCAGTAGTCGATGTCGGCACGGAAGGTGTGCAGGGGGGTACGACCTTCCTTGTACATCTCTGAGCGCGCTATCTCGGCGCCGTTCAGGCGTCCGCTGATCTGGACCTTGATGCCCTCGGCTCCGGCGCGCATGGTGTTGGCAATAGCCATTTTTATCGCGCGGCGGTAGGCGATCTTGCGCTCTACCTGGTCGGCGATGTTCTTGCCCACGATGTTTGCGTCGAGATCGGGCTTCTTGATCTCATAGATGTTGATCTGGATGTCCTTGTCGGTGATCTTCTTGAGCTCATTCTTCAGTTTGTCAACCTCCTGGCCGCCCTTGCCGATGATGAGTCCCGGGCGGGGGGTGCACACGGTGATGGTCACGAGCTTGAGTGTGCGCTCGATGACGATGCGTGCGACGCTCGCCTGTGCGAGGCGTGCGTTGAGGTACTTGCGTATCTTGCTGTCCTCGAGGATGGCATCACCGAAGTTGTTGCCGCCAAACCAATTTGAGTCCCAGCCGCGGATGATTCCGAGGCGGTTGCTGATCGGATTTACTTTCTGTCCCATAGTCTTGCTTTTTTAATTGGTTTTGGCGTCAACGAAAATCGTCACATGGTTGCTGCGCTTGCGGATGCGGTAGCCGCGTCCCTGGGGGGCGGGGCGCATACGCTTCAGTGTGGCGCCTTCATCTACGAATACACGGCTGACGAACAGCTCACCGTCCTCGGCTTTGCGTTCGTTCTTCTGTTCCCAGTTGGCGATGGCCGAGCGGAGCAGCTTCTCCACGTGGGTGGAAGCCGCCTTGCTTGAGAAGTGGAGCGTGCTCAGTGCGCGGCTCACCTCCATGCCACGGATCATGTCGACCACGTAGCGCATCTTGCGTGGCGACGACGGGCAGTCTTTCAGCTTTGCGAAATACTGGGTTTTGAGAGCTGCCTTTCTTGCCTCGGCAGCCATTTTCTTTCTATTTCCCATTATATTATTGTTCTTTTAGCTTGTTTGACCTGCTTACTTCTTCTTCTGACCCGCATGGCCGCCGAACTTGCGTGTGGGAGCGAACTCGCCGAGCTTGTGGCCTACCATGTTCTCAGTCACATAAACAGGAATGAATTTATTGCCGTTGTGGACGGCAACGGTGTGTCCCACGAAGTCCGGGCTGATCATTGAGGCACGAGCCCAAGTCTTAACGACTGTCTTCTTGCCGCTCTCGTTCATGGCAAGAATCTTCTTCTCGAGCTTGACTTCGATATACGGGCCTTTTTTTAATGAACGACTCATAATTTACACAATTAACTATTTCTTATTAGCTCTTTCGATAATGTACTTGTTCGACTGCTTCTTAGGAGCGCGAGTCTTCAGGCCCTTAGCATACAAACCTGTACGTGAACGTGGGTGACCACCGCTCTGGCGTCCCTCGCCGCCACCCATCGGGTGGTCGTGGGGGTTCATGACTACGCCGCGGTTGTGGGGACGACGGCCGAGCCAACGGCTGCGACCTGCCTTGCCGCTGCTCTCGAGGGCGTGGTCAGAGTTGCCTACGCTGCCGATGGTGGCCTTGCAGGCGCTCAGGATCTGACGTGTCTCGCCCGAGGGGAGCTTGATGACGCAGTAACTGCCTTCGCGTGAAGTCAATTGTGCGAAATTACCAGCCGAACGGACCAGCAGGGCACCCTGTCCGGGACGGAGCTCAATGTTGTGAATCACCGTACCCACGGGGATGTTTGCCAGGGGGAGCGTGTTGCCCACCTCAGGGGCGGCCTCGGCACCGCTGAGCACCGTCTGGCCTACCTTCAGTCCGTTAGGAGCAATAATATAACGTTTCTCACCATCAGCGTAGAACAACAGTGCGATGCGAGCCGAGCGGTTCGGATCGTACTCGATTGTTTTTACGACTGCTGGAACACCATCTTTCTCGCGTCTGAAGTCGATGAAACGATAGCGCTTCTTGTGACCGCCGCCTATGTAGCGGACAGTCTCCTTACCGGTGTTGTTGCGACCGCCGGTCGAACGCTTGCCACAAACGAGAGATTTTTCAGGGGCCGATGCAGTAATCTCTTCGAAGGTCCCTATAATCTTGTGTCTCTGACCCGGTGTTGTGGGTTTGAATTTACGTACTGCCATCTTATTTAATCAATATTGCTATAGAAATCAATGGTCTCGCCCTCTGCGATCGTCACGATGGCTTTCTTGAAGCGGTTCGTGCGACCCTTGATGAGACCTGCGCGGGTGTAACGGCTCTTGTTCTTGCCTGCGTAGATGCAGGTGTTCACGTCGAGCACGGTCACGTTGTAGAGCTGCTCTACCTCTTTCTTTATCTCGAGCTTGTTAGCATCGGGACGAACAACGAAGCCGAACTTGTTCTGCTTCTCTGTGATGCCGGTCATCTTCTCGGTCACCAGTGGTTTAATTATTATTCCCATGTCTTAAAACTCGTTAATTAGTTGAGG
This sequence comes from Bacteroidaceae bacterium, assembly GCA_021443415.1. Classification (GTDB taxonomy): domain Bacteria; phylum Bacteroidota; class Bacteroidia; order Bacteroidales; family Bacteroidaceae; genus Physcousia. The sequence goes on along the minus strand of JABUTZ010000026.1, from coordinate 14,728 downwards.
ATTGCGTCTATTTTCTCCACTGCGCTCTCAAGCACGACCATGACGTCAGCGTCCAACACCTCGAGGGTGTTAAGCGACTGAGCCATAGTTATCCTTGACTTCTTCAAGTTACGAGCTGACAAAAATACACATTTATCTGCACCTGGCAAAACAAACAGGGTCTTCTTGTCGGCAACTTTAAGATTATTTAACACTTCGATAAACTCCTTGGTCTTCGGAGCCTCGAAAGAGAAGTCCTCCACCACGAGGATGGCGCTGTCCTGTGCCTTGTAGCTCAGGGCGCTGCGGCGGGCGAGAGCCTTCACTTTCTTGTTGAGCTTGAAGCCATAGTCGCGGGGCTTGGGGCCGAACACGCGTCCGCCGCCCACGAGCACGGGTGAGTTGATGTCACCGCGACGTGCGCCGCCGCCGCCCTTCTGGCGACCCAGCTTGCGGGTAGAACCGCTCACCTCGCTGCGCTCCTTTGACTTGGCAGTGCCCTGGCGCTTGTTGGCCTGGATGAGACGCACGTCAAGATAGATGGCGTGGTCGTTGGGGGTGATGCCGTAGACGGCATCGTTGAGGACGACCTTCTTACCGGTGTCCTGACCCTTTATGTTCAATACACTGACTTCCATTACTTCATTACAATTACGGTTGAACCATTGCATCCGG
>JABUTZ010000026.1:6676-12818 GCA_021443415.1 Bacteroidaceae bacterium | reverse complement strand
CCCATGTTCTCCTCGGGTGTCACCACCTCGAGCTTCATGATGGGCTCCATGAGCACGGGCTTGGCCTGCGAGCATGCGCTCTTGTATGCCTGGATGGCGCAGATCTCGAACGAGAGCTGGTCGGAGTCGACGGGATGGAACGAGCCGTCGACGAGCTCCACCTTCAGGCTGTCGAGGGGGAAGCCGCCGAGGATACCGTTCTTCATGGCTGCCTCGAAGCCCTTCTGCACCGAGGGGATGAACTCCTTGGGGATGTTACCGCCGGTCACGCTGTTGATGAACTGCAGTCCGCCCTCCGTGTAGTCCTCGTCGATGGGGCCTACGTTGACGATGATGTCGGCGAACTTACCGCGACCACCCGACTGCTTCTTGTACACCTCGCGGAGGTTGACGGTCTTGGTGATGGCCTCCTTGTAGTTGACCTGGGGCTTGCCCTGGTTGCACTCCACCTTGAACTCGCGCTTGAGGCGGTCGATGATGATGTCGAGGTGGAGCTCACCCATGCCCGAGATGACGGTCTGGCCGCTCTGCTCGTCGGTGCGTACGGTGAACGTGGGGTCCTCCTCCGCCAGCTTGGCGAGTCCGTTCGACAGCTTGTCGAGGTCCTTCTGTGTCTTGGGCTCCACGGCGATGCCGATTACGGGATCGGGGAAGTCCATCGACTCCAGCACGATGGGTGCGTCCTCGTCGCAGAGGGTGTCACCAGTGTGGATATCCTTGAAGCCTACGCCCGCGCCTATGTCGCCGGCGGCGATCACCTCGACGGGGTTCTGGTGGTTTGAGTGCATCTGGAAGAGGCGCGATACGCGCTCTTTCTTGCCCGAGCGGGTGTTGTAGATGTACGAACCTGCCTCCACCTTGCCTGAATATACGCGTATGAAGGTCAGACGGCCAACGTACGGGTCGGTGGCAATCTTGAACGCCAGGGCCGAGGTGTGCTCCTCCTCGTCGGGGCGGCGCTCCTCGTCCTCGCCTGAGTCGGGGTTGGTGCCCACGACGGCGGGGGTGTCCAGCGGGCTGGGCAGGAAGGCGCACACGTAGTCGAGCAGCGTCTGCACGCCCTTGTTCTTGAACGACGAACCGCAGAGCATCGGGGTGACGGCCATCTGGACGGTGGCGGCGCGCAGGGCGCGCAGGATCTCCTCCTCGGTGATGGTGCTGGGGTCGTCGAAGTACTTCTCCATCAGGGCGTCGTCGAACTCCGCCACCTTCTCCAGCATCTTGTCGCGCCACTCCTGCGCCTCGTCGACGAGGTTGGCGGGGATCTCCTCTACGTCATAGTCGGCGCCCATCGTCTCGTCGTGCCACAGGATGGCCTTCATCTTGATGAGGTCGACCACGCCCTTGAAGCTCTCCTCAGCTCCGATGGGAATCACCACGGGGCAGGGGTTGGCTCCCAGCACCTCCTTCATCTGGCGTACCACGTCGAAGAAGTCGGCACCCGAGCGGTCCATCTTGTTCACGTATGCGATGCGGGGCACGTTGTACTTGTCGGCCTGGCGCCACACGGTCTCAGACTGGGGCTCCACGCCGCCCACCGCGCAGTATGCGGCAACGGCTCCGTCGAGCACGCGGAGCGAGCGCTCCACCTCGGCGGTGAAGTCGACGTGTCCCGGAGTGTCGATAAGGTTGATCTTGAATTTCTCGCCGTTCCAGTTCCAGCTTGTGGTCGTGGCGGCTGAGGTGATGGTGATACCACGCTCCTGCTCCTGCGCCATCCAGTCCATGGTGGCGGCGCCGTCGTGCACCTCGCCGATCTTGTGTGTCAGACCGGTGTAGAAGAGGATGCGCTCCGAGGTGGTTGTCTTGCCGGCATCGATGTGGGCCATGATGCCGATGTTGCGGGTCAGATGTAAATCGCGCTTTGCCATTTCTTTCTCCTTATTTATGGTTTAGAAACGGAAGTGTGCGAATGCACGGTTGGCCTCAGCCATGCGGTGCATGTCCTCCTTGCGCTTGAATGCGCCACCCTGCTCGTTGTATGCGTCCATGATCTCGGCCGCGAGCTTGTCGGCCATGGTCTTGCCGCCGCGCTTGCGTGCGAAGGCGATCATGTTCTTCATCGACACCGACTCCTTGCGGTCGGGGCGAATCTCCGTGGGCACCTGGAACGTGGCGCCACCGATGCGGCGGCTCTTCACCTCCACCTGGGGAGTGATCTTGTCCAGGGCCTCCTTCCAGATCTGGAGGGCGGGCTTCTCTGCGCTCTCCATCTTCTTGCCTACGATCTCGAGGGCGCCATAGAAGATGGTGTAGCTGATGTTCTTCTTGCCGTCATACATGAGGTGGTTGACGAACTTCGACACTTTCACGTCGTTGAACACGGGGTCTGGCAGCACCAGACGCTTCTTTGGTTTTGCTTTACGCATTGTCGTTTGTTGTTTTTTTAGTTTTACATTCCGGCAGAAGGATGTCTGTGGTCGCGCGCCATCGGATGTTTGGCTTTCGCTCTGTTAGGGTGCCGTTTCCGTTCTCTGGCGCTTTCTTGTGCGAGCTGCTTTCAACGCCAACGTGCGTTTACTCCTCCCGTCCGCGATTCTTACTTCTTGGCCTTGGGACGCTTGGCTCCGTACTTCGAGCGGCGCTGTGTGCGGTTGGTCACGCCGGCTGTGTCGAGCGTGCCGCGCACGATGTGGTAGCGAACGCCCGGCAGGTCCTTGACACGACCGCCGCGCACGAGCACGATTGAGTGCTCCTGCAGGTTGTGGCCCTCTCCGGGGATGTAGCTGTTCACCTCCTTCTGGTTGGTCAGACGCACACGAGCCACTTTACGAAGAGCCGAGTTCGGCTTCTTGGGGGTAGTGGTGTAGACACGCACGCACACGCCGCGGCGCTGCGGGCAGTTGTCGAGAGCAGGGCTCTTGCTCTTGTCCACCAATGCTGTTCTACCCTTTCTTACTAATTGCTGAATAGTTGGCATAGTAGTTTGATTTTTATTATATTGTTTTGTTTTGTTTTTTGTCGTCTTCAGAGCCACACCTTATATATTATATATGCAGTGCAGTATAGTGTATGCACACACTGCCTCACAGTGCGAGCACACTGAAAAAAGTGCATAGTGCACCTTTTCGGACTGCAAAGTTACTAATTTTTCGCCATATAGCGCACTTTTTGCCCCAAGAAAATGCATTTTCCGCCCATCTTTTTTTGGCAAGGTGCCATTTTTAGCAATTTTTAACAGTCAATGCACGGATTTTTTCGCTAACTTTGCAGTATGAAGAACACAACGACCGACACCGTCTGGCGCGTCCTGCGCAGTTTCCTCCTCACCACATGGCCCATGATGCTCTATGGGGTGCTGTATTTCTCCTTCGGGCTGCTCCCGAAGAGTTCCGCCATCGACGTGCGTCCGCTCTACGAGCTCGAGCGCACCGTCTTCGGCATCTCGGCGGTGGGCATGACGGGTGCCGACGGTGGCGCGACGCTGACCTTCGCCGAGTATTTCAGTGCCCACAACTGGGCGTGGGCGGACATCGTGTCGGGCGTGTGCTACATCTGCTGGGTGCCCATCCCCATTCTCTTCACCCTCTACCTCTATTTCAAGGGGATGCACCGCCGCACCCTCTGCTTCACGCTCATCTTCCTGCTGACCAACGCCATCGGGTTCGCCATCCAGTGCCTCCACCCCGCCGCCGCCCCCTGGTACGTGATGGAGCACGGGTTCGCCGTCCTCCCCGCGACGGCGAGCAATGCGGCGGGCCTCCTGCGCTTCGACGCGCTCGTCGGCGCCCCCCTCTTCGAGGGCATCTACTCGTGCAGCACCAATGTCTTCGGGGCGTTCCCCTCGCTCCACGCCGCCAAGATCTGCGTCGTGTGCCTCTACTCCGCCCTCCTCTTCGAGCGCGAGCGGCGCCCTGGCATGTTCGTGTGGTCCGTCGTCTCCGTAGCCATCACCCTCGGCACGTGGTTCGCCGCCGTCTACACCGCCCACCACTACATCCTCGACGTCCTCGCCGGCGTCTGCTGCGTCGGCGTCGCCTACCTCGTCTTCGCCTACGGCATCCGCCGCCTCCCCCTCTTCCGCCGCGTCAACGGCAGCCTCACCGACTCCTGGGCGGAGCTGCTCGGAACTCGCGTTCCTCCCACTCGGTGATGTTGCGTTCCTTGGTAGAGAAGTTCATGCCCACCATCACAAGAAGCTTGCCCGAAGTGGCATACGGCTCCATGTAGCCGCGGTCAGCAATTTGGCCTTGTTTCACACAGTCATGCGTCCTCAAACAAAGCATCCGCATTGATTTCACGCTGTACAAGGGAACTGAACGAAGGGTTGGCAAGCCCGCGAGTGGTAATCATCACGAGGTGTATAGCCTGAGTGACACGGCTCTCGCGACGAAAGGTCTCAATCTTGTGCTCCAATTCTTCTATGTACTTTTGTGTAAGACGGAATGGTTCGCGCCAGTATTTGATTTCGCAGACATTCACTACACGATCAGCACGTTTGATTATCAGGTCTATCTGTGCGCCACCATCTTTCTGGTTGCTTGACCACGAATAGAGTTCGGTAAGGATGCCACTGATGCCGAGAGCCTTGGCTATCTGGGAATAGTGGGCGAGGCAGAGTTGCTCGAATGCATAACCGCTCCATGTGTTGTGCTTGGGCGTACCTTGCAGATGTACCCAATAGCCTGATGGTTTGTGGGGTTGTCTGTGAATGAACCTGTAGTAGAACAAGGTGTAGAAGTCAACAAGTTGGAATATCGCCTTGCGCTCTGTCTTGCCGTAACCTGGATAGCTGCGGATCAAGTCGCAGTTGACAAGATCCCCGAGGCACTTGGTGAGCGTGCCGTTTGATGTGGCCCCTATCGCCTTTTGTATCTCTTCGCGTGTCATGCCTTTTGCTTTCTTGCTCAAAGCCTCCACAATCCTGATGTATTTGTCTGAGCCTTCGAAAAGCGAGGCATAGAGATTCTCGAACTCGTCGGCAAGACGTCCGTCGGGATTGAAGAAAAGATTGTCAATGTTTTGTGCGAGACTGAGTCCCGGTTGCAACAGGCTTTGATAGTATGGGATACCACCCATGACCATATAACATTCCAAGATGTCACGTTGGCTGAAGTTCACCTTCAGCGCACGCAGGTGCTGACGTGTCTCCGAGAGTGTAAATGGATGCAACTTAATCCTTGCCGTCAAGCGATTATGCAGACCACCATGGTTTTTGATTATCTTGTGTGTTATCCATGTTGTCGCCGACCCGCACACAATCAGAAGCAGTCGCGACTGCATACAGCCCCATGAGTTCCAAAAGTTCTCCAACGCTGGCACAAGATTGCTGCGTTGAGAGTCCATGAAGGGCAACTCATCAATAAACACTACTTGACGACTCTTGCCGCTCTTATCTTTCTCAAGCAATTCGCGCAAGCAGTCGAACGCCTCAAACCATGTCTTTGGAGTCGGTAAGTCGGACAGTCCATAACGGCACAACTCGGTGGCAAACCTCTCCAACTGCACTTTAATCCCTTTCTTCGCCACACCTGTGTATTTGAAACCGAACTTATCCTTGAAGTAGGTGTTGACAAGAAATGTCTTGCCCACACGCCTACGTCCATAAATAACTGCGAATTCGGGGCGTCCCGAGTTGACGATTTGGGTCAGTTGCTCTTGCTCGCGTTTACGACCAATTATGTTCATTGTATTCATGCGTCCAACAATTAAGGGTTTGCTAATGCAAAAGTACTCATTTATATGGAAATACGCAAGAGAGTATGGTTTGAGTTTTGGCCATAACTCAAAAAAAAAACAAGTTATGGCTAAAACTCACGTTGATTTGGGGGTTGTGGGGGGGATGATGGTGCCTGCGGCACGTTGGAGGGGATTGGAGGTTTTTGAAGAATTGTTGGTTTGAAATTGCTTGAAATGGTTCGAAAGGAAAAATACCTTGACTTAGTGGACACCCGAGGCAGATGACGAAAATCCATATTTGACGGAAAAAAAATCCACATTTGACGGAATTTTGCCCGTTCCGCTTTGCTTGTCAGCAAATTTCCCTGTTGCGTGGTCGCTCATGCCACCATGCGCACTGTGGCATTGGCCGCCGGCTTGCCGTATTCCGCCGCCGTTTCGGCCGCCATCGACGTGGAGCCGGGGTCGGCGTGGTTAGGCACGTACTTGTCGAGCAGGGCACGCTTGAGGCGGTGTCGGCAGG
>JABUTZ010000026.1:0-3202 GCA_021443415.1 Bacteroidaceae bacterium | reverse complement strand
AGTTAATAAATGGGAGTTATGCGCCTGCGGCGCTGGGAGTTAATAAATGGGAGTTATGCCTGCCTGCGGCAGGCTGGGAGTTAACGGAATGTTGGCTCCGACCAATCTTCCGTTAACTCCACGAGCGAAGCGAGTTAACTCCCGTTAACTCCCGATAACTCCCGTTAACTCCCGTTAACTCCCGATAACTCCCGATAACTCCCGATAACTCCCGTTAACTCCCGATAACTCCCGATAACTCCCGATAACTCCCGATAACTCCCGATAAAACAATGTCCCAGCCCATCTCCAAGCTATACCTGCGCGACGTGTCGTTCGTCGAGCTGATGCGCCACCGCATCTTCAACATCCTGCTTGTCGCCAACCCCTACGACGCGTTCATGCTCGAGGACGACGGACGCATCGACGAGAAGATCTTCAACGAATACACCCAGCTCGGGCTCACCTATCCGCCTCATTTCCATGTCGTCTCGACACTCGAGGAGGCGCACGAGCACATCAGCCGCATGAAGTTCGAACTCGTCATCGCCATGCCCGCGAGCGACAGCAGCGACGCCTTCGACATCGCACGCGACGTGAAGCGCGTCCACCCCGAGATACCCATCGTCGTGCTCACGCCCTTCAGCCACGGCATCGCCGAGCGCATGGAGCACGAGGACCTCACGCTCTTCGACTATGTCTTCTGCTGGCTGGGCGACACCTACCTCCTGCTCAGCATCATCAAGCTCATCGAGGACAAGATGAACCTCGAGCACGACATCAGCACCGCCGGCGTGCAGATGATCCTCCTCGTCGAGGACTCCATACGCTTCTACTCCGCCATGCTGCCCGACCTCTACCAGTTCGTGCTCAAGCAGTCGATGGACTTCGCCACCGAGGCCCTCAACGCCCACCAGGCCAAGCTGCGCCAGCGCGGACGCCCGAAGATCGTGCTCGCCCGCAGCTACGACGAGGCACGCGCCCTCTACGACAAATACCACAACAACACTTTAGGGGTCATCACCGACTGCCGCATGCCCATCGACGGCAGGAAGGACGCGGAGGCGGGACTGCGGCTGATCGAATACGTGCGCACGATAGACCGCTTCGTGCCCTGCATCCTCCAGTCCGCCGAGGACGAGAACCACTCCAAGGCGGACGCCCTGCACGTGCCCTTCGTGTCAAAGAACTCGAAGAAGCGCGCCGTCGACCTGCGCGGCATCGTGGAGGCCTATTTCGGCTTCGGCGACTTCGTCTTCCGCGACCCCAACACGATGTGCGAGGTGGCGCGCATCCACAACCTCAAGGACCTCCAGGACCAGATCTTCACCCTCCCCGCCGAGTCGTTTCTCTGGCACATCAGGCACAACAACGTGAGCCGCTGGCTCTGCAGCCGCGCCCTCTTCCCGATCAGCGAATACGTCAAGTCGCTCTCGTGGGAGGAGAACAAGGACCTCGACGCCCACCGCCAGATGATCTTCGATGCCATCGTCCAGTACCGCCGCATGAAAAACCGCGGCATCGTGGCTGAGTTCCAGCGCGACCGCTACGACCGCTACTCCAACTTCGCCCGCATCGGCGACGGCTCGCTCGGCGGCAAGGGGCGCGGCCTCGCCTTCCTCGACAACATCATCACCCGCCACCCCGAATTCCAGGAGCAGGAGGGGGCGCACACCACGCTGCCCAAGACCCTCGTGCTCTGCACCGACGTCTTCGACCGCTTCATGGACGCCAACGACCTCTACCCGATTGCCCTCTCCGACGCCGCTGACGACGTCATCCTGCGCGCCTTCCTCGACGCCCAGCTGCCCGACGAGTACCGCGACGACTTCCGCACGTTCGTCGAGGCGGTGCGCGGCCCCATCGCCGTGCGTTCGTCGTCGCTCCTCGAGGACTCCCACTACCAGCCCTTCGCCGGCATCTACTCGACCTACATGATTCCCTACCTCGAGCAGGACATCCCGCAGACGCTCCGCCTGCTGTCCAAGGCAATCAAGGGTGTCTATGCCAGCGTCTATTACCGCAACTCGAAGGACTACATGACCGCCACGCGCAACGTCATCGACCAGGAGAAGATGGCGGTCATCCTGCAGGAGGTGGTGGGCCAGCGCTACGGCGACCGCTTCTACCCGACAATCTCGGGTGTGCTGCGCTCGCTCAACTACTACCCCATCGAGCCCGAGCGCGCCGAGGAGGGCGTCGTCAGCCTCGCCTTCGGACTGGGCAAGTACATCGTCGACGGCGGCCAGGCCCTGCGCGTCTGCGCCTACCACCCGGGCCATGTCATGCAGATGAGCGAGGTGGACAAGGCTCTGCGCGAGACGCAGACAAAATTCCTCGCCTTGGACATGCGAGCACCAGAGGGGGAGTTCAGCGTCGACGACGGCTTCAACCTCCTCTCCCTGCCTGTGCGCCAGGCCGTCGGCGACGGCTCGATGCAGTGGATATGCTCCACGTTCGACCCCTACGACCAGGTCATCCGCGATGGTTTCTACGACAACGGGCGCAAGCTCATCTCCTTCGCCGGAGTGCTCCAGAATGGCGTCTTCCCCCTGCCGCGCCTCCTCCAGCTCGCCCAGGAGCACGGAGCCGGCGAGATGCGCCGCCCCGTGGAGATCGAGTTCGCCGTCAACATCTACGGGCGCAACCACGGAACGCTCTATCTGCTCCAGATTCGTCCCATCGTCGACGCCAAGCAGGAACTCGGCGAGGACCTGCGCACGATAGCCGACGATGACTGCCTCCTGCGCAGCCACCGCTCGCTCGGCCACGGCATCGTCGATGACGTGTGCGACATCGTCTATGTCAAGACCGACGGCTACAACCCGGGCAACAACCCCGCCATCGCCCTCGAGATCGAGACCATCAACCGCCGGATGCTCGCCACGAAGACACCTTATATATTAGTAGGGCCGGGACGATGGGGCTCGAGCGACCCTTGGCTGGGCATTCCCGTCAAGTGGCCCGCCATCAGCGGGGCGCGCGTCATCGTGGAGGCGGGCACGCAAGGATATAAAGTAGATGCCAGCCAGGGCACCCACTTCTTCCAGAACCTCACCTCGTTTGGTGTGGGCTATCTCACCATCAACGACCAGCCCGGGGAGGGTGTCTATCACACCGGCCGCCTTGACGCCCTGCCCGCCGTCGAGGAGACCGCCTACGTGCGCCACGTGCGCTTCCCCTCGCCCCTCACCATCAAGATGGACGGCATGAAGTCGGAGGC
>JABUTZ010000025.1:45256-47704 GCA_021443415.1 Bacteroidaceae bacterium | reverse complement strand
GACATAGGCATCGTCGCCGAGTCGGCGGAGGCCGACGAGCAGCTCTCGCGCAACCTCTCGCTCCTCTACGAGGCGATGCGCGGGCAGAGGGTGGTCATCCTGCGCGACTACCAGAGCGCCAACAGCCGCACGGTCAGCGACCGCGCCGTCGAACCCTTCCAGCTGCTCAACGGAGGCTCGGAGGTGCGCTGCTACGAGATGGCTTCCGCCACCTGCAAGACGTTCAAGCTCACGCGCATAGGGCATGTCGAGGTGGTCAATCTCCTCTGGTCGTTCGCCGACCGCCACAGGACGCTGCGCATCGATGCCTTCGGCTTCTCGGGCGAGAAGGCGCAGACGGTGGCGGTGCGCCTGGGAGCCCTCGCCCAAGACCTCCTCCGCGAGGAGTATCCCGCCGCCCTCCAGTATCTCAACGACGGAGTGCTGACCATTCCCGTCTGCTCGTTCCTCGGCATCGGCCGCTTCGTCATGGGTCTGCCCGACGAGACCGAGGTCCTCGCCAACGACGAGTTCAAGGCCTTCCTCGACAGCTTCAAAAAAGCCTGAGCGCACACTGCGCCCAGGCTCTTTAATTTATACTCTAATTTTTACACTCTACACTCTACACTCTATTTCGTGAGCTCGTAGAGGTAGTCGGCGGGACGTCCCTCGGGCGTGAACGCCCCCTGGTTGTACGCCCCCCAGCCGAAGACTGTCTGGTAGACCTGCGGGCGCCAGTCGGCATAGACCTGCGGCTCCCAGTAGAACACGCCCTTGCACTGCCCGATGGTGCGCACCTCGTCCATGAACTCCTTCATGCACTGGTCCGCCTCGGCGTCGCCGTAGATGACACCCACCTCGACGACCATGACGGGCACCCCGTACTTCTCCGCCCACGAGCGGATATGGTCGAGGGCGAGGCGGTTGGCCTCCCGCCATGTCACCTTGCCCGTCACCATCGGGTAGTGGGACAGGCCGATCATGTCGAACTGTCCGCCGTTGGCTTTCAGCTTGTCGAACCACCAGTCGTTCTCCTCGTAGGCGTTGTCGATATGCACCATCACGATGGTCTCGGGGAAGACAGCCTTGGCGGCGTCATAGCCCGCGTTGGTCAGTGCGGCGTAGTTGGCCCAGCCCTCGGCGCGCTCGCCCTCCTCGTCCCAGAGCAGGGCGGTGGGGTGGAGCATGCCCGGGCGCGTCTCGTTGCCGATTTGGATCCAGGTCGGATAGACGTCCGCCGCCTTGAGCGCCTCGAGCACCTCGGTGGTGTGGGCGGCGACGGCCTCCTTGAGTTCGTCAACAGACTTGTCGCGCCAAGCCGCGGGCGTGAGCTGGCGTCCCGGGTCGGCGAAGAGGTCGCTGTAGTGGAAGTCGATCATCACGTTGAGCCCCTGCTCCTTGGCGCGAATGGCCTTGGCGACCACGTCATCCTTGCCGCTGTAGGCGGAGCCGTAGCCGCCGTCCTTGCCGTCCTGCTGGGCGGCTGTCTCGGGGTTCACCCATACGCGCAGGCGGATGGCGTTCATGCCGATCTCCTTCATCAGGGCGAAGCAGTCCGTCTCGCGTCCGTCCTTGTCGTAGAACTTCACTCCGTCAGCCTCCTGCTCGGTCACCCAGCTGATGTCCGCTCCCTTGGCGAAGGCGGGCGCGGCAGGCGCCGCCGTCTCTTCCTCCACTGCCGCAGGCTTGCTGCCGCAGGCGGAGAGGATAAAGAAGAGAGTGTAGAGTGTAGAGAATAAAGATATTGCCTTGTTCATTTACTATTTGACGATTTACGATTTACAATTTATTTACGATTTTCTTTCCGTCCTCAATAAACAATCCGCTCCTCTTACTCTTCTTCCTGCCATCAATCGAATAGATGGCGTTGGTGCCGTGCTTGCCCTGTGCCTTTGGTGCAATGACGGGAGTCACCTGGTCGGTGATGTCGTCGACGCGGTTCTTGTCGCCCGTCTTTGTGGTGCTGATGGCGAAGTAGGCGTTCTCGGTTACGTCGTAGATGTCGACGGTCTGGGGCGAGCCCGTGCCGGTGCTGAAGACGAAGTTGACGCAGTCCTTGGCGGAGTTGATGTTGTACTGCTTGGTGTAGAACGTCCTGCCGTCGATGGTCACCGTCGTGCCTACCTCGTCGCCGGGCCACTTGCCCGAGGCGGGGGCGTGCGAGCCGTCGCCTCCCCATGTCCAGAAGTTGACCTTGGTCCAACCCACGGCGCTCACGTCCACGCCCACGGTGATGGTGTGCGGCTCGAAGGGCTCCTCGGGGAAGACTATCTCGCCGATCTCTATCTTCTTGTCCGTGTAGTAGGCCCAGTGGTAGCCCTTGGCGGCGAGATACCAGCCGTCGGGAGCCGTATAGCTGCTTACGCCCTTGCCCACGGCGCAGAGCAGGCGGCAGTTGGTGCCCGTGGCGATGTGCACGTGCAGGGTGCTGGTGCTCGACGATACGCTGAACGTACTCTGGTTGTGCAC
>JABUTZ010000025.1:44071-45246 GCA_021443415.1 Bacteroidaceae bacterium | reverse complement strand
CGCGCCTTGACCATCTTGGCGATGTCGGTGCGGCACTTCTCGTCGATCCAGTGCTTGAGGAAGACGCAGGGAGTGCCCGGCATGGCGAGCAGGTAGGCGTTGGCGGCGAGCGTGTCGCGGCGCACGGGGTCGTTCTGCGAGGTGGCGCTGCGATACTCCGTGTCGTGGTTCTCGATGAACGTGATGCCGTAGCGCTGGTAGTTGCTGTTGTGGGCCAGCGTGCTCGTGTTGTCAAGCTTGCGCCAGTCGTTGTTGTTGACGGCGTCGCGTATGTTGTAGCGGAAGGGGAAGTCGAACGCCGCGCTCTGGATCTTGCCGTCCACCTTGGTGGCGTTGAGCCAGTTCTGCACCGCCGACACGTTGCCGTCCCAGTACTCGCCCACCGAGAACTCGGGCTGGGCGGTGCTGTTGTAGAGGCCCGTGAAGCGTCCGGCGTAGCCCTTCACCATGTCGTAGCGGAAGCCCGCGTAGCCGAGGTCGTTGAGCAGGAAGTCGAGGTAGGCCTTGACCACGCGCTGCACGTTGGCGGAGTTGTGGTCGAGGTCGCGCATGCCGCTCCAGTCCTCGCCCGTGTCGTTGTTCGTCGAGAGTTGGAAGCCGTTCTTCGACGCCCATGTCTTCGTGGCGCCGCCGTCATCGTTGGCGCAGATGTCGGTCGAGAACATCTCGTAGGTCTCGCCCTTGTATGTCTCGACGGGGAAGTCCACCCACGTGCTTACGTTCTTGCGGTGGTTGATGACCACGTCGGCGATGGTCTTGATGCCCTTCTCGCGGAAGGTGGCGATCATCGAGCGCAGCTCCTTCTCGTTGCCGAACGATGACTCGTAGTCGTTGAACCACCACATGTCATCGTAGCCCATCGACTGGTTGCCGCCCGTGCTGCCGCTCTGGGGCACCCAGACGAGCGAGAAATAGTCCTTGAGGATGTCAGCCTCCTTCTCCAGCTTCTTCCAGCGGCTGTCCGAATAGCTGTCCCAGTAGAAGCCCTGGAGCATCACTCCCGAGTAGTTTTCGGGCCATGCCTGGGCGAAAGAGTGTAGAGTGCAGAGTGTAGAGAATAAAATTAAGGTAAGAAGTTTTTTCATGATTGATATTGGTTGGTTGTGGTTTTTTTTAAAGCATGAATGGCGCGCACTCTTGCGCGCCATTCATCATGAGTATCTGTCTCCCTCCCC
>JABUTZ010000025.1:0-44006 GCA_021443415.1 Bacteroidaceae bacterium | reverse complement strand
GGCCAGATGGTGATGGTGTAGTTGCCAGCCTCTTCGAGGGTCATGTCGGCGCCGCCCTGGTAGAGGGCGTCGTACGAGCCGCCGAAGTTGTACTGCCAATCGTGGTTGACGCGGAACTTCCACTTGCCGGCGTTGAGGTCGGCGGTCACCGTCCAGCAGCGGTTAGCGAGGTCGGGGGTGAGGTCCACGTCGGTGTCCCATGCGCCGCGAATCTCGCCGATGAGCGAGATGGCGGTCACCTCCGTCAGCTCGTAGGTCAGCGCGTCGAGGTCCACCTTCACGAAGTACTGGGTAGCAGTTGAGCCTTCCATGATGTTGTCACCATCGGCTACGAGTTTGCCATCAGCATCGCCCTTACCATACTTTTCGTGGTCCCAGTCAGGATACTGGGTCACCTTCCAGCCATAATCGCCGCCGAGTACTGCGTAGCCCTCGAACTGTCCGTTGTCGTTGCCGAGCAGGATGTCCTTGTCGAACGACCAGCCGTTGGCGGCGCCGGGCAGGTAGGCATAGGGCTGCCATACGAGAGGAGTGATCTTGTAGGTGCGCTCGAGCAGGTTGAGCTCGATGGTGTAGGCCGAGGCTCCGTCCGAGGCGGGCATGTTGATGGCGTTTGCCTTGCCCTCGTCGAAGAGGCGTCCTTCGAGCGATGTGTCGCCGTCGGTCTCCGAGCCGAGGATGTTGGGGCTGTCCCATGTGCCGAGGGCCGACTCTGCGAAGATCTTGAAGTAGTTGTCCTTGCGGTTGCCTGCCTCGTCGTAGGGAGCGGGGATGAAGAGTGTGAAGATGGGATCCTCATAGACATCCTTGCCGCTGTGCTCGAACTTGTAGTCGGTGCTGCTGTTGTTCCAGCCGTTCAGCTCGCCGACGTAGTAGTAGGCGGTCTCGATGTACGGGGCCTTGAGCGTTACCTTGAGCGTGGCGTTGTTCACGTCGCGCAGGATCTTGCCGTCGAAGTCCTTGTACTCGGCGATGACCTTCATCGCCACCTCGCGCTCAATGGGAGCGGGGCCGCAGATGCTCTTGATGGCGGCGATGAAGTCGGTGGCTGCGATCGTGCCGTCGAGGTTCAGTGACGCGTCCACGCTCTTCTCGCCGTATGTGAACGTTGCGTCGAAGAATGAGTGACGCGGCTGGGGGGTTACGAGCGCGATGTTCATCGCCGCAATCTCCTCGTCGGTCATGGTCGTGAAGTCATAGCTCTCCTGGGCCACGATGGGCAGGTTGACTTCCTCCACCGGACCCTGTTCGTTGGTCTGGGGGCGCTTCCAGTCGTTGTAGTCGCCGTCGCAGGCGGCGAGGCCGGCGAGGAGGGCAACTCCGAAAAATATCTTTTTAAACATTTGTTTTGGGGTTTTTTGGTTAGGGGTTTTTTCGGTAATTCGGTTATTTTTGTCGTTTTATCGACTTGAAATAGCCAAAGCCCTCCCCCCCATCCCGGGGGAGACGGAGGGGGGCTCTCTCTATTACTCCTTAATTTCTGTGATGCTGAACTCGCCGGTGATGTCGTTGAACATGATTATCCATGTGCCTTCGGGCACACCGATGTTCTTGCCACCGCCCTGGCCTACGCCGCACTTGTTCACCTGGCCGTCCTCGTCGCCGAAGCCCCAGTTGGTGTCCCAAGAGCCGGGTATCTTGAACTTGATCTGCGCGACATTGCCTGGGTCAACCGTCATGATGTACGACCATACGTGGTTCTCGCCTGTCTGATTTGCGCGATCCATGTCTGTGTCAGCCCAGTCGCAGAAGTTGCCGGTGATGCAGATCTGGCCGTAGTCCTTCGGAGTGATGTCAAGGGGAGTGATGGTGCAGGTGTTGTCCGGAGTCTTCACCTCGACGCGGTAGTATCCGGCGGGTTCGCACCAGATGTTGCCGGCGTCGCCGGCACCGTTGCGGAAGACGGCTGTGTTGGCCGAGCCACCTCCCATGAAGCCCATGTCCCAGTTGAAGTCAGAGGGCTGGATCTTCCAACCGAGGTCGTTGAAGTAGTTCTGGTAGGTCACGACGCCGGCACCGGTCGCCTTGTCGTACTGGCATTTGCTGTCGAGGAACATTGGCAGGCAGTCCACGCCGGGCTTGCTTCCCCAGCCGGGGAGGTTTTCTCCCACGATGTACCACATGATGGGGTCTGCGTCGACGAGCACCATGTAGTAGGGCTTTACCTGGATCTCGATCATGTTGGAGGTCACGACGTGGTGGCGCTTGGTGCCCTCCTGGATGAATGACAGGGCGCGCACGTAGAGGGGAGTGTCCGAAGGCACTTCCTCCGCCGACGTCCAGGCGTAGAGGTTCATCAGGGCCTTGTTTATGTCCGAGCACTGCAGGCTTGCCGTGCAGGTAGTGTATGTCTTGTCGAGGGCGATGTAGTCAGCCACAGTCATCCCTGTCGTGTCGGCAACCTGTTCGGCGTACGACACCTTGAAGTCCTTCTTGAACGAGATTTGGAGTTCGTAGGTTGCGTTTACGGGAGCGCCGTCCGAGGTGTACTGGGGCTGGCTCCATGACATTGCGAGCGACTCGGTCTCCTTCAGCACCACGCTCTTCTTGGCATATTCGGGGGTGTTGAGGCGGAACTCCGTGGGCTGAATGAGCGTGGGGTTGCATCCCTTATCGTCCTTGCAGGCGGTGAAGATGCCGGCTGTGAGAGCGAGCAGCGCACCGAGCAAAAGTCTTTTTTTCATTTTCTTTGGGTTTTTCGGTTATTTGGTTAAGGGGTAATTGGGTTGCTTTCCCCTCCCCCCATTTCGGGGGGAGCGGGAGGGGGGCTTTCCTTATTCGATGTCGTTGAATCCGTCGTTCTGCACGAGGTTGCTGTTGGCCATCATCTCGGAGGTCGGGATGGGATAGACGTTGAACTTCTTGTCGAATGTCACGCCACTCTTGTTGCCACCCTTGTACGACCAGTTGTAGGTCGCCTGCTCTCCGCCGAACTGGTTGAAGCGGATGAGGTCGGTGCGGCGCAGTCCTTCGAAGTAGAGCTCGCGCGAGCGCTCGTCGAGCACGTCATCGAGCGTATAGACGCTCTTCACGGCGGCATGTGCGCGGTTGCGGATTGCATCGAGGCAGTCCTTGGCTGTGGCGGTCTGGTTCAGGTGTATGGCGGCCTCGGCGGCGTTCAGGTAAGCCTCAGCCACGCGGAAGAGGAAGAAGTCGGTGTCCACGTCGTAAGAGTCGTGGGGGTTGCCGTCGTTCGAGTAGTTGTTGTTCCACTTCGGGGTGGCTATACCGCAGGTGAAGCCGTCGTTGTCGCCCAGGTCGACCGTGTGGTCCTTGCCCCAGAACAGGGCGCGGTCATCACCGGCGAGGGCGCGCACCTCGGCGGCTGTCTTGCCCTCGACGTCGGTCGGGTTGGCGAAGAACTTGCCCACGAGCTGCGGACGGCAGCGCATGCCGCTCCAGTTGTTGCCCGTCGTGCCGGCACCCTTGCCATTCACTGAATACATGTCACCGTTCCACATGGCGGCGATGAAGAAGAGCGAACCTCCCCAACCCTTGGTCTTCTTGCCGTCCTGGAGCAGGGGCAGCAGAGCCTCGCAGTTGGCACCGTTAGAGCCATTGTCGCCCATGAAGAGCAGGTCGTAGGCGTGGTAGCCCAGATTCTTGGCCGTTGCGCTCATCTGGTCGTCGGTGAAGAGTTTGTAGGTCTTGGAGTCGATGATCTTCTTGGCATAGTCGAAGGCGAGCTGCCAGTTGGGGTTGTTCTGTCCGTCGTTGTTCAGATAGGTACCTGCGTTCAGGTGCAGGCGGCTCAGCAGTAGCCAGGCGGTCGCCTTGTCGATGCGGCCGTAGTCGTCATCGGTGTCCTTCTTCACAGCGGGCGCGAGCAGGCTGGGCTCGGCGGCCTCCAGCTCACCCTTCACCCAGCCAAACATGAACTCACGGCCCATGGCGAGAATCTCGGCGCGGGTGTAGTTCTTCGAGGCGTCATACTTGCTGTTGTAGGTGTGGGCCTGGCGCGGGGTCTCCGTGCGGATGGCGTCAACGAAGGGCGGGTTGCCGAAGAAGTCGAGCATGAGCAGGTAGTTGTAGGCACGGATTACGCGCACCTCGGCGAGCATCGTCTCGCCGCCCTGTCCCAGTTCGATGAAGTGGTTGCAGTAGCCGATGTTCGACATCAGGCGGTAGTAGAGGAACTTCAGCGAGGCGTTGCCGGCGAGGCAGTTGTTGTAGCTCATCTCGGTGATGCCACCGTCGCTCCACCAGCAGATGGCCTCGTCGGTGCAGAGCTCATTGAAGTTGAACACGTTACGCAGCAGGGTTGACTTGCCCGCGTCATCGATGGTGAAGTCGGGGTTGCCGTCGTTACCCTCCATGATCAGGCCTGCGTAGCACTTTGAGTAGAGACCCATGAGGTTGGGCTCGGCATCGACGTTGGGGTCGATGTTGCCGTTCTTGAGGTCGTCCATGCACGAGGTCATGCAGACAGCCGCAAAGATGGCGGGCAGATATGTTTTGATATTCAGGATTTTCATAATGGTATCTTAATTAAAAGTTAAGGTTCAAGCCAAACAGGAAGGTGCGGCTGCGGGGGTACATGTCATACTCCTTGCCCGACACCTGCTCGGGGTCGAGGCCGTTGTACTTGGTCACGGTGAACACATTGCTGCACGAGGCGTAGATGCGGCCCGAGATGCCGTGGTAGTTCTGGCCCTTGAACAGGTTGTCGAAGCTGTAGCCGATGGTGATGTTGTCACACTTCAGGAAGCTTGCGTTGTGCACGAAGTGGTCCGAGAGGGAGTAGTTGTACGAGGTCCAGCCCATAGCCACGTTGCTCAGGGTGTTGTTCTCGTAGTATCCCTTCGGGTTGCAGAGCACGGCGGTGTTCGCCTTGCCGCCCTCGAGGGCGTTGTAGACGTAGTTGCCGATGCTGTAGCGGAAGTTGGTGCCGATGTCGAAGTTCTTCCACTGGAGCTTGAGGTAGAAGCCGCCGGTCACGGGAGCCGCGATGTTCTTGTAGTAGTAGCGGTCGTTCTCGTCGATCACGCCGTCGGCGTTGCGGTCGACGTAGGCGCCCATCACGGGGCGTCCCGACTCGTCATACACCTGCTGGTACACCCAGAACGAGTTGGCGGGCAGACCCACCTTGTGGAAGGTGATGGCCTCGTTGGTGCCCACCTGCATGCCTGCGGTGATCACGTCCTTGCCGCCGTAGAGCTCGGTGATCTTGTTCTTGTTGTAAGCCACGTTTACACCCAGGTCGAGCAACCAGTCCTTCGTAGCCACGGGCTTGCCCGAGATGGCCACCTCGACACCGGTGTTGGTCAGTGTGCCGGCGTTGAGCATGACAGCGTTGTCGAAGTTCTGGCCCGTCGGGATGGTCGGGGTGCAGAGCAGGTCGGTCGTCTTGCGGTAGTAGGCATCGACGTTGATGGTGAAGCGGTTGTTCCACATGCCAAAGTCGATACCGGCGTTGTACGTGGTCGTCGTCTCCCAGGTCAGGTCGTTGTTGTAGACGCTCGGCTGGTAGAGGATGCCGGGGTTGTTGGGACCTACGGGGTAGGTGTAGAACTGCGATGTCGACTTCTTGTAGATAGGTGTGTAGTACTCCTTGCCGGTGTCCTGCTGGCCGGTCTTACCCCAGCCGAGGCGCAGCTTGAAGTCGTTGACCGAGTTGACGTTCTTCAGGAACGACTCCTCGCTGATGCGCCATGCGAAGGCGGCTGAGGGGAAGAGACCCCAGCGGTGGCCGTCGGCGAAGCGGCTCGAGCCGTCGTAGCGGACGGTACCCGTGAAGAGGTAGCGGTTCTTGTAAGAGTAGTTGGCACGGCCGTACCAGCTGACGAGAACCATCTGGCCTGCCCACTCACCCTTGGTCTCACTGTTGATGGTGCCTTTCTTGGGCTGTGTTTTTTCATCGTCATAATAACCTTCGTTGGTCATGGGATAGGTGTTCCAGAAATACTGGTCGCCCCAGTACTTGGTGCGGCTATACTCGTAACCGCCCATGATGTCGAAGTGGTGCTTGTCGCTCCAGTCCTTGTAGTACTGGATGTAGGCGGAGGTGGTCAGGTTGTACTTCTTCTCCTTGTTAGTACCCTGATTGCCATAGTAGAATCCGTAAGTGGTCTGGCGCGAGGTCGGGTGGGTGTACTCACCGCCGTTGGCATACTCGCCGGCGAAGCTGGCGTGCAGGCGCAGATCCTCGAAGCCGTGGATCTTATAGTCGAAGTCGATGTTGCCGAGTACCACCGTGCTGCTCTTGTCGAAGTTGTAGTGGTCGATGAGCTCGACGGGGTTGGTCGGAGCGTCGTAGTTGCGGCTGTAGGGGAAGGTCGGGTCATAGTCGCTCGAGGGCACCACCCACTGGTAGTAGCCGCCCCAGTTGGTGTACTTCGGGTCGTCGCTCTTGACGGGACGTGTGGGGTCCATCGAGATGGCGGCACCGATGGCGCCTGTGCCGCCAGGAGTCGTCATCGAGTGGGCGAACTTGGCGTTGGCGTTGATGTTGAGGTGGTCCTTGAAGAGCGAGGGGTTGAGGCTCAGTCCGCCGGTGATGCGGTTGTAGTCAGAGCCCTTGAGGATACCGTTCTGCTGCGTGTAGCCGAAGCTCAGGCGGTAGGGCATGTTCCACTTCTCGTTGCCCACGCCGCCGGTCACGGTCAGGTTGTGGTCGTGCGAGATGCCGTTGCGGTAGATCTCGTTCTGCCAGTCGGTGTCGTAGGTGCCGGCGGCGAAGTTGGGAGTGCCGTCGGCGTTGAACTCCTTCCAGCCCAGTCCGCGGTATGCGTCCGAGTTCTCGCCGTACATCGACTTGATGGTGTTCACGTAGTCGGTGGCGTTCATCACGTCGAGCTTCTTCGAGATCATGCTCACCGACACGTTGCCGTTGTATGACACCTTGGGACCCTGTCCCTTGGCACCCTTCTTCGTGGTGATGAGGATGACGCCGTTCGAGCCGCGGCTACCGTAGATGGCTGTCGCCGAGGCATCCTTTAGGATGGTGAAGGTCTCGATGTCGTTCGGGTTGACGAGCGAGAGGGGGTTGGACATGCCCTTGGTGGCATTGTTGTCCATGGCCAGTCCGTCGATGACGATGAGCGGGTCGTTGCTCGCGTTCAGCGAGGCGCCGCCGCGGATGCGGATCTGCGCACCCTCGCCCGGGGCTCCCGAGTAGTTGTTCACGTTCACACCGGCCACCTTGCCCTGGAGCATGTCCTGCACGCTAACCTGCATGCCGTGGTTCTTCTCGTCGGGCTTGATGGCGACCACCGAACCGGTGACGTCGCTCTTCTTGGCCTGGCCGTAACCGATGACCACTACATCCTCCATCACCTTCGAGTCCTCCTCGAGGACAACGGCGAGGAACGGGCGGGCAGCCACCATGGCTGTCTTGTAGCCGATGTAGGAAATTTCGATTTGGGCACCCTGTTTCGCGCTGATCGAGAACTTGCCATCGAGGTCGGTCACTGCGCCGCCATCCTGTCCGACGACGCGCACGTGAGCACCGATGATCTCCCAGCCCGAGGTGTCCTTCACAAGACCGTTGACGGTAATCTGCTGAGCAAATGCGCCAACAGCCAGCAAGAGCCCTGCAGTCAGGGCAAGAATCCTTGCGGGGATTCTGCTGATTGTTTGTTTCATGCTATTGTTTTAAAGTTGGTTTTGGGAAAATTTGGCACAAATTTACATTCTTTGATACTTACTGACGGAATTTTCAACCTTTTAACACCAATTATTTTGCGCAAACGATTGCACGCAGAAAAATACAATTATCTTTGCACGCGTATGGGAAAGACCGCCCACACACCTTATTTTTGCAAATGAAAAGCACAAGCCCTTATGCCAGCCAACCTTACCATGAAGGACATCGCCCAGACGCTGGGTATGTCGGTCTCCACCGTGTCGCGTGCCTTAAACGACTCGCCCTCAATATCCAAAGAGGTGCGTGAGCGCGTGCGGGCGTATGCCGAGGAGCACCATTTCACCGCCAACCGCACCGCGGTCAGCCTGCGCCATACGCACGCCCTCCGTCCGCGCGTGATTGGAGTCATCGTGCCCGAGCTCGCCCACTACTTCTTCTCGAGCGTCATGACCGGCATCATCGAGGCGGCGAGCGACCACGGCTACTACGTCACGGTGGCGCACAGCGACGAGCACTATGCGCGCGAGAAGCAGATCTGCGAGCATTTCGACGGCAGCCATGTCTGCGGGGTCATCGTCAGCCTCGCCAAGGACACGCCCTCCTACGACTACGACCACTTCCGCATGCTCCAGGAGCGGGGCATCCCCCTCGTTTTCTGCGACCGCATCTGCACGGGCGTCGACGCCAGCCGCGTCGTGGTCGACGACTATCAGGGCGCCTTCAACGCCGTCAGCCACCTCATCGCCACGGGGTGCCGCCGCATCGCCTTCTACGGCATGAACTCGAACCTCGAGATACAGAAAAACCGCTACAACGGCTACCGCGACGCCCTGCTCAAGGCGGGGCTGACACCCGAGCCCGAGCTCTCGCTCTACGCCGACACGCGCGAGAAGGCGGAGAGCATCACGCCCGGCATCATGAACCGCGACTGTCCGCCCGACGCCTTCTTTGCCGTCAACGACGACACGGCGATCGGCATCCTCTACGCCGTCAAGCGCATGGGGCTGCGCGTGCCCGACGACGTGGCCATCTGCGGCTTCACCAACGGTCCGCAGGCCGTCTCGAGCGACCCCATGCTCACCACCGTCGAGCAGCGCGGACGCGAGGTGGGCCGCCAGGCCGCCATGATCGTCATCGACAAGGTCGAGGGCCGCAGCCCCATGGACCAGATCGAGCGACGCATCGTCAAGACACGCCTCGTAGAGCGTGGCACCACCCACAAAGTCCCCACATCTATATGATCTATAAAAATCTATAGAATCTATATAATCTAAAAGAAGCTAACACACCACCAACATGAAAACCACACAGCACAAGCCCAACATGGCGTTCTGGAGCCTCTGGAACCTCAGCTTCGGCTTCTTCGGCGTGCAGATTGCCTACGCCCTGCAGAGCGCCAACATCTCGCGCATCTTCGCGACCCTCGGCGCCGACCCCCACAGTCTGTCCTACTTCTGGGTGCTGCCCCCACTCATGGGCATCCTCGTCCAGCCCATCGTCGGCACGCTGAGCGACCGCACCTGGTGCCGCTTCGGCCGCCGCATCCCCTACCTCTTCGTCGGTGCCCTGGTGGCTGTCATCGTGATGTGCCTCCTGCCCAATGCCGGCAGCTTCGGCCTGACCGTGAGCGGAGCCATGCTCTTCGGCCTCATCGGTCTGATGTTTCTCGACACCTCGCTCAACATGGCGATGCAACCCTTCAAGATGCTCGTGGGCGACATGGTCAACGAGAAGCAGAAGACGACCGCCTACAGCATCCAGTCGTTCCTCTGCAACGCTGGTTCGGTCGTGGGCTTCGTCTTCCCCTTCGTCTTCGCCGCCGTCGGACTGAGCAACGTCGCCCCCAAGGGCGTGGTGCCCGACACGGTGACCTGGGCTTTCTACATCGGAGCCGCCATCCTCATCCTCTGCGTCATCTACACCACGATGAAGGTGCGCGAGTGGACCCCCGACCAATATGCCACGTTCAACCCCGTCGACAACGCCGAGGAGGAGAAGCACGCCAACTGGATCGTACTGCTCAAGAAGGCACCCTCGGCGTTCTGGCAGGTGGGACTCGTGCAGTTCTTCTGCTGGGCGGCGTTCCTGTTCATGTGGACCTACGCGACGGGAGCCGTGGCTGAGACCGTCTGGGGCAACACCGACACCGCCTCCGCCGAGTACCAGGATGCCGGCAACTGGGTGGGCGTGCTCTTCGCCGTCCAGGCCATCGGCAGTGTGCTCTGGGCCGTCGTGCTGCCTTTCATCAAGCCCGTCAAGCTCGCCTACGCCGTCAGCCTCCTGCTCGGAGGTGCCGGCTTCGCCCTCATTCCCTTCGTGCATGACCAATATGTGATGTTCGTGCCCTTCCTGCTCATCGGCTGCGCCTGGGCGGCGATGCTCGCCATGCCCTTCGCCCTCGTCACCAACGCCCTCCAGGGCTACGGCCACATGGGCGCCTACCTCGGCCTGTTCAACGGCACCATCTGTGTGCCGCAGATCGCTGCCGCCCTCGTCGGCGGACACATACTCACCGCCGTAGGCAACGTGCAGACGGGCATGATGACCGCCGCCGGCATCAGCCTCGCCCTCGGCGCCGCCGCCGTCTTCTTCATCAGGACCAAGAAACAATAAAACTAACACAACCAATACCCATGGAAAGAATTTTTGAGATAGAGTACCACACCGTCTTCGGACAGGAGCTCGTGCTCAACATCATCGGCGGCAAGCGACTGGTGATGCACACGTCGGACGGTGCGACATGGCGCGTGGCGGCGGACCTCCAGCTGCCCGCCTCGTACTACTACAGCGTGCAGCGCGGAGGCGACGACGAGCGCTGCGAGTGGCATCGCATCCCCCACATCCTGCGCCCCGACGACAAGCGCAACGTAGTGCGCGACTGGTGGGTCGACGACCCCTACGCCGGCTGCTCCGCCCTGCGTCTGGCCGGCACCATCGTCCCCGTCTTCTCGCTCCGCTCGGAGGCGAGCTTCGGCGTGGGCGACTTCGGCGACCTGAAGAAGATGGTCGACTGGGTGGCCAAGGTCGGACAGCGCATCCTCCAGATTCTGCCCATCAACGACACCACGCAGAGCCACACCTGGCGCGACTCCTATCCCTACAACCCCGTGAGCATCTTCGCCCTCCACCCCATCTACGCCGACCTCAACGCCTTGCCCGCCCTGCGCAGCAAGACGCTCAAGGCTGAGATGGACGCCCTGCAGAAAGAGCTGAACGCCCTGCCCGAGATGGACTACGAGCGCGTCACTGAGGCGAAGAACCGCTACCTGCACGCCGTCTTCGCCCAGGCCGGCAAGCGCACGATGGCCACCAAGGACTACCAGGCCTTCGTAGCCGCCAACGGTTTCTGGCTCGAGTCGTACGCCACGTTCTGCATGCGCCGCGACGGTGAGACGGTCAAGGAATACTACTACTACGTCCAGTACGTCCTCGCCCGCCAGATGGAGGACGCCCACCGCCACGCCCGCCGCATGGGCGTGCTGCTCAAGGGCGACATACCCATCGGCGTCAACCGCCACGGCTGCGACGTCGAGCTCGACCCCGAGTGTTTCAACATGAACGGACAGGCGGGAGCGCCGCCCGACGACTTCTCCGCCGACGGCCAGAACTGGGGCTTCCCGACATACAACTGGGACCGCATGGTGGCCGACGGCTGCCAGTGGTGGGTGCGCCGCCTCCAGGCGATGAGCCGCTACTTCGACGCCTTCCGCATCGACCACGTCTTAGGCTTCTTCCGCATCTGGCAGATCCCCGTGCCCCACAAGAGCGGTCTCGAGGGACGCTTCGTGCCCGCCATGGGCATGGACCGCATGGAGATTGAGAGCTACGGCCTGCGCATGGACAACGCCGAGCGCGAGGCTATGTTCGTGAAGGACGAAAGTGGACTCCTCCATCCGCGCATCGCCGCCAACAAGGAGAAGACATACAGCCTGCTGCCCGACTACGAGAAGCGCGCCTTCGACCGCCTCCACGAGCAGTATTTCTACCGTCGCCACAACCAGTTCTGGTACGTCGAGGCGATGAAGAAGCTGCCCGCGCTCGTCGGCGCCACCGATATGATTGTATGCGCCGAGGACCTCGGCATGGTGCCCGACTGCGTGCCCTGGGTGCTCCGCCAGCTCCATATCCTCTCTCTCGAGGTGATGTCGATGCCCAAGGCTCTCGGCATGCGCTTCGGACAGCCCGCGCAGAACCCCTACCTCAGCGTCTGCACGCTCTCGAGCCACGACATGCCCACCCTGCGCCAGTGGTGGGACGAGGACTACGACCGCGCCCAGGACTACTTCAACAACCAGATGCACTGGGGCGGCCCCGCACCCCATCCCCTGCCCGCCAACGTGGCTCGCGAGATCATCGCCCGCCAGGTCGCCTCGCCCTCGATGTTCTGCATCCAGATCCTCCAGGACTGGCTCGCCACCGACGAGCGCCTACGCAACCCCGACCCCGATGCCGAGCGCATCAACATACCCGCCAACCCCGAGCACTACTGGCGCTGGCGCATGCACGTCACCATCGAGGACCTCATGGCCAACGAGCAGTTCTGCGACCGCCTGCGGAATTTGATTTCCGGCAGATAATCGAATCCTCGAAATCCTCGAAATCTCGAAGAATCTCTCGAAATCTCGAAATCTCGAAATCTCGAAAAAAAACAATCAAAATCAACAACCAATCATGAAAAAGCTTGCATATACCTTATTTATATTATGCGCCCTCGCGCTCGCCTCGTGCGGCAAGCAGTCGCAAAGCGACGTGGTGCTGAAGGACTCGCTGACCGTGGCGTCGCCCGGCGGCACGGTGCGCCTCACCTTCGCCCTCGATGGCAACGGAGTGCCCACCTACTCGCTCAGGTACAAGGACAAGGACGTCATCCGCACCTCGCGCCTCGGCCTCGAACTCGCCAAGGACAGCCACGCCTCGAAGGGACTCGGGGAGACCGACCTCATGGACGGCTTCACGGTGGCGGAGACCAACCAGTCATCGTTCGACGAGACATGGGAGCCCGTCTGGGGCGAGACGAAGACCATTCGCAACAACTACACCGAGCTGGCCGTCACCCTCAACCAGGCGGCCTCGGAGCGCAACATCGTCATCCGCTTCCGCGTCTATGACTACGGCATGGGACTGCGCTATGAGTTCCCCCAGCAGAAAGACCTCAACTACTTCATCATCAAGGAAGAGCACACGCAGTTCGCCCTCACCGGCGACCACACGGCATACTGGATCCCGGGCGACTACGACACGCAGGAGTACGAGCACGTCATCTCGCGCCTCTCGGAGGTGCGCGGCCTGATGGACAGCGCCGTGACCCCCAACATGTCGCAGACGACCTTCTCGCCCACGGGCCTGCAGACCTCGCTCCAGCTCAAGACCGACGACGGCCTCTACATCAACATCCATGAGGCGGCGTGCTACGACTACGCCACCATGCACCTCGAGCTCGACGACCGTAACTTCGTCCTCGAGAGCCACCTCACCCCCGACGCGCTCGGCTACAAGGGCTTCATCCAGACCCCCTTCAACTCGCCCTGGCGCACCGTCCTCGTGAGCGACGACGCACGCGACATGCTCTCGTGCAAGCTCACGCTCAACCTCAATGAGCCCTGCAAGATCGAGGACACCTCGTGGATCCACCCCACCAAGTACTGCGGTGTGTGGTGGGAGATGATCGTCGGCCGCGGCACGTGGAACTACACCGACGACCTGCCCAGCGTGCGCCTCGGACAGACCGACTACAGCAAGTGCGCGCCCAACGGCCGCCACTGCGCCAACAACGACACCGTGCGCCGCTATATCGACTTCGCCGCCGCCAACGGCCTCGACCAGGTGCTCGTCGAGGGCTGGAACGAAGGCTGGGAGGACTGGGCCGGCAACATGAAGTTCGACGTGTTCGACTTCGTGACCCCCTATCCCGACTTCGACATCGCCGCCCTCACCGCCTACGCCCGCTCGAAGGGTGTCAAGCTCATGATGCACCACGAGACATCGTCGTCGGCCCTCAACTACGAGCGCCACATGGAGGACGCCTTCACGCTGATGAACACCTACGGCTACGACGCCGTCAAGACAGGCTATGTGGGCGACATCATACCGCGTGGCGAGCACCACTACAGCCAGCTCATGAACAACCACTACCAGCGCGTCGTCGAGCAGGCCGCCAAGCACCGCATCATGGTCAACGCACATGAGGCTACGCGTCCGACGGGCATCTGCCGCACATGGCCCAACCTCGTGGGCAACGAGAGCGCTCGCGGCACCGAGTACGAGGCGTTCGGCGGTTCGGCTCCCTACCACACCGTGATGCTCCCCTTCACCCGCCTGCAAGGTGGTCCGATGGACTACACGCCGGGCATCTTCGTGACGCAGCTCAAGCAGTGGAGCGACAACGACTCATGGGTGCGCACGACGCTCTGCGGCCAGCTCTCGCTCTACCTCGTCATGTACAGCCCGCTGCAGATGGCCGCCGACCTGCCCGAGAACTACGAGCGCTTCGACGACGCCTTCCAGTTCATCCGCGACGTGGCCTGCGACTGGGACGACTCCAAGTACATCGAGGCTGAGCCCGCCAAGTACATCACCGTGGCGCGCAAGGCCAAGGGCACCGACAACTGGTTCGTGGGAGGCAAGACCGACGCCGAGGCTCACGCCGCCGATTTCGCCCTCGACTTCCTCGACGAGGGACGCGACTACGAGTGCACCATCTATGCCGACGCCAAGGATGCCCACTACGAGACCAACCCGATGGTCTATGAAATCACCAAGAAGACCGTGCGCAAGGGCGACCGCCTCACCGTCAACGAGGCTCCCGGCGGTGGCTTCGCCGTCAGCCTGAAAGCATTGTAAAATTTCGCAAGCCGAGCTTGCGAAGACTACAGACTACAAAGTACAGACTACAGACTTTGTAGAACAGCACAACCTCGAAAAGGTCTGTAGTCTGTAGTCAGCAGTCTGTAGTCTCAAGCAAAGCTTGAACTAAAAATCAAATCGTAAATGAAAATACTTCTATTTATGCTCTTCCTATTTACCCTCCCCATGGCGGGGAGGGCAGAGGACAACTCTCTCTCCGAGGTGCGCATCACAGCCGAGGGCAACACGCAGTTCAGCCTGTTCGCCCCCGAGAATGCGCGCTCGGTCAAGGTGCGCGTCTATGCTACCGCCAACGCCAAGAAGGCGGAGAAGACCATCGCGCTCAAACTCCGTGACGGCCGCTGGCAGACGGAGGTCAAGGGCAACCTGACCGGCCGCTACTACACCTTCTCGGTCAACGGCATGCAGGAGTGCGCCGGCATCTTCGCCAAGGCGGTCGCCGTCAACGGACGCCGCGCCTACATCGCCGACATGCGCTCCACCGACCCCGAGGGTTGGGCGGCGGACAAGCGCCCCGTGGTGAAGAACGCCGTCGACCACGTCATCTACGAGCTCCATCACCGCGATTTCTCCATCGACCCCTCGTCGGGACTGACCCACGGGGGCAAGTTCCTCGCCCTGACTGAGCCTAAGGCCATCGCCCACCTCAAGCGTCTCGGCATCAACGCCGTGCATATCCTGCCCTCGTTCGACTACGCGTCGATCGACGAGACACACCTCGAGGAGAACAAGTACAACTGGGGCTACGACCCGCTCAACTACAACGTGCCCGAGGGCAGCTACTCGACCGACCCCGCCACTCCCGAGGTGCGCATACGCGAGTTCAAGCAGATGGTCCAGGCCCTCCATGCCGCCGACATACGCGTCGTGCTCGACGTCGTCTACAACCACACGTTCAACACCAAGGAGAGCAACTTCCACCTTACCTATCCCGGCTACTTCTTCCGCCACCGCGACGACGGCTCGGACAGTGACGGTTCGGGTTGCGGCAACGAGACGGCGAGCGAGCAGCCGATGATGCGGCAGTTCATGGTCGAGAGCGTGCGCTACTGGATGGACGAGTACCACATCGACGGTTTCCGCTTCGACCTCATGGGCATCCACGACATGGAGACCATGCGCCTGATCCGTGCCGAGGCTGACAAGGTGGACCCCACCATCCTCATCTACGGCGAGGGCTGGAGCGCGGGCACCTGCGCCTATCCCCAGGACAAGCTCGCCATGAAGGCGACCACCTACGAGATGCCGGGCATAGCCGCCTTTAGCGACGACATGCGCGATGCCCTCCGCGGTCCCTTCTCCGACGACCACAAGACGGCCTTCCTCGGTGGCGAGAAGGGTCATGAGGAGAGCATCAAGTACGGCATCGCGGGCTGCATCAGTCATCCGCAGGTGGACATCACGCGCGTCAACTACTCGAAGCGTCCGTTCGCCGCCCAGCCGGGACAGGCGATCATGTATGTCAGCTGCCACGACGACATGTGTCTCGTGGACCGTCTGCGCGCTTCGGTGCCCGAACTCAGCGACCCCAACCGCCGTCCGCGCTACAAGATCAATACGCTCATCGACCTCGACCTGCTGGCGCAGACTGCCGTGATGACCTCGCAGGGCATCCCGTTCATACTTAGCGGCGAGGAGATGCTGCGCGACAAGAAGGGCGTGCACAACAGCTACTGCTCGCCCGACAGCATCAACCGCCTCGACTGGACCAACCTCAAGCGCTTCCCGAAGGTGTTCGATTACTACTGCGGACTCATCGCCATGCGCAAGGCTCACCCCGCCTTCCGCCTCGCCGACGCCGACCTCGTGCGCCGTCACCTTGAGTTCCTCCCCGCTGAGGACTGCGTGGTGGCGTTCCGCCTCAAGGATCTCGAGGGCATCGACTCATGGCGCGAGATCGTCGTGGTGCTCAACAGCAACCGCACCGCCCGCAACGTCACCATCCCCGACGGCTGGTGGACCATCGTGGCGCAGGACGGCCGCATCAACCTCTCCGGCCTCGGTGTCGCCCACGGTCCCGTGGCTACAGTCCCCGCCCGCTCAGCGATGATTTTGCAGCGATAGAAGAAGCCCCCATATTAAATAAATTATTGAAAAACGATAAAAAATCTTCGCTTTTGCTTGGAGATATAAAAATAATGCCATATCTTTGCACCGAAATAAATTATCGTATATCAATAATAAATTTAATAATAACAACAAAATCAAATGCCTTATGAAAAAGTTCCTTCTACACTCTACACTCTACACTCTAATCTTTGCCTTTGCCGCCTGCGGCGACAACCGCCACGTCGTTTATGACGACGAAGTGGGCAACGACACCACCATCCACGTGTCGCGCATCGACCCGGCAAACTGGTTCGAGGGTCTGAAGAACCCCTCGCTCCAGCTCATGGTCTATGGCGAGGGCATCGGAGCCGCCGACGTGACTCTCGGCACATATCCCGGTGCGAGCATCGACAGCATCGTGCGCATGGACTCGCCCAACTACCTGCTCGTCTACCTCCACCTGCAGGACGTCAAGGCCGGCCAGATGAACATCAACTTCCGCATCGGCGACCGCCTGCGCACCATCGAGTATCCAATCCACGAGCGCCGCAGGTATCCCAGTGAGGACATCGAGGGCTTCAGCAACGCCGACGTGCTCTACATGCTCATGCCCGACCGCTTCGCCAAGGGTGCCGACCTCCAGCCCGAGGGCATGGCGGCGTACACCGTCGACCGCTCGCAACCCTCGTTGCGCCACGGTGGCGACCTCGAGGGCGTGCGCCAGCACCTCGACTACTTCGTCGACCTCGGAGTGACCGCCCTCTGGTTCACCCCCGTGCTCGAGAACAACTCGCCCGACAACGGCACCCAGAGCACCTACCACGGCTACGCCACCACCGACTACTACCGCGTCGACCCGCGCTTCGGCACCAACTGGGACTATGAGTGCCTGAGTTGCGAGGCTCACAAGAAGGGACTCAAGGTGGTGATGGACATGATTTTCAACCACTGCGGCTTCGACCACCCCTGGGTGGCTGACATGCCGATGAAGGACTGGTTCAACCGTCCCGAGTGGTTGTCTGAGAAGGCCGACACCGAGCAGACGGTCAACCTGAACGGACAGTCGGCGATGGCGACGCCGCCCGTCAACGACAAGTACCTGCAGACGAGCTACAAGCTCACTCCCGTGTTTGACCCCTACGCCAGCGAGGTGGACCGCGCCGAGACCGTCGATGGATGGTTCGTGCCCTCGATGCCCGACCTCAACCAGCGCAACCCCCATGTCATCACCTACCTCATCCAGAACTCCATCTGGTGGATCGAGACGGCGGTCATCGACGGCATACGCATGGACACCTACCCCTACGCCGACCGCGAGGCGATGGCGAAATGGATGGAGGCGCTCGAATACGAGTACCCCAACTTCAACACCGTGGGCGAGACATGGGTGACCGAGCCCGCCTTCACAGCCGCTTGGCAGAAGGGCAGCCGCGTCGCCACCATCGACAGCCACCTCAAGACGGTCATGGACTTCTCGTTCTACGACAAGATCAACCAGGCCGCCCACGAGCAGACCGACGCGTGGTGGCAGGGCTACAACCGCATCTACAACTCGCTTGTCTATGACTATCTCTACCCGAATCCCGACAACGTGATGGCATTCATCGAGAACCACGACACCGACCGCTTCCTGCGCAACGGACAGGACATCGACGGTCTGCGTCAGGCTCTCTCGCTCCTGCTCACCATGCGCCGCACACCCCAGCTCTACTACGGCACCGAGGTGCTGATGAACGGCACCAAGGAGGTGACCGACGGCAATGTGCGCAAGGACTTCCCCGGCGGTTTCCCCGGCGACGCGCGCAACCTCTTCGACCCCGCCCAGCGCACCAAGGAGGAGGCGGCCGCCTACGACCTGCACCGCCGCCTGCTCCAGTGGCGCAAGGGCAACGACGTGATCATCAAGGGAACGCAGACGCAGTTCTGCCCCGTCGATGGTGTCTATGTGCTCGCCCGCCGCTATGAGGGACGCACCGTGATGACCATCGTCAACGGCACCTCGGAGGCGAAGACGATTGCTCTCAGCCGCTACGCCGAGCTTCTGCCCGCGGCTCCCGTCTCGGCTCGCGACATACTGACCGACGCTACCGTCACCCTCGCCGCCGACGCCACGTTGCCCATCGCCGCCCGCGGCACCTACGTGCTTGAGTTCTAAACATATAACTAATGAGTCTGATAGGGAGGATAGTCAACTTCTACGTGGAGGGTTTCCGCGGCATGACCATAGGGCGCACCCTGTGGGCGGTCATCATCGTGAAGCTGATCATCATCTTTCTCATACTGAAACTGCTCTTCTTCCCCAACTTCATCGGCGAGCATGCCGATGAGGGTGGGGAAGCTGAGTTTGTGTTCGAGCAGGTCGTAGGGAATAGGGAATAGGTAATAAGTAATAGGTAATAAGTAATAGGTAATAAGTAATAGGTAATACGTAATACGTAGTAGGTAATAGGTAATACGTTGTGGGTGGATAGGGAATAGGTAATAGGTAATAAGTAATACGTTGTGGGTGAAAGACCTTGAATCTCTTTTGAAACTAAAAAAACACATACATAATACAAAATGAACAACATTGACCTTGCGAGCGTGGATTGGGCGAGGGCCCAGTTCGCACTCACTGCCATCTATCACTGGCTGTTCGTCCCGCTCACGCTGGGACTGGCGGTGATCATGGGCATCATGGAGACCATCTATTACCGCACAGGTAAGGAGTTTTGGAAGGAGGCGTCGGTCTTCTGGCAGCGCCTCTTCGGCATCAACTTCGCCATGGGCGTAGCCACGGGCATCATCCTCGAGTTTGAGTTCGGCACCAACTGGAGCAACTACTCGTGGTTCGTGGGCGACATCTTCGGCGCGCCCCTCGCCGTGGAGGGCATCGTGGCCTTCTTCATGGAGTCGACCTTCGTAGCCGTGATGTTCTTCGGCTGGCAGAAGGTGTCGCGCGGCTTCCACCTCACCGCCACCTGGCTCTCGGGACTGGGAGCGACGTTCTCGGCATGGTGGATACTCGTCGCCAACTCGTGGATGCAGTATCCCGTCGGCTGCCAGTTCAATCCCGACACGATGCGCAACGAGATGACCAGTTTCGCCGACGTCGCCCTCTCGCCCTTCGCCATCGACAAGTTCTGCCACACGGTCACCTCATCGTGGATCGTGGGCGCCGTCTTCGTGGTGGCTGTGAGCTGCTACTTCCTCCTGAAGAAGAAGCACGAGGAACTCGCCAAGAAGAGCATACACATCGCCGCCATGGTGGGTCTTGCCGCCTCGCTCCTCGCCCTCTACACGGGTGACGAGTCGGCATACAAGGTGGCCCAGGTGCAGCCCATGAAGCTAGCCGCCATGGAGGCCCTCTACAACGGCAGCGAGAGCCAGGGACTGACCGTCATCGCCGCCGTCAACCCCTTCGCCCAGCCCGACTACGCCAACGAGGAGGAGGCTCCCCTCAAGCTCGAGGTGCCCTGCATGCTCTCCGTCCTCGCTACGCGCACGGTCGACGGCTATGTGCCGGGCATCAACGACCTCATCAACGGCTACACGGACGAGAAGACCGGTCGCACCGAGCTGCCGCTCAGCGAGAAGATCGAGCGCGGACAGAAGGCCATCGCCGCCCTGCAGGCCTACCGCAAGGACCCGCAGGCGAACGCCGGTCTTGCCGATGAGATAGCCGCCAACATGCCTTACTTCGGCTATGGCTTCGTGAGGAGCGCCGAGGAGATAGTGCCTTACGTGCCCATTTGCTTCTACGCCTTCCGCGTGATGGTGGGCCTGGGTTCGCTCTTCCTCCTCTTCTTCGCCGTGCTTCTCTTCCTGACGCTCAGGAAGGACATCGCCGGGATGAAGTGGCTCCACTGGGCGGGCATCGCCATGCTGCCCCTCGCCTACGTCTGCTCGGAGTCGGGCTGGATAGTGGCTGAGATGGGTCGCCAGCCGTGGACCATCCAGGACATGCTGCCCACCTGGGCTTCGGTGAGCAACATCGCCTCCGCCGAGGTAATGACCACCTTCTTCATCTTCCTCGCCCTCTTCACTGGCCTCCTCGTGGTCGAGGTGAGCATCATGTGCAAGCAGATTAAGAACTATTAAATCGTAAATCACATCTATGGAAATGCTTCAGCAATACTGGTGGTTCGTGGTGTCGTTGCTCGGATCACTGCTTGTGTTCCTTCTCTTCGTGCAAGGAGCCAACTCGATGCTGTTCACCATCGGCAAGACGGAGGAGCAGCGCTCAAAACTCATCCATGCCACAGGCAGCAAGTGGGAACTGACGTTCACCACGCTCGTGACCTTCGGCGGCGCTTTCTTCGCCTCGTTCCCCCTGTTCTACTCGACCAGCTTTGGCGGTGCCTACTGGCTGTGGATGGTCGTGCTGTTCTCGTTCGTCGTCCAGCCCGTCAGCTACGAGTTTGAGCATAAGCTCGGCAACCTGCTCGGGCAGAAGACGTTCCACACGCTCCTCGCCGTGAGCGGAGTGGTAGGGCCGCTGCTCCTTGGCGGAGCCGTAGCCACCTTCTTCACGGGCAGCAACTTCGTCGTGGGCAAGGACAACCTGCTCGGCATCGAGGGAGCCGGCGTCATCAGTTCGTGGGCTAACGGCAGCCATGGCCTCGACGCCCTGCTCGACGTCTGGAACCTCGTGCTCGGCCTCGCCGTCCTCTTCCTCGCCCGCGTCCTCGGCGCCCTCTACGTGATGAACAACGTCGAGGACGACGACGTGCGCACCAACGCCCGTCGCACGCTCCTCTACAACGTGCCCGCCTTCCTCGCCTTCTTCCTCTCGTTTGTCGTCTATGTCCTCTTCAAGGACGGCTATGCGGTCAACCCCGCCGACGGCGCGGTCTTCATGGAGCCGATGAAGTATCTCAACAACCTGCTCGATATGTGGTACGTGCTCGTCCTCTTCCTCGTGGGCGTCGTCTTCGTGCTGATGGGTGTCTACGTAGGCCTGCTGCGCAAGGACTCCGTCTGCGGCATCTGGCCCGCGGGCATCGGCACTGTGCTCACCGTCCTCGCCCTGCTGCTCACCGTGGGCTACAACAACACGGCCTTCTATCCCAGCAACGCCGACCTGCAGAGCTCGCTCACCATCCAGAACGCCTCGAGCAGCGAGTTCACGCTCACCGCCATGGCTTACGTGAGCATCCTCGTGCCCTTCGTCCTCGCCTACATCGTCTACGCCTGGCGCGCGCTCGGCAAGACAAAGTAAGGGTGACATAGCGTAATACGAATTGAGGTGGCTCGACCAACGTGTCAAGCCACCTCGATTCGTGTATGGTGCCAAAACTCAGAACGGACGTCCGCCGCCGCCGAAGCCACCGCCATGGCCACCGCGACCGCCGCCGCTGCGGGTAGGCGCTCCGCCGCCGGCGGGTGGGGGAGGCATGGGGCCGTCCCACTGCTGCTCGGCCTTCGAGGCATGCTTGCCGAGGAGGTTGAGCTTGTAGGTCACGTTGAGCATCACGAACGTGTTCACCTCCTTGTTCCACGAGTCGGTGCGGCTGGTGGCGGTCAGTGCGCGGCTGATGGCGCTGCGGCGATGGAGGATGTCGTAGGCGCGCAGGCTGATGATGAGCGACTTCTGGAGGAACGACTGGTCGAGCTGCATGTTCCACACCAGTTCGTTGGTGTTCATCGACGCGTCGTCGTATCCGCGGCGGCCCTGCTGCGTGATGTCGGTGGTGAAGGTCATGTCCCACGGAGCCATGAGCTGGAGGTTGCCGCCGAAGCCGAACTCGTAGGTGTTCATGTTGGCACGCGACTGCAGGTTGTTGGTTGCGTTGCGGAACTGTATGCTGCCCTGGGGACCCACCTCGATCCAGTCGTTGCGGTAGGTGAAGTTGAGTCGTCCGCCGTAGTTGACCTCCTTGGTCGTGCTGTGGTTGAGGCTCATCATGTTGAAGATGTCGCGCACGGACATGCCGCCGAAGTCGCGGTCGGTGCTCGTCGTCTCGTAGCCCACGCTGTGGTTGTAGCGCACGTTGGCCATGAAGTGCATGTTGAACGCCTTGGCGCTGTCGAGGGCTGTGTTGAAACCGCCGAAGAGCGACGTGTTCCAGTTGCCGTCGATGTTCATCGGCTGGCTGTAGCGCACACCCGTCTTGGTGTTGTAGACCGACGCGTTGGATACGCTGTTGAGTGTGGTCGAGTAGTTGGCGTGGATCATCCAACCCATCTGACGGTCGGTGATATAGTTGTTGTAGAAGACGTTGGCATTGTGCGTGAATGAAGGGTCGAGGGCCGGGTTACCGCGGCTGATGCTCAGCGGGTTGCTCGTGTCGTAGATGTCGAGCAGGTTGGTCATCGAGGGCTGGCTCATGCGGCCGTTGTAGCGCAGTGTGAACTGGCTCGTCTTTGAGATCTTCCATCGGAACATCACGCGCGGGGCCCAGTTGAACACGTTGCGCGTCACCGTCGTGTCGATGCGGTTCTTCTTGTAGTCCATGTGCGTCGTCTGCGGCTGGAAGGTGATGCCCGCGTTGAGGCGGAAGTCGTTGTAGTTCCAGCGGAACATGAGTGCCGCCTCGTGGTTCATCTCGCGGTAGGTGGCGTACTGGCTGTTCTCCCAGTCCTTCGCCCACTGCTCGAACTGGTCGTTGTGGAGCGGGTTGACGCCCATCAGCCATTCGCCCACCATGTTGTCGAACTCCTCCTCCGTGTATCCGTTGCGCAGGAAGTTGACGCGCAGCGAGTCGCGCTCGTACTGGCTGCGGTCGCTGTCCGAGAAGCGGTACTGGAGCGAGTAGCTGAGCTGGAGGTTGAGGTATTTGGTGAGAGGCTCGGTGTAGGAGAGGCGTCCGCGCACGTTCCACGATGTCGAGGGGCTGTCGCTGTACTTGTCCTGCTTGACTGGGGCGCGGTTGCCGTCG
The DNA here is from genome assembly GCA_021443415.1 of Bacteroidaceae bacterium. Taxonomy (GTDB): domain Bacteria; phylum Bacteroidota; class Bacteroidia; order Bacteroidales; family Bacteroidaceae; genus Physcousia. The sequence goes on along the minus strand of JABUTZ010000025.1, from coordinate 20,648 downwards.
AAATACTTGATGTCGTTCTTGTTCCACGACTTGTTGGCGCTGTTCGAGTAGGATGCGTTCGCGTCGAAGGTCAGGTTGCGCCCCTTCTTGCCCAGCCGGCGGTTGAGCTGGAGCGAACCGCTTGTGCTCAGCGTGTGGCTGTCGGACATCGTGTAGCGCGTGTTCGTGTTGACGAGGATGGTGTCGCCCCGTCCGTCCTCGAGCTGGGCGAGCGGGTCGGTCCAGATGTCGTAGGGGTTGCTGTTGAACGTCGCGCTGCGGCTCGTCGACTCGCCGTGGCTCTTCGAGTAGTTGACGTTGGGTCGGAAGATGAGCGACGTGAGGCTGTCTATCTGCCAGTTGAGGCGGAAGTCCGACGACAGGCTCCACGACCACGGCTTGCTCGCGCTCATCGAGTTGGAGAACGAACTCTTGCCCGTCGAGAGGAAGCTCTCGGAGTTGGACTTCGACTCCGAGTCGGTCTCGGTCATCTTGAAGCGGCCGTTGCCACTAATCTCGAAGTAGCCCCCCTCCTGCTCCTTGTGGTCGTTCCACCAGGCGAAGTTGACGCCCGCCTCGTGGCTCGTGCGTATGCCTCCGCCACCGCCTCCCATGAAGCGTCCGCCGCGTCCGCCGCCCATGCCGCCGAGGTCGTTGATGTTGTTCGACGAACCGAGGATGGCGAGTTGCGAGTTGTCCGTAAACCTCTGTATGTAAGCGCGTCCCGTGTAGCGTCCCATCTTCTCCGTCTTGCCGTCGGCGTTGTCGTAGAAGCCCAGGCCGCCGCCGCCGCTGAAGGTCAGCATCCAGCCGTCCTGCATGCCCTTCTTCACCGTCAGGTCGAGCACCGTCTCCTCCTCGCCGTCGTCGATGCCCGTCATGCGGCTGTAGTCCGACTGCTTGTCGTACGCCTTGATGTTCTCCACCATGTCCACGGGGATGTTCTGCATCGCCGTCTGCGTGTTCGAGTCGAAGAACTCCTTTCCCTTGACCAGTATTTTCTTGATCTCCTTGCCGTTGACGGTAATCTTGCCGTCTGCGTCAACGTCCGCTCCGGGCAGTTTCTTGACCAGTGCCTCGAGCGTCGAGCCGGGCGGCACGCGATAGGCGGCGGCGTTGAACACAAACGTGTCCTCGCGCTGCTCCACCTGCGCTACGTTCTGGCTCACGATAGCCTCCTTCATCAGCTTGGCGTCCTCGGCGAGGCTGATGGTGCCCACGTTGTGCGCCGTCTGCTTGGTGCTGAGCGCGAGGTTCTGGGTGTGCGTCTTGAAGCCCACGTACGAAACTTTGAGGATGTAGTTGCCCGCGCTCACCTCCGGCAGGGTAAACAGACCCTGCGCGTTGGTGTTGATGCCAGCCACCTGGCTGGAGTCCTTGGGCTGGAGCAGAACCACATTGGCTGAGATGCAGGTCTCGCCGCTCTCTTTCTCAACCACTTTGCCTGAAACAGTAATCTTCTGTGCCGACACAGAAACACTGCCCGTAATGAGGGCAGCGCACATAAAAATACGTAATAAATTCATTGGTCGTTGTGCATGCATTAACCATTCTATATTAGGTGCGACAAGCGCCCACGCGCGAAGGTTTAACGCCTCCCACGCATTTTTCCCGCAAAATTAGCCCATTTTTCGTCGCCTTTTGCTTATCTTTGCAGAATAACATCCATTTCTGAAGGCTTGCTGAGGCAAACTGAAAGGAAATGGATTTCTTTTTNTCCATTTGATTTCAGCCAACGAACTACAAGAACATCTGCGTTAATCTGCGTTTCAAAACCTGCAGCGAAGAAAATTGTAAATAGCCCAAATTGTACATAAATTGTAAATTGTAAATCGTCAAATCGTAAATTCACTAAATGGATTTTACAACGCTTGAGAATACAATCCGCCGCCTGTCGCCCGACCGCCTCTTCGTGCTCACGGACACGAACACCGTCACGGCCTGCCTGCCCCTGCTCCGCACAGCCCCCTGCATGGCCGGAGCCGAGGTCATCACCATCGAGGCTGGCGACGAGCACAAGACCATCGAGGCCGTCTGTCACGTCTGGGGCGAGCTGGGACGCCTGCGCGCCTCGCGCCGTTCGCTGTTGGTAGCTCTTGGCGGAGGCATGGTCACCGACCTCGGCGGCTTCGCCGCCTCCACGTTCAAGCGCGGCATAGCGTTCGTCAACGTCCCCACCACGCTCCTCGCCATGGTCGATGCCAGCACCGGCGGCAAGACGGGCATCAACTTCGGAGGCCTGAAGAACGAGGTCGGCGTGTTCCGCGACGCCGAGGCGGTAGTCATCTGCCCCGAGTTCCTCGCCACCCTCGACCGCCCCAACCTCCTCAGCGGCTATGCCGAGATGCTCAAGCACGCCGTCATCTCCACCCCCCGCCACCTCGCCGACATACTGACGTTCGCATCTACACTCTACACTCTACACTCTACACTCTCCCCTTCACACTCTGCACTCTGCACTCTACACTCTATAATTTCTGAAAGCCTTGCCGTCAAGCACCGCATCGTGGAGGAGGACCCTCACGAGCACGGCATACGCAAGGCGCTCAACCTCGGCCACACCATAGGCCACGCCCTTGAGTCGCTCGCCATGAGCCAGGGGCAGCCCGTGCTACACGGCTATGCCGTGGCGTGGGGCTTGGTCGGCGAACTCTACCTCAGCGTCGTCCGCTGCGGTTTCCCCGCCGACACCATGCGCCAGGTGGTGCAGTTCGTCCGCGAACATTACGGCGACTGCCCCATCACCTGTAACGACTACGACGCTCTCGTCGCCCTCATGACGCACGACAAGAAGAACCACGGCGGTGAGATCCTCTGCACGCTCATGGGCGGTGTGGGCGACATACGTATCAACCAACCTCTTGTGCGCGAGGAAATCTTCGAGGCACTCGACTTTCTCAGGGAAGGATGACCGACGACGAACGATACATGCGCATGGCGCTTGACGAGGCGCGACGGGCGCTTGCCGAGGGCGAGGTGCCCATCGGGGCCGTCGTGGTGGCGGGCGGACGGGTGGTGGCGCGCGCCCACAACCTCACCGAGCGGCTCACCGACGTGACGGCACATGCTGAGATGCAGGCGATTACCGCCGCCGCCTCGATGCTCGGGGGCAAGTATCTCACAGACTGCACCCTCTATGTCACCGTCGAACCCTGTGTCATGTGTGCCGGTGCCATCGGCTGGTCGCAGCTCCGTCGCATCGTCTTTGGCACGGAAGATGTAAAGCGCGGCTATACGCTCTACGCTCCGCGCGCCCTCCACCCCCGCTGCGAGGTCATCACGGGAACCCTTGCCGACGAGTGCCGCGCACTCATGCAGGAGTTCTTCGCCGCGAAGCGAAAAAGTTGAAAATATTATTAGTCAAAAATTTATTATAATGCGAGCCCTCGGTTGTCTGTCCATACTCATTTTCGGCATAGTGCTGCTCATTTACAGCGCCCTGCGCAACATCTACGATGCCGCCTTCGGCAAGCCAAACCGCAGCCGCAAAGCAGATTCGGACTCCTCGTCAAATCGCAGACAACAGTCCTCCTCCGCGAAGTCCTCATCTCCCGTATTTCCAGATGGCGAAGGCGAATACGTCGATTACGAGGAGGTGAAGTAAACGCACGAGTCGCTTGATGTTTTTGCGCATTTACGCACTTTTGTCAGGCGAAACGTGCGGGAGCGCCGCTCTTAGTCAAAGCGGGCGGAAGAGGTCGTCCATGGTGATTTGGCTGTGGATGAAGGAGCTGTATTCGGGATTGACGAGACCGAAGGTGGTAACGAACGTGTGGACCACCGCCTTGCGGATGCGGCGTGTCTCAATGAAGGTCGAGCGTCGGGCGCGCAGGCGGGTCAGGTAGTCCTCCGTGACTTTGAACTTGTCCTGATAGAACTTCATCTCGCAGAGATGGATCATCCTGTCGGCGCGCTCGATGGTCATATCCACCTGGGCCCCGCTGTGGTTCTCGTCGCCGGCGTAGCGCCACGTGGCAATCGACGTGGAGACACCGCCGATGCCCAGCGCATTGAGGATTTGTCGGTAGTGCTGCAGGCAGATGAGTTCGAAGGTGCGTCCCATCCACGACAGCACGGCGTGTCCGTTCATGTTGTGCATCCACCAGCTTTCGTCATCTATAGCCTTGCCCTCGATGAACTTGAAATAGAAGGTGGAGTAGAAGTCGACCAGCCGGTAGACGGGTACCTTCGAACCGAAGCGGACACCTTCGGAGATGAAGTTGCACAGGCGCAGGTTGCGCAGATAGCGGTCGATCGTGTCGGCGTTCATCTTCATCTCGCGGTTGATCTCCTGCTTGGTCAGTCCCTGCTCCTTGTTGAAGAGGAGGCGGACAATCTCAATGTATGTGTCCGCGTTCTTGAAGAGGGCGGGGTAGAGTTCGGCGAACTCGTTGCGCAGGCTGCCTGTCTCGCGGAAGCAGAGCAGGTCGGTGTTCTGCCCGAGGCTCAGCTTGTTGTTCAGCATCTTGAGATAGTAGGGCACGCCGCCTGTCAGCATGTAGCATTGGAGTATCTGGTAGCGATCCCACGAGAAGCCCCGCTTCTGCAGAAACTCCTCGGTCTCGTTGAGGTTGAACGGCTGGAGGTAGAGTTTGGCGGTGATTCGTGCGTGCAGCCCGCCTTGGTTCCCCTCGATGTTGTCAGCCATCCACGATGTCGCCGAGCCGGAGGCGATGAAGACGATGTCGGTGCGACGGTTCGCCCAGCCGTTCCAGAAATTCTCCAGGGCGGACACGAAGTCCGACTTCTGGGTGTCGATCCATGGCATCTCGTCGATGAAGATTGTCTTCTTGCGGTCTTCGCCGATGGTCTCGATGTGCTCTTCCAGAGCGTCGAAGGCGTCGTACCAGGTTGCGAAGACGGGTGTCTCGCCCATTGCCGCATACTTCCTGATGGCCTTGGCGAAGTTGTGCAGCTGCACCTTGGTGCTGAGGTTGTGGCCGCCCACAAACGAGAAGTCGTAGGTGCGGTCGAAGAAACATTCGACAAGGTATGTCTTGCCTACGCGCCGTCTGCCGCACACGGTGACAAACTCGGACTGATCCGATGCCATGCACTCCCTCAGGCGTGCGTACTCGTTCTCTCTTGCGATAAGCAGTTGTTTCATTGCCGGCTCATTGGTTTTGTGTCTGCAAAGATACATGTTATCATGAGAAAATTCAAGAAAAAAACCGATTTTTTGAAGATTTCGGTGAATTTTGTTTGCAAAATCTTCAAAAAATCGGACAGCGTGTGGCTTTGGGGGGCTACACGCTGTCGCTATGGGGTAGGTGTCGGTAATGGTTTCGGGACGGATTAGTAGAGGTCGAGGTCGTCTCCTTCCTCGTACTCCTCGTCCAGGATCTCGATTATCGGTTCGTCCGAGAATTTGGTGAGGTAGCGCTCGGTCTCCAGCTCGGTGGTCGTTGTCGCGGGCTTCTGATATGTCTTTTTCATGCTCGTAGTGCCAATGGAGGTTTCTTACCTGTTCATTATGCCCCTGCCGTTGCGGATGACGAGGCCCTTGCGGTCGGTGCTGACGGCCTGTCCGTTGAGGTTGTAGGTGGTGCTGTCGCCTGTCCTCCCCTCGACCTTCGGGATGCAGATGACGGGTGTCGTGCCGCTGAAGCGCACCTTGAGGCTTGCGGCTGCCGTGCCGCCGTTGGTGGGCGGACACTGGAGGTACGCCTTGCCCACGCTCTTGTCGTTCTGCTTGTCCGCCTTCATGTGGATGAAGCCTACCTCGCCGCCGTTGAGCTTGCCGAAGGCGTAGTTGTGGAGGCAGAGGTGGTCGAGCGATGCGCAGGTCTCGCCCGGCGCCCATGCCATGAGCTTGTTGCCCGTGAGTGGCTGAGCCGAGCTGAGGTCTTCGGTCTCGGTGATTTCCGCCGTCGCCTTGCCGTCGGTGAGTGTGCCCGTGTAGTAGAGGTAGAGACCGGTGTTGGGAGCGACGATGATGTCCTTGCTCACCTCCTCGAGGGTCACCTCGCCGGCTGAGATGCCGGAGGCGTAGTACACCTTCACGTCTTCGGACAGCTGGGTGAGGTCGGTGCCGTAGATTGAGCTGAACGTGGCCGAGCGGTTGGTGTCGAACTCCACCTGCGGCTTGCCGGCTCCGTCCTTGTGGGGGAGGAGGAGCAGCTTGCAGGTCTGGGTGTTGAACTTCGCTGTGATGAAGCCGGCGTCGCCGTCCATGATGTAGGCGTCGCGTATTCCCTTGTTGTCCATTGTCCTTTCCACGTTGGGCGTGATCTTGCTGTCGCCATTGCAGCAATACTCCCAGCCCCACTGTGAATCGGCGATTTTGAAGTTAGGCCAATCCGAGCCGCTCATGGCGAAGTCATATTTCTCGATGATGTAGTTTACGCCATTGTCGGTTTTCATCTCGGCGCCTGTGCCCCAATCGTTGAAATTCCCCCTCACGTAAAGTGGCGTTCCGAAGGCGGTGTTGCCGTAAATGCCGTTGGCGAAGAACCGGAGGTCGACTGTCTGCCGTCCGGTGCCGTCGTGGAAGAGAATGCCGGTCATCGAACTTTCCGGTCCCTCATACTCCCACATGCCCTTCTCGTTGTTCCAATTCATCGCGTTTCCCGGCCATGCGTCGGTGTAGGTGCCATCTGGCCATGCGTAGACGTAAGGTTTCGGCCAGCCGTTGGGGTTTGTGTAGTACACCTTCACCGTGCCTTCGGCGAAGGTGTTCATGCAGAGGAGCGTCATTGCGAGCAGCGACAGCAAGAACCTGCAGTTTCTGACCACAGACAGGCGACGGAGTCCTGCTGCGCGAGTGTGGAAATGTCTCATTTCTTTGGTTGGTTGTTTGGGTTGTTTGATTTTACCGTATGTTTATCTTCCTGCCGCCGACGATGGTGATGGCGGCGGGGTGGGCGAGGCGGCGGCCCGAGAGGTCGTAGGCGGGCGTGTCGCCGGAGACGATGGCGGAGGACACGCCTCCGACGGCTGTCTCGTGGCCGGTGGGAGTCTCGAGATACCACTGCGTGGTGGCATCCGCCTTGTCGGCTGTGGCGGCGATGACATCGGCGTAGTCGGCGGCGAGGGCCATCTTCGAGCCGCCGGCGTCGAGGTGGTAGAGCGGTCCGCCCACGTCGCCCGCCTCGGTGAGCGCATACGCCTGGGTGTAGGCGGTGCCGGGCGAGGCGATGACATCGACATAGACAGTGCCCCACGACGAGTACTGGAAGCAGACGCGCTTCGTGGCGTCCGTCTTCGAGACGAGGGCGAACTTGCCCGGGGTGCCGCTCTCGACGAACAGCCACACCTGCCTGTCGTCGTCGGTGTCGAGCTTGGAGAGAGTGGCGTTCGTGCCGTTGAATGACAGGTAGTTGCCCGTGGCGCGGTTGCGTATGTGGTAGCCTATGGTGAGGTCGTCGGGGTTGAACGCGGTCGGCGTCAGCTCGCCTGGCGAGGGAGGCTCGGGCTGCATGATGGTGTAGGTGGCGAGCGCCACGGGGCTCACGAGCCCGTTTTTCGCCGCCACCGCGCGCAGGGTTGTCGTCTCGGCGATGACCACACCCTTTGAGTCATCGTAGAGCGCGCTCTTGGCGGTGGGAGTTGAGCCGTCGGTGGTGTAGTGGATGGTGCATCCGTCGGTCACGCTGCTGATGGTGACCATCTGTGCACCCTCATAGGTGCCCGAAGCCAGTGAGAACGAAGGCATTGCGGGCGCGTCCTCCTCGGCCGTGTAGTCGAACTGCGCTCCCGAGCCTGGGTCGCCGGCTCCTCCGGCAACGCCATACCACACGGGATAGGCGGCGCTTGCCCAGCGCACCCACTCGCCGTAGCTGTTGCAGACAGCGAGGCGGAAGAATTTCTCGCCCGTGCCGCCGCCACCCATGAAGGGCGAGTAAGCCTGCTTGTAGGTCACTTTCAACGTCTCGCCACCGGGCAGGATAGCCTGAGTCCAACCAGTGGCAAGAGCCTCGAACTTGGGGCTGTCGCCGTTGCCATCGACGATGTATCCGCGCAGGTTGCCCTCGAAGTCGAGGTCGCCCGAGAGGTTGGTCACCTTGAAGCAAACGGTCGATTGCGTGCCGCCCTGGTAGATAGCCTTGGGCAGGAGCGTGAGCACCGCCTCGAGGTTGGCGCCGGGAGCGTTGGTGATGGTCAGCGAGGTGCCGTCGATGGTGAGCAGGCAATACTGGTTCTCGTTGGAAAGCACGCGCACGCGCTGCCAGTCGCCGCGCGAAGTTCGGTGGGCGGGCATCAGGCGGTAGGAGCCGTCGCCCATGGTCGCGGGCAACGAGCATGTGTAGCCCGACGTGATGGCAGAGGCGCGACCGACGGCGGTGAACGACGTGCCCTCTATATAATAAGGAGTAGCCCACTGGTTGCCGTCCCATGGTTCGACGCTCAGGCCCAGCGCACCGCTTGCGGCGGCGTTGGCGCGGTTGTAGAAACTGCCCGAGACGGTCAGCGAGCCGGCCGAAGCCGCTACGCCGAAGCGCTCCGAGGTGACCATCTCGGTGACGGGGTCGCCCGCGCCCACCTTCGGCTTGATGTTGTAGACGATGCGCTGGCGCGTGTTGTATCCGCTCGCGTCGTAGCCCGTGCCCTGCGTCTTGTTGGAGAGCGCCGACAGACGCATGTAGCCGTTGCCGCGACCGCCCCAGCCCCAGTTGATGTGGAAGAGGCCGTCCGTGTAGCCGTCGCAGACCATGGCGTGGATACCACCGCAGTAGATCATCGGCTGGCCGGCGGCGAGCTGGCCGTAGACGAGAGTTTCCCAGTCCGCCGTGGTGAAATACTTGCGCTCGATGTAGTGGATTGAGGGGTCGTAGCGGAAGTGCTCGACGAGGGCCGCGGGTACGTCACGCTCCTCCGAGGCGCTGCCCGACGGGTCGTAGTTCATGTTGAGAGCCACGCCCACGCCGTAGGCAAGATGAGACACCGCCTTGGCGGCGTCGCTGTAGGTGTAGGTCGAGTAGTAGATGTCCTTGCCCGTGTTCGGGTCGATGTAGGAGTTGAGCATCTTGTCCCACTCGAAGGTCGTGTTGGCGTAGTCGAACGTCAGTTCGTTGTCCACGCCGTCGTAGTGCCAGAGGTACGAGTGCGAACCCTCGCCCGTCACGGGCCAGTTGTGGGCGCGCATCACCTGCATCGTAGCCATCGCCACGCAGCCCACGGCGCATTTCGCCGCCTTGCCGCTGCTGTAGTGGCCCATCGGCAGTTCGTACTCGAACGATGCCGACTGGTCCCATACCGTGGGGCAGAGGATGGGTATGGCTGCCCGCGTCTCGCCTGCCGCCTTGCGTGCGCCGGTGGCCGTAGACTTGTTGATGGAGGCGGTCGGAACGCCCTCTGCGGTCTGCGGAGCGCCCGTCGGTCTGCCGTCCTTGCCCATGCGCAAAGCCTCGATCTCGCGTGCATACTCCTCCATCCACCACGCCAGGGGAGCGGGGATGGTCTGCTCGTCGTACGTGCCGTCGTCGGCGTAGCCGAGCACGGCCTCCGCACGCTCGTCGGCGGAGAGGAGCAGGAAGCCCCCTTCCGTCCGGCGGAAGAGATAGACGGCCGGTTCGCCCTTGGCTGTGGCGTTACCGATGAGCGAGAAGCGTGCGTCGGTGGCCTGCATCCTGCGGATGCCTGCGTCGGACTGCGCACGCCTCAGTGCCTGCTCCGCCGTCAGCGGCTGGGCTGAGAGCAGGGCGGGCATAAGAAGCAGTATGGCGGAGATGAGTTTGCGCATTGTTGGGGGCTTTTTTGTTGGTGGGCTTTTTCGGGATTTTTCGAAGATTTTGAATTTTCGAGGGTTTCGACGGGTCGTTATAACGTTATATCGATATATCGTTATATCGACGCTTGGATGGGCGAAGATTTCGAAGAAATCGAGGGCGAACCGCAAGGCGTCAAAGCCCTACCGCTCGCCCTCGAAACTATACCTTTATTCTTTATTCTCTATTCTTTATTCTTTATTCTCTCTTCTTTACACTCTACACTCTATTCTTTATTCTTTCCCCTCCACGCCGTGCATCTTGAGCTTCGACTCCACGTTCCAGTATCCGCGGGTGAAGTCGGGCACCTCGACGGCGCAGTTCTGGGTCATGCTGATGTAGCCAAGCTCAGCCACGCAGCACCACTCGGCGAGGTCGTAAACATCCATGTCGAGGGGCAGTCCGTTCTGGAGGCAGTAGACGAGGCGGTAGTCCATGATGAAGTCCATGCCGCCGTGGCCGCCTACGGTCTTCGCCTTCTCGCCGACCGATTTGATGAGCGGGTGCATGTAGCGCTTCTCGAGGGCGCGCTGCTGGTCGGCGTTCAGGTAGCCGTGAGCGTTGAGGTTCTCGTGGTTGGGCACGCCGTCACCGGCTCCGAGGGCGTCGCCGCCCAGTGCGTACTGTGCGCCTGCCACCTCAGGATACTTGTTGGCGAAGCCCTTCATGCCCGTCAGCTGGTAGAGGCGGCTGTAGGGCTGGGGGTTCATCACGTTGTGCTGGATCTCGATCACCTTGCCCTTCTCGGTCTTCATGAGCGTGGTCGTGTGGTCGCCGCACTGGTAGTCCTTCACCTCCTCGCCGGTCTTCTCCTTGATGTACTCGGGACCGTGGAACGGGTTGGTGTCCATAGCCACGAGAGTCTTCAGGCGGTCTCCGCGGTGGATGTTGAGCAGCTGGCAGGCGGGGCCGAGGCCGTGGGTGGCATAGACATCGCCGCGGTAGTCGCGGTTGTAGCGCATGCGCCAGCCGAGCGGGTCGCGATGCTTGCCGTTGGCATCCTTGGCACCCTTCCAGTAGTAGGGCCAGAAGTCGTCGAGGCAGTGGATATAGGCGCCCTCGACATGCACGATCTCGCCGAAGAGACCTAGTTGAGCCATGTTGAGCGTGTTCATCTCGAAGAAGTCGTAGCAGCAGTTCTCAAGCTGGATGCAATGCTTGCGCGTCTTCTCCGACATATTCACCAGGTCCCAGCAGTCCTTGAGGTTCATCGCCGTGGGCACCTCGACAGCCGTGTGCTTGCCGTGCTCCATGGCGTAGAGGGCCACGGGCACGTGGTGGTCCCAGTCGACAGCCACATAGACGAGGTCGATGTCCTCGCGCTCGCAGAGCTCCTTGTATCCGTTCTCACCGTAGTAGATGGCGGCGTCGGGCATGCCCGCCTCGCGCAGGTAGCGCTGGCAACCCTCGGCGCGCTCGCGCTCGTAGTCGCAGAGAGCCTTGATCTCCACGCTCAGGCCCATGTCCTTCATGTGCGTGAAGCGCTGCACGGCACCCGGTCCGCGCATGCCCAGGCCCACGAAGCCCACGCGCACGGTCTTCAGGGCCGGGGTGGCGAGCTGGAGGGCGTGCTGCTGTCCTGCGGGACGCTTCGGGACGACGGTGCGGATGATGCCATCCTTGCCCTTGGTCCATTTCGTTGTGAACTTCTCGTTGACCACGCGCTTCTCCTGGGCGATGGTCTGCGTCATTGGTGCGGCGGCGAGGGCAAGAGCGAACACGCCGAGCGCAATCATCTTCAATGATTTCATTGTTTTTGGGGTTATTTTGATTTTGGTTGTCTTAGTTTCGCACAAAGTTACAACTTTATTTGCAAACTACGTCCTTTCCGCGGCGGAAATTTTCGCTAAATCTGTTCCCTCGACACCGAGGCCGAAGAGGGCGAAGTCGTAGAGGCAGGGGTCGTCGGGCCGCATCTCGCGCAGGCGGGCGGTGATCTCGAGCGTGGTGAGCTTGTGCTGCTGGGTGCTGGCGGTGAGCCCGAGTGCGCGCGCCGTGTTGCCCACATGCACGTCGAGGGGAATGAACAACTGGCTGGGCTTCAACACCTTCCATACTCCCATGTCCACGATGCCGTCGTCGCGCACGAGCCATCGCAGAGCCATGTTAAGGCGCTTGAGGGGCGACTTGCGCAGGTCGCTCGGCAGGCAGCGCGAGTCGTGCGTGTGCTGGTTGGCGTCGCTCATCATGCCGTTGAGTATGAACGCCAACGCCCACGCCGGTTCCTCGTAGGTCCCGAGATGGCCGCGGCGCGCGCACTCCTCCATCGACTCGTGGAGGCTGTACATCATCTCCAGCCCGCGGCAGAAGTGCTTCAGGTTGCGCCCGAAGAACGTGCGGTGGATGTTCAGGTCGTCGGGCACCGAGCGGTAGGCCCCCTGCATGATCCAGTAGTAGGGCTCGCCCTCCATCATCGCCAGCAGGCGCTCGGCGTCGCGCAGGATCATCTTGCGCTTGCCCCATGAGATGTGCGACACGAGGAGGGCGACCACCTCGATGTCCTGCAGGCGCGTGAAGCGGCGCGGGAACTGCACGGGGTCGTCGTCCACGAACGACGGCACGTTGATGCGCGCCGCCGCCTCGTCGAGAATCTTCTTCAGCATCAGATGGACAGTATGCCGAGCACGTCGATGAGTTCCTTCTTGATGGGCTTGTCGCTCTTGATGGCCTGGCTGAAAGGCACATAGACGAGTTCGTCGTTGCGAATGCCGATCATCACGTTGCGCTGACCCTCCTGGAGGGCGTTGACGGCACCCACACCGAGACGGCTCGCCAGAATGCGGTCGTAGGCGGAGGGACGGCCGCCGCGCTGCAGGTGGCCGAGGATAGACACGCGCACGTCGAAGTCGGGATACTCGTTGCGCACACGCTCGGCGTAGTACATGGCGCCGCATTTCGGGCTCTCGCTCACCAGCACGATGCTCGATGACTTCGTCTTGCGTATGCCGCGGCCGATGAACTGCGCCAGCTGGTCGACCGTCGTCTGCTCCTCCGGGATAATCGCCGCCTCGGCTCCGCTTGCGATGGCGCTGTTCTGCGCCAGGAAGCCAGCGTCGCGACCCATCACCTCGATGAAGAAGATGCGCTCGTGGCTCGACGCCGTGTCGCGAATCTTGTCCACGCACTCGACGATGGTGTTGAGCGTCGTGTCATAGCCGATGGTCGAGTCGGTGCCGTTGAGGTCGTTGTCGATGGTGCCGGGCAGACCGATGCAGGGAATGTCGTAGGTGGCGGCGAACTCGCGTGCGCCCGTCAGCGAACCATTGCCGCCGATGACCACGAGGGCGTCGATGCCCGCGTCGACCATCTGCTCGTAGGCCTTCTGGCGGCCCTCGACGGTCATGAACTCCTTGCTGCGCGCCGTGCGCAGGATGGTGCCACCCTGCTGGATGGTGTTGCTCACACTCTCTGTCGTGAAACGCTTGATCTCACCGTGGATGAGACCCTCGTAGCCGCGGTAGATGCCTTTGACCTGATAGCCAGCCGCTATGCCGGCGCGTGTCACCGCACGGATGGCGGCGTTCATGCCCGGGGCGTCGCCGCCCGAGGTCAGGATTCCGATGCAATTGATTTTTGCCATAAACTTTTTATTATTTACGATTTGACGATTTACTATTTACAATTTATTTACGATTTTTTCGCTGCTGGATTTTTAACGCAGATTAACGCAGATGGTTCTTGTAGGCTTTACTGCTTGGATTTAAATTGACGCAGATGTATTTCAGATTGATTTTTAACGCAGATTGACGCAGATATTTTTTGCCACAGATTAACGCAGATCTGGAACACGGATTAACACGGATTTTTTCGAATTTTCGAGATTTCGAAGGGTCGATATATCGATATAACGTTATAACGTACTAACGACTCAAGCAGCAAAAGTAATCCTTTATTCTTTATTCTCTATTCTTTATTATTTAAGCGCGGTTCTTTCCTCGCAGCGTGATCAGCGGGATGAGCATCTCCTCCATCGAGATGCCGCCGTGCTGGAAGGTGTTCTTGTAGTAGGAGACGTAGTAGTTGTAGTTGTTGGGGTAGGCGATGAAGTCCTGGCCGGTGGCGAAGATGTAGGTCGTCGAGATGTTGGGTGCGGGTAGTCCGATGCGCTTCGGGTCCTTGACTTCGAACACCTCGCGCGGGTTGTAGGCGAGGTTCTTTCCCAGCTTGTAGCGCAGGGCCGTGTTCGTGTTGCGGTCGCCGACCACCTTGATGGGCGTGGTGGCGCGTATGCTGCCGTGGTCAGTGGTGATGATGACGCGGCGGTCGGTCTGCGCGAGGTAGACGAGCAGGTCGCGCAGGGGCGAGTGGCGGAACCACGACAGCGTGATGCTGCGGTAAGCCGCCTCGTTGTTGGCCAGTTCGCGCACCATCTTCAGTTCTGTGCGTGCGTGCGAGAGCATGTCGATGAAGTTGACCACGATGACGTTGAGGTCGGCGTTGGCGAGCTCGGACGTGTGGCTGAGCAGGTGCGTCACCTGGTCGCTGTCGTTGAGCTTGTGGTAGGAGAACGACTCGTGGCGGCGGAAGCGGTCCATCATCGTCTGTATGAGCGGGCGCTCGTTGAGGTTCTTGCCCTCCTCCGACTCCTCGTCGACCCACAGGTCGGGGAACATGCGTTCGATGTCCAGGGGGAGCAGGCCCGAGAAGATGGCGTTGCGCGCATATTGCGTCGCCGTGGGCAGGATGCTCAGGTAGAGCTGCTCGTCGATCTCGAACATCTCGGCGAGGTCGCCCATCAGCGTGCGCCACTGGTCGTAGCGGAAGTTGTCGAAGACCAGCAGGGCCACCTTCTCGCCGGCGCGCAGGGCGGGGAACACGCTGTGCTTGAACACGTCGGGCGACATCACGGGGCGCTCTTGACGGCCGTCCATCCAGTCGGCGTAGTTGCGGCGAATGAACTTGGCGAACGCCGCGTTCGCCTCCTGCTTCTGCATCTGGAGCATGTCAGCCATCGCCGCCTCCGTGTCCTGGAGTTGCAGTTCCCAGTGCACCAGCTTGCGATAGACACCCATCCAGTCGTCGACGGAGCGAGCATCGTCGATCATCGCCGTCAGGTTGCCAATCTCCTGGCGGTAGGTGCCCGCGGTCACCTCGCTGCGAATCTCGCGCTCGTGGATGTTCTTCTTGAGCGAGAGCAGGATCTGGGTCGGGTTGACCGGCTTGATGAGGTAGTCGGCGATCTGGCTGCCGATAGCCTGGTCCATGATGTCCTCCTCCTCGCTCTTGGTCACCATCACGACGGGTGTCGTGGGTGCTATCTCCTTGATGCGGCGCAGGGTCTCCAGACCGCTGATGCCCGGCATCATCTCGTCGAGCAGGATGAGGTCGAACGAATGTTCCTCGACAGCCTCGATGGCGTCGGTGCCGTTGGTCACCGTCGTCACGTCATATCCTTTTTTCTCAAGGAAGATTATGTGGGCGCGGAGATGCTCTATCTCGTCGTCAGCCCAAAGCAGGTTGTAAGTTGCCACAGATTAACACAGATTTATGCCACAGATTAACACAGATATTTGCCACAGATTAACACAGATATTTGCCACAGATTAACACAGATTTTCAACACAGATTAACACAGAGACACTTCGAGATTTCGAGGGGTCGATATAACGATATATCGATATAACGTTATAACGACGCAAGCAGCAAAAGTAATCCTTTATTCTTTATTTTTTATTCTTTATTCTCTACACTCTACACTCTATTCTCTAACTTCACGGCAGCCAGTCGTCGTCCGCCACCGGTTCTTCCTCCTCTTCCTCGGTCTTCTTGTTCGGGTCGATGTTCTCGGGGTCGACGATCTCTATCTCGGGCTCGTCGAGGCGCAGGTCGTCGGGCACCTCCCAGGGCACGAAGTGGTTCTGGTAGAACTCGTCGTAGTCGTCGTACGAGTAGCGGCGGCCCAGCAGTTTGAGGTTGTCCTCGCTGATGAGCAGCGTGCGTATGCCCTCGAGCCGCTCGCGCAGGTGCTGGTTCGCCATCAGACCCTGGGCGTAGGCGTGCACCTCGTCGAAACTGTTGAAGCCGCGTATGAGCAACTGGTGGATGGCACCCTCGGTGATCATCTCGATGTCGAAGTTGCGCGCCACGAAGGTGCTGAAGTTGTAGCGCGCCATCTCGTAGAGCAACTGGTTCTCGTCGAGGGTCATCGCCGGCCATGCGAGAACGAAGGCGAAGCCCGTCAGCTGGTCGTAGGAGAGCGTGTCGGCCACCGCCGCGCTGTCGCTCGCGTACTCGCTGCTGCGACGCGCCCACAGGCTCGACATGTCCATGCCGTCGCTGTTGAGCATGCGACCCTCCTGCACACCCTTTACCAGTTCCTTCGCCCACACGGAGATGCTGTCCTTCGAGTACTTGTCCACCAACTCCTTCATCGTCACCATGAACGTGTCGCGGCGTCCGTCGTAGAGGGCGCTCATGGCGCGCACGAAGAGGAAGCGGCCGCGGTGGGGACCCTCGGGGAAGTCCTCGTTGTGGATGACGTAGAGTGGTTCCACCTCGCGGTATTCCGCCGCGCGGTAGTGGGTGTAGGCGGTCGCGTAGAGCGAGTCCTCGATATGCTTGCCGTAGCGGGCGTTCTGCTCGTAGCGCGGGTTGGCGAGCAGGCGGGCGTACTGATGGTCGGGCCACCGCCCGATCAGCGTGTCGCGGCACGCCTGGCGCCGGTCGGTCAGTCCCTGCCGTCCGTAGAGCAGGAAGAGATGGTAATAGACCTCAGGCGTCTTGTCAAACTCGGGGTAGTCGGCGAGCAGACGCTCCAGTGTGCGCTCGGCGAGCGGGTAGTTCTCGAGGGGCGTAATCTCGAGCAGTCCCGCCTTGAACAGACCCTCGGAGATGGTGGCGTGAGCAACAGCCTTCGCCTCGTCGGTGAAGGGAATCTGCGCGAGGTAGTACTCGCGACGGTGCGGGTCGTTGGCGAGCGAGTCGGCTATGCGCTGGTCCTCCTCGTTCATTATGCTGTCCTGCATCGCCTCCGCACTGCCGTCGTCATCGTAGTCAAAACCCTCGTTCTGACCCTCGTTCTGCGCCTGCTTGTTCTGGCGCCGCCAGTTGTCCTCGAGGGCGCGCCCTCCCCACTGGCGGTCGAAGGTCTGCTTGCCCTGCATGACCGTCTGCTGGTTGTAGAAGTAGAACACCGCACGCTCTCCCGGCCGTTGGATGCTGGGAGCCTGCGGAGTCTGCGGCTGCTGATTTTGGTTCTGGTTCTGCGGACGATTCTGGTTATTGCCCGAGCCGCCTGCCAGTTCGTTGCGCTTCTCCTCCTCGCGCTCCTTCTTCTTCAGGGNTCGATGACGCGGTCGATGGCGGCGAGGTAGTCCTTCTCGTCCATCACCGAGAGGGCGAGGAGCGAGTCCTGCAGTTTCACGTCGGAGAGGGGCGGGGCGAGGTCCTTGAGGATGTCGTTGCGTCGCACCGACTCCTGGTATTCCTTGTGCTTCTTGTCCAGAGCCGTCGCCACCTGGCGGTACATCTCCTCCGCCTCGATGTACTTCTCCTTGTCCCAGTAGAGCTGTCCGAGGTGGAGCATGAGCGCCGTCTTGTTGCTGCCTCCCTGCGTCGCCTTGTCCACGCCCGTGCGCATGGCGTCGATGGCGCGCAGTGTGTCGCCGATGGAGATATATACGTTGCCGATGGCGTGGTAGATCTGGTCCTGATAGTTGATGTTCTTGTCGCTGCGGGCCATGCGGCGCAACTTCTTCAGCACGCCGCGGTAGTTGGTCGCGCTCAGCACCTCCGCCTGGCGCAGGCGGGCGTTGAAAGCCAGTTCGTAGGTCGGGTTGGCGCGCACCACACTGCGCCACGCCTTGTAAGCCGTGTTGTTGTCGCCCGCCAGTTGCGCCACCTGTCCGAGCAGGTAGTTGAGGCGCGGCTTCTGCCTTGACCGCTTCTCGTATTTGACCGCCTTTTGGAGGCACGGCACCGCCTTGTCGTACTGTCCCGTCTGCACGTAGTAGGCGGCGTATGCCTTCTCGCGCTCGCGCTCACCCTTTGCCGTGATCGAGTCGCGCCCCATCTTGCGAAGCACGTCCTCGGCGTCGTAGGGCCAGTCGAGCGCCACGTAGCAGCGCGCCAGCCACGCCCTCGCCACGCAGAGCACGTCCGGCTCGTCGTAGTAGAGACGTATTATATAATTAAAGGTGGAGGCCGCCTCGATGAACTCGCCCTTGCGGAACTGGCTCTCCGCCAGCATCATCCACGGCTTTTTCAAGAAGGGGTTGAACTCGCGCTTGTTGCGGTAGGCCTTCTCCTTGGCGGTCAGGCGGTTGTTGCTCTTGCGCACGGGCTTGGCCTTGATGCTGTGCTTCTTGATCGCCTTCTCCGCCTTCTCGATGGTGCGGTCGAAGTTCGAACTGCCCAGCTTGGCGGTTGAGTTGTTCTGCGAGACGTTGATGGGCAGCAGCAGCGAGTAGTCGTCGCGGTGCCCTTTCTCCTGCGCCTCCAGACCCTCGAGAAACGCCAGTTCGCCGTTGTATGTCGTGTTGTATTTGGCGGTGAACGAATGGTACATGCGCACCAGCTTCGTGTTCTTCTTCGTCGAGCAAGCAACGCAGAGCGTCACAGCCACCATGATGACTGCCCACGTCGGTATGTTGATGCTCCTGCGGTGCATTTTTGTTGTTTAGATTTTATAGATTCTATAGATTCTATAGAGTCTATATATTCTATATAATTTATTCTCTACACTCTACACTCTACACTCTACACTCTAACTCCGCCGTTCTCCTATGATCATTATCACCTCGTCCTTGACGCTGTCGGGCAGGTTGATGGCCCGCAGTTGGAGGCTGCGCACCCAGCCCGCCACGTCCTCGTTTTTCATCGTGTAGAGGATGTCGCGAAACTCGTCCGCCTCCTCGTCCGTATAGCTGTTGCCCTCACGCCCGTGAAAGCGGTCCAGTTCCTCGTCGTCGTAGTACTCGATCGCCTTGCTCACAGCCGCCAGCAGGCTGTCGCGCTCGCACACCTCGTGCTGTCCGCAACACTCCTGGTCGATGGTGCGCACGGTGGGCATCTCGTCTATCTCGCCCGCCTCCAGCTGCCTTTGCAGCCGGCGCTCGCGCAGACGCCCAGCCACCCATGCCACCAGTCCCAGCAGCACAAGCGCAACAATCACTATCAGCAACAACTGCATATATTAAACGTATTTCAGGCGTGATTTATTTTGAAACCAGCCGTGCGCAGGCTGTCCCAGAAAGTGGGGTAGGACTTGGTTACTACCTCTGGATTGTTTATTGTGACACTGTCGCGGTGCAGACAGGCGGGGGCGAAGGACATTGCCATGCGGTGGTCGTCGTAGGTGTCGATGGCGGCTGACCCAGAGGTGTCGGTGCGGGTTCCGTCCCACTGCATTATGCTGTCTTTCTCGTCCTTTAGCTCGTAGCCCCATTTCCGCAGCTCTGTCTCAAGAGCCGCGATGCGGTCGGTCTCCTTGATGCGCAGGCTCTGCAGGCCGGTGAAGCGGAACGGGAGATTTAGGGTACAGCAGGTGACAACGAGGGTTTGCGCTAAGTCGGGGTTGTCTGTGAAATCCATCTCTACCGTGCCTTTGGCGGCGATGGCACGTTTGCGAATGATGGCTGTCGTGCCATCGAAGGCGGTCTCCACTCCGAGCCGCTCGAACATCTTTGCTACGGCGCGGTCGCCCTGGGCGCTGTCGTCGCGCAGTCCGGGCAGGCGCACCTCGGCATCCGGGTCCTTGCTCAGCGCCACCATCTCGTACCAGTACGAAGCCGCCGTCCAGTCATTTTCGACGCTGTATGGCGTGGGCGTGTAGCCACCGCTCGCCACCTCTATCGTGCTCTCGTCTGTCCAACTTACTGTTGCTCCGAAATCTCGCATTACACTCATCGTCAAGTCGATGTACGAGCGGCTCACGATTTCGCCCGTCAGGCGCAGGGTCAGTCCGCGCTCCAGCATGGGACCAATCATCATCAGCGCCGAGACATACTGCGAACTGACACTTCCCGAGAGACTCAGCTCGCCTCCCTCCAACCGCCGTCCGCAGATGCGCAGGGGCGGGAAGCCCTCCTTGTCTGCATACGCGATGTCGGCGCCCAGCGAGCGCAGGGCGTCGACCAGCACACCGATGGGACGCTGGCGCATGCGCTCGCTGCCTGTGATGGTGCGCTCGCCCGGCGTGATGCTAAAGTAGGCTGTCAGGAAGCGCATTGCCGTGCCTGCTCCCATCACGTCCGTCTCGTGTCCGCCGTTTCCGAGCGCCCTCACCATCACCCGCGTGTCGTCGCAGTCGCTCAGGTTCGCGGGCTGTTCGCCTCCCGCCAGCGCGCCTATCATCAGCACCCTGTTGCAGAGGCTCTTGCTCGACGGCAAAACGACGCTCGCACGGAGCCGTTCGGGGGCGTTTATGGTCAGTCTTTTGGTCATTTCGCATTTTTTCGCTACAAAATTACTCAAAAATTTGCACAGATAAAAGAAAACTTGTAATTTTGCACTCGCAAACGAGAGAAACCCCGAAAAATGACCTCTCTCGCGAGTGAGCGGGATGTAGCTCAGCCCGGTTAGAGTACGCGTCTGGGGGGCGTGTGGTCGCAAGTTCGAATCTTGTCATCCCGACAGAGCAGGTGGACAACGTTGTTGTCACCTGCTTTTTTTGTGAAAAGAGCGGAGCCTGAACAGCCTGATACGCGCTGGAATGCTTTCCCATGTCATTGCCTTTGCGATTTGTCGGTTTTTAAGGCAAAACGACACACCATTTGCAAAAATTTGCCGTTATTTCAAATTTTTATTTGTACCTTTGTCCACGAATAGTCCTATTGCACCCTAAAGGAATCAAAATATGGCATTGTACATCAATAAAGGCAACGAAGCGTTTGCACGCGCTCTGATGAGCGAATACGTTGACAAAACCGGTTTGATAGCAGAGATCAATAGCACACTCTTCACAGAAAAGAGTTTTACCTGCGTCAGCCGTTGCCGTCGCTTTGGCAAGTCGATGGCAGCGAA
>JABUTZ010000024.1:32805-34330 GCA_021443415.1 Bacteroidaceae bacterium | reverse complement strand
GGTGTTGGCCACCAGGTTGGCTGTCTCGCTCACGTATGTCTTCGAGTATGCGTCGTAGTCGGTCTTGCACACGATGACGACAGTCACTTCGTCGGCGCCGCGCACCTCGATGCCGGAGGCGGTCTTGGTCATCGTACCGCCTGTGGGCACCACGCGGAACTCAGCCGCATAGCTCACCGTGTTCAGCTTGCCGCTGAAGCGACCGCCGTTCTCGGTGTAGGCCGTGGGCACCTGCAGGGCGGGGGCGCCGCTCTCAAGCGAGAAGCGCAGGCTCACCTTGCCGCTCTGGTCGGCCTTGTAGTGGGCTACGATGGCTCCGTCGGGGTTGGAGGCGAAATACTCGCGTGTGTAGTTGATGGTGTTGTCGGGATTGCTGAACTGCACCTTGCCGACACCTGTCTCGAGGTTGAGCGAGCGCACGTAGTTCTGCGCCGGCTCGCTCGAGCTGAAGCCGAAGCCGGCTGTCTCGTCGAGGTTCTCGGCATAGAGGTTGCCGAAGAGCAGGTACGAACCGTAGACGATGCCGTCGCCATAGTGGGTGTAGTTGCCGCTCATGCCGTTGGAGCCGGACCAGAGGGTCTTCTCGTTGAGCATGATCTGGTCTTTCTGAATGCCGCCGAAGAGGCTGGCGCCCAGCTGTCCGTTGCCGATGGGCAGTGAGTATTCCATCCACTTGTTGCCCGACTTGGTGGCTGTGGCTGGCAGGGTGTACCAGAGCGTGTACTTGCTCTCGGGGGTGAAGCTCGTGGCACCGCTCACGGCATACTCGGAGAACTTCATCGAAGCCTCGGAGATGAAGCGCAGGCAGTTGCCGTTGTCGCCAGCCGACCATGTCGAGATGGTCACGCCCATGTTGGCACCGCGGTACATGTTCAGGCCGGGGTATGTGGCGAGGCTGCCGGTGCCGTTCTTGACGTGTATCTCCCATGCGGGTGAGTAGGTGGCGTTGGTCGTCTCATAGAGCTTGAACTCGGTGCTGTTGCCGGCGCTTGCCTGGAGCGAGCCGAACGACTGGGCGTCTGCCTTCGAGGCGGTGTTGAAATAGCCATAGCCGCCGTCCTTGCAGATGAGTTTGAAGTTGTCCTTGTCGCCCACGAGCTTCCACAGCTGCTTGTTGTTGTAGTCGACGGTCGAGGTGAGGCAGTTCTTCTCCAGTCCCTGCGACTCGATGGTGTATTCGCCGTTGCTGTACTGGATGAAGTACCAGTATTCGTTGGCATCGTCGGAGAACTTGGGCAGAACGGCGGAAGCGAGGATGAACGACATGGCGTTGTTCGAGTCGCCGTAGCCCCACTCGCCCAGTTGCTTGCCGGCGCCCGTGCCGCCCCACTGGTTCATGTAGTTGGAGGCGTCCTTGCGGCGCAGTTCCCAGTAGCCGTCGCTGTCCTTCATCATCAGCGTGACGGCCTCTGCCTCTGTCGTGCCGATGAAGCGAGAGTTGGCGAAACCGATGTAGCGGCCGGCCTTCGACTTCATCTTGAAGCCATTCTCGTTGTCGCCGATGAAGCACCATTTCTGTGCGTCG
>JABUTZ010000024.1:14480-32517 GCA_021443415.1 Bacteroidaceae bacterium | reverse complement strand
TTCTCGTTGTCGCCGATGAAGCACCATTTCTGTGCGTCGGCGGTACCCTTGGTGGCTGTGAGCAGATTGCTGCCCGAACCTTGGTCGGCGAGGCATGCGCTGCCGGCTTTGAACTGCACCTGATACCAGATGGGGTTGTCTGCCGTCGAGAACTCGGGCAGCAACTGTGCTTTGGCTGCCATTGCCACGAGGGCGACGGTCAGCAGGGTGAATAGTTTTTTCATTTGATTAGATATTGGTTGGTTATTGTTGATTTGCGATTTTGGTCACTTCATCTTCCACGTGTCGTTCTGTCGGACCACGGGGACGAGGATTTCCTCCTTGGTCGAGTCGCCGTATGCCAACTCCATGAATACGTAGGAGTTGTCCTCGACGGTCGTGTCGCGGACCGCCTTGGCGGAGCAGATGCCTCCGCGCAGTTCATGCTCCATCTGGAGATACTGGCGCAGCAGGTCGATGCGCTCTTGGCGCACCTCGCCGGTGTATGCCTCGCCGTGGAGCGTGCCGTCTATCCACGCCTCGAAGTCGGAGTCCATCAGGCACCGGTAGTAGTGCTCGACAGCCTCGGAGGGGGTCTGCCGGTCGCACGCTGTCAAGGAGAGCAACGCTAATAATATATATAAGGTGTGCTTCATTTCTGTCGTACGAATATGTTGATGGGCGTGCCGCTGAAGTCCCAGCGCTCGCGGATCTTGTTCTCGAGGAAACGCTTGTAGGGCTCCTTGACGTACTGGGGCAGGTTGGCGTAGAACACGAACGAGGGAACGTGGACATCGGGCAACTGCGAGCAGTACTTGATCTTGATGTACTTGCCCTTCATGCTTGGGGGCGGATAGGCCTCGATGAGAGGCAGCATCTCCTCGTTGAGACGGCGCGTGCCCACATGGCGCACACGGTTGTCATAAACCTCCTTGGCGGTCTCGAGCACCTTGAAGATGCGCTGCTTGGTCATCGCCGAGGCGAACACGATGGGGAAGTCGGTGAACGGGGCCATGCGATCGCGGATGGCGTCCTCGTAGCCCTTCATCACCTGCGTGTTCTTGTCCTCGACGGTGTCCCACTTGTTGACCACCACGACGAGGCTCTTCTTGTTGCGCTGGATAATCTGGAATATGTTCATGTCCTGCGCCTCGATGCCGCGCGTGGCGTCGATCATGAGAATGCAGACATCGCTGTTCTCGATGGCTCGGATGGAGCGCATGACGCTGTAGAACTCAAGGTCCTCGTTCACCTTGTTCTTCTTGCGAATGCCCGCGGTGTCGACGAGGTAGAAGTCGAAGCCGAACTTCTCGTAGCGCGTGTAGATGGAGTCGCGCGTCGTGCCGGCTATGTCGGTGACGATGTGTCGGTCCTCGCCGATAAAGGCGTTGATGAGGCTCGACTTGCCCACGTTAGGACGGCCGACGACGGCGAAGCGCGGAATCATCTCGTCCAGCTCCTCGCTCGCGTCCTTGGGCAGCAACTCGAGCACCTTGTCCAAGAGGTCGCCCGTGCCGCTTCCCGTAGCCGCACTGATGCAGTAGGGGTCGCCGAGACCGAGCGAGTAGAACTCCGCCGCCTCGTAGACCTGGGCGTTGTTGTCCGTCTTGTTGGATACGAGGATGACGGGCTTGCGGTTCTGGCGGCGAAGGATGTCCGCCACCTGCATGTCGAGGTCGGTGACACCGTTCGTCACATCGACGAGGAACAGCACCACGTCAGCCTCCTCGGTGGCTATAGACACTTGCTTGCGAATCTCCTCCTCAAATATGTCGTCGCTGTTGACCACCCATCCTCCGGTGTCGACGACGCTGAATTCCTTTCCTGTCCACTCGCACTTGCCGTACTGGCGGTCGCGCGTGGTGCCCGCCTCGTCACTCACGATGGCGTGGCGGGTGTTGGTCAGACGGTTGAACAATGTGGACTTGCCCACGTTCGGTCGTCCTACTATGGCTACAAGGTTTGACATCTCTTTCTCTTTCTGTTAGTCCAAATCATATCCGTAGCGCTTCATCGCCTTGCCGCTCTGCCGCCAGTCCTTGTCCACCTTGACGAAGGTCTCTAAGTAGATGCTCTTGCCGAAGAAGCGCTCGAGGTCCTTGCGCGCCTCCGATGACACGCGCTTGAGCGCCACGCCGCCGTGTCCGATGATGATGCCCTTCTGGCTCTCGCGCTCGCAGAATATCGTGGCGTTGATGTGAATGCTGCGGTCGGTCTCCTTGAACGACTCGACAGCCACCTCCACGCTGTAGGGAATCTCCTTGTCATAATAAAGGAGTATCTTCTCTCTGATGATCTCGTTGACGAAGAAGCGCGCTGGCTTGTCGGTCAGTTGGTCGGTGTCGAAATAGGGTGGGGCGTCGGGCAGGAGTTCCTCGATGCGGCGCATCACCTGGTCGACGCCGAACTTCGCCTTCGCACTGATGGGGAAGATCTCGGCATTGGGTAGCGCCTCGTGCCACTCGTCCGCCTTGGCGGTCAGTTCCTGCTGGTTGCTCTGGTCGATCTTGTTGATGAGCAGCAGCACGGGCACTTTCATGCGTGCCACCTTGGCGAGAAACTCCTCGTTCTTGTCCGCCTTCTCGACCACGTCGGTCATGTAGAGCAGGATGTCGGCATCCTGGAGGGCACTCTCGCTGAACTGGAGCATCTGCTCCTGCAGTTTGTAGTTGGGTTTGAGCACACCGGGCGTGTCGCTATACACCACCTGCATCGTCGGTGTGTTGACGATGCCCATGATGCGATGGCGTGTGGTCTGCGCCTTGAACGTGGCAATGCTGATGCGCTCGCCCACAAGCAAGTTCATCAGCGTCGATTTGCCCACATTGGGGTTGCCCACTATATTCACAAATCCCGATTTCATGCAATTATACCCTTTAATCTCTACACTCTAATCTCTACACTCTAATCTCTACACTCTAATCTCTGCACTCTGCACTCTACACTCTACACTCTACACTCTAATCTCTACACTCTATTCTCTGTTCTTCCGCTTCGCGTACCACTCCTCGCGCGTAATCTCGCCCTCTTTGTAGAACTCGGCAGGCGACTTCGCGGCTTCGGTGGCTCCGTCGTAGCCCCAGATGAGGTAACTTGCTCCCCAGGTGAAGCCGGCACCGAAAGCGGTGAATATCAGTTTGTCGCCCTTCTTGAGGCGAGGTTCGTACTCCCAGAGGCAGAGAGGGATGGTGCCGCTGCTCGAGTTGCCCATGTGGTCCACGTTGATCATCACGTGCGACTTGTCGATGCCCGCGCGCTGAGCCACGCTCTCCTCGATGTTGATGTTCGCCTGGTGGGGCACGAGCCAATCGATGTCCTTCGCCTCCAGGTTGTTGCGCTTCATCACTTCGATGATGGCGGTGCTCATGTCGATGACCGCATGCTTGTATACGGCGCGACCCTCCTGGTAGACGGTGTGCTCGTGATTGTCCACGGTCTCATAGGAAGCAACCTTTGCCGTGCCTCCCGCCGTCTGGCGCAGGTAGGGAAAGCCCTTGCCGTCGACGTGGTAGACACCGTCGATCAGTCCCAGTTCCTCGGTGGTGGCCTCCATCAGTACGCAGCCGGCACCGTCGCCGAAGATGGGGCACGTGTTGCGGTCCGTGTAGTTGGTGTAAGCCGAAATCTGGTCACCGCCCATCACTATGATGCGCTTGCAACGTCCGGCGCGGATGTATGCCGAGGCGGTGTCGAGAGCGTAGAGGAAGCCGGCGCATGCCGCCTCCATGTCGAAGCCGAAGGCGTTGGTCATGCCGAACTCGCCGATGATAATTGAGGC
The DNA here is from genome assembly GCA_021443415.1 of Bacteroidaceae bacterium. Taxonomy (GTDB): domain Bacteria; phylum Bacteroidota; class Bacteroidia; order Bacteroidales; family Bacteroidaceae; genus Physcousia. Next base: position 28,760 of record JABUTZ010000024.1, on the reverse strand, counting down.
GGTGGAGGGGAAGTGATAGTCAGGCTCGGTGGCACAGCACAGCACCATGTCGATGCTCTCGGGGCTGACTCCTGTCTTGAGAAAGAGCTGAGCCACGGCGCGCTTCATCAGGTAGCCCACACCGCAGCCTTGTTCGGGCTTGAGAATGTGGCGCGTCTTCACGCCGATGCGCTGCATGATCCATTCGTCGCTCGTATCGACGATGCGCGACATCTCCTCGTTGTCCAGGATGTAGTCGGGCACGTAGCCGCCCACACCTGTTATCACTGCGTTTATGTTGCCCATAATCAAATCATTTCGCCCCCAATCGTGGCTCGTTGTGTCACGGTTGGGGGCGGTGTGTGTGTCGTGCTTTATGCTTCAACCTCATCCATCTTGATAGCCACCTTTCCGCGATAGTAGCCGCAGGCGGGGCATACAGTATGGTAAACGTGGAACTCGCCGCAGTTGGGGCATTTTGCCAGCGTTGGAGCTACTGCCTTGTCATGAGTCCTTCTCTTGAGGGTGCGTGTCTTCGATTGTCTTCTTTTAGGATGTGCCATTGTTGTATAATGTTTTTGTTGTTGTTTTGAATTTTCAGTCGGTCACTATGTACTGCCTCAGCATTCCTGCCATCTGCTCGTCGCAGCCGCCTTCGGGATGGCTGTGCTGCAGGGGAACCTGTAGGGCGATCAGCTCGAAGAGGATATTGGCTAAGTCTATCGTCCCTTCGCGCTCGTCTATCGTTATCGTCTCCCCGTCGTCCTCGTTGCGGTCACCATACACCACCTTGAGTTCTTCGGAGGCGGATACCTCTATCTCCATCGGAGCCAGGCATCGGTCGCACGGCACCGTGACTGCGCCCGCAAACCGTATGCTGAGTGTCGCTCCTCCTTCGAGCCGCCTGATGCCGACGTGCGCATGCACATCGCCACCGCCTATCACACTGTCCCCAATGGCCTCGAAATATGCGTCAGCAAGCTGATAGTCATACTCGTCCGCCATGTCGCGGTAACCCGTCAGCGGGATTGTGTATTGGCTGGGCATACTCATACGGAGTGCAAAGTTACACATTTTTATTTATACAGAAAAACTTTTTTGCGAATAATTAACAAATCGCCCATCTTTTCCCCAAATTTCGCCCACTTTCACTCTTTAATCTCTACACTCTACACTCTACTCTCTACTCTCTACTCTCTACTCTCTACTCTCTACTCTCTACTCTCTACACTCTAAATCTACACTTCCACGCGGAACGTCGTGCCTACGCCCACTTCGCTCGATTTGACGAAGATGCTGCCGCGGTGGTACTCGCGTATGATGCGGTTGGCGAGCGAGAGGCCAAGGCCCCAGCCGCGTTGCTTGGTGGTATAGCCCGGGCGGAACACACTCTCGAACTTGCTGGGCGGAATGCCGCAACCCGTGTCGCTCACCTCGACCACCGCCTTGCCGCGCTCCTCGAAGGCGGTAAGCGTGAGGCTGCCGTTGCCGTGCATGGCATCGACGGCGTTCTTGCAGAGGTTCTCGATCACCCACTCGAAGAGAGGTGCGTTGATGGTGGCTGTCAGCGGCGAGTCGGGCAGGTCGGTGGTGATGGTCACGTGGTGGCTCGTGCGCCGCTTGATGTAACGCACCACATTGTTGATGACCGCGGTCACGTCGGTAGGCTTGAGTTCGGGGGCGGATCCAATCTTCGAGAAACGCTCGGCGATGCGCTCCAGGCGCTTCACGTCCTGGTCCAGTTCGGGGATGAGTTCGTCGTCGGGGTAGTTCTCGCGCAGCACCTCGACCCACGCCATCAAGGAGGAGATGGGAGTGCCGAGCTGGTGGGCGGTCTCCTTGCTCAGCCCCACCCACACCTTGTTCTGCTCGGCGCGCTTGGCGGCGAGCAGGGCGATGATGCACACAACCATGAATGCCGCGACGACAAGCAGTTGGATGTAGGGATAGCGCGTGAGTCGGCGCAGCATAGTGCTCTCGTCGTAGCACACCTCCATATAGTCGTGGGAGTCCATCTCGACGCGGATGACGTTGCCTTCGCTGCGCCATTCGTGCGCTATGGCGGTCAGCTCAGCCTCGTCGTGACGCTTGTCGATGTTGCGAATGGTCTGCACGTTGCCGTTGCTGTCGAGCACGATGACGGGAATCGTATGGTTGCCGTTGATGACGTTGAGCACCAGGCCGAGGTCGGTGTTCTCGTCGGCCTGGTTGAGCGCACGCATAGCCTCCGCCCACAACTCCATGCGCGTGCGCTCCTCACGCTGGAGGTCGCTCACGAGAGTGTGCGAGATAACCAGGCTGGCGATGGCGATAAGCACGGCGGTGAGTCCCAGCGCCCAGTCGATACGCGAATTTTTGTCCGAAAAAAGCAACATCGTGGCAAAGTTACGAATATTTTGCTTAACTTTGCGCATTATTTTGATATTTTCTATTGCTATGATGCGTCAGTTCATGCTGAAATACTGTTTCCTCGTCATTTCTCTCGTCGCAATCGTGTCGTGCAGGAACGACGATGCGGAGGAAGAACCCGTTGTGCCCACCGCTCGCGCAATCCTCTTCTTTATCGGCGCCGACAACACGCTGAGCAGATATGCGCGACTGGACATAGAGGAACTGATCAACGGAGCGTCGTCGATACCTCGCGACGGCAAGGTGCTCGTGTTTGTCGACGACTGGAACGACAATCCCCGCATCTATGAAATCAGTCGCACACGCAAGGACACGGTGCGGCTGTACACCTATCCAGATGCAGTCTGCTGCGCCGATCCCACGGCGATGCGCGAGGTGTTGCAACGCATGTGCGCACTGGCACCCTCGCCCGAATACGGAGTCGTGATGTGGAGCCACGGATGCGGCTGGATACCAGGTGTGCATACGCATAACAGCGGTCCGCAGAAATCGATCATCTTCGACGGCCACGGCTCGTCAGCGGAAAGCCGCACCTGCAAGATGGGAGTGGAGGAGTTGGCGGACGCTCTCTCCGTGATGCCCAAGCTCAGCTTCCTGTTTTTTGACGCATGCATGATGCAAGGCATCGAGGTGGCTTACGCCCTGAGGAATGTGACCGACTATATCATCGCCTCGCCGGCGGAAATCCCGGGCGAGGGTGCCACCTACGACCACATGATGGAGCGCTTCTTCCAGAAGGATTCGGCGGCGACGGCGATAGCACGGCAATACTACGACGACGAGATGTACACGATGGCGCATAGGAATACTGGAGGCGTAGTCATAAGTGTGGTGGAAACCTGTCGGTTGGAGCGATTTGCCCAAGTGACGAAGAAACTTATGGACGGAGCCGAACCACAGCTCAACGACGCACAGGACTACTGGCGATTTTGCGGCAGGACGTCGGACTATCCGGACTTCTATGACATCAAGGGCGTGATGCGCCAATACGCCGGGTCGGAACACTACGGCGAGTGGTGCGCGCTGAGGGACAGCATCATCGTCACGTCGCATGCCACGGAGAGCTGGGACAGCGTGTGCGACGGCTTTGCGCCCCTATACCGGGGCAAGATAAAGGACATGGACGACATCTGCGGCGTGAGCATCTACGTGCCGCAAGCCAAATACGGCTCGTACGGGCGGACATGGGACCAGGACATAAAACAGACGGAATGGTGGCAGGCTGTGATGTGACTTTTGTCTAAAAATCCTTAAAACGTTAGGCTATGTCGGGATTTTTTCGTAAATTTGCCCCCAAATAAAAAAACCGACATGACAACGTTCAGCAAACAAACGTATGAGAGCAGGCGCGCCGTCTTGCGCCAGCGAGTAGGGGAGGGGCTTATCGTCATTTTTGGCAACAACGAGGTGCCCTACAACTACCCCGCCAACACTTACAATTTCTGCCAGGACAGTTCGTTCGTCTACTATTTCGCGCAGAAGCGCGACGGACTGGTGGGCGTCATCGACTGCGAGAGCGGCGACGAGTGGCTGATAGGCAACGACATCGACATCGACGACATCGTGTGGATGGGTGAGACCCCCAGCGTGGCCGACATGGCAGCCGAGATAGGAGTAGCCCGCACGGCACCGATGGCCCGGCTCGCCGAGCTGGTGAACGAGGCTCGGGCGAAAGGGCGCACCGTACATTTCCTGCCTCCCTATCGCCACGACATCCAGATCCAAATCATGGACCTGCTCGGCATCCACCCATCGAAGCAGAAGGAGGCCGCCTCGCTCAAGCTCATACACGCCGTCATCGACCAGCGTGCGTGCAAGACAGCCGAGGAGGTCGCCGAACTGGAGAAAGCCGCCAAGGTGGGCTATGAGATGCACACGACGGCGATGCACAAAATCCGCGAGGGCGTGAGCGAGCTGGAGGTGGCCGCCGAGGTTAACCGCGTGGCGTGCGCCCACGGATACATCTCGTTTCCGACCATCTTCTCGATGCACGGCGAGATACTGCACGGCATACCGCGCGACAACAAGCTCGAGGCGGGCCGCCTCGTGATTTGCGACTCGGGTTGCGAGATAGGTTCGCACTACACGAGCGACAACACGCGCACGATGCCCGTCAGCGGCAAGTTCACCCAGCGACAGAAAGACATCTACAACACCGTGCTCGCCGCCCATGGCCACGCACTGACCATCGCCCGTCCCGGTGTGAAGTGGATAGACGTGCACCTCGCCGCCTGCCGCGTGCTCACGGAGCGACTGAAGGAACTGGGCTTGATGTGCGGTGACGTCGATGAGGCAGTGGCCGCCGGAGCGCACGCCCTGTTCATGCCCCACGGACTCGGTCACATGATGGGACTCGACGTGCACGACATGGAGGCACTCGGGCAGATATACGTCGGCTATGACGACGAGGTGCGCCCCAGCACGCAGTTCGGCACCGCCTTCCTGCGCTGCGGCCGCAGACTGCAGGAGGGCTTCGTCATGAGCGACGAGCCGGGCATCTACTTCATCCCGCAACTCATCGACGAGTGGCGCGCGAAGGGACTGCACAAGGAGTTCATCAACTACGACAAGGTGGAGACCTACAAGGACTTCGGCGGCATACGCCTCGAGGACGACATACTCATCACTGCCGACGGTTGCCGCCTGATTGGCGAGCGACAGATACCCATCACCGTGGAGGACGTCGAGGCGGAGATGGCAAGATAATCACCTGAAAAAAACAAAAACACAATACAATGAAGAAAATCTTTTTTCTTGCCATGCTGGCGCTGAGCGCGAGTGTGGCAATGGCACAGGATGCCACGAATGAGACCACCTCGAAGGACGAGGGATTCCAGTTCACAACCATCAAGGAGAACCCCATCACGAGCATCAAGAACCAGAGCCAGAGCGGCACGTGCTGGTGCTTCAGCAGCCTGTCGTTCTTCGAGAGCGAACTGCTGCGCCTGGGCAAGGGCGAGTATGACCTCTGCGAGATGTTCGTCGTGCACCACACCATGACCGACCGCGCCCAGCAAGCCGTGCGCACGCATGGCGACGTGTCGTTCGCACAGGGCGGCAGTTTCTACGACGTTGTCTATTGCCTTAAGAACTACGGCATCTGCCCCCAGGACGCCATGCCCGAGCCCGGCTCTCCCTACGGCAGCAAGACCATCAACCACAACGAGCTCGACCAGATCGCCTCTGCCATCGTCAACTCGATAGCCAAGGGCAAGCAGAAGAAAATCTCGCCGCTGTGGAAGAACTGCGTGTCGGCCGTCTATGACCAGTACCTCGGCAAACTGCCTGAGACCTTCAAGGTGAACGGCGTGGAGTACACCCCCCAGTCGTATGCCAAGATGCTCGGCCTCAACATGGACGACTACGTGTCGCTGACCAGCTACACCCACTATCCCTTCTACTCGCAGTTCGCCATCGAAGTGCAGGACAACTGGCGCTGGGGACTGAGCTACAACCTGCCCTTGGAAGAGCTGATGGCTGTCATGGACAACGCCATCGACAACGGCTTCACCATCGCATGGGGCAGTGACGTGAGCGAGACCGGCTTCAACCGCACGGGCAACGTCAGCGTAGTGCCCGACACCGAGGCGGAGCAGGACCTCACGGGCAGCGACCAGGCACGCTGGCTGGGGCTCACACCGTCGCAGCGCGCCAGCGAGGCCCTGCGCAAGCCCGCCCCCGAGAAGACCATCACCCAGGAGATGCGCCAGGAGGCATACGACAACTGGGAGACGACCGACGACCACGGCATGGTCATCTACGGCAAGGCCAAGGACCAGACAGGTAAAGAATACTTCATGGTGAAGAACTCATGGGGCGACTACGGCACCTACAAGGGCATGTTCTATGCCTCGAAGGCATTCGTCGCCTACAAGACCATGAACATCCTTGTGCACAAAGACGCTCTGCCCAAGGACATAAAGAAGAAGCTCGGGCTGAAGTGACCAGGAGATGAAGTTTGAGTGGCAAACCAATGACGCCAACCCACAACTTCAGGAAGCAGCGCAGGCTCTCGCCCAGGAACTGGGCATGAGTCCTGTCATCGGACAGTTGCTCATGCGACGTGGTGTGACCACCTCCGCCGAGGCGCGCCGCTTCTTCCGCCCCCAGCTTACCGAGTTGCACGACCCCTTCCTGTACAATGACATGGACGTGGCCGTGGAGCGTCTCAACCAGGCGTTGGGTCGTAAGGAACGTATCCTTGTGTACGGCGACTACGACGTGGACGGGTGTACGGCTGTGGCGTTGGTATACAAATTCCTTCAGCAGTATTCAAGCAACATAGACTACTATATCCCCGACCGCTACGAGGAGGGGTATGGCGTGTCGCGCCGCGGCATCAACTACGCGGCGATGACCGGAGTGAAGCTGATCATCGTGCTCGACTGCGGCATCAAGGCTGTCGATGAGATAGCCTATGCCAAGGAGCAGGGCATCGACTTCATCATCTGCGACCACCATGTGCCCGACGACGTGCTGCCGCCGGCAGTGGCCATCCTCAATGCCAAGCGGGTCGATTCGACCTATCCCTATCCCCATCTTTCGGGTTGCGGCGTCGGCTTCAAACTCATGCAGGCGTTCGCCAAGAGCAACGGCATCGACTTCGCCAAGCTGATACCCCTGCTCGACCTTGTGGCTGTGTCGATAGCGAGCGACATCGTGCCCATACTGGGCGAGAACCGCATCCTCGCCTACCACGGCCTGCGCCAGCTCAACTCCAACCCCTCGACCGGCCTGAAGGCGATAATCGACGTGTGCGGACTGGGCGAGCGCGACTTGGGCATCAACGACATCACGTTCAAGATCGGGCCGCGCATCAATGCCTCGGGCCGCGTGCAGAACGGACGCGAGGCCGTGGACCTGCTCGTGGAGAAGGACGTCGAGATGGCTCGTCAGCTGGCGGAGCAGATCAACGACTACAACGATCAGCGCAAGGACCTCGACAAACAGATGACCGAGGAGGCGAACCAAATCGTAGCCAACCTTGACGCCCAGCATGAGAAGCACTCCATCGTGCTGTTCTCGAACGAGTGGCACAAGGGTGTCATCGGCATCGTGGCGTCGCGCCTGACGGAGGTCTATTTCCGTCCGTCGGTGGTAATCACGATGGTGGACGGAGTGGCGACAGGTTCGGCGCGCTCGGTACCGGGCTTCGACATCTACAAGGCCATAGAGTCGTGCCGCGACATACTGGAGAACTTCGGCGGTCATCCGTATGCCGCCGGACTGACGATGAAGGTTGAGAGAGTGAAGGAGTTCGCACGCCGATTCAACGAGTATGTCGAGGCGAACATCAGCGACAACCAGACGAAACCCCTCTTGCAGGTGGAGGCGTCGCTCGACTTCCGCGACATCACGCGCCGCCTGATGAACGACCTCAAGCGCCTCTCGCCATTCGGTCCTGACAATCCACGACCACTGTTCATCACCAAGAACGTGTGCGACTATGGCACGAGCCGCGTCGTCGGTCGCCATCAGGAGCATATCCGCCTCGAACTGCTCGACAGTGCGTCGGGCATCGTGCACAGCGGCATAGCCTTCGGACAGAGCAGCGAGGCACGCTACATCAAGTCGCGCCACGCCTTCGACATCGTCTATGCCATCGAGGAGAACACCCACCACCGCGGCGAGACCCAGCTGCAGATTGAGGACATCCGTCCTTCCGAGTGATGGACCGCTACCTTGAGATACTCCGTTCGTTCTGGGGCTACGATGACTTTCGTGGCATCCAGCGCGACATCATCGAGAGCATAGGCCGAGGCGAGGACACGCTCGGTCTGATGCCCACGGGCGGCGGCAAGAGCATCACCTTCCAGGTGCCGACGATGACGATGGAGGGTCTGTGCCTTGTCATCAGTCCGCTCATCTCGCTGATGCAGGACCAGGTGGCCAATCTCAGGAAGTTGGGTATACGGGCCGCCTCGATCAACATGTCGATGGGGCATGAGGAGGCGCTGACGGTGATGGAGAGCTGCATCTTCGGGGGATACAAGTTTCTCTATGTCTCGCCCGAGCGCCTCGCGTCGTCGTTGTTCCGGAACAAGCTCTCGCGCATGAAGGTGTGCCTCATCGCCATCGACGAGGCGCACTGCATCTCGCAGTGGGGCTACGACTTCCGCCCTGCCTATCTGGAGATAAGCAAGGTGAGGGAGTTGCTGCCCGGTGTTCCCGTGCTTGCGCTCACCGCCACCGCCACCCCGTTGGTGGTCGAGGACATCCAGCGCCAGCTCTCGTTTTCGCGTCCGAATGTCTTCCGCATGAGTTTCGACCGCAAGAACCTCGTCTATGTGGCGAGGAACACGGAGAATATGGACAAGGAGATGGTCAATATCCTCAAGGCAACCACAGGTTCCGCCATCGTCTATTGCCAGAGCCGCGCCGTAACGGTAGATGTGGCCGCCACACTGACGAACGACGACATCCCCGCCACCTACTACCACGCCGGGCTTGCGCATGAGCAGCGCGTCCTGCGCCAGAGGGAGTGGACACAGGGCAAGACACGCGTGATGGTAGCGACCAACGCCTTCGGCATGGGCATCGACAAGGCGGATGTGCGCGTGGTCATCCACTACGGCATGCCGCAGAGCCTCGAGGCTTACTACCAGGAGGCGGGGCGCGCAGGTCGCGACGGCAACACGTCGTATGCCGTTCTTTTGTATATGGACGCAACGAAGCGCAAACTGCGCACACTCGTCTCGTCGTCGTTCCCCGTGCGCGAGATGATAGGCCTCGTCTATGAGCATATCTGCTGTTTCTTCGAACTGGCGGTAAACGACGGCCAGAACTACACGCGCATGTTCGACATGGACAAGTTCTGCGTAGCCTTCCGCCATTATCCGCATACGGTGTCGGCTGTCCTCCATCTGCTCGAACTCTCCGGCTATATCGCCGTCGAGGGTTCGCCCGACCGCTATTCGCGATTCATGTTCATGCTCACGCGCAACCAACTGTACCGCCTCGACCGGCTGTCGGGCCAGGGAGAGCGCATACTCAATTTCATGATGCGCACGTACGTGGGGCTGTTCTCAGACATGCAGAACATCAACGAGAAGTTCATCGCCGAGCAGACGGGACTGACCACCGACGAGGTGTATATGTTCCTCAAGGACCTTGCCGACCGCAACATAGCCCAGTACGTGCCGCTGCGCAATCTGCCGGTGATACGCTTCACGCGCCGCCGCGTGGATACGGACAGGCTTCTCATACCCGAGGCCGTGTACGAGAAGCGTCGCGACGCCATGAAGGAGCGTATCGAGGCGATGATAGCATACGCCGAGCACAATGGGTGCAGAAGTCGCTTCATGCTCGACTATTTCGGTGAGAGGATGGAGGAGAACTGCATGCACTGCGACAGATGCAAGCGGAGTGTGTCCTCATGAGCGTCCCCGCGGAGAGGGATAAAAAAAGCCGTGCGGGAAATCCTTGACAATGGCAAGGCATTCCCGCACGGCTCCGTTTATTTTATAGACTAATCAGTTCTGAGGCTGGGGCTGAGCCTCGGGGCAGGTCACACCCTGAGGGCATGCCTGAGGGCGCATCATCGGACGTCCGTTCTGGGGCATCATCTGGCACTTGCCGCCAAACATCTTGCGACCATTCTGCTTGCCGCACTTGCCCTGCTTGCCGCACTTGCCCTGCTTGCCGCACTTGTTGCAGTCGAAATTCATCACGCGCAGGGTCTGCTGGGGGGTGAGCACCTTGAGGAACTTGTCCTTGTATGCCTTCTGCACGGCGACGCACTTCTGCTGCATGGCGATGCGGCGCTCAGCCTTCTCAATCTTCTTGTCCAGCTTGGCCTTAGCCTCCTCGTCGGTCAGAGCCTTGGTGCACTTGCCTGCCTTGCAACCCTTGCCGCACTTGCAGTCCTTGCCGCACTTGCAGTCGGTGGCACCCTTGCCGTCCTTGCACTTGCAGTCCTTGCCGCACTTGCAGTCCTTGCACTCCTTGTCGCACATGCCTTCCTTAGCCTTGGCGAGAGCCTCACTATACTCCTTGTACACGGCTGTGAACTGAGCCTTGGTCTTGTCGTTCAGACCCAGGTCGGCGGCGAGTTTCTCGGCGCGAGCCTCGATGCAGGCGGCCTTCTTGGCGGCGCAGTCCTGTGTGCACTCCTGCTTCTTCTCCTGTGCGCTTACGCAAAGGGTAGCCATTGCGAAGAGCGAAAGTAAGATAGTCTTCTTCATTGTTGTTTTGTTTTTAAGTGGTTAATTCATTTTCTTGTTCTACAGGTTTGTGACGAGGCACGAACAGCGTTGGTTTAATGTGCGATATGAAAAAACGCCACAAATTCGCTCGCTTCGTGCGAACGGGTCACTGGGCGTGCTCCTCCCCGTTCGCCTCCTTGACCTTGCGGAACAGGTCGCTGGCGAAGATGAACGAGTTGAGGCGCTCGTTGGTCGAGGTCATGATCTCGGCGCTGCAGCCCTGCCACTCCTTGCGTCCTTCGTATATGAATATGATGTTCTCGCCGATGCCCATCACCGAGTTCATGTCGTGGGTGTTGATGATGGTTGTCATCTTGTACTCGTGCGTGATGTCGCTGATGAGTTCGTCGATGACGAGGCTCGTCTTGGGGTCGAGGCCGCTGTTCGGTTCGTCGCAGAAGAGGTATTTGGGATTGAGGGCGATGGCGCGCGCTATCGCCACACGCTTCTGCATGCCACCCGAGATCTCGCCGGGGAACTTGTCCTGGGCGTCGATGAGGTTGACGCGGTCGAGGCAGAACTGCGCCCTCTTGACGCGGTCGGCGAGATTGGCGTCGCTGAACATGTCGAGGGGGAACATCACGTTCTCAAGAACCGACATGGAGTCGAACAGGGCGGCGCTCTGGAAGATCATGCCCATCTCGCGGCGGAGGAGGGCGCGCTCCTTGCGCTTCATGGCGACAAAGTCGCGTCCGTCGTAGAGGATCTGTCCGCTGTCGGGCGTGAACAGACCCACGATATTCTTCATCAGCACGGTCTTGCCGCTGCCGCTCTGGCCGATGATAAGGTTGGTCTTGCCGTTGTCGAACTGTGCGTTGATGTCCTTGAGCACCTGTCTGCCGTCGAACGACTTGCAAATCGATTTGAGTTCAATCATGGCTCCTTAGGATAAAAGTTGGGTTAGAAAGACATCGCTGCAGAGGATGAGCACGCTGCTCGACACCACGGCGTTCGTGCTCGCCTTGCCGACCTCGAAGCTGCCGCCCTGCACCGTGTAGCCGCAATAGGCGGACACGCTGGCGATGATGAACATGAAGAAATAGCTCTTGATGACACCCATCCATACATACCATGGGTTGAAGTCGTGCTGGAGTCCGTAGGTGAGGTCCTCGGGCGTCAGGATGCCCGAGATGGCGGCGGCGTAGGCTCCTGCGAAGCCGGCGCAGATGCTGAAGATGACCAGGATGGGCGTCATGGTGAGCATGGCGCATATCTTGGGCAGGATGAGGAACGAGGCGGGGTTGATGCCCATGATCTCGATGGCGTCGATCTGCTGCGTCACCCGCATCGTGCCTATCTCGCTGGCGATGTTCGAGCCCACCTTGCCCGCAAGGATGATGCACATGATGCTGCTCGAGAACTCCAGCAGGAATATCTCGCGCGTGGTGTAGCCCGTGGTGAAGCGCGGCATCCAGGGCGACTGGATGTTGAGTTTCATCTGAATGCAGATGACGGCTCCGATGAAGAAACTGATGAGGAGCACGATGCCGATGGAGTCAACGCCAAGCTGGTTCATGTCCTTGATGTACTGGCGGTGGAACATTCGCATGCGTTCGGGCCATGCGAGCGTCTTGCCCATCAGCTGCAGATAACTGCCAAATTTGTGTATGCTGTTCACGAAAAAAATGTTATGCGTTACTTTTACTGCGCAAAGGTACAAAATAATCGCATCTTTTTACTAACTTTGCACACTAAAAATGAGAAAATGGCTGAAACAACACCTGTATTGACCTTGCGGAGCGAGGGTTTGAAGAAGATTTACGGCAAGCGCACGGTTGTCAACGATGTGTCGTTCGAGGTGCATCAGGGTGAGATTGTCGGTCTGCTCGGACCGAACGGAGCGGGCAAGACCACCTCTTTCTATATGACCACGGGACTGGTGATACCGAATGCCGGACGTGTGTTTATCGGCGACGAGGAGATCACGAAGCTGCCCGTCTACAAGCGCGCGCGTCTCGGCATCGGCTACCTGGCGCAGGAGGCGAGCGTGTTCCGCAAGATGTCGGTGGAGGACAACATAGCCAGCGTGCTGGAACTGACGCGCTACACGCCTGAGATGTGCGGCGGCAAGTCGGAGCGCGAGGCGAAGAAGGAGAAACTGGAGAGCCTGATCGCCGAGTTCCGCCTCGGTCATGTGCGCAAGAACCTCGGCGACCGCCTCAGCGGTGGCGAGCGCCGCCGTACGGAGATAGCCCGCTGCCTCGCCATCAACCCCAAGTTCATCATGCTCGACGAACCGTTCGCCGGTGTGGACCCGATAGCCGTCGAGGACATCCAGTACATTGTGTGGAAACTCAAGCAAAAGAACATAGGTGTCTTGATCACAGACCATAACGTCGAGGAGACGCTCTGCATCACCGATCGCGCCTACATGCTGTTCAACGGCGAGATTTGCTACAAGGGAACGCCGCAGGAACTGGCGGGCAACGAGGAGGTGAAGCGCCGCTACCTGACCACGAGCTTCGAACTTCGCATGAAGGACTTCGAGGCAATCGACCGCGAGAAGCGGGCCCAGGGCATGGCGCTGGAGACGTAGCGAGCGGAAAAATAGTAGGATTTTTGGAGAAACATATCGTGCGGTTGCGGAATTTTTTGTAATTTTGCAACCGCTTTATGCGTATGGTATGAATAAACAAAAATCAAATTAAAGAATATGAATATCACACTTGAAAAGAAATCTGACGTGAGCGCACTGCTCACGATGAGCATCGAGAAGGCTGACTACACGGAGCGCGTCGACAAGGCGCTCAAGGAGTATCGCAAGCGCGCCAACCTGCCTGGCTTCCGTCAGGGACAGGTGCCCATGGGGCTGATGAAGAAGCGCTTCGGTCGCGAAGTGACAATGGAGGAGGTGAACCGCCTGATCGGTGAGAAACTGAGCGAATATCTGCGCGAGAACAAGGTGAGGGTGCTGGGCGAGCCCATGCCCAACATGGAGCTCCAGAAGCCCATCGACTTCGACGGCGAGGGTGCCGGCGACGTATACTTCGACATCGCCCTCTCGCCTGAGTTCACCATCGAACTGACCAAGAAGGACACCATCGATTACTACAAGATTAAGGTCACCGACGAGATGGTCCAGAAGCAGGTGGAGATGTATGCCGCCCGCGCCGGCCAGTACGGCAAGGTTGACACCTACCAAAAGGGTGACATGACCAAGGGTCTGCTCGCCGAGCTGGACGAGAACGGCAGCACGCTCGAGGGTGGCGTGCAGGTGGAGGGAGCCGTGATGCTGCCCACCTATATCAAGGACGAGGCCGAGGCCGCCAAGTTCGAGGGCCTGACTCCGAACACGGTCATCACCATCAACCTCTTCAAGGCATACGCCGGCAGCGAGATCGAGCTGTCAAGCCTGCTCAAGCTCTCGAAGGAGGAGGCCGTGAAGAAGACTGGCGACTTCAGCTACCAGATAGACGAGATCACCCGCCACATCCCGCACGAGGTGAACCAGGAACTCTTCGACCAGACCTTCGGCGAGGGCGCCTGCGCTTCGGAGGCTGACTTCCGCGCCAAGATCCGCGAGCAGCTGGAGAGGCAGTTCGAGGCTGATGCCAACTTCAAGTTCCTCATGGACATGCGCGCGTATGCGGAGAAGAAGGTGGGCGAACTCAAGTTCGACGAGAACATCCTCAAGCGCTATCTCGCCGCTGCCAACCCCGACAAGGACCAGAAGTACATCGACGAGAAC
>JABUTZ010000024.1:8247-12244 GCA_021443415.1 Bacteroidaceae bacterium | reverse complement strand
CAAATCGAGAAGAGTGCGCATTTTTGATGGAAAATGTGGCAAAAAGTAAGAAAAAAGGGGCGCGAGCCTCTTTTTTTTGTGCATAATGTTTGGCGGTTCGGAAAAAAATGTTTAATTTTGAATGAAAATTTTGCGCACCCAAATGCTACCGGACGTTGACTTGCATAAACAGCTGAGGAAGTATTTTGGCTTTTCGTCGTTCAAGGGCGACCAGGAAGCCATCATACGCAACCTGCTTGCGGGCAGAGACACCTTTGTGCTCATGCCCACGGGCGGCGGCAAGAGCCTGTGCTATCAGCTGCCCGCCTTGCTCATGGAGGGCACGGCGATAGTCATATCGCCCCTCATCGCCCTGATGAAAAACCAGGTCGACGCCATCCGACAGGTGAGCGAGAACGACGGCATCGCGCATTTCATCAACAGCAGTCTGAGCAAGGGCACCATCGAGCAGGTGAAGCGCGACATCCATCGCGGCAAGACAAAGCTTCTCTACGTGGCCCCCGAGAGTCTGACGAAGGAGGAGAACATCAACTTCCTCCGCTCGGTCAAGATATCGTTCTACGCCATCGACGAGGCGCACTGCATAAGCGAGTGGGGCCACGACTTCCGTCCCGAGTACCGCCGCATACGCCCGATGATCAACGAGATAGGGCGCGCGCCCGTGATTGCGCTCACAGCCACCGCCACCGACAAGGTGAAGGGAGACATCAAGAAGACGCTCGGCATGCCCGCCGCCGATGAGTTCAAGAGTTCGTTCAACCGTCCGAACCTCTACTACGAGGTGCGTCCCAAGACGAAGGACGTGGACAAGGACATCATCAAGTTCATCAAGCAGCAGGGAGAGGGTAAGTCGGGCATCATCTACTGCCTCAGCCGCAAGAAGGTGGAGGAGATGGCGCAGGTGCTCCAGGCGAACGACATCAATGCGATGGCTTACCACGCCGGTTTCGACGCCGCCACACGCTCGCAGACGCAGGACGACTTCATCATGGAGCGCATAGACATCATCGTGGCTACGATAGCCTTCGGCATGGGCATCGACAAGCCCGACGTGCGCTACGTGATTCACTACGACATACCCAAGAGCCTCGAGGGCTACTACCAGGAGACCGGCCGCGCCGGTCGCGACGGGGGCGAGGGCAGGTGCATAACCTTCTACTCGCGCAAGGACCTCGCTAAGCTGGAGAAGTTCATGGAGGGCAAGCCGGTGGCCGAGCAGGACATCGGTCGCCAGCTGCTCCAGGAGACGGCCGCCTATGCCGAGACGAGCGTGTGCCGCCGCCGCATGCTGCTGCACTATTTCGGCGAGCAGTACATGCAGGAGAACTGCTGCAACTGCGACAACTGCCTGCGCACGAAGAGTTGGATCGACGCCACCGACTCGCTGTCGCTCGTCCTGCGTGTGATAAGCGCCGTCAAGGAGATGTTCAAGGTGGAGCACATCATCAACATCATCGTGGGCAACGAGACCGAGGAGGTCATGGTGCGCCGCCACGATGACCTCGACGACTTCGGCGCGGGCGACAACCACGACGCCGACTACTGGAACGCGGTCATCCGCCAGGGAATGCTCTCAGGCTACATCGAGAAGGAGGTGGAGAACTACGGACTGCTGAAGATTACGGCTGAGGGTCGTCGCTTCATGGAGCATCCGTCTCAGTTCAACATCACCGAGAACAACGACTTCTCGGGGGCTGACTATGAGGACACTATGGCGACGAGCGCCATCGACGACACACTCTTCGCGATGCTCAGGGACCTGCGCCGCGACCTGGCCCAGAAGGCGGACATTCCTCCCTACGTCATCTTCCAGGAGAAGGCTCTCGAGGAGATGGCGATCGTCTATCCGACCACGCTCGAGGAAATGTCGCTCATACGTGGTGTGGGCGACGGCAAGGCGAAGCGCTACGGCAAGGAGTTCTGCGAACTGATCGCCCGCTACTGCGAGGAGAACGAGATTGTGCGCCCCGAGGACATACGCGTGCGCTCGGTGCCCAACAAGAGCCGCGTCAAGATAGGCATCATCCAGGCCATCGACCGCCACACACCGCTCGACGCCCTCGCCACCTCGCGCGGCATGTCGATGCGCGAACTTATCGAGGAACTCGAGGCCATTGTCTACAGTGGGACGAAGTTGAACATCATGTACTACCTCGAGGAGTATATGGACGAGGACAAGTTCAACGATATATACGACTACTTCTACTGTGCCGACAACGACCGCATCAAGGTGGCGATGGAGGACGAGGAACTGTGCGAGTGCACGGAGGAGGAGATACGTCTCGTCCGACTGCAGTTCATCTCCGAAATGGCGTATTGATTGCGTTTTGTCGGACGCTTTGTCTAAAAAACGCTAAAAAGCCGATTATTCATTGCGCAAGATACCCGATAATTGAAAAAAAATGGCTATCTTTGCAAGCAATATAATCTTACATACTGTATGACATCATTTATTGCTGACAAAATCGTCACCGATGGACTGACCTTCGATGACGTGTTGCTTGTACCCGCATATAGCGAGGTGCTGCCCCGCGATGTGCAACTCACCACGCAGTTCTCGCGCCACATCACCCTCAAGATTCCTTTCGTCACCGCCGCCATGGACACGGTGACCGAGGCCACGATGGCGATTGCCATTGCACGCGAGGGTGGCATCGGTGTGATCCACAAGAATATGAGCATCGAGGAGCAGGCTCGCCAGGTGGCTATCGTGAAGCGTGCCGAGAACGGCATGATCTACGACCCCGTGACCATCCAGCGCGGAAGCACCGTGGCTGATGCCCTGGCCCTGATGGCCGAGTATCACATCGGAGGCATCCCCGTCGTTGACGAGGAGAGGAGGCTGGCGGGCATCGTGACCAACCGCGACCTGCGCTTCGAGCAGAGTCCCGACCGCCTCATCGACGAGGTGATGACGAGCAAGAACCTCGTGACCACGGACCAGAAGACCGACCTCTTCGCCGCCGCTGACATCCTGAAGAAGAACAAGATAGAGAAACTGCCCGTCGTAGACAAGGAGGGTCATCTTGTAGGTCTGATTACCTACAAGGACATCACCAAGGCCAAGGACAAGCCGATGGCGTGCAAGGACTCGAAAGGACGGCTGCGCGTGGCCGCCGGCGTGGGCGTCACCAACGACACGCTCGAGCGCATGACGGCTCTCGTGGAGGCTGGCGCCGATGCCATCATCATCGACACGGCGCACGGTCACTCGAAGGGGGTCATCGACAAGCTGCGCGAGGCGAAGGCCCACTTCCCAGATGTGGACATTGTCGTGGGCAACGTGGCTACGGCAGAGGCGGCTCGCATGCTCGTCGAGGCCGGTGCCGACGGCATCAAGGTGGGCATAGGCCCCGGCTCGATCTGCACCACACGTGTGGTGGCGGGCGTGGGTGTTCCCCAGTTGTCCGCCGTCTATGATGTAGCCTGCGCCCTGCAAGGCACGGGTGTCCCCCTCATCGCCGACGGTGGCCTCCGCTACTCGGGTGACATCGTCAAGGCACTGGCGGCCGGCGGCAACAGCGTGATGATCGGTTCGCTGGTGGCTGGTACGGAGGAGAGTCCGGGAGAGGCGATAATCTTCAACGGACGCAAGTTCAAGAGCTATCGTGGCATGGGTTCGCTCGAGGCTATGGAGCACGGTTCGAAGGACCGCTACTTCCAGGGCAATGTGACCGACGCCAAGAAACTGGTGCCCGAGGGCATTGCCGGCCGTGTTCCCTACAAGGGTACTGTCCAGGAGGTCATTTACCAGTTGGTAGGTGGCCTGCGCTCGGGCATGGGCTATTGCGGAGCCGCCACCATCGACGCCCTCCACGATGCCAAGTTCGTCCGCATCACCAACGCGGGTGTGCTCGAGAGTCATCCGCACGACATTTCAATCACAAGTGAGGCTCCCAACTACAGCCGTCCAAACAACTAAAACAAAATCAACGATGAAGAAGATATTTTTTGCCGCCCTGGCTCTTGCCCTTTCGGTGGGTTCGTATGCGCAGAC
>JABUTZ010000024.1:0-8191 GCA_021443415.1 Bacteroidaceae bacterium | reverse complement strand
ATGACCGTGAATGGCAAACCTGTCACTCGCGGTGAGTTTGAGTATGAGTTCAACAAAAACAACTCGGACGGTGCCTCCGAGGGTTCGACGGTCGAGGACTACTTGCCGATGTTCATCAACTACAAGCTGAAGGTGCAGGCGGCTTACACGGCTCGCTACGACACGCTGACGAGTTATAAGGAGGAGTTCCGCAAGTATCGCGACGCACTCATCCAGCCCATGCTCGTGACCGACGAGGACATGGAGAAGCAGGTGCGCGACTATTACGACAACGTGCTCTATGCCAACATCGGCGAGAAGGGACTCTGCCATGCAGGACATATCTTCATCGGATTGCGCCAGAACGCTCCCGCCGCCGACATGGAGAAGGCCAAGGGGCGCATTGACAGCATCTACGCCGCACTGAAGGGTGGGGCGGTGTTCGAGGAACTGGCGAAGAAGCACAGCCAGGACGGAACGGCTCAGCGTGGCGGCGACCTCGGCACCTTCGGCCCCGGTCAGATGGTCAAGGAGTTTGAAGAGGTGGCCTACGGAACTGCCGACAGCACGTTCAGCGCTCCGTTCCGCACCAACTTCGGTTGGCATATCGTGAAGACATACGAGCACAAGCCTCTCGACTCGTTCGAGATTCTCCACGACCAGATCAAGACCTTCCTCGAGCGTCAGCGCCTGCGCGAGCGCATGGCGGCGAACATCGCCGACTCGTTGTCGCGCGAGCGTGGCATGTCGATGGAAGACCTGATGGACGTCGAGTGCGAGCGCATCTGCGCACAGGACGCCGAGACGCGCTTCCTCGTGAAGGAGTATCGCGAAGGTCTGCTGCTGTTCGAGATCTGCGATCGTGAGGTATGGATTCCCGCCAAGGCTGACGAGGCCGGTCAGGAGAAGTATTTCAAGTCTCACAAGAAGGACTACACATGGACGGAACCCCGCTTCATGGGTGTCGTGCTGCAGGCGGCCGACGAGCAGGCGATGAAGGAGACGGAGGCACTGCTCAAGAAGGTCAAGGACCATCGTCTGTGGGTTGATACGGTGAAGAATGTCATCAACGCCGACTCGGTGCGCGTGCGCGTCGAATACCGCCTGTTTGCCAAGGGCGACAACCGCTTCGTGGACACGCAGGTGTTCGGTGTCGAGAAGAAGGCGGCGAAACTGCCCAAGTTCCCCGTGGTCAAGTGCGTGGGCGAGGTGCTGAAGAAGAAACCCTCGAAGTGGTACGACGTGCTGCCTCAGGTGCAGCAGGACTACCAGCGCTACCAGGAGAACAAGTGGGTGGAGGAGTTGCGCAAGGTCTATCCCGTTGTCGTGAATGAGGAGGTACTCAAAACGGTAAACAAACACTAAGTTCTACTGATGAAACACACCTTATATATATATATAATAGTTCTCGTGGGCCTCTTGCCCGTGACGGAGGTCATCGCCCAGTCGGTTAACAACGTTGCCGACGAGGTGGTATGGGTCGTCGGTGACGAGGCGATTCTGAAGAGTGACGTCGAGAAACAGCGCGTGATGGGCGAGAAGGTGCAGGGCAACCCCTACTGCATAATCCCCGAGAACATCGCCATCCAGAAACTCTTCCTCCATCAGGCGGCGATAGACAGTATCGAGGTGACCGACGCCATGGTCAACCAGGCTGTCGACTCGCGTCTCAACGAGTGGGTCATGATGGCCGGCTCGAAGGAGAAACTCGAGGAGTATCGCAACATGACGCTATCGCAGCTGCGCGAGGAGATGTTCGGACAGATCAAGGATATGTACACCATGTCGCAGATGCGCAAGAAGTTGTGCGAGAACATCAAGGTGACTCCCGCCGAGGTGCGCCAGTACTTCAAGGACGTGCCCGAGGACAGCCTGCCGCTGATTCCCACCATGGTGGAGGTGCAGATCATCGTCTACGAACCGGTCATTCCACAGGAGGAAATCGACCGCGTGAAGGCGGAGTTGCGCGACTACACCGAGCGCATAACCTCGGGCAAGACCTCGTTCGCCACGCTCGCACGTCTCTACAGCCAGGACCCGGGCAGTGCCCGTCAGGGTGGCGAGATGGACTACGAGGGACGCAGTTCGTGGGACCCTGGGTTCGCCAACGTGGCGTTCTCGCTCACCGACCCCAGCAAGGTGTCGAAGATAGCGAAGAGCGAGTATGGCTACCATATCATCCAGCTCATCGACAAGCGCGGCGACAAGATCAAGGTGCGCCACATCCTGCGCAAGCCCGAGGTGGACCCCGTCAAGCTGGACGAGTGCATGCAGAGCCTCGACTCGCTCGCCGAGAATATCCGCCAGAACAAGGTGACGTTCGAGGAGGCAGCCCTCTACTCAAGCGACGACAAGGACACACGCCTCAACCGCGGTGTGATGTTCAACATGAAGGTGGACGAGGCGGCCGGCGACTATATTCGCACCTCGCGCTTCGAGATGAAGGACCTGCCCGTGGAGGTCGCTCGTGCCGTCGAGGGACTGAAGACGGGTGAGATCTCCAACCCGTTCACGATGGTGAACAAGAAGGGCAAGGACGTGTGCGCCATCGTGAAACTGAAGTCGCGTCTGAAGCAGCACCGGGCCTCCATCACCGAGGACTTCCAAGCCATGAAGGCTGTGGTGATGGCGAAGAAGCAGGAGGAACTGATTCAGAAATGGATCAAGGAGAAGCAGCGCGCAACGTATGTGCGCATCAACCCCGAATGGCGCAACTGTGAGTTTCAGTATCCGGGATGGCAGGTGCAGTAAGGATTGTCGCGTTTCTGCTACTGGCGTGTGTCGTCGGTATGATGTATGCCGGAGGCGGTGCGCCCGCCTCGGACGACCCCCTGTATCTTGAGCATACGGACATCCTCTACGCAGATGAGGACAAATGGCCAGGGGCGTCCATCCTCGTTGGCAACGTGCGCTTCCGCCATGGTGGCATGACCCTCACCTGCGACAGTGCCGTCTATTACCAGGCTCAGCAGAACTTCGACGCCTACGGCAACGCCTATATGTGGCAGGGTGACACCCTCTCGCTCCAGAGCGACGAGATGTACTACAAGGGTGACCACCAGCTGGCGATGGCGCGCCTTAACGTGGAGATGCGCCACAACAACACCGTGCTCACCACCGACAGCCTCGACTACGACCGCGTGACCTCGCTGGGGTATTTCCTCAACGGAGGTACGATGGTGGACGGCGACAACACACTGGTGAGCGACTATGGTGAGTACAACACGGAGTCGCGCGACGCTGTCTTCTACTACAACGTGGTGCTCAACAACCCCAAGTTCATCCTCCGCAACGACACCCTCTACTACAACACGCAGACCGAGATAGCCAAGGCGGTCGGGCCGTCGGTCATCGACAACCAGCAGAACCATGTATATACCGAGCATGGCTATTACCTCACGCGTCCCGACCAGATGATTCTCCTCGACCGCTCGCGCCTCTACAACGGCGACCGCGAGATGGTGGCAGACAGCATCTTCTACGACAATGTGGAACGCTGGGGCGAGGCGTTCGGCAACGTGGTATATACGGACACGCTCAACAAGAACGCCTTCACGGGCGAGTACTGCTACAGCAACGACTCGACGGGCTACAGCATGGCCACCGACCGTGCACGGGCCATTGATTTCAGCCAGGGCAAGGACTCGCTCTACATGCATGCGGACACCTTCAAGGTGTTCACCTATCACATCCGTACGGACAGTGTCTATCGCATTCTCCACGGCTATCCGCACATGAGGGCCTACCGCGTCGACATGCAGGCGGTGGCGGACTCGATGGTGTTCGACGGCCGCGACTCGACACTCCATCTCTTCAAGGACCCCGTCCTCTGGCAGGAGCGCCAGCAGATACTCGGCGAGGAGATAATAGCGTTCATGAACGACAGCACGATGGACAGCGTGCAGGTCAACCGCCAGGCTCTGACCGTGGAGATGTTGGACAGCGTCCACTACAACCAGATAGCGGGCATGTTCATGCACATGTATTTCAACGATGGCAAGATCCGGCAGACGTATGTGGAGCGCAATGTCTATCTCAACTACTATCCGTATGACGACGACAGCCTGATGATAGGAATGAACTACACCGAGACCAGCGAGGTGCGCATGTTCTTCACTCCCGAGCAAAAGGTGGACCGCATCTGGATGCCGGCGGCGGAAGGGACGCTCTATCCGCTCACGATGATCCCTCCCGACAAGTTCTACCTCGACAACTTCGCCTGGCTCGACTATATGCGGCCGCGCGACAAGGACGATATCTTCAACTGGGTGCCCAAGCATGCTGACGCCGTCCTCAAGGAGACCGTCCTGCGCCAGCCTCCGTTGCAATCACTCGACAGATTTAAGAAAGAATAATATGGGAATGTTCAGCACACGCGCTCCGCGGCGCTTCAACCGCCAGCCCATCTACTACGATGAGCACAAGCAGGAGATTCAGCGCATCCACGATGACAAGATGCGCGAGATGGGTCTGCTCCCTCCGCGCCAGCGCTCGGAGGAGGAAATCCGTGAGTCGATAGTGGGTGCCACCAAGCATCTGCGCAAGCGTGTGGAGAGCGGCAAGAAGCCTCTCCATCCGATAGTCATCGTGATGATTATCCTCTGCCTCATCGCCATCTGGCGCTGGTTGCTCTCGGCTGACCTCTCGTCATTCATGTGATTTGCTTCGAGTAATGCGTTTGGTGTGATTAGTTTCTTGTAATACGTTTCCATAATTCGCTTCACCATGGACTTCATCCAACTCCTTCCCGATTCGGTCGCCAACCAGATAGCCGCTGGTGAGGTGATCCAGCGTCCGGCTTCTGTCATCAAGGAGTTGGTGGAGAATGCCATCGACGCCGGAGCCAGGAACATTGCCATCAATGTCGAGGACGCGGGCAAGACGCTCATCCAGGTGATTGACGACGGCAAGGGAATGAGCGAGACGGACGCACGCTTGGCTTTCGAACGTCACGCCACGAGCAAGATACGCAATGCCGACGACCTCTTCGCCCTGCGTACGATGGGTTTCCGCGGTGAGGCTCTCGCCTCAATAGCCGCTGTGGCGCAGGTGGAACTGCGCTCGCGCATGCAGGACAGCGAACTGGGAACGCAGGTGTTTATCGAGGGGTGCCGTGTCACCAACCAGCAGACCGTCGCTTGTCCCGTAGGTTCGAACTTCATGGTGCGCAACCTCTTCTTCAACGTACCCGTGCGCCGCAAGTTCCTCAAAAGCAACCAGACGGAACTCAACAACATCATGCAGGAACTGGAGCGCATGACGCTGGTGAACGAGGGAATCGCTTTCTCGCTCAGCCACAACGGTCACTCCCTGCTCACGCTCTCGCCATCCAATCGCCTGCAGCGCATCGCGGCTGTGTTCGGCGCAAAACAGCAGGAGGTCCTCCTGCCCGTGGAGGTGGACACCACACTCTGCCGCATTACGGGCTATGTGGGCAAACCGGAGAGCGCGAAGAAGAAGGGTGCCAACCAGTTCTTCTTTGTCAACAACCGCTACATGCGCCACCCGTATTTCCACAAGGCAGTGATGGAGGCGTTCACCAACATTATTCCGTCCGACACTCAGGTTCCTTATTTCTTGTATATGGACGTGGAACCGGCGAATATCGATGTCAATATCCATCCCACCAAGACGGAGATAAAGTTTGAGAACGAGATGGCGATATGGCAGATTCTCTCCGCCGCCGTCCGCGAGTCGCTTGGTTGCTTCAACGCCGTTCCGACCATCGACTTCAACGAGGAGGAACCGATTGCCATCCCTGCCTTCAACCAGGGCGAGGGTTTTGACTTCGGCACTGTGAAACGTCCCGAACCGTCGTACAATCCGTCGTACAATCCGTTCCGCTCGTCATCCTCGCGTCCTGAAAGCAAACCTACCGTTGCCCCTGATGTTTTCGAGGAATTGTTCGCCGTCGACGATTCGGTCCTTGTACCCGAAGTGGAGCGTAGCGCCTCCAACTACCAGTTCAATGGCCGTTACATCCTTACCGCGACGCGCAGTGGCCTGATGATTGTTGACCAGCATCGTGCGCACGTGCGCGTACTCTTTGATGAGTATCTTGAGCGCATGGCGCAACGCCAGTGTGTGTCGCAAGGCATGCTCTTCCCAGAGATGCTCACCCTCTCCGCCGCCGACGGTGTGCTTCTCGATGAGATTATGGAGTCGCTGACGAGCATAGGATTTGACATTGTTTCAATCGGTGGAGCCACATATAGCATAAATGGCGTACCCTCGGGCATGGAGAAACTGGACCCGATAACGGTTCTCAACGGCATACTGGCGTCAGTGCGCGAGAATACGGGAGGCGTTGAGGACGATGTGGAACATAAGATTGCCTTTGAGATGGCGGAGCGACAGGCCATCAGGGTGGGGGAGACCTTGGGGGCTGAAGAAATGGAGACGCTGCTCGGCAGGCTGTTCGCCTGCAAGATGCCTAATTATGCGCCCAACGGGAAACTCATAGTCAAAATTCTCCAACAAGCGGAAATAGACGCATTTTTCAAATAATTTGTCAATATTTATGCTTTTAAGTGAAAAAAATGAGGATTTATTATCAAAAATGTTCAAAAATGTTTGGTGGAAATGCGAAAAAGATGTAATTTTGCGTAAGATATAGCGTATAAAGTGAGTTTTAGGAAAAGAAAATCATTAACATTTAACATTTAATTATATTTATGAAAAAGTTGATTATGGCTTTGGCACTGGTGTTCTCTACTGGTGTCGCAATGGCTCAAAACGAGGCAACACCTACCTTGAAGTACAGTGTTGCAACAAACAGTTTCTGGTCAAACTGGTTCATCACCGTCGGTGGTAGCTACAATGCCAACTACTCTTCGCAGGAACTCGGTCTTGATGGCAGTCCTTTCAAGGATTTCCGTCGTGCCTTCGGCGCTGAGATTACCCTTGGTAAGTGGTTCTCTCCTGGCATCGGTGTTCGCATCAAGGGTGCAGGCGTATGGGGCCAGCAGGTGAACAACGCTTACGGTCCTGCGGGTGCCATCAGTGGTCAGGTAGGTGACAAGCACGAGATCAACAACATCGAGGTTAGCGTGCAGACAATGTTCAACCTGAACAATATCTTCGCTGGTTACAAGCACCGCGTTTGGAATATCATTCCTTACTTTGGTGTTGGCTTCGGTCACCACATGGCTCACGGAGGTGACTATTCTCCCATCTTCAACGTTGGTTTGAACAACCAGTTCAACCTCTCTAAGCGTCTGTTCCTGAATCTTGATATCTACTATCAGATTGCTGATGCCGATTATGATGGCAACGGAGAGAAGAGCACCAATTCTAATTTCCTGAGCGATCGTGACCGCAAGCTCGGTGCCTCTCTGAGCCTTGGTGTTAACCTCGGCAAGGTGGGTTGGGAGAAGACTCCTGATGTTGCCGCTATCCAGGCACTCAACGCCGCTCAGCTCGCCGCTCTCAACGAGCAGCTCGCTGCCCAGGAGGCTGAGAACGCCCGTCTGAAGGCTCTCCTCGCTAAGCCCGCTCCCAAGCCCCAGACTGTCGTTCAGACTGTCAAGGAGGTTACCGCAGCTCCCGTTAGCGTATTCTTCAACCTGAACAGCTCACGCATCGCTTCTAAGAAGGATCTCGTAAACGTTCAGTCACTCGTTGACGCTGCCAACAACAGCGGTAAGAAGATTGTCGTTACTGGCTATGCTGACAGCAAGACTGGTAGCGCAGCTTACAACCAGACGCTCTCTGAGAAGCGTGCCGCAGCCGTTGCTGACGCTCTCGTAGCTCAGGGTGTTGCCCGCGAGAACATCGAGGTAGTTGGTGCAGGTGGTGTTGATAGCCTCAATCCCTTCAGCTACAACCGTCGCGCTGTTGTTGAGATCAAGTAATCTTAAAACACAAATATCCTTTGGGGCGCACCAACAAGTGCGCCCCTTTTTTTCAAATTTATGGAAAAAATCATTCTTACCGGCGACCGTCCTACTGGCAAGTTGCACATCGGTCACTATGTGGGTTCGTTGCGCCGTCGTGTGGAACTCCAAAACTCAGGTGCCTACGACAAGATCTTCATCTTCGAGGCTGACGGTCAGGCATTGACGGACAACATAGAGAATCCCGAGAAGGTGCGCCAGAACGTCATCGAGGTAGCGCTCGACTATCTCGCTGCCGGTCTTGACCCTGCCAAGAGCACTATCTTCATCCAGAGTCAGATACCTGAACTCTGCGAACTGACGTTCTACTTCATGGA
>JABUTZ010000023.1:26257-30310 GCA_021443415.1 Bacteroidaceae bacterium | reverse complement strand
TCGAACCGATGACCTCTTGCATGCCATGCAAGCGCTCTAGCCAGCTGAGCTAATCCCCCTTCTTGGAATTCGACTGCAAAGGTACGGCTTTTATTCGAAACAGCCAAATTTTTCGCAACTTTTTTCGCAGTGAGCTGCCATAAGTTTGACAATTGGAAGGAAAATGTCAGGAAATGAAGGTTGGAACGGGCGACGCGTCGCTCACACGTGCTCAATGACGCAGGTATGCACTTTGGTCTCCTTGTCATAATTGATGCCGCAGAGGTTACCGCCCCTTTTCAGCACATTCAAGTTTCCGATAAGTGAGCCACCCAACCACGTTTTTTGTTCGATTATTTCGGTTTTACACCAATATAAACACCCATAAAACCGAAATAAACTCACATTTTTTGTTTCTCTTTGAGCCGATTTTTGTATCTTTGCACCCGAAAATCAAGCAGTTCACATGAAAAAGACCTTAATCGCCCGAGAGCAGGAGTGCGCACGACTACAAAAGTGTTTGGAGTCGGACCGTTCGGAACTTGTGACCATATACGGTAGAAGACGTGTCGGCAAGACATATCTCGTGGATGAGTTCTTCAACCAAAAGTACGATTTCACCTGCGTTGGTGTGCACCGTGGCACCAAGGCTGTCCAGTTGCGCAACTTCGCCAAGCAACTGAAGCGGGCGATGGGCACCAAGACGATGCCGAAGTTTGCCGACTGGATGGACGCTTTCGATGCCATGGAAGACTACCTCGCCTCACTGCCCGAGGGCAGGAAGAAAGTTGTGTTCATCGATGAGATGCCATGGATGGACAGTGGCAAGTCTGATTTTGTGATGGCATTGGAGAACTTCTGGAACGGATGGGCGGCACGACGCCGAGACATCGTGATGATAGCGACGGGCAGCGCATCCTCGTGGATGGTGGAGAAGATCGAGGAGAACGAGGGAGGACTGCACGCCAGGGTGACCTGCCGACTGCACCTCAAGCAGTTCTCGCTGGGCGAGACTGAGGAGTATCTACGAAGCCGCGGCTGCCGATGGGACCGCTACCAGATGATGCAGTGCTACATGGTGATGGGCGGCGTGCCCTACTACCTTAGTCTGCTGGACGTAAAGCAGAGTGTGGCGCAAAACATCGACCGCCTGTTCTTCGAGGAGAAGGCGGAGCTGAAAAATGAGTTCGACGACCTTTACAACGCCTTGTTCAAATATGCGGAGCGTTATATCTCCATCGTCACGATGCTCTATGACAACCGCAAGGGATTGACGAGAGAGGAGATCAACCGGCTCTACGCATATCCCGACGACAACCTCACAAAGATCATTCGCAACCTCGTGCAGTGCGATTTCGTCAAGGAGACGGCACAATACAACAAAGGAGTGAAAGCCGTCCTTTACCGCCTTACGGATTTCTTCACGATATTCCATCTCAAGTTCATGAAGGAGAACCTTTCGGGCAACGAGGCTTGGTGGCAGGACAACATGCAAAGCGCACAGGTGCTGGCGTGGTGCGGACTGGCGTTCGAACGCATCTGCGAGGGACATATCCGCCAGATGAAGCGTGCATTGGGCATCAGCGGCATCGCCACCGAGACAAGCGCATGGCGCAAGGCAAAGGACAGCGCAGGGAAGGGCGCACAGATTGACCTTATCATCAAGCGAGCGGACAGAACGATACATCTATGTGAGATGAAGTTCTCGACGAACAAGTTCACCATCAGCGATGCATACGAGGACGACCTACGAGAGCGGCAAGCAGTCTTCGAGCAGACGGAGAAGGCGAGGGAGGCGGTGGTGCACACTTTCGTGACAACATACGGCGTGAAGGACGGCATGCACAGGAGCATCGTGCACAGCGAAGTGACGATGGACGATTTGTTTGCCGAATGACGAGTTGCCCTTTTTAGGCAATCACTCCAAAGCATCAAGGAAGAAGTCGCGCACTTGGACAAGGACCTCGGGCACTTCGTCGAAGACGGCGTGGCCAGAGGTGGGATAGATGACCGAGCGACAGGCGAGCGACGAGGCGAGGCGGCGCGAGGGTTCGGCGCCGAGGACATCGTCGTGCTCGGAGGCGATGACGAGGGTGGCGCAACGGATGGAGGGGAGCAACTCAGTGGCATCGAAGGTCAGGCACGCATCGACGAGCCGGCGGATGCGCACGGGGTCGATTTGCGGCACTATCATCTCCATCTGTTGCAGAAGTTTAGGATGGCTCCGGCGGTGCGCCGGGGAATAGACGGTGTCGTGGAACGAGCGTACGAACGACAGCATGTCGCCTGCCGCGGCATACGACGACCACCGGCTGAGCGTGGGCACCGTCACGTCACGAATGCTCGCCATCGTGGAGCAGAGGGCGAGGCGCGAGACGAGCTCGGGGTGGCGGGCGGCTATCACCTGGGCGATCATGCCTCCCTGCGAACAGCCGTAGAGGCAGGCGTCCTTGAGTCCGAGCGAACGCATCGCCTCGGCGGTGTCGTCGGCCATCGCTTCGACGGTATAGGCATCGCCGATGTCGCGCTTGCGGTCAAAGAGATAGACGGTAAAGTCCTCCGTCATCACGGCGTATTGACGGGCGATGAAATCGACCAGCGGAGTGACGGGGAGCATCGAGACTCCGGGGATGAGCACCATCGTGCGCTCACCATCGCCGAAGCGGCTGTAGTCCATCACAAAGTGTTTGCCATGTATCGTTCCTGTGTGTTTCATTGTCTGACTGTTAGTGGTTTGTGGGTTCCTCGCCGCGCTCCAACGCCAGCAGCCTGCGCTTGGCTTCGAGTCCGCCGGCATAGCCGCCGAGTGTGCCGTCGGAGGCGACGACGCGGTGGCAGGGGATGAAGACGGAGAGGGCGTTGGCGGCATTGGCCGAGGCGACGGCACGCACGGCGGCGGGCATACCCAGGAGGCGGGCCTCGGCGGCGTAACTGACTGTCTGTCCGTATTCTATTCTCAGCAACTGTTCCCAGACGCGTCGCTGGAAGGGTGTGCCGGCTGTGAGCAGGGGAATGTCGAACGTGCGTCGGCGGCGAGCGAAATAGTCGTCGAGCTGTCGCATGGCCGTCGCCGTCAGCGCCGTCTCGCCCTCAATGATGCGGGCAGAGAAAAAGCGGCACAGACGCGTGTCCACACGCCTGCGCCGTTGAGCGTCCATAGACCAGTCGCAGAGGCAGAGCCGCTCGCCAAGAGTTCCTATGAGGAGTTCGCCCACGGGCGACGAGTAGCGCCGTGTGAGCAACTCCGCGGTCATTTCCAGTCCGGTTTCGTGGTGCCGACGGGATAGATGGCACTGAGATGGAGGAAGAAATGGAGCGTTGTGCCACCGCGTATCGAGCCGCTGCCCGACGTGCCGTAGCCCAGAGTCGAGGGGATATAGACGTGCGCCATTTCGTCCTTGCGCATGTTGAGCAGGGCGGTGCAGAAGCCCTCGATATAGGCGTTCGCGGCACTTGTCGAGGGAGCCGCCAGCGAGCGGTCAAAGACCGCGGCGTCGTACTCGTAGGGGTCAAAGCGTCCGTAGAACGACTGGTCGAAGATGGCGCAGTAGGTGGTGTCGCCCACACCGTCGTAGCGGTATTTCGTGGGCAGCGTCCAGCCGCGGTAGTTCACGCGCACGGTGTCGTTGTAGAGCGGACGGTCGGCCTTCGGACAGCGGTTGACCATGCGCATGACGATGTAGTCGGTGCGCGAGCCGGCCGTCTTGTCGCGGAGCACACTCTTGCAGACGCGCCAGGGTGTCTGCTGCTCCCAGAGCGAGTCGCCGTTGGCGTCCACTGCCGTGCCGCACGCCTGGCGAGCCCGAGCCACTTCGGCCTGGGCTGTGTCCATGATGGCGTTGAACCACGCCGTGTTGCGCTCCTCCCAGTTGGTATAGGGGTCGTAGGCGTTCAGGTCCTCGTTCTTGCACGAACCGGCCATGAGCACCGCCAGCAGACCGCAGATGTAGAAAATGTTCCTCATTTATTAAAGAATAAAGAATAAAGAATAAAGAATAAAGGTATAGCCTTGCAACTCGCAATTCTCGAAATCCTCGCCGTGCGTCGATAGAACGATAGAACGATAGAACGATA
>JABUTZ010000023.1:17383-25342 GCA_021443415.1 Bacteroidaceae bacterium | reverse complement strand
TGCCCTGGGCCGTCTCGGGGCGCAGGTAGATGGTGCTCGCACCGTCGGCGGTGCTGCCCATCTCGGTCTTGAACATGAGGTTGAACTGGCGCACGTCGGTCCAGTTCCTCGTGCCGCTGATGGGGCATACGATCTCCTCGTCGAGGATGATTTGCTTCAGCTCGTCGAGGTCGTTGTCGTTCATCGCCTTGGCGAAGCGCTCGTGGAGGGCGTCGCGCTTGGCGGCGATCTCGAGCACGCGGCCGTTGGTGGCCATGAACTGCGCCTCGTCGAAGGCATCGCCGAAGCGCTTCTGCGCCTTGGCCACCTCCTTCTGTATCTTCTCATCGTACTTCGCCATCTGGTCCTCGATGAGCACATCGGCGCGATAGCGCTTCTTCGAGTCGCGGTTGTCGATGAGGGGGTCGTTGAAGGCGTCCACGTGGCCGCTCGCCTTCCATGTCGTGGGGTGCATGAAGATGGCGGCGTCGATACCCACGATGTTCTCGTGGAGCAGCACCATGCTCTGCCACCAGTACTGCTTGATGTTGTTCTTCAACTCCACGCCGTTCTGACCGTAGTCATACACGGCTCCCAGTCCGTCGTAGATGTCGCTCGACGGAAACACAAACCCGTACTCCTTGCAGTGCGAGATTATCTTCTTGAACACGTCTTCTTGTTGTGCCATATTTGTAATTGTTTCGTTGTTTGCTTCCTGCCGCGTGCGCCCGGTGCGCAACGCATCTGCAAAATTACGCATTTTCCCGCGATTTCCGCTCTCTTTGGCGCATAATTTCTGCTTTTTTATGTAAATTTGCAGACAAAACGTACTGAGACGATGCGAATAGCGCTGTTGCAGCAGGACATCCTTTGGGCGGACGTGGAGGCTAACCACCTGTCGGCGGAGCAGGCAATCATGCGGTTGCAGGCAGAGGCCGATGCGCCCGAGATGTACGTGCTGCCCGAGATGTGGAGCACGGGCTATGCCGTTGAGCCTGAGGGGATAGCCGAGACGGACGGTCGGTCGCTAAGTTGGATGCGGCGCATGGCGGAACTGACCGACGCCGCCATCATGGGCAGCGTATCGACGGCGGAGGGCGGCAAGTATTACAACCGCCTGCATTTCGTCACTCCGCCCGGCTCGCCGTCTGCCTCTTACGACAAGCGCCACTTGTTCACCTATGGTGGCGAGCACCTTCGCTACACCGCCGGCGAGCGGCGTGTCGTCGCCGAGTGGCGCGGCGTGCGCTTCCTCCTGCAGATTTGCTACGACCTGCGCTTCCCCGTCTTCGCCCGCAACCATGAGGACTACGACGCCATCGTCTATGTCGCCTCGTGGCCCGCCTCGCGCCGCGCGGTCTGGGACATACTCCTCAAGGCCCGCGCCATAGAAAACCAGTGCTACGTCCTCGCCGTCAACCGCGTCGGCAGCGACCCCGCCTGCCGGTACGACGGCGGCACCACAGCCATCGACCCCTACGGCCGCACCCTCGCCATCTGTCCCGACAACACTCCCTCCTCCGTCGTCATCGACCTCGACCTCGACTCCCTCAACCGATTCCGCGAGAAATTCCCCGTCCTCCGCGACCGCGACCAATGTAGATTATAAACAGATGAAGAAGATACTTTCCATAGCAGGCTCAGACCCTTCGGGTGGGGCGGGCATACAGGCAGACATAAAGGCGATAACGGCATGCGGAGGTTATGCGGCTGCCGTGCCTACGGCTCTTACAGTGCAGAACACGTTAGGTGTCAGCGAGGTATGTAGCGTGGATGCCAGCATCGTAAAGAAGCAGGTAGCATCGGTACTCGATGACTTGCATCCCGAGGCGATAAAGATTGGGATGGTAGGCAACGGAGAGACCGTGGAATGTGTGGCGACGTTGCTCCGACAATACTTGTCAGACTATCCCTCTACGGCGGTAGTGCTCGACCCGGTGATGGCGGCGACAAGTGGCAAGACGCTGATGGGCGCTGAGCTGTGGCACTCCGTAGAGGAGCTGTTGCTCCCTCTTGTGACAATGGTGACCCCCAATATTCCCGAGGCAAGGCAACTGATGCAAGACAACCATGACAACGCGACGGATGTGGCGGCGATGCTCCGTATGGCGGAAGGGATAAGCCGGCGGTACGGTACGGCAACGCTGCTGAAAGGCGGCCACCTCGATGGCGACAAGATGACGGATGTGCTATGCTGCAACGGGGAAGCCACAATCTATGAGCAACAAAGGATCGCGAGCCACAATCTTCACGGCACGGGATGTATGCTCTCCTCTGCCGTCGCCACCTTTCTTGCCCGTGGATACAGCATTCCGGAGGCTGTGGGGAGGGCCAAGCAGTTTCTCACTTCCTCCATCAAGGCGGCGAGGGACATCGACATCGGGCATGGCAACGGTCCGCTGATAACGAATCGGGGAATTGACGTGATAGGCATCACGCAGGAACATTTCTTTGAGGGAGAGGCGATGGCCATCATGCGACTGTTGGACGGCGAGGTCAGCAGGGTGCACATCCGCAAACCCATAGCTTCTGCCGAAGAGGTGAAAGCCTTGATAAAAGAAATAAGGCCAGAGTATTACGGCAGGCTCACAATACACAATCACCTCCGTCTGCAGCCGGAAATGGGCTTGGGGGGAGTGCATCTCAACAGCCACAACCCTGTTTTGCCAGAGTACGTCGACCGCAAGAGCACGTTGGTAAGCATGGCATGCCATTCCATAAAGGAGATAGAGGAACACTGCGACGAGGCGGACTATCTCTTCCTTAGCCCTATATTCGACAGTATCAGCAAACAGGGATACGGCGGCAAATTCTCCTTGCAGGAGTTGGTGGAGGCGCACGAGCGCGGCATCATCAACGAAAAGGTTGTCGCCATGGGCGGAATCACTCCCGACCGCATGGCGACAATAAAAACGCTGGGGTTTGGCGGCGCCGCATTACTTGGCGCGTTGTGGACCAACTGTCATTAAAACCGACAAATCCATTAACCCTTCAGTTTCCTTATAATCTCGTCAGCAACCTTCTTGCCGCTCATCAGCATACCGCCGAAGATGGGTCCCATGCGCGGCGTTCCGCTGACGGCGCTGGCAGCCATGCCGCAGACGTAAAGCCCAGGATATATTTCCTTGGTGCCTCTTACCACCTCGTCCTCGCCGGCTACGACATCGAGAGAGCGTTCGCCAATCACTCCACCTGTCTCGGTAGCGATGCGTATGCCGTTCTTACGTACCACTTTGGCTGCAATCTCAGAATCGTGACCAGTGCCGTCAATGACGCATTTAGCAAGGATATTCAGCGGGTCGACGTGCATTCCCTCGCGAAGCACCGGAGTCCAGTTCACCACTACGCCGCTCACTACGCTGTTCTTGAAGATTACGTCCTCCACGCTGTAGCAGTTGAAAATCGTCGCTCCCTCATGCACTGCCTTGTAGAGCAATGCCGAGGTGCTCTCCACGGAGTCCATGCAGTAGAGCCCGTTCTCGTAGGGGGTGAAGTTGATGTCGAAGTCTTTGACAATGTCAAGGGCTTCTTCCTGTATCACTATCTGGTTGAACATCATGGCGCCGCCCCACATTCCGCCTCCGGGGGACAGTTTGCGGTCGAATTGCGCCACCTTCAGGCCTGCTTTTGCAAGGTAGTAGGCAGCCACAATGCCTGAGGGGCCACCGCCTACGATGGCTACATCCAGCTCCAGGTTCCTCTCTAACTTCTCGAAATAGGTGGAGATAATTCCACGTGACACTTGTGTCTCAATCATAGTTTTGTTGTTATATATTGGTTTTGTTTACATGCAACAATCGTCTTTCAGCTGATGGCTGATGCGCATGGCGCAGAAGTTCGGGCCGCACATGGTGCAGTATTTCCCGTCAAGGTGGTTGGCTTCCTTGTAGTATTGCAGCGCCCGGTCGGGGTCGAGGCTGAGGGCGAACTGGTCTTTCCAACGGAACTCGTAGCGTGCCAGGCTGAGGGCATTGTCTCGGACGGCCGCTCCGGGATGGCCCTTTGCCAAGTCTGCCGCATGGGCGGCTATCTTGTAGGAAATCACACCGACACGCACATCTTCCTTGTTGGGTAGCGCGAGGTGTTCCTTGGGAGTGACATAACACAGCATGGCGGTGCCGTACCAGCCTATCTGGGCTGCTCCGATGGCGCTGGTGATATGGTCGTAGCCGGGAGCGATGTCGGTGACGAGCGGCCCGAGGGTATAGAACGGCGCGCCGTGGCATTTCTCTATCTGCCGGTCCATGTTCTCACGAATCTTGTGCATCGGGACATGACCGGGACCCTCGATGAAGGCTTGCACACCTTTGGCCCAGGCACGCTCTACGAGCTCGCCCATCGTGTCGAGTTCGGCAAACTGCGCACGGTCGTTGGCATCGGCTATGGCACCCGGCCGCAGTCCGTCGCCGAGCGAAATCGCCACGTCGTATTTCGCACAGATGTCGCAGATGTCGTCAAAGTGTTCGTAAAGGAAACTCTCCTTCTGGTGCTTCATGCACCATTGGGATATTATGCTGCCGCCACGGCTCACCATGCCGCAGAGGCGCTCTTGGGCGAAGTGTACGTTCTTCAGGCGTATGCCACAGTGAATTGTAAAGTAGTCCACTCCCTGCTCGCACTGCTCTATGAGTGTGTCACGGTAGATTTCCCACGTCAGGTCCTCGGCTTTTCCCTTCACCTTCTCCATCGCCTGATACATGGGGACGGTGCCGACAGGCACCGGCGAATTGCGCAGGATCCACTCTCGCGTCTCGTGGATGTTGTTGCCCGTGGAGAGGTCCATGATGGTGTCGCCACCCCATTTGCAGCTCCATACAGCCTTTTCCACTTCCTCCTCGATGCTTGAAGAGGTTGCACTGTTGCCGATGTTGGTGTTGATTTTCACAAGGAAACTGCGACCGATAATCATCGGTTCCGCCTCCGGATGATTGATATTGGCTGGCAACACGGCACGTCCGGCGGCTATCTCGCTGCGCACAAACTCCGGTGTGATATGGGTCTCGATGCCCAATTCCTTGCAGTTCATGTTCTCACGGATGGCCACATACTCCATTTCCTGTGTGATGACACCCTGTTTCGCAAACTCCATCTGCGTGCAACGCTTGCGGCTTCGTATCCATTCCTCACGAAGTTTCGGCAGCCCACGCTTCAGGTCTATGTCTTGCGAAGGGTCGCTGTAAGGACCGCTGGTGTCGTAGATCATCACTGGCTTGTTCGCTCGTTCGCGTCTCTCGCCGTTCTCAATCGTCACCGTCGGAGTCAGCGTGACTTGTCGCATCCCTACTCGCAATTCGGGATAGATAGTTCCATTGAGATAGACTTTCTCTGAACTTGGATAGTTGATGTGCATGTTTTTGAGTGTATTGATGGGGGTTTTTATAATGTTCTTAAAGTGACTCTTGCATGGAGACGATGCGCCTCATCTCCGCTATGGGGTCGGCGGCTCTCAGTATGCTGCCACTGATGGCTATGCCGCTGATGCCGATTTCCCTCAGCGCGGGGATGTCGTCGCAGGTTATGCCTCCGATGGCTATCAATGGTATCTTGATGGCTTCGGCTTTCATCCTTTGCAATATGTCGGCATAACCTTCCGTTCCGAGTATTGACGCAAGGTTTTTCTTGGTGGTCGTAAAGCGAAACGGTCCGCATCCCACATAGTCCGCTCCTTCTTCGTATATCCGTTTCACATCCTCGAAGGTATTTGCCGTACCCCCGATGACGTAGCCGTTGCCCAACAACCGGCGTGCCTGACGTATCGGCATGTCGTTCTTCCCAAGGTGCACGCCGTCAGCTCCCGTCTCCACGACCAGCTCCACATGGTCGTCAAGAATCAGTTTCGCCCCCACTGCGTCGCATAATGCCCTTACCCTGCGGGCTGTGCCGACTATCTCACTCTCCTCCGCATCTTTCATCCGGAGCTGTATCCAACGGCAACCGCCCTGCAGTGCAAGTGCCGCAGAGGTTTCATAACTGATTTTGTCTGTGAAATGTGTGATAAACTGAACGTTGGTCATTGTCTTCTTCCATGTTTATATGAAGAAAACGGGATGACTGCCAATCTCCAATAAAGGAGCTGCAAAAGGCTTTGTTACAAGCGCTATAACTTGCGAAAACTTCCTACGGCAGCATTATCTGCATCAGGTTCATGGGTATAATCTCAGCCGCGACATCGCAGCACCCCTGTTTCTCTTCTGGTTGCAAAAGTATAAAATTCTTTTATTCCGTACAAATGCCTTTCCGCTTTTTAAGACATTTTAACATAACTAAAGTTTTGCAAGCCGAGCTTGCGAAGACTACAGACTACAAAGTACAGACTACAGACTTTGTAGGACNTCTGTAGTCAGAAGTCTGTAGTCTCAAGTGAGATTGTGAAACAAGCGAAACTTGAATAACATAATACGCGACAAGCGCGCTGTATGGCATATATACCATCATCGCGCTTGTCGGTTACAGGAAGTGGGTCGGTATAATCGCTCACGACTGACGGTAGGCGGCGAGCTGCTCCTCGTCCATCTTGCGGATGAAGTTGAAGTGCTTCTCCACCTCCGCCTCGGCGTAGTTGGCGTACACCTTGAGGCTCTTCTCGAAGAGCTCGGGCTCTGCCGTTGCGTCCTGGATGAGCAGGTGCGTCATCACGCAGTGCGCTGCCATCTCGTAGAGGTGACGGGCGACGAAGTCGAGCAGTTCCTGGCTGCCGCTCTCCTTGACGGCGTTGTTGCAGGCGTCGAGTTTGTTCGCCATCTCCTTGACGCGGTTCATCTCGCGCTCGTAGGCGGGGCTGATGGGCATCTGCTCCCACTCGCGGATAAGGCTCGTCAGGAAGCCGTTGGTGATGTAGCGGATAGCAGCAACCACTTGCAGCTGCGTTGTTCCTTCATATATAGAGAAGATGCGGGCGTCGCGGTAGAGGCGCTGCGCCTTGTACTCCATTATGAATCCCGAACCGCCGTGCACCTGGATGGCATCGTAGGCGTTCTGGTTTGAGAACTCGCTGTTCATGCCCTTGGCGAGGGGAGTGAACGCATCTGCCAGTCGCTGGTATTTCTTCATCTCGGCGCGCTCGTCGGCATCGAGCTTGCGGTCGCGCTGGATGTCCTCGAGGCACTTGTAGATATCGACGTAGCGGGCGGTCATGTAGAGGAGCGAGCGGCCGGCGTCGAGCTTGGCCTTCATCAGTGCGAGCATGTCGTAGACGGCGGGGAAGTTGATGATCTTCTCGCCGAACTGCGCGCGGTCCTTGGCGTAGGCGAGGGCCACCTTGTAGGCTTCCTGCTCCACGCCCACCGACTGGGCGGCGATGCCGAGGCGCGCGCCGTTCATCAGCGCCATGACATACTTGATGAGTCCGAGCTTGCGGTCGCCGCAGAGCTCAGCCTTGGCGTTCTTGTAGGTCAGCTCGCAGGTGGGCGACCCGTGGATGCCGAGCTTGTGCTCGATGTGTCGCACGTCGACGCCGCCCTGGTTCTTGTCGTAGATGAACATCGACAGTCCGCGGCCGTCGCGCGTGCCTTCTTCCGAACGGGCGAGGACGAGGTGGATGTCCGAGTCGCCGTTGGTGATGAAGCGCTTCACGCCGTTGAGCAGCCAGCAGCCGTCCTTCTCCGAGTATGTGGCCCTGAGCATGACGCGCTGGAGGTCGGAGCCGGCGTCCGGCTCGGTGAGGTCCATCGACATGGTCTCGCCGTTGCAGATGCGGGGGATGTACTTCTGGCGCTGTTCCTCGGTGCCGAACTCATAGAGGGTGTCGATGCACGACTGCAGCGACCATACGTTCTGGAA
This sequence comes from Bacteroidaceae bacterium, assembly GCA_021443415.1. Lineage (GTDB taxonomy): Bacteria > Bacteroidota > Bacteroidia > Bacteroidales > Bacteroidaceae > Physcousia. Next base: position 17,584 of record JABUTZ010000023.1, on the reverse strand, counting down.
GCCGGCGTCGGCGGCGGACACGATCTCCGAGAGCATCGAGAAGGTGGTGTTGGGCAGGTTCAGGCCGCCGTAGCGGCGCGGCATCGAGATGCCCCAGAGTCCCGCCTTGCGCGTGGCGTCGAGGTTCTCGAAGGTCTTCGAGGCGTAAATCATGCGTCCGTTCTCGAGGTGCGGTCCCTCGAGGTCCACGCTCTCGCTGTT
>JABUTZ010000023.1:0-17094 GCA_021443415.1 Bacteroidaceae bacterium | reverse complement strand
GCGTTGGGGTCGTTGTTGATGCTGATGATGATGCCCGAGTCCTGCATGCCGGCGATGTGCTGGATCTGGCCCGAGATGCCGCAGGCGATATAGACCTTCGGACGCACGGTGATGCCCGTCTGGCCAATCTGGCGGTCGTGGTCAATCCAGCCGGCGTCAACGGCGGCGCGGCTGGCGCCCACCTCGGCGTGGAGTTCCTTGGCGAGCTGGAAGAGGAGGCCGAAACCCTCCCTTGAACCTACGCCATAGCCGCCCGAGACGACGATGTTGGCTCCCTTGAGGTTGTGCTTGGCGGCCTCAATGTGGCGGTCGATGACCTTGACGACGAAGTCGGTGGCGTCGGTGTACTTGTTCACGTCGTGGCGCACGACCTCGCCCTTGTAGTTGGCGTCAAGCACCTCTTTCTTCATCACGCCCTCGCGCACGGTGGCCATCTGCGGACGGTGCTCGGGGTTGACGATGGTGGCGATGATTGAACCGCCGAAGGCGGGACGGATCTGGTAGAGCTGGTCCTCGTAGTGCTTCTCGACCATCTCGTCGCCCTGACGCACCTTCATGTCGAAGGAGCCAATCTCGAGCTGCGTGCAGTCGGCGGTCAGACCGCTGTGGAGGGCGGAGCTGACGCGCGGGCCGAGGTCGCGACCCACCACGTCGGCGCCCATGAGGCAAATCTGGGGTTTCTCCTCCTTGAAGAGGTTGACGACAACGGCGGTGTGGGGCAGCGACGTGTAGGGGAAGAGGCGCTCGTCGTCGAAGACGTGCACCTTGTCGACGCCGAATGGCATCACCTGCTTCTCCACTCCCTCCATCTTGTGGCCGGCACAGATGCACTCGAGCTGAACGCCGAGCGTGTTGGCCAGCTTGCGGCCCTTGGTGAGCAGCTCCAGACTTACGTCAGCCACTCGCGAGCCGTCGAGTATCTCGCAATATACAAATACGTTGTTCATGTCTTTATCCTATGGTATTGCTTTCCAGCAGTTCAACAATAAGGCCCTCGATGTCGGCGTCGCTGCCGGTCAGCTGCTTGCTCTCCTTGGCCTTGAAGATGATGTTCTTCACTGCCTTCACGTTGGTGGGGCTGCCCGCCTTGCCTATCTGCGCGGGGTCGGCGTCGATGTCGGCGGCCCCCCACGAGGTGATGGTCAGGTAGGGGCGCTTGGCGTAGTACTCCTCCCTGCCCTCCTCCCGCTCGGCGGCTATGCGGGCGTTCTTGTACTTGCACACAAGCTTGGCGTTGCGGCTGCGGCAGGGGGCGGCGCTGCCGTTGACGGTCAGCACGATGGGCAGGGGGCCCTCCACCGTCTCCACGCCTCCGTCGATGTGGCGGCGCACGGTGATGCGCCCGTCGGCGCATTTGAGTATCTCCTCGGCGTAGGTGATCTGGGTGAGACCGAGTTTCTCAGCCACCTGCGGGCCCACCTGGGCGGTGTCGCCGTCGATCGCCTGACGGCCGCAGAGGATGATGTCGTAGCCGCCTATCTTGCGGATGGCCTGGGCCAGCGTGTAGCTGGTGGCGAGGGTGTCGGCGCCGCCCAGGACACGGTCGGTGAGCAGATAGACCTCGTCGACCCCGCGGTAGAGTCCCTCGCGGAGCACCTCGGTGGCCTTGGGCAGGCCCATGGTCACCATTGCGATTGTCGAGCCGGGGTTCTGCTCCTTTAGGCGCAGAGCCTGCTCGAGTGCGTTCATGTCATCCGGGTTGAAGATGGCTGGCAACGCCGAACGGTTCACTGTTCCCTCGGCGGTCATCGCCTCGGGCCCCACGTTCTTTGTGTCCGGCACTTGCTTGGCAAGCACCACAATTTTCAAGCTCATAATCTATTATTTACGATTTGATGATTTACTTTTACAATTTATTTACGATTTGTAAAACACGGCAAAGTTACGCATTTTCCGCCAAATATGGCACGTTTTTGGCGGAAATGTGCAATTTTTGGCACATTTAGAGAGCAAATGTGCAACTTTTTCGCTCCGTGTTGCGTCCTATTATATAAAAAAGGTGTAACTTTGCAACCTATGAGACGAGAAATATGCATGATCGGGTGTCTGTGCGCACTGCTCGCAATGGCGATGGCGGTGGCGGCACAGGACACCGTCAGGGTGACGGCGCCGGCAAAGCCTGAGCCTCCCGTCACCGAGTCGCGCATAGCCCGCCAAATGAAAACCTTCGGCTATGCGTCCTACTACCACGACCGCTTCCACGGCCGCCGCATGGCCAACGGCGACCGCTACCACAAGGACAGCCTCACCTGCGCCCACCTGCGCTTTCCCCTGGGCACGATGCTGCGCGTCAGGAACATGCGCACGGGCAAGGAGATCGAGGTGGAGGTGACCGACCGAGGCCCCTACTCGAAGAAGTTTGTCGTCGACCTCTCGCGCGGAGCCGCCCGTGCGCTGGGCATCATCGGTGCGCCGCTCACCAACGTCGAACTGACCCCCATCGGCAACACGCTCATCCCCTTCCGCATCGCCAAGATGCGCGAGGAGAGCCTCGACTCCATCTACAACATCTACGACCTCAAGCCCTTCGGCGAACAGGAGGAGAAGGTCTGGGAGGGCGACAGCATCCTGCGCCGCATTCTCGACGTCAAGTTCCTCCACGAGCAGGAGGAGTAAAGCCTGCCGTTCGGCAGGATGGGAGTTATGCGCCTGCGGCGCTAGGAGTTAATAAATGGGAGTTAACTCCCGCTAACTCCCACGAGCGAAGCGAATTCAATTCCGTCAACTAACATAAAAAGATGAAAAAAGAAAGCATTTGCGTTCAGGGCGGCTGGCAGCCCACAAAGGGCGAGCCGCGCCAGGTGCCCATCTACCAGAGCACCACGTTCAAATACGACTCGAGCGAGCAGATGGCGCGCCTCTTCGACCTCGAGGAGAGCGGCTATTTCTACACCCGCCTGCAAAACCCCACCAACGACGCCGTGGCGGCCAAGATCGCCGCCCTCGAAGGGGGCGTGGGCTGCGTGCTGACCAGTTCGGGACAGGCCGCCAACTTCTTCGCCGTGTTCAACATCTGCGAGGCGGGCGACCACCTCATCACGTCGAACAACATCTACGGCGGCACGTTCAACCTCTTCGGCGTGACGATGAGGAAGATGGGCATCGAGTGCACGTTCGTGGACCCCGAGTGGAGCGACGAGCGCATCGAGGCGGAGTTCCGCCCCAACACCAAGTGCTTCTTCGGCGAGACCATCTCCAACCCCGGTTGCACCGTCTTCGACATCGAGCGCTTCGCCAAGATGGCGCACCGCCACGGAGTGCCCCTGCTTGTCGACAACACCTTCGCCACACCCATCAACTGCCACCCGTTCGAGTGGGGGGCTGACATCGTGGTCCACTCCACGACCAAGTACATGGACGGACATGCCGCTCAGGTGGGCGGCGCCATCGTCGACAGCGGCAACTTCGACTGGGAGGCGCATGCAGACAAGTTCCCCGGCCTCTGCGCCCCCGACGAGAGCTACCACGGACTGACCTACACGAAGGCGTTCGGCAAGATGGCTTACATCACCAAGTGCACGGCCCAGCTCATGCGCGATCTGGGCGCCGTCCCCTCGCCCCAGAACACGTTCATCCTCAACCTCGGACTCGAGAGCCTCCACCTGCGCGTGGCGCAGCACTGCCGCAACGCCAAGGCATTGGCGGAGTTCCTGAAGGGTGACGAGCGCGTGGCGTGGGTCCGCTACAGCGACCTCGAGGGCGACAAGTACCACGCCCTCCAGCAGAAGTACCTGCCCAACGGCTCGTGCGGAGTCGTCGCCTTCGGACTGAAAGGTTCGCGCGAGGACGCCATCCGCTTCATGGACTCGCTCAAGCTGATCTCCATCGTCACCCACGTTGCTGACGCCCGCTCGTGCGTGCTCCACCCCGCGAGCCACACCCACCGCCAGCTCAGCGACGAGCAGCTCCGCGCTGCCGGCGTCGACCCGAGCCTCATCCGCCTCAGCGTCGGCATCGAGGACGTCGACGACCTCCTCGCCGACCTCAAGCAGGCTCTTGCGCTGATTTGACGGGATTAATGCGCCCTGTGGGCACCTGGAGTAACACCTGCCCTTCGGCAGGCTGGAAGTTATGCGCCTGCGCCGCTGGGAGTTAATAAATGGGAGTTAACGGAATGACCTTTCCACCGTTAACTCCCATTCAATTTTCCCATACCGATATTTCAAAGCATAACCTCCCAATGACCTCCTTTGCGCCCACCAACTCTTTTTAATAGTCCAAGCTGTAGCCCTTTTGTATGGTTTTTTGTATGGTGTCATCGTTCTTTTGTATGGTGCTGTTGCCCTTTTGTATGGTATTGTAGCCCTTTTGTATGGTGTCAAACTTCTTTTGTATGGTTTTTTGTATGGTGTCATCGTTCTTTTGTATGGTATCGTATTCCGTTTGTATGGTGTTTTTATCCATTTGCTTGATCCCGAAACTGCCCCAAAGCACATGTCGTATGTCCCCATGTGGGTTTAACTTGCTCGTAACTTGCTTAATCAAGGACGAATGGCGCAACCACAACTACTATTTAGTTGATGTTCAATAATATCGCAGATCAGGTTTAACTTGCTTGTAACTTGCTGCAGAGATATCCATTTCGTTGCAAATCGTTAAAAATCGCAGAGAAATTCTTTCTGTTGGATTTTTTTATTAACTTTGCGTCTGCGAACGAGTTGGCTGTCACTCCTGACAGCCGATGGTTGACCGATGACGAACAGTGTTGACATAAGCGAGACCGACATTCTCAATCAGTATCCGGATGTGCTTGAGATGCTGTTGAAGGACCACACCACCCAGCAGAATATCTATTGGGCAACGGACTCGTATGCCGGGATGGGAGAGGGTTATCAGTTTCGCGACCCGATAACGAAAGAACGGATTACGGGCGACAACGGCCTTGTCATCCGACCGCGGGCGGTCAAGTCAAGGGACGAGCAGACGAGGCGTTCGAAAGATATGGCTGAGGTGTTCACACCGTCGTGGATATGCAATGCGCAGAACAACCTTGTGGACAACGCCTGGTTTGGTCGGAACGGGGTGTTCAACACCGAATTGCCCGACCACACATGGAAGGCAACGCCTGAACGAATTGAGTTTACGGACGGTCGCTCGTGGAAGGATTACGTCCGCGACACACGCATGGAGATAACCTGCGGCGAAGCTCCTTATCTGGTCAGCCGTTACGACACGGTGAGCGGTCAGCCCATAGCGTTGGCCGAGCGCATAGGCTTGTTGGACAGGAAACTCCGTGTGATCAGCGAGAACACGGCGACGACGGGCGATTTCCTCGACTGGAGTCAGGAAGCGTTCAAGAACACCTATGGCTTCGAATGGCAAGGCGACAACCTGTTGCTGGCGCGAGAGGCATTGCTGTTCACCTTCATCGACTACTATCGGGCAAAGTTCGACGAAGAGCCTATGCTCAAATCGATACAATACATCGCCTACATCGTTTCATGGAACATCTGGCAGATGGACGGACTCAAGTTCTGTCCTCCGGGCGAAGAGCCGTGCGACGGCGACCTCTTCTCTCCGTCCAACCTGTGCATGGTCAGGGATTGGCGCAAGCCACGTGACAGACAGAAGATATTTTTCAAATCACTCATGGAAGGATAATGGCTTATGATAATAGAATCCACACTTAAAGCCAAACTCATCTATATCTTTGGCATTGACGACAAGATGCACGAAGGCTGTCTGAAGATAGGCGAAGCCACCCTCGACGAGGACGCCGACCTGTTTTCGCTTGCTCCTGGTTGTGAGGCGCTGAACAAAGCGGCTCACAAGCGCATAAGCCAATACACCCAGACGGCAGGCATACAGTATCATCTACTCCATACGGAGCTGGCGATACGCACCAAGGACAAGCAGATACAAGGCTTCAATGACAAGGCGGTGCATGACGTACTGCTGCACAGCGGCTTGAAGCGCAAGGACTTCAACCTCGGCGGGGGCAAGGCGAGCGAGTGGTTTGTCGTGGATCTGAAAACCGCCATTGCCGCCATTCAGGCCGTCAAGGCCAACAAGGAGGCTCTCGACGGAAGTCAGATAACGTCCAGACAGACACCCATCGCATTGCGCAACGAGCAGCGTGCCGCCATCGAGCAGACAGTCAGTTGCTTTGCCGAGGGCGACCAAATGCTCTGGAACGCCAAGATGCGTTTCGGCAAGACACTGACAGCGCTCCAACTCTTCAAGGAGTTGTCGCAGGCCAATCCGAAGCAATACCGCCGAATGCTCATCCTCACCCATCGTCCTGTCGTCAACGATGGTTGGTTCGACGATTTCCACAAGATATTCTTCGAGGTCGATACGCCCTATATGTACGGCAGCAAGACGGCAGGCAACAGTTTCCCGAATCTTGAAGCCATGCTGAAAGAGGACAAAGGGCGCAGGTATGTCTATTTCGCCTCCATCCAAGACCTCAGAGGCTCGTCGTTCGTAGGAGGCAGGTTCCGGAAGAACGATGAGCTGTTCTCCGCCCATTGGGATCTGCTCGTCATCGACGAGGCGCACGAGGGCACTCAGACCGACCTCGGCGACAAGGTTCTGAAGGCTCTTGTCAAGAAAGGGACGAAGACGCTGTCTCTCTCGGGCACTCCATTCAACCTGTTCCAGAAGTACAAGGAGGACGAAATCTACACCTGGTCGTATGTCGACGAGCAGAGGGAAAAGGCGAGATGGGAAGAGGAGCACGAGGGCGACCACAACCCATACGGTTCCCTGCCGCGCATGAATATGTTCACCTACGACCTCGGTCCCCTCTTCGAGCGGTTCCAGGACTCCGAACTCTCGTTCAACTTCCATGAGTTTTTCCGCACCGACGATGCGGGGCGGTTCGTTCACGACGAGCATGTCGGCCGCTTCCTCGACATGATGTGCGACCCGTCAGCCGACTCCAACTATCCGTTCTCCACCAAGCGCTACCGGGAATACTTCCGCCACACCTTCTGGCTTGTGCCCGGCGTGAAGGAGGCTCTTGCCCTCCAGCGCAAACTTGAGCATCACCCCATCTTCCGCCACTTCGACGTGGTCAATGTGGCTGGCGACGGCGACCCCGACGACCCCGGGGGCGAGGCGTTGCAAAAGGTGCGCGATGCCATCGGCGGGCGCGCCACAAAGGACTATACCATCACGCTCTCGTGCGGCAAGCTGACCACAGGCGTCACCGTCAAGGAATGGACGGCCGTGTTCATGCTCAGCGGTTCGGCGAAGACGGGCGCCGCCAACTACATGCAGACCATCTTCCGCGTGCAAAGTCCCGGACAGATCGACGGCAGGCAGAAGACCGACGCCTACGTCTTTGACTTCGCCCCCGACCGTGTGCTCACGATGATGGCAAAGGCGGCCAAGACACCCACTCGTCCGGGCAGGCAGACGGACGAACATCGCCAACGACTCAAGGAACTGCTCAACTTCTTCCCCATCATCGCTCTGCAGGGCAGTCAGACAAGGCGCTACGATGTTGACCAGCTGCTCACGCGCCTGAAGCATACCTACATCGAGCGTGTCGTCAACTCGGGATTCGACAACAACTCCCTCTACAACGACCGCCTCCTCGAACTGGACGACGTGGAAGTCAAGGAGTTCGAGACGCTGAAGGGCATCATAGGCAGCACTCCGTCGCAAGACCCAGGCAGGGACATCGTGGTCAACGACAGTGGCTTTGACGAAGAGAGGACCGCAGGCGACGAACAGCCGCAGGACAAGCCGAAATCCCAGCTGACCGATGAGGAGAAGGCGGCCCGCAAGGTGCTGAAGAAGCAGCAGGAGATGCGCAAGAACGCCATCAGCATACTGCGTGGCATATCCATCCGCATGCCGATGCTCATCTATGGCTGCGACCTGAAGGAGGGCGAGGAGATCACCATCGACAACTTCGCCGAGCACATCGACCCCCGCTCGTGGGAGGAGTTCATGCCACACGGCGTCACCAAACAGCACTTCAACAGTTTCAAGAAATACTACGACCCCGAGATATTCCTCGAGGCAGGCCGCCAGATACGGAAACGGGCATTGCGGGCGGACCATCTGCCCGTGAAGGACCGCATACGGCATATCGTGGAGATATTCGCATCGTTCCGCAATCCCGACAAGGAGACCGTGCTGACCCCTTGGAGGGTGGTCAACATGCACCTGTCAGACACCATTGGCGGATATGACTTCTATGAGCCGACCCACACGGAGATGCTCGACGAGCCGCGCCTCGTTGACCGCGGCAGCGTCACCAACAAGGTGTTTATGGGTCAGGACACACGCATACTCGAGCTCAACTCCAAGTCGGGTCTCTACCCCCTCTACATGGCATACGGCATCTGGCGGGAGAGATGCCGCGAGTGGGAACGCCAGGGCTTCTTCGAAATCACGAAGATGACGGTCGAGGAAGAGCAACTGGCATGGGACGACGTCATCGCCAACAACATCTTCGTCATCTGCAAGACCCCCATGGCCGTGAGCATCACCAAGCGCACGCTTGTGGGATTCCGGGCAGTGAACCGCATCAACGCCCGTTACTATCCCGACCTTGTCGACACACTCAAGACCAACCCCGAATCGTTCGCCAACGACGTGGTCAAAGGCCAATCGTTCTGGCACAACAAAAACGTAGAAAAAGAAATGAAATTCAATGCAATAGTGGGCAATCCGCCGTATCAGATAATGGGTGGAAGTGGAGGAACTAATGATGCTCCGATTTTTCAGGAATTTGCAAAAGCCGCCTCAAAGTTATTGCCTTTGTATGTTACGCTTATCATGCCTTCAAAATGGTTTACCGGAGGACGAGAAAATTTGCTTGGCCCGTTTAGGCGTGAGATGTTGTCTGGCGGACATATCAAAAAATTGGTTGCTTTCACCAATAGCAATGAGATTTTCCCAACCGTAGAGATCAAGGGTGGCATATGCTACTATTTGGAAGAACATAAATACAAAGGATTGTGTGACTATGTTCTGATTCAGAATGGAAAAGCCATGTCTGCAACAAGGAACCTTAATGATTATGACATTTTTATTCGTGACACCCAACTGGCAAATATCATAAGAAAGGTACAAGATAAAGCAAGAAAAGATGGTGTTAAAATGGTTGAGGAAATCATTTCTGCGGACACACCTTTTGGCATACCAACCAACCCGAAATTAAGCAGTAAAAATCCAATAGATGTCCGTACGGCAAAGGACAAGGAGTTCAATGTCGAATTGTTGTACATAGATCATCTTGTGCGTAAAATAGAATACGTAAGGGAGGCGGATATAACAAAGAATGCGTGTGACATACATTATCCAAAAGTATTTATTCCTGAAGCAGGAGGTACGGGAAACGATGCTAAAGTTCTTGGCACACCGGCAATTGGAAAATCCGGGTCTGTATGCTCTCAAACTTTCTTGTATGCCAAGTTTGATACAGATACGGAAGCGGAGAACTTTGTTACATACTTAAAGACCAGATTCTTCAGGGTATTAGTGTCGGCAGTAAAGACTACACAGCATGCAATGAGCGGAGTGTACCATTTTGTCCCCCTCCAAGACTTCACAGAGCCATGGACAGATGCGAAGCTATATGAGAAATATGGCATAACTCCAGAGGAGCAGTCATACATAGAGTCAATGATCTCCCCCATGGAATAATCGCCAGCCACAAGTTGAGTCATACCCTCCCGTTAACATCCCGAAAGCGACGGGGAGTTAACGCTTGCGCACGGCGTCGAGTTTGAGGAAGATGAAGAGGAGGATGGTGAAGCCCCAGAGGCTGCTGCCGCCGTAGCTGAAGAAAGGGAGCGGGATGCCGATGACGGGGGTGAGGCCGAGCACCATGCCCACGTTGATGAAGACGTGGAAGAGGAAGACGCTCAGCACGCAGTAGCCATAGACGCGGGAGAAGACCTCGGACTGGCGCTCGGCGACACGGATGAGGCGCAGGATGAACAGCAGGTAGATGACCAGCACACCCGCGGCGCCGACGAAACCCTCCTCCTCTCCCACCGTGCAGAAGATGAAGTCGGTCTCCTGCTCGGGCACGTACTTGAGCTTGGTCTGCGTACCCATGAGGAAGCCCTTGCCCTCGAGACCGCCCGAGCCGATGGCTATCTTCGCCTGGCTCACGTTGTAGCCGGCGCCCTGGGGGTCGTCCTTGAGTCCGAGCAGCACCTCGATGCGTATGCGCTGGTGGTCGCCGAGATGGTCCATGATCTGGTCGATGGCGAAGTAGAAACCGATGCTGCCGAGGGCGAAGAGGGCGATGAGCCCGTAGGGCACGAGGCGCGTGCGCATGGCTGTCCACGCCAGCCAGAGCCCGCTCGCCACGACAACGGCGAGCGACACCCACGCCACGTCGAAATGCCACGGCGTGAGCCACGCCACAAGGATGGCGACGCCATTGACCATCATCCCGTAGAAGGCGATGCGCAGTCCGTGGCTGTCGCCCTTCTCGCCATAGACACCGCAGAGGACGGCGGTGAAGAGGCACGCCATGAGCATGACGGCGAGGCGACCGACGGAGGTCATGTCGCCGAAGACGAGGTCGCCGTCGTAGCGCACACCTACCACGAAGTACGCCACCGCCGCCACACCGATGAACAGCAGGCTGCCGGTCATGCCCTCGCGGTAGAGGACGAGGGAGAAGGCGAGGTAGACGAGCGCCGAGCCTGTCTCCTTCTGCAGGACGATGAGCACCATCGGCAGCAGGATGAGGAAGGCGGCGGCGACGAAGTCGCGCGGACGGCTGAGCGAGAAGCCGTAGGTGCCCATGAGCTTGGCGAGGGCGAGAGCCGTGGAGAACTTGGCGAACTCGGCGGGCTGGAGGCTGAACGTGCCTATCTTGATCCACGACAGCGAGCCGTGTATGTCGTTGGCCACGAAGGGGGTGACGAGCAGCAGGACCATGAACGCGAGGTAGAGCACGTTGGCGAAGGTGTCAAACAGGCGCGTGTCAAGGAGCAGGATGGCCCCCGAGAGCAGAATGCTCGTGCCTATCCACACGATCTGCATGCCGCTGCGCGTGCCGAGGTCGAAGAAGTTGCCCTCCTGCGAGAAGTCGTAGGTGGCTCCGCACACGCTCATCCAGCCCAGCGCCAGCAGCACGAGGTAGAGGACGATGGTAATCCAGTCCAAGGAGCGGAGTATGTTGTTATCGGACGTAGTTGCCATAGTTGATCACCTTGTTTTCAAACTCCGCGGCGCGCGCCTCGCTCGCCTCGCTGAGGTGGCCGTTGATGTACTGCTCCATCATCAGCGCGCCGAGCGGCACACCGTAGTTGGCTCCCCAGCCGCCGTTCTCGACATAGACGGCGATGGCGATCTTCGGGTCGTCCTTGGGGGCGAAACCCATGAAGACGGAGTGGTCGTGGCCGCGGTTCTGCGCCGTGCCCGTCTTGCCGCACACCTCGTACTGGCCGTTGTTCGCCGCCCGGCACGTACCGCCGAGCACGGCGCTGCGCATGCCCGTGGCCACCGTCTCGTAGTGCTGGCGCGCCACCTTGGTGTAGCGGCGCTCGTAGTAGATGCTGTCTAAGCGGTCGTTCTGTATCTTGCGCACGACATGGGGCGTGATGAACCAGCCGCGGTTGGCTATCGTGGCACCGAGGTTGGCTATCTGGAGGGGCGTGAGCGTCACCTCGCCCTGTCCGATGCTGATGGAGACGACGGTGAGTCCGTTCCACGAGCCGCGGTACGCCTTGTCGTAGTAGGCGGCGTTGGGGATCATGCCGCGCTTCTCGCCGGGCAGGTCGATGCCGAGGGCGTAGCCGAAGCCCATCGCGACCATGTGGTCCTTCCAGCAGGTCATGGCGTCCTGGACGGAGGCGTACTTGCGGCGGTTGCCGAACATGTGGTAGAGCCCCCAGCAGAAATAGCCGTTGCACGAGGTGGCGATGGACGGCACGAGGGGCAGCGGCGAGCCGTGGCCGTGGCAGCCGACTGTGAGGTGTCCGAAGTGGAAACCGTGGGAGCAGGGATAGGCGGTCTGGGGCGTGATGATGCCCTCTTCGAGGAAGGTGAGCGCCTGGCTGGTCTTGAACGTGGAGCCGGGCGGGTAGGTGCCCATGATGGCGCGGTTGAGCAACGGCTTCATCGGGTCGCGCTGCATCTCGATCTGGTTGCGTCCGCGCTGGCGGCCCACCATGATGCGGGGGTCGTAGGTGGGGCTCGACACCATGCAGAGGATCTCGCCCGTCGACGGTTCGATGGCTACGATGGAGCCCAGCTTGTTCCTCATCAGCCGCTCGCCGAGTTTCTGGAGTTCAAGGTCGATGCCGAGGGTGAGGTTCTTGCCCGGCACGGGTCGCACGTCCTGCTGTCCGTCGCGGTAGCGTCCCTGGATGCGGCCGCGCACGTCGCGCAGGAGTATCTCCACTCCCTTCTCGCCGCGAAGCTGCTTCTCGTAGCTGCGCTCGATGCCGAGCTTGCCTATGTAGTCGCCGCCCTGGTAGTAGCTGTCGCGCTCGATGTCGTCGGGACCCACCTCGGCGACGTCGCCGAGGACATGGGCGGCGTAGGGTTGGTTGTACTGGCGTATGGTGCGCTTCTGGATGTAGAAGCCGGGATAGAGGAAGAGCTTCTCCTGGAAGCGGCTGAACTCCTCGGCGTTGAGCTGCGCCATGAAGAGTTGCTGGGTGTAGGGCGAGTAGCCGGGGTTGCGCTTGCGGTCCTTGATCTCCCGCATGCGCGCGGCGTAAAAGGCGGGCGTGATGCCGAGCGAGGCGCAGACGTCGAGCGTGTCCACCCCTTCCTGCTCGCGCATGATGACCATGATGTCGTAGGCGGGCTGGTTGTAGACCATCAGCACGCCGTTGCGGTCGGTGATGGCTCCGCGCGCGGGGTACTGGACGCGCTTGAGAAAGGCGTTGGAGTCGGCGCGCAGCTTGTAGTCGTCGCTCATGAGCTGGAGGAAGAAGAGGCGCACGATGTATATGAGTATGATGACGACAGCCACCAGACCGATCACATAGCTCCGCTTTGAGTAGTCGTGCGTCATTCCCGGAGTTTCTCGATAGGTAGGACGATGGCCATCGTGAGCAGGCTGCTCGCCGCCATGCGCAGCAGGCTGTCCTGCCAATGGGCGAGGGTGCATGCCTCAAGGGCGAAGAAAAGCGCGTTGTGGACGGCGACGAGGACGGCGAGGTACTCGACGTAGCGCCACAGGGTGAGCGTCTCGAATCCGGGTGTGCACTCCTCGGCGGCCTCGCGGGGGAGCATGCGCTCGAAGAGGCGCGGCTGGAGGAGTCCGACGAGGGTCATCGAGGCGGAGGCGAGGCCGGGCGTGAGGGCGAAGACATCGACGAGGAAGCCCGTGGCGAAGCACCAGAGCAGGGCCTCGGTGCGCCCGATGCCGCGGCGCAGGCGCGCGGCGAAGAAGACATGGACCATCGGGGTGGCGTAGCCAAGCAGGTGGATATGCCCGAAGACGAGTGTCTGGAGGGCGACGAGGAGGAGCAGCCACCCGAGGTTGCGTAGTTGTATCTGTATCATGGCAGTCCCTCCATCTCTTTTTTGCGTTCGTCGACGACGACCATCACGTCGCGCAGGCGGCCGAAGTCGACGCCGAGGCGCACGAGGAGCGTGTAGCTCAGTCCGTCGTCGCTGTGCACCACCTCAGCCACGCGGCCCACGAACAGTCCCGCGGGGAAGACGGCGCTGTAGCCGCTCGTCTCGACGACATCGCCTTTCTTGATCTCGGCATGGAGGGGAATGTCCTCGACGACAGCCGTCAAGGGGTCGCCGCCGTCCCAGTGGAGATAACCGAAATAGTCGGAGCCGCGCAGGCGGCAGCTGATCGAACTCTTGGAGTGGAGCACGGGCATGACGATGCTGAAATGGGGGCTGGTGCCATAGACGATGCCCACGACGCCGGTGCCGCAGACGATGCCCATCTCGGCGCTCACGCCGTCGTCCTCGCCGCGGTCGATGACCATGAAGTTGTCGCGACGGGCGATGGTGGCATCGACGATGCGCGCCGGCAGGAGGCGCGCGCTGTCCGCCGCCACCTCCATCATGGCGCGCTCGGCGTAGGTGCTGTCGTGGGTGAGGCGGGTCAGTTCGGCCTGCAGGGCCTCGACGCGCTCCTCGAGGATGACATTGCGGCGGGCGAGCTCGGCGTTGCGGTCGCGGAGCGAGACATACTGGAGCACCGACGACTCAGCCATCCGCACACCGCCCACCACCTCGGTGGTGGTGGCAAACCACAAACTGCGCTGGTAGTCGTTCCAGCGCAGCAGCATGTTCACACTCACTATCTCGAGAAAGGCGAAAAGGGCCCAATAGTGGTAGCGGATGATGAAGTCAACGAGTGCCTTCAACTATCTTTACATTAGGAAGTTGAACTTGTCGATGTTCTTCAGCGCGATGGCCGTGCCACGGGCTACGCTGTGGAGCGGGTCCTCGGCGACGTGGAAGGGGATCTTCACCTTGTCGCTCAGTCGTTGGCCGAGGCCGCGCAGGAGGGCGCCGCCACCCGTGAGCCAGATGCCGTTCTTGACGATGTCGGCGTAGAGCTCGGGGGGAGTGGCCTCAAGGCACTGGAGCACGGAGTCCTCGATGGTCTCCACGGTCGACTCGATGCAGTGGGCCACCTCCTGATAGCAGACGGGCACCTTCATGGGCAGGGCGGTGATCTTGTTCGGGCCGTCGACGATGTAGTCCTCGGGGGCCTCCTCGCCGAGGTCGGTGAGAGCCGAGCCGACGTGTATCTTGATGCGCTCGGCCATGCGCTCGCCCACCTTGATGTTGTGCTGGCGGGCCATGTACTCCTGGATGTCGTGGGTCAGCTCGTCGCCGGCGATGCGTATGCTCTTGTCAGCCACGATGCCGCCGAGGCTGATGACGGCAATCTCGGTCGAGCCACCGCCGATGTCGACGACCATGTTGCCCTGGGGGGCGAGCACGTCAAGACCGACGCCGATGGCGGCGGCCATGGGCTCGTAGATGAGTTTGAGCTCGCGGGCGCCGGCATGCTCGGCGCTGTCGCGCACGGCGCGCAGCTCGACCTCGGTCGAACCCGAGGGCACGCCGATCACCATCTTGAGCGAGGGCGAGAAGAGGCGGTTGCCCTTGTGAACCATGCGTATCATGCCGCGCAGCATCTGCTCGCAGGCGTTGAAATTGGCTATCACGCCGTCGCGCAACGGACGCACGGTGTAGATGTCGCGATTGACCTTCTCGTGCATCATCTTGGCCTGCGAACCGACGGCGATCATCTGGTCGGTGCGGCGGTCGAGGGCGACCACCGACGGCTCATCGACCACCACCTTGTCGTCGCTGATGATGATGGTATTGGCGGTGCCGAGGTCCATCGCCAGTTCTTTCGTGAAAGAGAAAAAGCTCATGTTTTGTAGCGGGAGTTATGCGCCTGCGGCGCTGGGAGTTAATGAATGGGAGTTATGCCTGCCGTNGCTGGGAGTTAGCGGGAGTTATGCGCCTGCGGCGCTGGGAGTTAGCGGGAGTTTTTACTTGCCGTCGAACCAGGCGTGGATGGCGGTGTCGTAGTGGCTGCTGACGGCGAAGGCGCGGGTGGCGAACCAGCGGCGCTCCTCGAGGGTCGTCTTGGCACCCTGGGCGGCGAGGATCTCGGCGAGGCGGGCGTACTCGGCCTTCGAGGGCACGATGACCACGTCGTTGAAGTTCTTGGCCCCGGCGCGGATGAGCGAGATGCCGCCGATGTCTATCTTCTCGATGATGTCAGCCTCGGAGGCCCCGCTCGCCACGGTCTGCTCGAACGGGTAGAGGTCGACGATGACGAGGTCGATCTCGGGGATCCCGTACTGCTCCATCTGCTGGCGGTCGCCCTCAAGGGAGCGGCGGCCGAGGATGCCACCGAAGATTTTCGGGTGGAGGGTCTTGACGCGACCGCCGAGGATGCTCGGGTAGGTGGTCACGTCCTCCACCTTCTGACAGGGCAGGCCGAGGCTCTCGATGAAAGCCTGCGTGCCGCCGGTTGACAACAGCTGCACACCCTCGGCGTGCAGCCTGCGCAATATCTCGTCGAGTCCGTCCTTGTGAAACACGGACACGAGGGCTGTTTTGATGTTCTTCATCTTATATAACGGGATTTCGTGTGCAAAGTTACAAAGAAAATGGCACCCTATGAAAATTTTTCGGCAAAATATTTGCGGGATAGAAAAAAAAGCCGTACCTTTGCAGTCGCAATCGGAAAACGACGGCAAATTGGCGGGGTAGCTCAGCTGGTTAGAGCGCATGATTCATAATCATGAGGTCCGGGGTTCAATCCCCCGCCCCGCTACCGAGCAGGAGGCGTTGCGACAGAGATGTCGCGACGCTTTGCTTTTGTGTGGGATTGAGGGGGGGGGGAGCGTATTTTTATGCGGCAGATTGCACACCGCTTGATTTATGTCAAGAAATCGCACATTTTTGTTGATTTGGGAGCATTTTTTCACCAATAACTCCTTTTTTAATATAAATTTGCAAGCAAAATCCATACTATATGAAAAAACTGTTACTCTCAATCCTTTTTATCGCCACAGCATTCTCTGCCTACGGACAGGAGCGCCACGTGAGCGACCAGCCGACACCCCGGGGTGTGCTGCTCGAAGAGTTTACCGGCATCCACTGCGGCTACTGCCCCCAGGGACATGCCATCGCCGCCGCGATGGAGACCTTCCACCACGAGGTGAGCGTAATCGCCGTGCACGCAGGCTATTACGCAGACCCGAACACCGACGAGCCGGATTTCCGCACGGCGGCAGGCACCTATCTCAACGACCATTTCGGCATCTCGGGCTACCCCTCGGGACTGGTCAGCCGCCACAACTTCGGCACGGAGGCCGAGCCCTCGTACGTGCTGAGCCGCTCGACATGGAGCCCGTGGGCGAAGGAGCTCATGGCGGAGACGGCGGAGATCAACATCTGGGCGCAGGCACAGTACGACGGGGCGACCAAGAAGCTCGCCATTGACGTGGAGGGCTACTACATGAACCCCGAGCACGAGGACGTGAACACCTACCGCCTCAACGTGGCCATCGTGCAGAGCCGCATACTCGGCCCGCAGAACGGAGCCGCGATGGGCAACAAGTACGTCCACAACCACATGCTGCGCATGTATGTCACCCCCGTCAAGGGCGAGGAGGTGGAGATGAAGGAGGCGGAGCCGCTCTTCAGGAAGACCTA
>JABUTZ010000022.1:46613-61247 GCA_021443415.1 Bacteroidaceae bacterium | reverse complement strand
CGTCCGTCGGTGCCTATCCACAGTATGTCCTGGGTGCCCTTGACGAGGGCGAGGACCGAGGCCTCGATGTCGGGGAGGGGTTGCACCTCGCCATCGCGCATCTCGTAGCAACCTGTCGGCGTGCCGAAGATGATGGTACCTCCGTCGTCGGCGAGGGCGTTGAGCGAACCCTCGACCGCCACACGCGTGTCGATGATGTTCCAGGTGGCGGTGTGGAGGAGGAGGCGGCGGAGCGTGCCGCCGGCTACGAACCAGAGCGAGCCGCCGCTCTGAATCGCCCTGCCCGTGCGCTCGAGCGGCAGAGCCTTCTGGCGACGCTGGCGGAACATTCCGCCCGGGAGCGTCTCCAGCTCGACCAACACACCGTCGGGACGCACGACGAAGAGCGTGCCCCGCTCGTCGAGGAAGAGGTCGCTGACGCTCAGCGAGGCGTTGCTGCTCTCCTCGAGCGCACGCACGAACGCGCCCCCGGAATAGATGTGGAGCGGGCCGCCGCGGTATGCCGCCGCCACGACGGCTCCGGGCATCGCCCGGCACACGAACATGTCCTCGCGCGACTGCGTCTCGTTCTCGTGGCCGAGGAAGAAGGCCTGCGCCTCGCCCGTATGCTTGTCGAAGCGGTTGATGCCATAGTCGGTCGTGACCCAGAGATGGCGCGCGTCCTCCTCGCAGACGGAGCGTATCACCTGGTGGGAGAGCGAGCGGGGCTGCCCGCTGCGGTGGTTGAACTGCGTCACCATGCCTCCGTCGTAGCGGTTCAGCCCGTCCCACGTGCCGAACCACATCACGCCCTCGCTGTCCTGGAAGACGGCGTTGACGGCGCTGTTCGTCATGCCGTCGTCACTGTCTATCTGCATTATCGTGGCACGCTGCTGCGCCGAGACGACTCCTGCCGCCATCAGGAGCATAAACGCCAAAAGGATTGTCACCGACCTGTTCATTGCATACTTGATGAAAACAATGCAAATATACAATTTTTATCCATTTCTTGTACGATTTTAGCACAAAACATCTCATCGGAGGGCAAAAAAGATATACTATGGTGCCAAAAACGTATGTTTTCGTGCCAAACGAGCGTTATGCACATATAGCATACCTTTTTGACATTGACAGACAATGGGGACATGCGCGTTACACGTAAATTTGCCGTCGGAAACACAACAAACCTCAAATCCCAAAGAACCATGGACATTGCAAAAAGAGACAATGCGAACCCCATTCTCAGGCCCTCGGACCTGAAGCCCTGCATCGAGGGCATGGAGATCACCTGCCTGCTCAACCCGGGCGTGTTTAGGATGAACGGCCTCACATGGCTCCTTCTGCGCGTAGCGGAGCGTCCGCGCCAGCAGGAGGGCAAGATCAGTTTCCCCGTCTATAATGCCAAGGGCGAGATTGAGGTGCTGACCTTCGACAAGGACGACCCTGCGCTCGACGCCACCGACCCGCGCGTGATCCAATACAAGGGCAACTACTACCTGACCACGCTCTCCTACCTGCGCCTCGTGTGCAGCGAGGACGGCGTGCACTTCCGCGAGGACCCCGCCTATCCGCCCATCTTCGGACAGGGTCCGCTCGAGTCGTTCGGCATCGAGGACTGCCGCGTGGCGACCACCGCTGACGGCTACTTCCTAACGTTCACCGAGGTGTCGCCCGTGGCTGTGGGCGTGGGACTCATCGAGACGCGCGACTTCCAATCGCTCACGCGCCACGGCATGATCTTCCCGCCCCACAACAAGGACTGCGCCCTCTGGGAGGAGAAGGTCGGCGGCATGTACTACGCCTTCCACCGCCCGAGCTCGCCCGAGCTCGGCGGCAACTACATCTGGCTGGCGGAGAGCCCCGACCGCATCCACTGGGGCCGCCACCACTGCGTAGCCACCACGCGTCCCGGCAAGTGGGACTCGGTGCGCGTAGGTGCCGGAGCCGCACCCATACGCACCGAGCGCGGCTGGCTCGAGATCTACCACGGAGCCAACGAGCAGAACCGCTACTGCCTCGGCGCACTCCTGCTCGACCTCGACGACCCCACACGTGTCATCGCACGCAGTGAGGAACCCATCATGGAACCCATCGCCGAATACGAGCAGACAGGCTTCTTCGGCAACGTGGTGTTCACCAACGGACAGGTGGTCGAGGGCGACACCATACATATATATTATGGTGCTTCGGACGAGGTCATCTGCTCCGCCCGCCTGTCGATAAGCGAGATTCTCAACTCACTGCACGCTTAGGATATGGTTTTCGACAAACTGACACAGGAGATTAAGGTCTTCCAGAGCCATCCGCGCGACATGCGCGTGCTGCTGCTCACCAACATGACCTTCGCGTGGGTGCTGCCCATCGTGGAGATATTCATCGGGGCGTACATCATGCGCAAGTACGAGCACGAGCCCGACAAGGCGGTCTATGTCGCCATGTTCCAGCTCGCCCAGTACGTGGGCATCGTGTTCACCTCGGTCGGCAACGGCTGGCTGCTCAAGCACGTCCGCGTGGCGCACCTCTACTGCTGCGGCATCCTCCTTTCCGCCCTCTCGCTGATGGGCATGATGCTCATCACCGACCTCACGGCCGAGGCCCTCGTGGTGCTCGGCGTGGTGATGGGTGCCGCCCTCGGCGTGTTCTGGACCAACCGCTACCTCATCACGCTCAAGGCGACCACCGACGACAACCGCAACTACTTCTTCGGACTCGAGAGCCTCGGATTCACCGTAGGCCAGATTGCCGTGCCCCTACTCGTGGGCGCCCTCTTCGCCAGCCTCGACGGCAGCGAGCTGATGGGCGTGAGGCTCGACGTGGCGATGGGCTACCGCATCGTGACGGGCATAGCCACCCTCGTGGCTCTCGTCGCCTGCGCCAACACCCTGCGCGGCAACTTCCCCAATCCCGAGGCGAAGAGGTTCTTCTACCTCCGTTTCGACCTCCTGTGGCGCAAGATGCTGCTGCTCGCCTCGCTCAAGGGCATGGTGCAGGGCTTCCTGGTCACCGCCCCCGCCATCCTCATCATGAAGTTCTTCGGCGACGAGGGGGCCCTGGGCCTCATCCAGGGTGTCAGCGGCGGACTGACCGCCATCCTGGTCTATGTGCTCGGCCGTGTCACCAAGCCCAAGCATCGCACGTGGGTGTTCGGAGCCGGACTGGTGCTCTTCCTTGTCGGCACGGTGGTCAACGGACTGGCGTTCTGCGCCTGGGGCGTGATCGTCTTCGTGCTCTGCAAGGTCATCTTCCAGCCCCTCCACGACCTCGCCTACTTCCCCATCATGATGCGCACCATCGACATCGTGTCGCGTCGCGAGCAGAGGGACGAATACACCTATATCATGACGCACGAGCTGGGGCTCTTCGTCGGCCGCGCCTTCGGACTGCTCCTCTTCATGGCCCTCGCCTTCGGCGTGTCCGAGGACTTCGCCCTGATGTTCGCCCTGCCCATCGTGGCCGCGCTGCAGATGCTCTCGCTGCCGTTGGCAAGAAACATCACCAAGGAGAGAGAATAGAGTGTAGAGTGTAGAGTGTAAAGAATAGAGAATAAAGAATAAAGAATAAAGGTATAGTTTTGGTGTACCAAAACTATTGGGACTAAAAGAGAAAAAAACATGAAAAACATTGCTTATACGCTGATAATCACGGCGGCGGCCGTGCTCGGAGCCTGCAAGGGCGAGGAGGCGGGAACGCCCGTGGCACAGGTTGACATCGAGCGCATCGAGCTGATGCCCAACATGCCGCAACCATACAAGATGCTCGACTGGCGACAGAAGGCACTCGACTTCGACGCATACGTCTTCGACGAGAACCCCGTCGTGTGCGGCCAGCACCTGATGTGGGCGGACTCGGCGCGCCGCAACATCGACCAGGTCACCTTCGGCATCTACACCGCCATCGGCGACTCGCGCCAGGGTCCCGCCAACAACAACGGCGAGTTCCACGAGAGCCTCAACACGCTGACAGCCCTGCTCGGCGGCTCGCTCATGGGCATCGACAAGACATGCCAGAACGGAGTCAACTACGTCAAGATGGTGCAGAACTACTTCAACACGGACAACGGCTGGAACATCATGATGAACAACACCAACCCCTCGGTGGCGCTGCTCGGCGGCGGCTACGGACGCGACTGGTGGTACGATGTCTTCCCCAACGTGCTCTACTACGCCCTCTGCGACCTCTACCCCGATGTCGAGGGAGCCGAGCGGATCCAGCGCACGATAGCCGACCAGTTCTGCCGTGCCGACTCGGTGCTCGCTGGTTGCTACGACTACTCCTACTTTGACTATGCCCAGATGAAGGGCATGGTCAACCACATCCCCCTCCAGCAGGACGCCGCCGGCGGTCACGCATGGGTGCTCTACGCCGCCTACAAGAAATTCGGCGACGCGCGCTACCTTGCCGCCGCCCGCTCAGCTCTCGACGCTCTCTTCGCCCAGAGCGAGAGCCGCTTCTACGAGGTGCTCCTGCCCCTGTCCGCCATCGTGGCGGCTCGCATGAACGCCGAGCAGGGCACCACGTACGACGTGAAGAAGGTCATCGACTGGACGTTCGACGGCTGCACCAACCCCGACGGCCGCTACGGCTGGGGCGTGATCGCCGAGCGATGGGGCGACTACGACGTGCACGGACTCCAGGGCAGCATCACGGACAACGGCGGCTTCGCCTTCTTCATGAACTCGGTGAAGCTGACCTGGCCGATGGTGCCGATGGTCAAGTACGAGCCGCAGTTCGCCCGCGCCATAGGCAAGTGGATGCTCAACGTGGCGAACAACTGCCGCCTGTTCTACCCCACCGAGATCGACGCCGCCCACCAGTGGTTGCCCGAGATGGCTGACCTCACGCGCGGCAATATCGCCTACGAGGGCCTGCGCAAGGCCGACGACTACGGCAAGGAGAGCCTCAAGGGCGTGTCGCCCGTGGCTGTGGGCGACGGTCCGAAGTGGACATCGTCGAATCCGCCCGAGAGCATGTTCAGCGTCTACAGCACGGCTCCCGTGGGCATACTGGGTGCCATGGTGCGGCCGACCACGGTCGAGGGCATCATACGCATCGACTGCAACGTGACCGACTTCTACGCCGAGCGCCCCGAGCCCGTCTATCTCTACTACAACCCCTACGACGAGGCGAAGACAATCGAATACACCACCACGGCTCCCGCCGACCTCTTCGACATCGTGGAAAACCGCTACATAGCACGCGGCGTGAACGGCACGACGACCATCTCACTGCCCGCGGACAAGGCACGCGTGATTGTAGAGAAAAGAGTGTAGAGTGTAGAGTGTAGAGTGTAAAAAATCCGTTAACTCCCAGCGCCGCAGGCGCATAACTCCCATTTATTAACTCCCATTTATTAACTTCCATTTATTAACTCCCGTTAACTCCCCTTAAACCAATAATCATGAACAACTTGAGGAAATTCATTGCTGTGACCTTCCTGGGCGTCATGCTGAGCGCATCGGCATGGGCGCAGACGGTGAAAGGCACAGTGACCGACGCACAGACAGGCGAGACGCTGATAGGCGTCAACGTGGTGGTGCGCGGAACGCAGAACGGTGCTTCGACCGACATCAACGGCAGCTACACGCTGCAGGATGTCGCGACAGGCGCGACGCTGACCTTCTCGTACATCGGCTACGAGACGGTGAGCGTGGCTGTGGGCGGACGCTCGCAGATAGACGTCAAGATGGCGCAGGCCGCCAACGAGATGGACGAGATGGTCGTGGTGGGCTACCAGGCCCTGAAGCGCCGCGACGTGCTGGGCGCCGTGTCGAACCTCGACGGTGAGACGATGAGCGCCGTGCCCGTATCGAACACCGAGCAGGCCCTTCAGGGCCGCATCGCCGGCGTGCAGGTGTCGGCCGCCACAGGCACCCCGGGTGCCGACGTGTCGGTGCGCGTGCGCGGCGTGGGCTCGGTCTTCTCCGACAACTCGCCCCTCTACATCATCGACGGCATACCCTCGAGCACGGGCATGCGCAACCTCTCGCCCTCGGACATCGAGAACATCACGGTGCTGAAGGACGCCGCCTCGGCGGCCATCTACGGTTCGCGCGCCACCAACGGCGTGGTGCTCGTCACCACACGCCAGGGCAAGGAGGGCAAGGCCAAGATCACCTACAACGGGACGGTGAGCGCACAGACAGCCATCAACCTCGTCAAGATGGTCAACACAGCCGACTACGTGAAGATATACAACGAGGCGACAGCCGCCGACAACGTGGGCGTGGGCACAGGCCTCCAGCGCGCCTACATCACCGACGACATGCTCCCGGCTCTCGCCGATGTCAACCACGTGGACGAGATCTTCCAGACCGCCCCCAGCACCTCGCACGAGCTGCAGGTAAGCGGCGGCGGGGAGAAGATGCGCTACCTCGTGTCGGCCACCTACCTCAACCAGAAGGGCATCATCCGCAACAGCGGATACCAGCGCGGCACGTTCCGCGCCAACCTCTCGAGCAAGGTGAGGCCCTGGCTCGAACTTGGAGCCAACGTGTCGGGAAGCCTCTCGGAGCAGAAGCTCGTGAGCGACTCGGGCGACGGCTACGGCAACGACCAGGGCGGCAGCGTGGTGCGCTACGCCATGTTCCGCAACCCCGCCATACCTATCTATAACAACGCGGGCGAATACGTGGACAAGCCAAGCACATACTTCGGCAAGTCGGTCTACGACACCTTCTTCGGCGACGGCTACAGCCCCGAGGGTCTCTCCGAGTACACCGACCGCACACGCAGCGTCAAGAACCTCTTCGCCAAGCTCAACGCCCGCTTCATCATCTTCAAGGACTTGTCCATCAACACCAACTTCGGCGTCGACTACCGCGACTACGAGCAGAAGGTGTACAATCGCTGCTGGGGCGACGACAACCGCATCAACAACCCCAACAGCCTCGTCGTGGCGAAGGAGGACAACCTGAACTGGACCTTCAACCTCACCGCCAACTACAACCACACGTGGGGCGACCACTCGTTCAACGCACTGGCGGGCTTCGAGGCCAACCGCGAGACGGGCAACACGACCAACCTTAGCGACCAGAACTTCGAGATCTGGGACAAGGAGCTCATCTACATCGGCGGAGGCACACCTACCAGCGCCACCTCGACCACCAACGTCAAGGGCAGCACGGGACGCTGGGCGGCCACCCTCGCCTCGTTCTTCGCCCAGGCCAACTACGACTACAAGGCGCGCTACTACCTCAACGCCACCATCCGCGAGGACGGCACGAGCCGCTTCGTGGGCGACAACCGCTGGGGCACGTTCTACTCGGTGGGCGCCGGCTGGGACATCACCCGCGAGCCGTTCATGGAGAGGCAGGACGTCCTGCACCTGCTCAAGCTGCGCGTCGGCTACGGAGCCATCGGCAACCAGAACGTGGGCCTCTACGCCTACTCCGACCGCTATGCGCGCAACTACAACTACTACGTAGGCAGCGGCTCCGCCAACGGCTACGTGCAGACCGTGCTCGGCAACGCCAACCTCAAGTGGGAGACCTCTAAGCAGCTCAACGTCGGCCTCGACTTCTCGTTCCTGCGCGGTGCGCTCGCCTTCTCTGTCGACTTCTTCAACAAGACAACCGACAACATGCTCATGCAGGCTTCCTATCCCCTGTCGGTGGGCCAGGCCCAGGCTCCGTGGATCAACAGCGGCAAGGTGCTCAACCGCGGCATCGACTTCGAGGCCGTCTACCGCCTGCGCCGCAAGGACTGGAACTTCACCGCCACGCTCAACGGCGGCTGGCTCCACAACGAGGTGCTTGAGATGAACGCCCCCGTGCAGGGAGGCCGCGTCGACAACGGCGTCTATGCCACGCGCACCGCCGTCGGCCAGCCCGTAGGCGCCTTCTACATGTACGTGATGGACGGCATCTTCCAAAACAACATGGAGATACTCACCTCCGCCTACCAGGGCAAGGGCATCCAGCCCGGCGACGTGAAGTTCAAGGACGTGAACGGCGACGGAGTCATCGACGCCAACGACCGCGAGTACGTGGGCAGCGCGATACCCAAGTTCACCCTCGGCCTCAACCTCGCCGCCGAGTGGAAGGGCTTCGACCTCTCGCTCTTCTTCCAGGGCACCTTCGGACAGAAGGTCTACAACCAGATCCTGACCGACTGCGAGGGCTTCTACCGCGGCTTCACCGTGACGCAGCGCTACTTCGACAACCACTGGACACCCACCAACCCGAGCAACGAGTATCCCCGCGCCGCATGGACGGGCAAGGCCAACAATGCCCGCGTGTCGACACGCTTCCTCGAGGACGGTTCGTACATGCGCCTGAAGAACATCACGCTCGGCTACACGTTCGACACGAAGACCTGGGGCATCGACCGCCTGCGCCTCTACGCCTCGGTGAGCAACGTCTTCACCATCACGGGCTACAGCGGCTTCGACCCCGAGATGACCGTGAGCGCCAACTCGTCATCGGAGGGCGACCGCGCCAACGGCATCGACTGGGGCACCTATCCCGCCGCACGCACCTACACGTTCGGTGTCAACCTCACCTTTTGATTAGAGAATAGAGTGTAGAGTGTAGAGAATAGAGTGTAGAGTGTAAAAATTAAAAAAATAGAAAAGATGAAAAACAAGATAATACTTAGTTGTGTGCTGGCGGTCACGATGTGCGGTTGCAACGACTTCCTGACCGAGAACCTTCAGGGCGACCTCAACTCGCAGAACGTGATGACCACCGAGGGACAGGCCCAGCAGGTGCTCAACGGCGTGTACAACGGCGTGATGTACAGCACCAACCTGTGGAAGTTCGGCGACGTGGCGTCGGACGATGCCGTGAAAGGCGGCAACCCGGGCGACCTCGCCGACCTCGGCTACATAGAGAACTTCACCGCTGCCGCCGACAATGGTGTGCTGTCACAGTACTGGCAGAACACCTACGAGACCATCAGCCGCGCCAACGCGCTCATCGACGGCATCGCGGGCAAGTCGTTCAAGTCGGCCGCGGACATGACCAACGAGGCTCGCCTGCTGCGCGCCTTCTCATACTTCCAGCTGGTGAACATCTTCGGCGAGGTGCCCCTCAAGACAAAGGCGCACCTGTCGGACGGCGACATCATGGTGCCGCTCTCGCCCGTGAGCGCCATCTACGGCCAGATCGAGGACGACCTGCGCGCCGCCACCGCCCTGCCCGACGAGCAGCCGGCGGCCAGTGCGGGCCGCGC
Organism: Bacteroidaceae bacterium; assembly: GCA_021443415.1. Classification (GTDB taxonomy): domain Bacteria; phylum Bacteroidota; class Bacteroidia; order Bacteroidales; family Bacteroidaceae; genus Physcousia. The sequence continues at coordinate 52,097 of JABUTZ010000022.1, read as the reverse complement.
CACGTCGGGAGCCGCCTGGGGACTGCTCGCCAAGACCCAGCTCTTCCAGGGCAAGTGGGCTGACGCCCTCGCCAGCATCAAGAACCTCAAGGCGCAGAACAAATACAAGTTGGATAGCTACGCCAACCTCTTCGCCCTCGGCAACGAGAAGAGCCCGGAGACGGTGTTCGCCATCCGCTTCCTCTCCAACCAGGTGCCGATGATAGGCAACTCGCTCAACCAGTGGTTCGCCCCGCAGGCGGAGAACGGCTACTACTTCGACAACCCCACCGACGACTGGTTGCAGAGCTTCACCGAGAAGCAGGCGAACGGCGAGGACGACCCCCGCATTGACCTCTCGGTAGGCCGCGCTGGACACACGTGGACGAACGGTGAGATGTTCGACGCCTCGTGGTCGAACACGGGCTATCTCGTCCGCAAGCACAACCAGCCCCTCGCCGAGGTGGAGAAAGGGCGCAAGGGCGACGGCGGACTGGCATACGTCTACCTGCGCTACGCCGACGTGCTGCTGATGGAGGCCGAGTGCCAGAACGAGCTCGGCCACCCCGACCTCGCCGAGTCACCCCTCAACGAGGTGCGCACACGCGCCGGACTCGCCGGCGTGACGGGCAAGGGCCAGGCCGAGATGCGCACCATCATCCGCCTGGAGCGCCGCCACGAGCTCGCCTTCGAGTTCCACCGCTTCTTCGACCTCATGCGCTACGGACAGAACGAGGCCGTGTTCGCCCTCAACAAGAAGGAAGGCATCTCGTTCAAGTGGGTGGAGCCCCGCTTCTACTACCCCATCCCGCAGGCCGAGCGCGACGCCAACTCCGCCATCAACTAAAACAAACGTAAACCAAATAACCTTTTATTATTAACCTTTTAAAACCAACAACAAAATGAAAAAGATTCTTTTCTTTGCCGTGATGCTGTTCGCTATCGGCACGACGCAGGTGATGACATCTTGCTCGAACGACGACAACAACACCCCCGGTGTGACCCTCGACACCAAGGCCTATGACGACGAGCTCGCCACCTGCGAGGCCCTGCTCAAGGCGGCCACCACAAACGACTATCCCCAGGTAGCCATCGACGCCTTCAAGATGCTGGTAGAGACCGCCAAGGAAGCCCGCCCCCAGTGCGTATCGCAGGCTCAGCTCGACGCCATCGTGAAGTCGCTCGCCGAGGGCCGCAAGGCATTCGAGAGCACAGCCTACGGAGCCATCCCCGAGGAGAACGTAGTAGCCAAGTGGACATTCGACACCGACAGCAAGAGCCAGGTGTCTGAGGGTACCTACAAGTGGACGGCCGTCTGCCAGAAGGCTCCCGCCATCTTCGGTTCGAACGCCGAGCCCAAGTTCGTCGAGGGTGTCAGCGGCAAGGCAGTGTCTGTCGCCGACGGCGCTCACCTGACCGTTTCCGACTTCAACTCGGCAGCCGTGCTCTGCAAGGACTTCTCAATCTCAGTATGGGTGAAGACCTCGAAGACCTACGCCAACAACTACATCGTATCGTACAACTTCTGGAACAACTGGAAGCTGCAGGTTCAGGACCAGAACAAGCCCTTCTTCACCTTCGCCTCCAACACCGGCATCGCCGACTCGGACAACGAGCGCGACCAGAGCGTAAAGGAGGGTGAGTGGACCCACATCGTAGCCGCTCTCTCGCTCACACAGCACAAGCTCGCCTTCTACATCAACGGCGAGGAGACAAAGGTATGGGACGCCGAGGGCAAGCCCGCTCTCGGAGGCAACACCCAGGCCGAGGCATGGAAGCTGCCGAAGACTGGCGGCTCTCTGCCCATCTTCATCGGTCTGTCAACCAGCGAGGCTGCCGCCACCGAGGCTTGGGACTGGGAATGGAACGCCGAGTCGCTCGGTGCCTTCTTCGGCGCCATCGACAACCTGACGTTCTACAACATCGCTCTCACCGAGGGTCAGGCCAAGAAGCTCTTCAAGGACAAGAAGTAAACCAACACTCCCTACAGGCAATGACCGGCGGCTCCGTGCCGCCGGTCACTGCCAATCCTTATCTTAATTTTTCATTCATCACCCATGAAACTCCCCAGACCCCTCCTGATCGCCGCCATCGCCTGCACAGCCGCAACGGCGACGGCGCAACAGACCGTCATCAGCCGCATCGAGAGCATGCCCGCCATTCCCTCGCCATACGAGATGCGCGACTGGAAACAGGTGGCGCGCGACTATGTGTCGCTCGTGTTCGACGGCAGCCTGTCGGGCGACCACCTGCCGCTGAGCAGCCAGGAGGGCGCGGGCAACAACTACCCCGCCTACAGCCCCATCCGCATGGACACCTACGTGGGATGGGGAGCCCACGGCTCAGGGTCGGAGGCCATCAACGTGATGCCCGCTGTCGCCACCGCCTACCTCGTGGGGGCGGAGGGACTGACCGACTACCGGCTGGCGGAAGGGGTGATGGACTTCTTCAACAAGAAAAACGGGCAGAACGTCTATCTCAACGGCTTCTCCGCCCGCTCGGGCAACGACTGGTGGTACGACCTCATGCCCAACGTCTATTTCTACCAGCTCTGCCAGCTCGCGCCGATGCCCGTGGAGGCGGACGGGCAGTATCTCTCCATCGCCGAGCAGTGGCTCAAGGCGGTGTGGGCACTGGGCGGCAAGACCTACGACTGGACACGCCCGAACATGGGACACCGGGCGTTCAACCTCGCCACGATGCAACCGCTCTCGTCGGGCGTGAAGGAACCTGAGAGCGCCGGCACGATAGCGTGGCTGCTGATGCACGCATGGCTTAAGACCGGCGACGCCCGCTATCGCAAGGGAGCCGAACTGGCGATGGAATACCTGAGTTCGCTGGGCAGCAACCCCGCCTACGAACTGCAGCTGGCCTACGGTGTGCAGGCGGCGGCGAAGATGAACGCCATACTGGGCACCGCCTACCGAGTGGAGAAACTCTTCGACAACTGCTTCACGCGCGGCTACCTGCGCGGCTGGGGCAGCATCGTGGGCAAGTGGGGCGGCTACGACGTGTCGGGACTCATCGGCGAGGCCAACGACGGGGGCAACGACTACGCCTTCGTGATGAACGGCTTCCAGCAGGTGGCGGCCCTCGCCCCCGCGGTCAAGTACGACAAGCGGCTGGCTCGCGCCTACGCCCGCTGGACACTCAACGTGGCGAATGCGAGCCGTCTATTCTACGCCTCCTACCTGCCCTCGGGCAACATGGAGAGCGCGAGCCACAGGTGGAGCGTCGCCAACGACGCGCGCCACGCCATCCCCTATGAGTCGATGAAGGAGGTGTGGAACGGCACCTCACCCTTTGCCATGGGCGATGCCGTGGGCGGCAAATGGGCGGAGACCAACCTCTCGCTCTACAGCGGATCGAGCGTGGGCTACCTCGCCGCCGTGGTGGAGCGCACGGACGTGGAGGCCATCCTCCGTTTGGACCTCAACGCCACCGACCTGGACGGTCTGGCGAAGATGCCCACATACCTTTATTACAACCCTCACACCGCCTCGAAGACAGTGACCGTGGCCCTGCCCGAGGGTGCATGCAAAATTTACGACATGATTGCTGAGAAGTGGATTGCCGACAACGCCACACAGACATACCGCCTCACGTTGCCCGCCGACGGCGTGGCGATGGTCGTCCTGGTGCCTCAGGCCACCGCCACGCGCACCGAGGGCGGACGGCTCCTCGCTGGCGACTGCGTCATCGACTATCATGTCGGCTACGACTTCTCACAGCGTCTGCGCATCAAGAACCTCGAGGCGGCTGAACAGTTCCCCGTGAAGGGGGAGACGGTGGAGGTGAAAGCCATCGTCGAGGGTGCCTCGGAGACAGCCACCTACGCATGGACGGTGGACGGACAGGCGGTGGCTGGTACGTCGGCTCTTCTGACACTGAACACAAGTGCCCTGTCGGCGACGGAGCACACGATGACGTGCCGCGTGAGCGACAAGGGTGCGACCTGCAGCGAGACGGCGACGTTCACCTTGCTCGCAACTCCCCTGACCGTGCCTCGCATCACGGCTTTCGCCAACGACGCCGCCACACCCGCTGTGCCCGGCGCCAAGGTCATCGTGACCTGCGACATAGCGGACAGGCAGCAGGCGACGGAGATGGCATGGACGGTGAGCGGCGGCGAGATCACCTCGCGCTCGGACTACCGCATCGAGTGGACGCTACCCCGACAGGAGGGTGTCTATGCCGTCACCTGCAAGGCATCGAATATCAAGGGCGAGGACGTGAAGACAGCCAACGTGCTGGTGCGCGCCACATCGGGGGCGGCCCTCCAGCCCTACCTCCATTTCCCCTTCGACGGCAGTGTGACGGACTGCGTGTCGGGCGTTACGCTCGGCAGTGCTTCGGGCGGTGCGCCCACCTTCGGGGCGGGAGCCCGGGGCGAAGCTTTGCAGTTGGACACTTATTACCAACTTGCGCAGTCGCAGGCGGAGAGTCCCGCAGAGGCAATAACAATAGCCTTCTGGGTGAAGCCCCTGTCGTCACCCTCGCGCGAGCAGTTCGTGGTGAGCCACGGCAGCTGGCAGGACCGCTACAAACTCTCGCTGACTCCCGACATGAAGATGCGGTGGACGGCGAGGACAACGGAGCAGACGGTGGATGTCGACCATCCCACCCCCCTCGCCGTTGGCCAGTGGGAACATTTCTGCGCCGTCTATACGGGTTTCTCGCTGGAGATTTACCGCAACGGCGCGCTGTCGGCCTATGCGCCGCTCGCCGGCACATTGGGCACGACGACGACGGCGCTCACCATCGGCACCATGCTGCCGGGCAACAGCGAATATCCCTATGACGGCATGATCGACGACCTGCAGTTCTACGCACAGGCAATCACTCCTTCGCAGGCGATGGAGATCTACCGCGACGGCAAGGTGGGCGTCAAGGGCATAACTGCCGTCCACGACGCACCGGCACACATCTACACTCTCGACGGCCGTCGCGTCACGAGTGCCACAAAGATGCGCGGCCCGCACATCGTCAGGCGTGCAGACCAGTCATTCAAGTTAGTGAACGAATAAAAAGTCGCCCGCTCCCATTTGTTTTGTGTTTTGGTTGGTATGGGAGCATGAGAGAGGCGCTTTAGGGCTGGGGAATAGGACCTATTCCTCAGCCTGTTCGCTGTATTCGGCCTCGCCGTTGGCGATCCAGAGGAGGTCCTCGGCGGCAAAGTCGCCGATGTTGTCCTTCTTGGCCTGCTCCGCCATGTGGGCGGCAAGAGCCTCCATGTCGATGTCTATGCAACCGTCGGCATCGGCATCCTGGTCGAGGATGCCGCTGTTGGCATAGTACTCGTAAATAACGTCGAGGAAGTAATAGAGCTTCTCCTCGTCGAAGCGCTCCTTGAGTTCCTGGGGGAGATATGCCTTGATATACTCCACACAGCGTGCGTCGTCCTCTGCCGACAGCATCAGTTCGTCTTCAAATTCCATTTGTTTTGCGGGAGTTAATGAATGGGAGTTATGCGCCTGCGGCGCTGGGAGTTAATGAATGGGAGTT
>JABUTZ010000022.1:25349-46141 GCA_021443415.1 Bacteroidaceae bacterium | reverse complement strand
CTCTACACTCTACACTCTACACTCTACACTCTGCACTCTATTCTCTATTCTCTAACTCACAGACGCATCTGCGGCTGGCGGCCGAAGGGGCGCTCGTCCTCCTTGCGCTCGTGGTAGAGCTTGCGCAGGGGGTTCTCGTGTCCCTCGTCCCAGGCGATGCGGTTGCGGTGGATGTCGATGGCGGCGTAGATAGCCTCGCGGAACGGAGTCTCGTCGGCGACACCCTTGCCGGCGATGTCGTAGGAGACACCGAGGTCGGGGGCTGTGCGCACGACATCGAGACCGGCGGTGAAGTTGATGCCGTTCTCCATCGCCAGCGCCTTGAACGAGGCGAGGCCCTGGTCGTGGTACATAGCGAGCACGCCGTCGAAATGCTCATAGGCGCGGGTGCCGAAGAAGCTGTCGGCGGCATAGGGGCCATGGGCGTGCACACCCATCCGGGTAGCCTCCTCGATGGCGGGGCGGATGACGGTCTGCTCCTCGGAGCCGAGGTTGCCGTTGTCGCCGGCATGGGGGTTGAGGCCGAGCACGGCGATGCGCGGACGCGTGATGGTGAAGTCGCGGCGCAGCGAGTGGTCGAAGGCGCGCAGCTTGCGCACGAGGCTCTCCTGGGTGATGGCATTCGCCACCTCGCGCAGGGGGAGGTGGGAGGTGACGAGGGCGATGCGCATCTGCGAGTTCATCAGCATGATGAGCGCCTCGTTCCGAGGCAGGGGCGGCGTGACGGGACGCGGAGCCTCGCCCTCGAAAGGCGGGGGAGGTGGCAGTTCGTCATCATCGGCGGGCGGCAGCACGGGCGGTTCGCCAGTGGCAACAGGGGCGGCGGCCTGCCTCATCTGTGCCTCTATATATTCGGTATGGCCGCTGAAGCCGGGGATGGAACCCTTGCTCACGGGGGCGGTGACCAGCACGTCGATATGTCCGGCGCGCAGGTCGGCGACGGCACGCTCAAGGGCGGCGAAGGCGGCTGCCCCGGCCTCGGGGCTGGGTTGTCCGAGGGTGATGGGCACCTCCTCGTCGGAGAGGCTGACCATGTTGACGCGGCCGTCGGTGGCATCCTCGGCGCTGCGCACGCCAGCCACGTTGAGCTGCATGTCGAGGGCCTTGCGGTGATAGGCGAGGGCCTTGCCCACGCCGTAGATGACTGGGGTGCACAGGCCGAGCATCTCGGGGACGGCGAAGGTCTTGAGGACGATCTCCAGTCCCACGCCGTTTATGTCGCCCTGTGTGATTCCCACACGAAGTAGTCTATTTGCCATTGTTTATTTACGATTTTACGATTTACAATTTACAATTTATTTACGATTTTTCTTATTTACAATTTTTTGTTGCTGGCTTTTTTTAACGCAGATTAACGCAGATATTTTGCCACAGATTAACACAGATTATTGACACAGATTAACACAGATTATTGACACAGATTAACGCGGATTATTGCGAGATTTCGAATTTTCGACGAGTCGATATAACGATATGACGTTATAACGACGCACGCAGCAGGGCTATACCTTTATTCTTTATTCTCTATTCTTTATTCTTTATTCTCTGTTCTTTCTTCCTCATTCTCTATTTTTTCTTCTTTTGCCGCTGCGGGCAGGTCGAGGGTGTAGAGGGCGGCTTCGAGGGTGCGCATCATGGTGCGGTTGAGCTTGTCGAACTCCATGACGAAGCCTTCGGCTACGATGACGCGGTTGTTGATGGTGTCGACACGCGAGTGGCTGACGAAGGGACCGCCGAGAAACTCCTTGGTCATCTTCCACAGTCCGCGCGCCTCGCAGGCGTAGCCGCCGCGCACGACGATGTCGGTGACATCGACCGAGAGGGTGTCGGTGCCCATGCACGAGCCCTCGCGGCCGCCAGGTATGTTGGCGCCCATGATGCTGTCGCGCTTGGCGAGGCAGTAAGCCTTGTTGAACGTCTGCGGCCCCTCGTAGGGATAGCTGTAGACGCAGATGTTCATCTGGTTGCCGGGTGTCGACGTCCACACGAAGTTCTCACCCTGCTTGAAGCACGAGAGATCGACGGGCACGTAGAGGCGGCAGTCGAAGGTCTCCTTGACCATGTCGTAGGTCTTGCCCGAATACTTGCGCTTGAGTTGGTCAGCCATGCGGTTGAGCTCGCCGCGGTGGATGAGCGCCTTGATGCCGTCGCCCTTCTCCTCGCACCACTCGATGAACGCTTTCTGCGAGGGGGCGTGGATGGTGATGATATACTGCCCGCTGGCGTTCTCGTTGCGCGTGAACGTCATCTTGACGCGAGAGTAGATGGAGCCGTCGATGTCGACGTAGATGATGTTGCGGAAATACTTGAGGGCATTGGTGAAGTTAGCCACCGAGACGTTGCTCACGCTGGCGAACGACTCGCTCTGGGGCAGTCCCGCGATGTCGCCCGTGAGCACGGCGACGAGGGCTTGCCCCGTGGGGCCCTTCCACGGTTCCTCGTCCATCACCACCAGCACCTCGTACGGACGGCCCGAAGCCGACGGCTTGACCATCGGGTTGTTCTGGCAACTGACGAAAAAGAGCAAGGAAAGAAGGAGAGCCCCCCTCCAACTTCCCCCGAAATGGGGGGAGAGACGAAAGATTGAAGTTATTGCTTTCATGCAGTTTTCTATTTTATTTAAACGCAGATTAACGCAGATATTCTTGTTATTCGTTGCTTGTTTTCAAATTGACGCAGATGTTTTTTTTCGAGATTTCGAGATTTCGAAAGGGTCGATATATCGATATAACGTTATATCGTTATAACGACGCACGGCGAAGATTTCGAGGATTTCGAATGGCATAGGTAATCCTTTATTCTTTATTCTTTATTCTTTATTCTTTATTCTCTACACTCTACACTCTATTCTCTGAATTCAGCAGTCCGCAGGCGGCGAGGATGTCCTCACCGCGGCTGGCGCGGATGGTGCAGATGATGCCGTGGGCGTTGAGGTAGTCGCGCATCGCCTCCATCTCGGGTTCGGTGGCTGAGTGGAAGGGCGTGTCGGGAATGGTGTGGAAGCGGATGAGGTTGACCCGGCAGGGCAGTCCGCGCAGGAGCTGGGCGAGCTGGCGCTGGGTGGCGGGCAGGTTGTTGAGCCCGCCGAAGACGATATACTCGAACGTGAGGCGGCGCTGGTGCGCCCAGTCGTAGCGGCGGAGCGTCTCGACGATGTCAGCCACGGGCATCGCCCTCTCGGCGGGCATCATGGCCATGCGCCCCTCATGGTCGGGGTGGTGGAGCGAGATGGCGAGGTGGCACTCGCTCTCCTCGCAGAAGCGCTCGAGTCCGCGGGGCAGACCGACGGTGCTCACCGTGATGCGCCGCGGGCTCCATGCCAGGGCTTCCTTGTCCGTGAGCAGGCGCGTGGCGGCGAGCACGGCATCGAGGTTGTCGAAGGGTTCGCCCTGCCCCATGAACACGATGTTGGTGAGCCGCTCGAACTCGGGGCACGAGAGCACCTGGTTCATGATGTCGCAGACGGTGAGATGGCCGTGGAAACCCTGGCGTCCGGTCATGCAGAAGGCGCAGCCCATCTTGCAGCCCACCTGGCACGACACGCAGAGCGTGCCTCGCTCGTCGTCGGGGATGAAGACCGTCTCCACCGCCTGTCCGTCGCCGGTGGGGAAGAGGTACTTGACCGTGCCGTCCGCCGACCGCTGCTCCGCAATGGGGGCGCGGCGACCGACCGTGTACCGCTCCGCGAGCCGCTCGCGCATGGCCTTGGAGACGTTGGTCATCTCGTCGATCTCCGTGGCGCGACCGGCATAGACCCACCTCATGAGCTGTCCCGCAGCATAGCGGGGCATGCCCATCTCAGCCGCCACCTGACGCATCGCGTCGAGGTCCTTGCCGAGCAGTGTGTCCTTGGTCTGAGTCATCGAAATCGCTTTTCTTCTACAAAACTACATCAAATTTTTGACATTACCGACGTTTTCCCCAATTATTTTCGCTAAATTTGCAAAAGATAACGGGAGTTAGCGGGAGTTAACTCGCTCCGCTCGTGGAGTAAACGGGAGTTAGCGGAAGTTAACTCGCTTCGCTCGTGGAGTAAACGGGAGTTAGCGGAATGGCATCCGCCAAGCGCCCACCACTCCCGATAACTCCCAGCGCCGCAGGCGCATAACTCCCAGCCTGCCACAGGCAGGCATAACTCCCGATAACTCCCAGCGCCGAAGGCGCATAACTCCCATGAAAACAAGATACACCGAGTTTCAGGTCACCGACGGCAGTGCGGACACCCTGCGAGAGATAGCCGCCCGGGCTGACGGCAAGTTCACGTTCCTCTACACCAAGCCCCAGGAGGTGGAGTGGGGATTCGAGGCGCGCCACCGCATGCTGACCATCGCCGAGGACAGCGCCGCCGCCCTCGTCTACAGCGACCGCTACGACCGCCTGCCCGACGGCAGCCTGCAGGCGCACCCCGTCATCGACTACCAGAAGGGTTCGCTCCGCGACGACTTCGACTTCGGGTGCGTGTGGCTCGTGCGCACCAAGTGGCTGCGCGACTGGGCTGCGCAGGGCGGCCTGCCCCAGATGCGCTACTCCGCCCTCTACGACCTGCGCCTCTTCCTCTCGCGCCAGAGCGCCGTGCTCCACGTGCCCGAGCGCCTCTACACCGAGAGCGAGAAGGACACGCGCAAGAGCGGCGAGAAGCAGTTCGACTATGTCGACCCCAAGAACCGCGCCGTGCAGAAGGAGATGGAGGCGGCGTGCACGCGCCATCTGAAAGCCATCGGCGCCTACCTCGCCCCCAACGAGTTCGACGAGGTCAGGTTCGACACCGAGGACTTCCCCGTCGAGGCCACCGTGGTCATCCCCGTGCGCAACCGCGTGAAGACCATCGACGACGCCATACGCAGCGTCCTGGAGCAGAAGACGGACTTCGAGTTCAACCTCATGGTCGTCGACAACCACAGCACCGACGGCACGACGGAGGCGATCGCCCGCTGGGCGGCGGCTGACAGCCGCGTCATCCATATCTGTCCCGAGCGCGAGGACCTCGGCATCGGCGGCTGCTGGAACACAGCAGTCCAGGACCCCCGTTGCGGACGCTTCACCGTGCAGCTCGACTCCGACGACCTCTACAGCAGCGCGCAGACGCTCGCCCGCATCGTCAAGGCCTTCTACAACCAGAACGCGGCGATGGTCATCGGGTCGTACCGCATGTGCAACTTCCAGCTCGAGACCCTGCCGCCCGGGCTCATCGACCACAAGGAGTGGACCCCCGAGAACGGNCGCAACAACGCCCTGCGCATCAACGGACTGGGAGCTCCGCGCGCCTTCTACACCGCCCTCCTGCGCCAGTGGCAGATACCCAACACGAGCTACGGCGAGGACTACGCCCTCGGACTGGCTTTCAGCCGCCGCTACCGCATCGGGCGCATATACAAGGAGCTGTACCTCTGCCGCCGCTGGGACGGCAACAGCGACGCCGCCCTGTCCATCGAGCGCGTCAACGCCAACAACCACTACAAGGACCGCCTGCGCACCATCGAGGTGGAGGCTCGCCGCCGCATGAACGCACGCTGGCAGCACCGCGTGACCGCCAACGAGGTGGACATCTTCTTCCGCCACGAGATGGCGACCTGGCGCGAGGCGGCCGAGCGCTACGACGCCCTGCGCCTGTGCGAGCACAAGCAGATGATGGAGGGCGAGATCACCCTCGCGGCGCAGTTCAACCCCGCACGCATCATCAGCACGGGAGCCAAGATGGACAGGAAGAGCATCGAGAAGCGCCCCTGCTTCCTCTGCGACGAGAACCGCCCCCGGGAGCAGCACAGCCTGCTCTGCGAGGACCACTACCAGATCCTCGTCAATCCCTTCCCCATCCTGCCGCGCCACTTCACCATACCCACGCGCCGCCACCAGCCGCAGGCTATCCTCGACCATTTCCACCTCATGTCGCGCATGGCGTGGAGCATGCCCGAGCAGATCGTCTTCTACAACGGGCCCAAGTGCGGGGCGTCCGCCCCCGACCACATGCACCTGCAGGCAGGCAGCCGCGGTGCGCTTCCCATCGAGCGCGAGTGGAACATCTACGAGAACATGATGGAGAAACTCTATCCGCTCACGCCCCAGCACGAGATCGCCGTCGAGGGCGAGGGGAGCGGACGCCTGCCCGCCAACACGGGCATCTACCTGCTCAAGGGCTATGCCTGCCCCGCCTTTGTCGTGCGCTCGAGCACGAAGAAGGAGTACGCACTGATGGGCAAGGCAGACGACGACGAGCGCACCACCTCGCAGATGGTCGCCGACGTGATAGCGCGCCAGAGCGACATCTTCTTCCGCCGCCTATATAAAGCGTTACCAATACAGAAGGACGAGTACGAGCCGCGCGTCAACGTCATCTCGTGGCACCAGTCGTGGCTCGCGGGTCGCGAGGACGAGCTGATCACCGTCGTCTTCCCGCGCCTCAAGCACCGCCCCGACTGCTACGACCGTCCGTCGCCCGACCGCATGATCGTCAGTCCCGGCTCGCTCGACATGGGCGGCCTGCTCATCACTCCGCGCCGCGAGGACTTCGACGGCATCACGGCGAGCCGCGCCATAGCCATCCTCCGCGAGGTGACGATGGGCATGGACGACCTGCGGCCCGTGATAGCCGCCGTCAGCGAGACGGCGCCGGTCCAGGAGGAGACCGCCGGCGGCCAGGAAGACATGCTCACCGAGCCCGAGGTGCAGGTGGGCATCATGACCACCGAACGGCTCACGTTCACCCTCAACGGCGAGTTCCGCGCCAAGGGCACCGTAGTGACGGGCGAGCAGACGGTCGAGTACAGCGAGGGAGCCGTGCTCTGGCAGGGCAACCTCTACCGCAGCATCTCGTTCCACCCGCTGGAGGCGACAGCCACCTTCTCGCTCAGCGGCGTGACCATAGGCAAGCAGTTCCACTGGGAGCGCCAGGAGACGCAGACCTTCCGGGGGACGCTCAAGCTCGTGGTCAACGAGGAGCGCGTGGTGGCCATCAACGAGCTGCCCGTCGAGGACTACCTCGTCAGTGTCATCTCGAGCGAGATGCGCGCCACGGCGAGCCTCGAGTTCCTCAAGGCCTCGGCAGTCATCAGCCGCAGCTGGCTCTACGCCCAGATCGAGAAGCGCAAGCGGCTGCACGCGAGCGGCGGCTCGGGCTTCTTCTCGTTTGTGAAGACCGACACGGAATACATACGCTGGTACGACCGCGAGGACCACACCATCTTCGACGTGTGCGCCGACGACCACTGCCAGCGCTACCAGGGAGTGACGCGCGTCTCCAACCCCAATGCCATCGAGGCCGTGCAGGCCACCCGCGGGCGCATACTGACCTACGAGGGCGAGGTGTGCGACGCACGCTTCCACAAGTGCTGCGGCGGAGCGACGGAGACCTTCGAGACCTGCTGGGAGAACCGTCCGCACGCCTACCTGCGCAGCGTGCCCTGCACCGACTGCAACACCGTCGACATGGCTGTCCTCCACCAGGTGCTCAACGACTACGACTGCGAGACGACCGACTTCTTCGACTGGACGGAGACGCTCGAACAGGACGAACTGGCGGCGCAAATCTCCGAATACATGAAGGCCGACTACGGACGCATACGCGCCCTCGAGCCCGTCGAGGCGGGTCCCGGCGGTCGCCTCTGCCGCCTGCGCATCGTGGGCACCAACCGCACCCTCGTCATCGGCAAGGAACTGGAGATTCGCCGCGTCCTGCGCGCCAAGGCGTTGATGAGCAGCAAGTTCACCGTCACCGCCGAGGACCCCGATGCCGACGGCATCCCCGCCCGCTTCGTCCTCCACGGCAGCGGCTGGGGACACGGCGTGGGCATGTGCCAGATCGGAGCCGCCGTGATGACGCACAACGGACAGACCTACCGCGACGTGCTGACGAGATACTATCCCGGAGCTGTCGTGCAGCAGGTGTATAAATAAATTTTCAAATCAATGCGCAACCCCTGGTCATGGATACCCAGCCTCTACTTCGCAGAGGCACTGCCCTACGTGGCTGTGATGAGCATAGCCACCATCATGTACGCACGCCTCGGACTGACGAACACCGAGGTGGCTTTCTACACCTCGTGGCTCTACCTGCCGTGGGTCATCAAGCCCTTCTGGAGCCCTCTCGTCGAGATGTTCGGCACGAAGCGGCGCTGGGTGGTGGCTATGCAGGTGCTGATCGGAGCCGGACTGGCAGGCGTGGCGTTCACGCTGCCCATGGGCGAGGGCGTGCGCTGGTCGCTGGCGTTCTTCTGGCTCGTGGCGTTCAGCAGCGCGACGCATGACATCGCCGCCGACGGGTTCTACATCGACGCCCTCGACAGCCACGAGCAGACGCTCTTCGTGGGCATACGCAGCACCTTCTACCGCATCGCCACCATCGTGGCGCAGGGCGGACTGGTGTGGTTTGCGGGCACGCTCGAGACCTTCACCCGACGCATCGCCTACTCGTGGAGCCTGACCTTCTATCTGCTTGCCGGAGTGATGATTGCGCTCTACGCATGGCACACGTTCGCCCTGCCCCGCCCCACCGACCGGCACAAGGCGGACGAGGGCGGCGGCGCACGGCTCAACGCCTTTGTCGACTACCTCAAGGTCTATCTCTCGTTTTTCGTCAAGCCGCAGGTGGTACCCGCCCTCCTGTTCATGCTCCTCTACCGCTTCCCCGAGGCTCTGTTAGTGAAGATCTGCCCCCTCTTCCTCATCGACAGCGAGGCGAACGGCGGCATGGGACTGACCACGGCGGAGGTGGGCTTCGTGCAGGGCACGGTGGGTGTGATGGGCCTGACGATAGGCGGCATCCTCGGCGGCATCGTGGCTGCGCGCCACGGGCTGAAACGCTGGCTCTGGCCCATGGTGCTGAGCATCACGCTGCCCGATATCGTCTATGTCGTGATGTGCTACGCGCCCGGCATGTCAATCGAGTGGATTAGCCTCTGCATCTTCGTCGAGCAGTTCGGCTACGGCTTCGGCTTCACCGCCTACATGCTCTACCTACTCTACTACTCGCGCGGCAAGTACGCCACCGCCCACTATGCTTTCTGCACGGGATTCATGGCACTCTCGATGATGCTGCCGGGGCTGTTCGCGGGACTCCTGAGCGACACGCTCGGCTACGCCCACTACTTCATTCTCGTGATGGGATGCTGCGCCGTGACCTTCCTCGTCACCGCCTTCCTCAGGATTGACCCTTCGTTCGGAAAAAAATCAGGCGGCCTGAAATAAGTCCGAGGACGACACCCACCGTGTTGGCAAGGGCGTCGACGGGGTCGCCCGTGCGCCAGGTGGTGAGATACGCCTGCCCCAGTTCCATCAGCACGCCCCACACGAAGGGCATGAGGGCGCAGAGGAGCGTCCAGACCATTGCGGACAGGGCGGCTCCACTACGCGCGAGCCAGTGGCACTCCCACTGGACGACGAGCGTCAGCGTGCCGTACATGAGGAAGTGCGCCCACTTGTCGTAGAACGGCACCTCCTCGATGCGTGGCATCTCGGGGAAATGCGATGTCAGCGACGCCCACGTGATGGCCACGAGGGCGAGCAGGGTGAGGGGGAATCTCCGCATCGGCCTATCTCGGCGTATCCTTGACAACAAACTGTTGCTAAGAGACTTACCGTCCCTTGTACATCTCCTCGTAATACTTCTCGTAGTCGCCGCTCGTGATGTTGTCCATCCACTCCTGGTTGTCGAGATACCACTTGACGGTCTTCTCGATGCCCTCCTCGAACTGGAGGCTGGGTTCCCAGCCCAGTTCGCGCTGGAGCTTGCGCGAGTCGATGGCGTAGCGCATGTCGTGGCCGGCGCGGTCGGTGACGTAGGTGATGAGGTCCATGTCGGCTCCCTCGGGACGGCCCAGCAGGCGGTCGACGGTCTTGATGACCACCTTGATGATGTCGATGTTCTTCCACTCGTTGAAGCCGCCGATGTTGTAGGTCTCCGCCTCCTTGCCGTGGTGGAAGATGCAGTCGATGGCGCGTGCGTGGTCCTCGACGTAGAGCCAGTCGCGCACGTTCTCGCCCTTGCCGTAGACGGGGAGCGGACGGCGGTGGCGGATATTATTGATAAACAAGGGGATGAGCTTCTCGGGGAACTGGTAGGGTCCGTAGTTGTTGGAGCAGTTGGTCACGATGGTGGGCAGTCCGTAGGTGTCGTGGAAGGCGCGCACGAAGTGGTCGCTGCTCGCCTTCGAGGCGCTGTAGGGCGAGTGGGGCATGTACTTGAGGTCCTCGGTGAAGAAGCTCTCGCCGTAGGCGCAGTGGTCCTCGCCCGTCGAGGCCTTGGTGGTGAAGGGGGCGGGGATGCCCTCGGGGTGCGTCATCTCGAGCGCCCCATAGACCTCGTCGGTCGAGATGTGGTAGAAGCGCTTGCCCTCCCAGTCGCCGTTCCAGTAGGTCTTCGCCGCCTGGAGGAGCGAGAGGGTGCCCATCACGTTGGTGCGGGCGAAGGTGAAGGGGTCCTTGATCGAGCGGTCGACATGGCTCTCGGCGGCGAGGTGGATGACACCGTCGATCTTATGGCGGCGCATGATGTCGAGGATGGCATCGTAGTTGCAGATGTCCTCGCGCACGAAGGTGTAGTTGGGCTCATGCTCGATGTCCCTGAGGTTGGCGAGGTTGCCCGCGTAGGTCAGTTTGTCGAGGTTGACGATGCGATACTCGGGATATTTCCTTACGAACAGGCGCACGACGTGCGAACCGATGAAGCCGGCACCGCCGGTGATGAGGATGTTTTTCATTTACTATTTGACTATTTACAATTTACAATTTATTTACGATTTTTAGTATTTACGATTTTCGGGGCTGGATTTCTTCGTGGCTGGTGTTTTAACGCAGATTGACGCAGATGTCTGTTTAGGCTTGGCAGATTGAAACAAATTGACGCAGATGTTTTTTTTGACGCAGAAATTTTTTCCTTTACTTGTTGCCGTATGCACATAATCCGTACAAAATTAGGATTTTTCCTACGATTGGGCAAAGAAAAGTGAGAAAAAGTTGCGTGTCGCGCATACGTACGTTGTATAAAAGCAATAAAAGGGCTCGGAATGCCGTTTTATAAGCGAGATTCTATGCGCCGGAATGTGCTTTCGATAGTATGCATGCTGCTGATGCTCGCGAGCGTCGGCACCCTGCGCGCCCAGACGGACAGTGTGCGTGTGGGCAGCGAGGGTGTGCCCCACGACCTGCTCGAGGACCGCGGCGTGATGCTCCACATGCCGCGCAACGTGCAGGTGGACACCCTATACGACGAGAAGACGAACAGCTACTACATAGGGCGCAAGATCGGCGACACCTACATCACCACACCCATCGTGCTCACGCCCGAGGAGTTTCAGAAGATGACGCTCCAGCGTTCGCTGCGCAACTACTACCGCAAGCGCAACGACGAGGAGTTCGCCAAGGGAGGCAAGTCGAAGTTCGACTTCACCGACATGCGCTTCAACCTCGGCCCCGCGGAGAAGATCTTCGGCCCCGGCGGCGTGCAGATCAAGACGCAGGGAAGCGCCGAGCTGAAGGTCGGCGGCCGCCACCAGTCGGTCGACAACCCGAGCATGGCGGAGAGCAAGCGCAAGACGTTCACCTTCGAGTTCGACACGAAGATCAACCTCTCGGTGACGGGCAAGGTGGGCGACAAGGTCAACCTCGGCCTCAACTACAACACCGACGCTACCTTCGACTTCGACAGCCAGAAGATGAAGCTCAAGTACGACGGCAAGGAGGACGAGACCATCAAGCTCATCGAGGCGGGCGACGTGTCGTTCCCCTCGAACGTGAGCCTCATACCGGGAGTGAGTAGCCTGTTCGGCTTCCGCACCGACCTGCAGTACGGCCGCCTGAAGCTGCAGGCCGTCGTCAGCCAGAAGAAGTCAGCCACGAAGAGCGTCGGCTCGAAGGGCGGCACCCAGCTGACCACCTACGAGCTCTCCGCCGCCGACTACGAGGAGAACCGCCACTTCTTCCTCGCGCACTACTTCCGCAAGCGCTTCGACGGAGCGATGAGCACCGCCCCCGACATCGCCAGCGGCGTGACCATCAAGCGCATAGAGGTGTGGGTGACCAACAAGACGGGACAGAACACCAACAACCGCAGCCTGCTCGCCTTCACCGACCTGGGCGAGAGCGAGTACATAGCCTCGCCGCTGTGGACGGGCACGGGGCTGCCGGCTCCCCAAAACCGCTCGAACACGCTCTACGACGCGATGGTGGCGGCCAACGTGCGCGACATAAGCACGGCGACAGGCGTCCTCGAGGCGATGTCGATGGAGGGAGGGCGCGACTTCGAGAAGTTGCAGTCGGCGCGCCGCCTCAGCTCGAGTGAGTACACGCTCAACGCCTCGCTCGGCTACATCAGCCTCAACTCGTCGCTCCAGCCCGACGAGGTGCTCGCCGTGGCGTTCGAATACACCTTGGGCGGACAGACCTACCAGGTGGGTGAGTTCTCGACCGAGATGACCGACAACAAGCAGGCCCTCTTCCTCAAGACCCTGAAGTCGACGGCGACAAGCCCGAAGAGCACCAGCCCCGACAACCCGCAGGCGGGCACCTGGCGACTGATGATGCGCAACATCTACAACCTCGGGGCCACGACGACGCAGAAGGAGAAGTTCCGCCTCGACATCAAGTACCAGAGCGACTCGAGCGGCGTGTATCTCACCTACCTGCCCGACGAGCGCACCAAGGACACGCCCATCCTGCGCGCCCTGGGCCTCGACCGCCTCGACGCCAACAACCGCGCCAACCCCGACGGCCGCTTCGACTACATCGAGGGATATACAATCAGCAAGGGACGCATCATCTTCCCCGTGAGCGAGCCCTTCGGCGAGCATCTCGAGAAATGGGTGCGGACGAAGGGAGGCGACGCCTCGCGCTTCGTGTTCAAGGAACTCTACGACAGCACGAAGACGGTGGCGAAGCGCGTGGCGGAGAAGAACAAGTTCTGGCTCACGGGCCAGTACAAGGGCAGCCGCACGGGCGAGATCGACCTCGGGGCGAGCAACATAGCGCCGGGAAGCGTCAAGGTGACGGCGGGCGGCGTGACGCTGACCGAGAACACCGACTACACGGTCGACTACTCGATGGGACGCGTGACCATCATCAACCAGTCGATCCTCGACTCGGGCACGAGCGTGAGCGCCAGCGTGGAGAGCAACGACACCTACGCCATGCAGCGCAAGACGATGCTGGGCTTCAACGCGCAGTACGACTTCTCAAAGGACTTCTCGATAGGCGGCACGTTCATGTACCTCAACCAGACGGCGCAGACGACCAAGGTGACCATGGGCAACGAACCGCTCAAGAACATCACGTGGGGCGCCAACATCACGTGGAAGAAGGAGAGCCAGTGGCTCACCGACATCATCGACAAGCTGCCGCTCATCAGTTGCACGGCACCCTCGCAAATCAGTTTCCAGGCGGAGGTGGCGCAGCTCATCGCCGGCCAGAACGGCGACGTGCAGGGCGGAGCGTCGTACATCGACGACTTCGAGAACACCAAGCAGCGCATCTCCATCAAGCAGCCCCACGCGTGGATGCTGGCGAGCGTGCCCCAGAACGCGGGCATCGAAGGCGCCCACCTCAACAACGACGTGCGCTCGGGCATGAAGCGCGCACTGACCTCGTGGTACTTCATCGACCAGATCTTCACCCAGCGCTCCTCCACCCTCACGCCCTCCCACATCAAGAGCGACTTGGAGCAACTCTCCAACCACTACGTGCGCGAAGTGTATGAACGCGAGATCTACCCCAACAAGAGCCTCGACGCCTACACGTCGTCGACGCCGATGAACATCCTCAACCTCGCCTACTACCCCACCGAGCGCGGCCCCTACAACCTCTCGACCGACGTGAACAGCGACGGCACGCTGCAGAACCCCGCGAACAACTGGGGAGGCATGATGTGCAAGCTCGACGCCACGGACTTCGAGGCGAGCAACATCGAGTACATGGAGTTCTGGCTCCTCGACCCCTTCATCTACACCAAGGAGGACCAGGACTACGCCGGCGAGATGGTCATCAACCTCGGCGAGGTGAGCGAGGACGTGCTGCGCGACGGCAAGAAGTCGTTCGAGAGCGGCATGCCCATCGACGGCAACCCGAGCTACTACGACGACCAGTCATCCGTGTGGGGCCGCATACCGACCAACACGACGAGCACGACCTACGCCTTCAACACGCAGTCGGGCAGCCGCAAGGTGCAGGACGTGGGCCTGAACGGCCTGTCGAGCGAGCAGGAGGCAACCTTCGGCTCCTACCAGCAGATGCTCGCGCAGCTCAGCGGCGTGCTCTCCCCCGAGGCTCTTGACAAGCTGCGCCGCGACCCCGCGAGCGACGACTACCACTACTACCGCGGCTCGGACTACGACCGCGACGAGGTGAGCATCCTCGACCGCTACAAGCGCATCAACATGCCCGAGGGCAACTCGCCCGCGAGCGACGAGAGCCCCGAGTCGTACGAGACGGCGTACAAGACGACGCCCGACGTCGAGGACATCAACCAGGACTACACGCTCAACGAGTACGAGAAATACTACCAGTACACTATCCCCCTCACGCCCGGCCAGCTTAAGGTGGGCGAGGGATATATCGTCGACGAGCGCAAGACGAGCGTCAAGCTGCGCAACAACCAGACGGAGACCGTCTCGTGGTACCAGTTCCGCGTGCCCGTGAGCGGCGGCAAGTCGGTGAACGGCATGACCGACGTGACGAGCATGCGCTTCGCCCGCATCTACCTGCAGAAGTTCCAGAAGCCCATCGTGCTGCGCTTCGCGACGCTCGACCTCGTGGCGAGCGAGTGGCGCGTCTACGACCAGGGGCTGACCGCCGGCACGACGGCGAGCGCGGCGGGCAGCATCGAGATGAGCGCCGTCAACATCGAGGAGAACAACGACAAGCAGCCCGTCAACTACGTGCTGCCTCCGGGCATCAGCCGCGTGACCGACCCCTCGCAGACACAGATCGCCCAGGAGAACGAGCAGGCCATCAGCCTCACGCTGAAAGGTCTGCAGCCGGGAGCCGCGCGCGCCGTGTACAAGAACAAGAACATGGACATGCGCCAGTACAAGCACCTGCAGATGTTCGTGCACGCCAACGCCCTCATCGACGACATCACCGAGCTCAAGGACCACGAGACGAGCGTCTTCCTGCGCCTCGGCTCCGACTACCGCAACAACTACTACGAATACGAGATCCCGCTCAAGCTCACTCCCGAGGGCAAGTACAGCACCTACACGAGCGACGGCTGCATGGCCGTCTGGCCCGAGGAGAACATGCTCGAGCTCGACTTCGACAAGCTGACCAGCCTGAAGAAGGAGCGCAACGCCTCGCACGCCGCCGGCGCCGCCTCGCTCCAGGCCCCCTACTCGAAGTACGACCCCGACCGCCCCAACAACAAGATGACCGTCGTCGGCACACCCTCGATAGGCGACGTGAAGACGATCATGATCGGTGTGCGCAACAACGGCCGCGAGGTGAAGAACGTCGAGGTGTGGGTCAACGAGCTCCGCCTGCAGGAGTTCAGCAACGAGGGCGGCTGGGCGGCGCAGGGCACGCTCAACCTCCAGCTCTCCGACCTGGGCAGCGTCAACCTCCAGGGCCACATCGAGACGGCGGGCTTCGGCGGCATCGAGCAGAGCGTCAGCCAGCGCAGCAACGAGGACACCTACGACTACAACATCACGACCAACTTCAACCTCGGCCGCCTGCTGCCCGCCAAGGTGAAGCTCAACATGCCGTTCTACTACAACTACCGACACCAGACGGTGAAGCCCAAGTACAACCCCTTAGACAACGACATGCGCTTAGACGACGCCCTCGCCGCCCTCCAGACCGAGGCCCAGCGCGACTCGCTGAAGAGCCTGACCACACGCAAGGAAACGAGCAAGTCGCTCAGCTTCAACAGCGTGCGCTTCGACTACAAGACGATGCGCAAGCCCATGCCGTGGGACCCTGCCAACTTCACGTTCAACTACTCGTACTCGCACACCCACAAGGAGGGCGAGACGACGATGTGGGACGACGACTACCAGTGGCGCGGGAGCATCAACTACTCCTACTCGCCGCAGTACAAGACGTGGGAGCCGTTCAAGAAATGGGGCACCAAGAGCAAGTGGGCGACGATGGTCAAGGAAATCGGGCTCAACTACCTGCCGCAGTCGATCACCTTCGACACGGACATGAACCGCACCTACTCCGAGCTCCAGGAGCGCGACCTCGACAACCCCGACCAGCCTCAGTCGCTCCCCCTGCAGTACAGCAAGCAGTGGCTCTGGAACCGCTCCTTCTCGCTGCGCTGGGACCTGACTAAGAACCTCAAGCTGAGCTTCAGCAGCGCCACGCACGCCGAGATCGAGGAGCCCAACCGCCCCGTCGACAAGGACCGCTACCCCGACTACTACGACGCATGGAAGGACTCGGTGCTCCACAGCCTCAAGGGCTTCGGCACGCCGCTCGACTACAACCAGACATTCACCGCCAGCTACAAGCTGCCGTTGGAGAAGATGCCCTGCTTCGACTACCTCTCTGCCGACGCGTCCTACAACTCGACCTACGCATGGAAGCGCGGCAACATGCTCTCGGACGGCAGCACGCTCGGCAACACCATCACCACACAGCGCACACTCAACATCAACGGCCGCCTCAACCTCGAGAAACTCTACAACCACTCCGACTTCCTCAAGGAGGCTAACAAGCGGTTCAGCGGGTCGAACTCGACCATGAAGAAGAAGGAGGACGAGCGCCAGAAGAAGCGCAACGAGGCGAAGAAGAAGAAGGAGGAGGAGCGGCTCGCCAAGGCGGGCGGTGCGGCGGCCGACAGCACCAAGCTCGTGGCTGACAACAGCGCGGGCAAGAGTGACACGAAGACCAAGTTCAAGGGTTTCGCCCAGGAGGTGGTCATCAAGGGCGACACGATGACCGTGGTCAACCACAACCAGAAGTCGAAGAAGATACGCGTCACGGCCGTGCTGCCCACGGGACGGCGCGTCGAGCTGAAATACAAGCGCATCGACGAGAACAAGATCGCCGTGCAACCCATCGACACGGCTGACGTGAAGGTGCGCATCAACGTCGTCGCACTGCCCAAGTTCAGCGACACGAAGTTCTACGGCGTGCTCCAGGGTGCCGCCCGCTTCCTGATGATGATACGCAACGTCAGCGTGTCGTACAAGAACAACTACAACCTCACGCTGCCTGGCTTCATACCCAACGTGGGCGACTGCTTCGGACAGACGACGGGTCCGATGCGCCCGGGCCTGGGCTTCGCCTTCGGCATGGTCGACGACAGCTACATCGACCGCGCCAAGGAGAACGGCTGGCTGATGTGCAACGACTCGATAGCCACGCCCGCGAGCAGTTCGATGAACACCGACCTGCAGATCAAGGCGACAATAGAACCCATCCCCGACCTCAAGATCGACCTCATGGCGACGCGCACGGAGAGCAAAAACCGCAGCATACAATATATGTATCCCGGCAGTCCGAGCACCGCCTCCGGCTCGTTCAACATGACGACGATAAGCATCGGCACGGCGTTCGAGAGCCAGGGCAACGCGGGCAACAACTACAGCAGCGCCGCCTTCGAGCGCTTCCGCGCCGCCCTGCCCGAGATGCAGAAGCGCGTCGAGTCACAGTACATCGGTGTGAAATACCCCTCGGGCACGGGCATGAGCGGCACCTTCGACCCCGCCAAGGGCACCGTGGGCATGTACTCCGCCGACGTGATGATACCCGCGTTCCTCTCCACCTACACGTGCAGCGGCGGCGGTCTGGACATCATGCCCGCCATCAAGAGACTATTGCCCAACTGGAGCCTCTCGTACAAGGGACTGGGCAAGCTGCCGTGGATACGCGACCACTTCAAGAGCGTGACGCTCACCCACTCGTACAAGAGCGTCTATGCCGTGGGCAGCTACAACACGCTGTCATCGTGGATCGAGTACATGGGCGGTCTGGGCTTCGCCAAGAACACGCAGACGGGCATGTACGCGCCCAGTTCGATGTACGACGTGTCGACCGTGTCGGTCAACGAGTCGTTCAGCCCGCTCATCGGCCTCAACCTGACGATGAACAACAACATGACGTTCAAGGTCGAGTACCGCAAGACGCGCGTGCTGACGCTCTCGATGACCAACGCCCAGATCAACGAGACGGGCAGCGACGACCTCGTGTTCGGCTTCGGCTGGAAGCTGAACAACGTCAAGCTGTCGTCGCTCTTCAAGAAGACCTCGAAGGAGAGTCCGACCACGCGCACGAAGGCGGGCGAGAAGGTGGACAACCAGAAGAAGAAAAAGACGTCGAAGAAGGACGACAAGCAGAAGTCGGTGTTCAGCCACGACCTCAACCTGCGCTTCGACATCAGCCTGCGCAACCAGAGCGCCATCAACCGCGACATACAGACGGGACTGAGCGAGGCGACCAGCGGCAGCAAGGCCCTTAAGATCAGTTTCAACGCCGACTACACGCTCTCGCGCTACGTGACGCTCTCGCTCTATTTCGACCGCCAGAGCAACTCGCCCCTGCTTACCAACAACGGCTACCCGACAGCCACCACCGACTTCGGCTTCAACCTCAAGTTCTCTTTAACGAGGTGATTTTTTTACGGGAGTTAGCGGGAGTTAATGAATGGGAGTTATGCGCCCTGCGGGCACTGGGAGTTAGCGGAAGGAGTTTTTGCTATGGGCGCTGGGAGTTAGCGGAAGGATTACAGGTTTTCGTATCCAGAGAGCTTAGCGTTCCACGAATAGTGCTGGCGCACCATCTCGTAGCCATTGGCGGCGAGGCGGTCGCGCAGCTGCACGTCGGACATGAGGCGCAGGCAGGCGTCGGCGAAGTCGCGGTCGGCGTCGCAGATGAAGCAGTTAGTGCCGTCGTGGAGTTCGGGAATGGCGCGCGAGATGAGGGGCGTGAGGACGATGGGGAGGCGGTTGGCCATAGCCACGAGCACCTTGTTCTGGATGCCCGCCGCCACGCGCACGGGGGCTACCACGACGCACGAGTCGGCGATGACGGCGTTGAGGTTCTCGACAAAGCCCGTCACCACGATGTTGTCGCACGCAAGGGCGCGCACGGCGGGCGAGGGTTGGTTGCCCACGATCTGGAACACGGCGTCGGGACGCTCGCGCAGAATGAGCGGGAAGATGTTGCGGGCGAAATGGACCACGGCGTCGGAGTTCTGGAGGGTGCGCATGTTGCCGATGAACGTGATCTTGTTGCTGTCGTACGTTGTCGAAGGCTGCGGGTTGATATCCACACCGTTGGGATAGAGGCAGAGGTTGGCGTGGTCGTGCCCCTCGTTGAGCCGCTCGATGTCGTCGGCTGAGACGAGCACGACCTTGGGGAAGCGTCCTATCACATACTGCTCGTAGCGCTTGATGAGCCCGCGCTCGATCATATAGATATACTTGAGCATGCCGCCGCCCTTGGCTCTGATGGCGAGCTCGTAGGTCTTGGACAGGGCGTCGGTCATCTCGACGATGGAGCGGTCGCAGAGGCCGTTTTCCTCGAGATAGGGGATCATGCGCACGAGGTGCGAGATGTAGAGGTCGAAATGGCGGTTGGCGATGACCTGGCGGAACGCCCTGCCGTACTCGCGCGACATGTAGTAGCCGCGCTGCATGGGCCGTCCGCGCAGCAGTCCCGTGAGGATGTGGAAGGCGGCGAACCAGCGGTTGCGGTGGACGGTGACAATCTCGTCGTAGAGATGCTCGACGTCGGGCACCGTGAGGTCGGTCTGGCGGAACGCCACGAGCGTGAGCCGATGGCCGCGCCCCTTGAGGTAGCGCGCCACCTGGTTGATCCTCAGCACGTCCCCGCCGTTCTCGGGGAAAGGATAGCGTGGAGCAAGTATGCAGATGTTCATCGTTGAGTCTTGAGAGTTCCGTATTTGAGCCGTCGCTTGAAGTCCTCGCCCAAGAAGATGTTGGCAAGCCACTTGAGGCGGTTGAAGCAGACGAGGTATGTCCAGTAGGCGTATGCATGGAGGCGGTTGCCGCCGTTGAGGAGGACGAGCCGCATGTAGTCGTTACGCTTGCGGAAGATGCTGTCGGAGGTGGCCCCGCCGAAGCGGTAGCGCGCGATGTCCACATCGACGCGCTTCATCCGCGCCCCGAGGCGGTAGAAGCGGCGCAGGAGCTCGAGGTCCATGGGATAGCGGATCGAGGTGTCGTAGGCGCCGTACTTGCGGTATGCCTCGGGCGTGACGAACGTGCCCTGGTGCGCCACCTTGACGTGGACGGGAATGACGGGGAAGCGCATGGCGGGCACCTCGCGGAACATGGCTCCCGACTCCGGGTTCCATGTCAGCACGCTGCAGCGGTAGACGTCCGTCTCGCCGTCGAAATGCTCCGCCAGGCGGCTCAGCGCCCCGGGCAGGAGCGTGTCGTCGGAGTTGATGAGTCCGATGATGTCGCCCGTGGCGAGTGCGATGCCCTTGTTGAAGGCGTCGCTGATGCCGCTGTCGGGTTCGGAGACCACCTTGTCTATTTGCTCGCGGTAGCGGCCGACGATGTCCATCGTCGCGTCGGTCGAGGCACCGTCGACGACGATGTACTCGAGGTTGTCGTAGTCCTGCGAGACGACGCTGCGTATCGTCTCCTCGATGGTGGCGGCGGAGTTGAACGCGATGGTGACTATCGAGATGCGCGGCTTCATAGTGTTCGCAGGATTATGGCTATTTTGGACAGCACGTAGGTGCGCCGGCTGGCGCATCGCAGGCGGCTGTCGAAGAGCAGTCGCAACTGGTTGCCGAGGCTCTGGTCGTAGTCGGCGACGCTGGCGATCAGCTCGCGGTTGGCGGCTGGCATCACGTCGGAGTAACCACGGAGCGCCTCGCGCGCCATGTTGCG
>JABUTZ010000022.1:15119-25331 GCA_021443415.1 Bacteroidaceae bacterium | reverse complement strand
CACGAGGCGGCGGAAGCGGAGGCGCAGGCTGCGCATCCAGCCGTAGCCCTGGCCGAGGTAGTTGGCGCTATGCTGGCGGTAGAGGATATGTGGCTCGGGGTCGAAGCAGATGTGTGCGCCCACAGCGTGCGCCACGAGGTAGATCCACACGTCGTGCATGTCGAGGTAGCCGGGCCGGTAGCAGCGCACGAGCTCGAGCATGGGGCGGTTCATCACCATCGTGCAGCCGCCCACGAAGAGGTACATCAGCGCCTCGCCGAGCGTGAGGAGCGGACGGATGACAATCTGCTTTTTGTATGGCTGCAGCCGCTCGTCCACGAGCCGGGTCTGGCAGAAGTAGAGCGACGGCTCGGCGGGGTCGTAGGCGCCGAGGGCGGTGACGGCGGCCTCGAGCTTGTCGTCGAGCCACACGTCGTCGTGGTCGGAGAGGGCGTAGAAGTCGCTGCCGGCGGGTGCGTCGTCAATCATGCGCAGGAACGAGCGCGCGGGGCCGAGGTTGTCGCCGTCGGCGTACCACGAGAGGCTGCCCCGCTCCTTGTAGCCGTCGAGGATGGCATGCGTGGAGTCGGTGGAGCCGTCGTCGCGGGCCACGAGACGCAGCTCCACCCCTCGCTGGCGGAGGATGGAGTCAATCTGCTCGCGCACGAATCGCTCGCTGTTGTATGTCGTCAGCAGTACCGTTACCGATGCCATAAGCCGTCATTGGGCATAATTGCGCATACAAAGTTACAAAAAAATAAGACACAAGGGGGTGTGCGGGGCGAGATTTTTTCGTCGAGGGGCGTCGGGGGTGGGATTGGGACGAAGATGGCGGGGGCATTGGCGGTGGCATTGGCGGCATTGGCGGCGGCATCAGCAGGCGAAGGGTATGGGCAAAAAGAGTCCCGAACCGTGGGCACCGTAGGCGGTGGGCGGTTCGGGACTGTCGGTATGTGACGTGTGTGTGTTATCTGATCACTGCCACAGGACGGATTGCTACTGCGGTCGAGCGCATGTGCTTGGTGTGCAACTCGTTCTTGTAACTGCTCGTGCCACCATCCTTGAGGTGCAACTCCCAGCAGTAGCCATTGGTCGATTCCGTGCCTGCGTCGCTGGTGATGTCGTTCTGGCATGCCGCCGTGGTGCAGGCGTAGCGTAGACGCACCTTGCTGTCGTCGTTGTCGCACCAGCGACCGCTGCTTCCTGAGACCTCCCAATAGTGAGTCATCGGCCAGAACATCTCCTTCTCGCCTATCGCATCCCAGTCGATGGTCAGGCCCTCGGGAGTGCCTCCGTGTGCATCGTAGTAAGCCTTCAACTTGGCCACGTCGGCCTTGACGATAAAGCCAGTGACACTGTTGCCCTTGGAGTCTGTCTTGGTCACGATCTTGTCGTAGCCATAGGTATAGGTGACCAGCTCAGCTATCTGCACCACTGTCGGCATGTGCCATGCGGGGCCGAGGTTCGCCATCGCCGCATCGCCGATCCTGCGGGTGCTCTCGACTGCCGAAATCTTGTCCGTGCCGTTTGTCTCGTCCTTTAACGTTGTGGCGCTGGCGCGTGTGTACCAGGTGTATGTGCCCGAAGTAACCTCCGATTGTGCTGTAGCCTGGACAAATGTCTTCGAACCCTCGGGATTCTCGCGGTAGTAGCTGTTCCATGAGAACGAAGAGGGAGTAGCCACCTTGGTGTATGTGCGATAGATGTTGATGTCGCGCACGATGCCCTGGTAGTCGGGACGTGTCTGCTGGTTCGACGTGACACCACCGACGCCGTTAAGGTTGTAGGTCAGCTGATTGAAGCGGAACTGTCCCTCGGGATCAATGAGGTCGGCGAACGACACCTTGAGCAGGGTGCATGAGTCCGCAGTGTAAGAGCCCGGCGACTCCTTGGGAGACGCTGTCGGTTCGTAGGTGTGACCGAATGTCTCGCCCCACATGTAGTAGCGGCCGCGGTCGTAGGGGGTCTCACCGCCCAGGTTGCGCTCAGCCCAAACGGCGCCGCTGGGCAGGAGGAAGTCGATGAACGGCTCGCCGTCGATGTCACCGTCGTCGGTAGAGAAGGTGCAGTTGTAGATGCTGCCTGCGGCGTAGGTCTTGGTGCCGTGGAAGGTGTGCTTGAAGTTGTACGTGTTCTGGTCGCCCATGAGCAGCTTGACGTTCAGCCAGTCGTTGGAGGCGTTGTCGCCAGCCACGCCCGTGAACGTTGCGGGGGGCACGACGACGTATGCCACAACATTGTAGGGCGACGTGGCGACGGAGATGGTCGGCGAGGTGCTGAAATAGAGCTTGAACTCGGCAGAGCCGTACTGCGAACCCGTCACAGTGACGCTCTCGGGATAGGACGAGCGGCTGCTCGGGAAGACAGGCAGCGTGAGCTTGAGCACAGCCACCTGGTGCTGGAACTCAACGTCGATGCCGCCGGGAGTGGTCGAGCCCGTGAGCAGGTCGAGAGTGTTGAGATTGAGGTCGTCCTGGAACGAGAAGGCGGCGTCGTTGCCGTTGCGCTTCTGCGACTGGGACCTGCCGGCAAGAAACTCGGCCACCGATGCGTATGCCGTCTCCGTGTAGGGATAGGCGCAGTCGTTGGCTACGCGCGAGTTGAAATAGACGTTGGTCTGTCCCGGTATCTCCGCCTTGACGAACGTGCCGTAGGAAGTGCCGTCGCCCTTCTCGAGGTCGAACCTCAAGCGGTAGGCGGCGCGGCGCTCGGGGTCAGGGTTCCCAGGGTCGGCGGGCGCAGTGACGCTGATGGCGTCGCCGACCACCCATGTGACATGTATCTTGCCGTCGTCGGGCTGGCTGTATGCCGTGCGTGTGTCCACGCCCACATGGGCGCGCAAGGCGTCGCCGCGCAGGACGTCCTCGTCACCCATGCTGTTGTCTTCCTTGCATGACGTGGCGGTCAGGGTGGCGGCTATCGCGAGAAAATAAAGCAATTTCTGTTTCATTTCTGTTTCTTTTTTCTTGTTGTTTAACTTAGGTCACTTGCACTGTACGGCACGGCTCAGGGCGTTGTGGTGTAGTGTTCCTCCTCCCATCCGTGGTCCTCGAACGTCAGGTCGGGAATTTTCTGCTCAGCCACCTCTTCGTCTTGCTTGACTTTGCTTGCGGCAATCATGGCGGACATGGCGACCGTCAGATAACTTGTGCGGGGCGAGTCATACGCCATGCGCACTTCGTTCAGATCGATTTTTGCCATTTTGATATTGGTATATTGGTTATTTGCAACAATGTGGATTTCGGTACATTTACGCAAAATTACAACTTTTGCCACGATATCTCCAAATTTTTTTGCCATTTTTCTGCTTGTCTCTCATAAAAATTAACACTTTGAGCGTCAATCGTGCATGTTCATGTGCGCGAAGTGCGTCCGAGGACGTAGATGCTGACGTAGGCTCGGAGGTAGGCGAGGGAGAGAGTGCGGAGGGTGCGCGAGAGGGTTGGGCGCAGGGTGGTGACAAGCATGGCGAGGCGGTCGGCGAGGGTGGGCGTGGGATAGTGGCGGGCGCAGTCGAGGAAGGTGCGGAAGCGGGCGAGGGTGCGCACGGGGTCGGTATCGAGGGCGGAGAAGGTCTGCGTGCAGACGACATCGGGGAGGACGAGGAAGCGGTCGTAGAGGCGGCGGTAGCGCTCGACGAAGCAGCGGTCGGAGAAGTCGAGCCAGACGGCCTCGTCGTAGCCGCCGGCTCGGAGGAAGGACCTGACGGTGACCATCATGCCGCTGTTGATGGGCTCGGCGTCGCGGAAGCGGACAAGCCCCGTGGGTGCGTCGGGCCGGAGGTGGGAGGTCTTCATGCGCACAGGGGTGGGCGACATATACTCGCCCGTGGCTACGCGATGGCGCGGGACGACCATCTCGGCGGCGGCTTTTTTGGCGGTGCAACCGCAGGCTGGCGCGGAGCAGGCTGGCGACTCGGGGTGGGCGGCGGCGTGGAGATAGGCGGCGTGGGCGTTGGGGGGGAAATGGGTGTCCTGGTCCATGAGGAGGAGCCATCGGTAGCCATGCTTGGCGGCGAAGGCGGCGGCGGCGTTGTAGGCGCGGCCAAGGCCGCCGTTCTTGGTGTCGCGGACGTAGGCGACGTGGGGGATGTCGGTAGTCTGCTCGTAGGGCGAGTTGTCGTAGACGAAGAGGTGCGCCGAGGCATAGGCGTTGGGCGCCACCAGCGTTCGGTAGGAGAGCGACTCGGCTACCGTGCAGCGGTAGACGACGAGGACGAAGAGGATATCGCGTGCGGGCATAGGCATCACCAGTCGAACTGATTAGAGATACACAACTGGGCGAACTGGTAGAGGGAGAGCAGGACGACGATCACCTTGCCCGCCCAGCGCGGACGGACGGTGTAGGCGAGCGAGGCGAAGAGGATGACCTCGACGAAGCCGAAGAGTTGGGAGAGGCGCACGGCGATGACCACCATGTCGGTCAGTCCGAACCAGGCGAAGAGCGAGGCTCCGTAGCAGAGGAGCAGTATGGGCAGGGCCTTTACGTGCCGCTTGACAACATCATAATAATATATAAGGTAATAGTAGATGGCGACGCGGGCGATGACGAGGGCGTTGATGACGCGAATGTCGGGGTGCTGGCCCTGCGCCATGGCGATCTCGTAGGCCTGGATGCGCGTCTCGATGTAGGGAATGGGCAGGAAGACGAGGACGCTGATGTGGGTGATCCAGAGCAAAATGCCGAAGGGCACGACGGCGCAGTAGAGCCACCACCACCAGCCGCGTATCTCGCGCGGGGCGACGATGATGGGTGCGGCGAGGACGGCGAGCGTGTGGTGGAAGGCGATGCCGAAGAGCACGAAGGCGATCCAGAGCCAGTTGCCGCGCCACTTGAGGTAGACGGCGTACATGCCGAAAGTGAGGGCTACGGCGATGCGTATCTGCTCGCAGTCGTGGAGCATGAAGTAGTTGCCGGCATAGACGCAGGCGGCGAGCAGGAAGAGCGTCGGGTCGGTGAGCTTGCGCAGGGCGTAGAGCTTGAGCGGCACGGAGAGGATGGCGTAGATGGCAAGCACGGTGTAGATGCTGCCGCCGGCGTAGTAGACGGTGCGCGAGATCCAGAGGTAGGTGGGCTCGACGAGGAGCTTGAGGATGTCCTGGTCGAAGCCGAAGAAGAACTTCTCGTAGTTGAGGAAGTCGCTGTTGTAGGAGGTCGGCCGCACGATGCACATCACGGTCATCGCCACCACGATGAGGGCGAAGAGCACCGTGTGGTAGTGGCGCGGCAGACGCTCGGAGTAGAGCGAGAGCACGAAGAGGGCGGCGATGAGCGCAAAGATGGCGACTAACATACGTACTCGCGTGAGTGGTAGACGGTGATGACGACGCACGCCGCCACGGCCATGGCGAGGGCCCAGCCCATGCGCGAGGGTCCGTCGGGCTTGTGGGGCACGCTGGCGCTGTGCATGACGGTGAGCAGGGGCGTGCGCTCCTTGAGCTTAGCCTCCGAAGCCTGGAGGAGCTGGACGGTGGCTGAATACTGGTTGAAAGCCAGCTGCATCTCGTTCTCGAGCTCGAGCATGCGCGAGGTGACGGCCTTGGTCTTCACGTCGGTGTTGGCGTCGCAGAAGGCGGCGTAGGCGCGGCGCGTGCGGTCGTACTCGGCGCGTGTCTCGGCGAGCATGCGGCGGTTGTAGGCGATGGTCTGTCGGCACTTTTTGGTGCGGTAGTCGTAGACATCGCTCAGGAGCTGGCGGCGGGCGTACTCGGCCACCATGGCGCAGACCTTGGGGTCGCGGTCGCGCACTCGGATGGTGATGACGTCGGTCTTGAGGTTGCGTCCGCACTCTATCATCTCGTGCATGCGCTTGGCGATGGCGAACTGGTGCTTGTCGAGGGCGAAGTTGTCGACCGAGTCGGTGCCGTTGTAGGTCGACTCGTCCTTGGCTATCCAGCCTGTGACCGTTGAGAGGACGGCCTCGAGGAGCGACTGGCGGGCGTGGCGGTCAAGGTAGTTGTAGTAGGACGTGCGCACCTTTCCGTCAGCCGTCTCCACCTCGACGGGGAAGAGGCGGGTGATGAAGTCATAGGAGTCGACCATGACGGGATAGAGGTAGACATTGAGGGCGTCGGTGGTGCTGAACTTGCCGAGGTTGACGCCCGCCGTGGCGAGCACGCTGCCCAGTCCCGTCTTGCTCATGTCCTCGATCTCGGGGGCCATGAGCACCATGCAGGAGTAGGTGCGCGGGACGGTGAGCATGCAGAGGTAGGTGACGACAGCCACCACTGGCACCGCCCAGTAGCTGCGGCGGTGGCGGCGGATGATCGCCCACAGGCGGCCGAGGTCGAGGAGGGGGCGCGCCTCGCTGTCCGTATGTTCTATCTTATCCATATCCCTGAGGCTTTGTTGTTGATGATGCGATGGCACTGGACGCGGTTGAGCACCAGTCCGGGCACGTTGACGGCGCAGAGGAGGGCGACGAACCACAGCACGTCGTGCGTGAGGCTCGCCACGACGGGGGCGAGGAGCACGAAGGCAAGGGCGGCGGCGACGGTCGTTATCAGCTGGAGGCGGAGGGCACCCAGTCCGTTGAGTATGAACGAGTAGCGCAGGCTGGCGATGACGATGGCCATGTAGAGGGCCATGAGCAGTGTGATGCCCACGGGCACCTCGGCGCGGTCGCCTATCCACACGCCATAGACGAGCCCAGAGACGAGGGCCATGAAGGCTATGGCGGCGAGCAGGCAGAGGAGGATGCGGTCGAGCGTGCGCGCGCTGCGGTGGAGCCAGGCGTAGTCGCCACTGTGGAAAGCGTCGGTCGTGGCGCTCCAGTAGGGCGTGGCGAAGATGATGAAGGCGAGCAGCGGAATGTAGAAGTAGCGGTAGGCAATCTGGTAGGGCGTCACCATCTCGGGCGAGAAGAGGCGCGAGATGAGAATGTTGGTGGACATGAAGAGCACGACGCCGGCGATCTGGATGACGAAGAACTCGACTCCGACGGTGAAGAGGCTGCGGATCATGCCCCGGCGCACGCATGAGAGGGAGGGGCGCAGGCAGGCGTGGCGGCGGAAGGTGACGGGATAGCTCAGCATCCAGACAAGGAGCGGCGCGGCGGTGTTGACGACGGCGATGTGGAGGAGCGAGTGGGTGCCGGCGAGCCAGACCACGAGGGTGCCGACGAGGACGAGTGTCTGGCCGAGAGCCTGAAGGAGGTTGTTGACGGCCTGGAGCTGGAGGCCGAGATAGACGTTGCCGACGAACTTGAACACGAAGGTGGC
This sequence comes from Bacteroidaceae bacterium, assembly GCA_021443415.1. GTDB lineage: Bacteria > Bacteroidota > Bacteroidia > Bacteroidales > Bacteroidaceae > Physcousia. Next base: position 18,132 of record JABUTZ010000022.1, on the reverse strand, counting down.
GCAGACGAGGACCACGCTGACCACGACCACCTGGGGCAGGGGGTCGGAGAGGCGGTCGTCGACATTGAGGAAGGCGTAGAGGTCGGTGCCGAGGGCGAGGGCGCAGAGCAGGGCGCAGACGGGCACGATGACGATGCAGAGCATGGCGAGCGTGCTGCTCACCGCCTCGCGGGCCTCGTCGCACCGTCCCTTGGCCATGCACGCGGCGATGCGGTTGCGCAGTCCGTTGCCCAGTCCGATGTCCATGTTGTCGATCCACATCAGCATCGAGCTGATGGTCAGCCATACGCCGTTGCTGTAGGCTCCCACGCAGTCGAGCGTGAGAGGCACGAGCAGGAGCACGACGAGGGCTGACCAGCCCTTGATGAGGAACGAGAAAAGGATGTTTTTCCTTACGAGCGCCGTGCGCGTGTCGGTGGCGAATATGGCTGAGAGGATGCGCATGCCCTATGCCTCGAGTTTGAAAATCGCGCGTGCGTTGCGGGCGAGCATCCAGAGTTGCTGGCAGACGACGCCCGCCATCATCCATATTACGAGGACGATGGCCTTGGGGGTGTTGTTGTGGCGCACGGGGACGATGGCCTTCTGGACGATGGTGAAGGCGGGGCTCTCCTCCTGCACCTTGGCTCGCGCCATCTGGAGCTGCTCGGTGAGCTGCGAGTAGATCTCCTGCTTGAGCTCGACCTCGTTCTCCAGCTCCTCCTGGCGTGTCTCCACCTCCTTGAGCATGATGTCCTGGTTGGCGTCGCAGAAGGCGGCGTAGGCGGCTCGCGCCACGGCGAGGTCGCGACGCGCCTCCTCGTGGAGCGACTCGAGGTAGCGGCTGTCGTTGACGGCCTTCTGGGTGCGGTATTCGGTGATGAACTCCTGGAGGCGGCGCATGATGGTGTCGGCGACGACGGCGGCGACGACGGGGTCCTGGTCGGTGACCTTGATGTCTATGACACCCGTCTTCTCGTCGACGGTGCAGTCGACGTTGTTGCCTATCGCCTTGGCCACGCCCACCTCCTCACGTGTGAGGCAGATGACGTTGGTGCGCACGCTGTCGGCCGTGGCGAGCGGACGCAGGTTGTCGTCACCCTCGGTGAGCATCCGCATGAGTGCGCCGAACGGCATGAGTGGGTACTCCCACCATGCGTGCTTCTGGCGGTGGGCGATGTAGGTGTAGTAGTCGCAGTCCATCGCCCCCTCCTTTCCGACGAGGGGTACGTGGAAGAGGCTGACGATGAAGTCGGTGGACTGCACCACGTCGGGGTAGATGTCGGGATAGATGGCGTCCTCGCTCGAGCCAGCCATCTTGCCCAGCCCCATCATGAGTGTCTTGGAGAGCATGCCCGACCCGAGTATGCCCGACGAGCCGGTCTCGGGGGCGAGGACCACGCCGCTCTCATACACCCTCGGGGTGCCGAAGGCCACGAACAGCCCTACGAGCGCAGAGGCGACCAATACGTTGCGTATCTGTCGCCTGCTGCGTCGCAGCGCTGATTTGTATGCCGAGAAACTGAAGGTCATATTCTTACGGGAGTTAATTCGCTTCGCTCGTGGAGTTAACGGGAGTTAATTCGCTTTCGCTCATGGAGTTAACGGGAGTTTTGTTGGAACCGACATTCCGTTAACTCCCAGTGCCATAGGCGCATAACTCCCAGCCTGCCGTAGGCAGGCATAACTCCCATTTATTAACTCCTTTACTTCAGGCAGTCGGCGATGAAGGCCTTCATGGCGGGAGTGTTCTCCTCTACGCTCTGGAGCAGCTTGAACTGGTTCTTGGTGCGCACGAGGTTGTGCTCGGGATACTGGATCTTGTAGTATGTGTCACCGTTGATGTAGTCGGCGAGGAAGCGCACGCACTGCATGTAGGGGAAGAGGGCGGCGGCGTAGGGCAGGTTCTCGACCTCGGCGGGGGTGAGGAACACGCTTGCGCTGGCGAGGTAGCCGCGGGTGAACGCGCGGAAGATGTTCATCGAGAAGCTCACCTTGGTCAGGTTGGGCTCGTCCTCCTCGGCTGTGTTGGCTCCCGTGCGGAGGAAGTCGCCGTAGTCGGAGAAGATGAAGTTGGGCATCACGGTGTCGAGGTCGATGACGCAGAGCACCTCGTCGTTCTGGTCGAACATCATGTTGTTGACCTTGGTGTCGCAGTGGCAGATGCGCTTGGGCAGCTTGCCCTCGCGCCCCATGCGCTCGGCCTTGCACATCTCGTCGGCGCGCTTCTCGATCTCGTCGATGTAGAACTGCACCTCCTTGACGCGTCCGGCGGCATCGGCGGCGACAGCCTCGCGGAGCTGCCTGAGGCGGAACTCCATGTTGTGGAAGTCGACGATGGTCTCGCCCAGCTGGACGGGAATGTCGGCGAGGTCGGCCTGGAACTTGCCGAAGGCGCGACCTGCGGCCTCGGCGCTCTCGGGGTTGACCGCCTGCTTGGTGATGGCGTTGGGGATAAAGACCATGATGCGCCAGTACTGGCTGCCGTCGGTCCAGTAGTACTTGTCGCCGTCCTTGAGCTTGACGTAGCGGAGCACCTTGCGGTCGATGTCCTTGGCTCCCGCCGCCTCGAGCTTGCCGCGCAGGTGGGTGGTCACCGCCAAGATGTTGTCCATGAGCATCTCCACGTTGGGGAAGATGTTGTTGTTGACGCGCTGGAGCACGTAGTCGGGGCACTTGGCCTCAGCGGTGTTGACGCGGAATGTGTCGTTGATAAGACCTGCGCCGAGGGGCTTGATTTCGCTTACCGTGCCGCAGATGTCAAACTGCGCCACGATTTGTTTGAGCTGTTCTTGTTCCATGGTATTTTTGGTTAGTGTATGATGTTCGCGTTACGAGCTACAAATTTAATGAAATATTTTTGAAACACGGCACCTCTGCCCCACTTTTTTTCGCGGTGGGGCAAAGAAAGTTCGTTCGGGGCGGTAGGTTGTTCAAGTTTCGCTTGTTTCACAACCTCACTTGAGACTACAGACTACAGACTACAGACTACAGACTTTTTCGGGGATGTGCTGTTCTACAAAGTCTGTAGTCT
>JABUTZ010000022.1:10784-15102 GCA_021443415.1 Bacteroidaceae bacterium | reverse complement strand
CCCTCGGTCTGCGGCTCCTGCGGGCCGACGATGTCCCAGACGATGATCTCGTTCTCGCCCTTCCTGAGCCAGCAGCCGGGCATGTAGAGCGTCTGCTGGGGGCCAATGCGCCAGAAGCGGCCGATGGGGTGGCCGTTGACATAGACCTGACCCTTGCCCCACGACCCGAGGTTGAAGTAGGTGTCGCCCACGCGGCTGAGGCTGAACGTGGCGCGATAGCAGCCGGGGAGCCTTTGGCTGTCGGCAGTCTGTCGGCAGTCGGCAGTCTTTTGGCCATCGGCAGTCTGTCGGCCATCGGCAGTCTGTCGGCAATCGGCAGTCTGTCGGCAGTCGGAGGTCTGTCGGCAGCCGGGAGTCGTCTGCGTGTCGAGCGGGACGTAGTGCATGGCGGCCTGGGTAGCATAGTCGTCGTGCAGGTTGTAGACGGTCCAGTCCTTGAGATTGACTGTCACCTGCGAGCCGTTCGGCAGCACGTAGTCGATGGTCACGCGGTCGGTGATGCCCTTGCGGTCGTCGATGCCGCGTCCGAAGTTGATGCGCCCCGTCGCCTCCACGAGGATATCGATGCGCTCGCCTCCTTTGAGGGCGGGCATGAGCACGGTGCTGTCGCGCCGGATGCGGTCGGCGGCTCCGACCAGCCGTCCGTCAACGAACACCTGCGCATAGTCGTGCGCGTCCTTCAGCGTCATCACGCTCCCGGCGTCGGTGCGCGGAGCCACGGTGCGGTAGAGGATGCAGCCATAGCCCTGGCCGAAGTCCTCCATCGGACGTATGTCGGCAGAGCGCTTGGGCGCAGGGAGGTTGTCGAATAGAGGGGCCACCTCGGCGAACCGCACCTTGGGGATGGCGATGACGGGAATCTCCTTGGGAGGCGCGGGCAACCGGCGGCCGGCATAGCGCGCCATCATGTCGCGCAGGGCCCAGTACTTGGGTGTGTAGTGACCCGCCTCGCTGATGGGAGCGTCGTAGTCGTAGCTGGTCACGTGGGGGACGTAGCCGGGCGTGTTGGCACCCGCCCAGTGGCTCCAGTTGGTGCCGCCGTGGGTCATGTAGAGGGAGAAGGAGATGCCCTTGTCCATCATCTCGCGCAGCCCCTCGACCATCAGCCGCGAGTCGCGTGTCTCATGCGGGCGGCCCCACTCGTCGAACCAGCCGCTCCAGAACTCCGAGCACATCCTCGGGCTCCTCGGACGCAACTCGCCGAGGCGGCGAAACTCATCGTCGATGTTGGCCCCCGTGCCGAAATTCATCGTCCAGAGCAGGTCGTCGAGTCCGTTCTTGGTGAAGTTGGAGCTCCAGTCGCACTGGAAGAGCTGCACTCGGTCGAAACCGCTCCGCCGAATCACGTCGCGCACGGCGGCGACGTACGCCTTGTCCTCACCGTAGGAACCATACTCGTTCTCCACCTGCACCATGATAATCGGCCCACCTTTATCTATCGTCAAGTCAGCCAGTTGCTCGCCCACCTTGCGCTCGAAGCGCTCCAGACGCTCCATGAAATAGGGGTCCTGCTCGCGCAGACGGACGTCACGCTTCCTGAGCAGCCACCACGGCAGACCGCCCATCTCCCACTCGGCGCAGACATAGGGTCCGGGGCGCACGATGACATACAGACCGTGCTTCTGCGCCAAAAGGACAAAGGCGCGGATATCGTTGCCGCCCGTGAAGTCGAACTCTCCCTCGCGCTGCTCGTGGACATTCCAGAAGATATAGATGCACAGAGCGTTCATGCCCAGAGCCTTGCACATCTTGATGCGCTGCTCCCAATAGGGCTGGGGAATGCGCGGATAGTGCACCTCCGCCGCTCGAATGGCAAACGGCTTGCCGTCAAGTAGGAACGTGCCGTCGCCGACAGTGAAGGTAGATTGGGCATGGGCGGCAAGACCCGCGAGCGAGAGAAAAAGGACGAAAAGGAGTTTTCTCATGACGAATGTGTTTGTATTAGATTTGAGCAAGTTTGTAATTAGCGTTGGCGAAAAATGGGCTTTAACATTTGCGAAAGTGGCCCTTTTTCGTTTGCGAATGCAACCTTCGCCGCCGGCATGTCACTCGAAGCGAATCGGGGCGAAGAAGTCGGGACGATGGAAGTCGGGGGCGGGAAGGTCGATGGGAGCCCACGACACGAAATGAGGCACGGAGAGATTGTCGCCACACTTGTAGAAATTGCCACGCACACGCCTCCCGGCGAAGTCATCGAAGCCATAGACCGCCGCGGGAACGGCGAGAGCCAACTCCCACTCCGTCTCCCGCTTCAACTCGGGATTGATGGGGCCACCCAGGCTCGACCAACGACGGATAGAGGCATAGGCAGAGTCGGGAATGAACTCACGGCTGTTGCGATCCTTGCCAATGCACGAATAAAGACAGCCCGTGCAGTTCGCCTCCAAGTTGATGTACGTATCGTCATCGCCTGGAGCACAGAAAAACTCCACGCACGAATCCTCCCACACATGCTCCCTGTCGCAGGCACAAGCCGCAAGCACACCCTGCTCCCTCACCTTGTAATGAATGTAAAGGCATTCGCCACAATGAGCAACGGCAAAGCGCACATCAGGGCAATAGGGAAACTGCGAGGGCCAGTTGACACAGCCAATCGAGTGATACTCCACCCCACTCGACGCAAACACCGCCGGCACAGCCGACGCATCATCAACACGTGAGACACGACGCACAAGCAACCCACTCTCACAAGCACACTTATTTTCCATATACATAAATTTTAGATTAGCCAAACAAATGCAACGACCACACAACGCAGACGATGCAAATGCAAATATACACAAAAAAACACAGCAAGCGAAACAAACAGCCAAATAATTCACAAAATGCAAAAAATTGCAAAAATATTGACAAAACCATTGCACAATGAAAAAAAAACAGTACCTTTGTAGCCAGAAAATGACAACAACAAGGAAACACAACACAAAAACCAACCATGGCACTCACGGTCAACATAGAGCAACTCCTTAGCAAAGAGCGGATTGAGTCCAACCGAATAGAATACAAGACAGGCTGGAACCCACCAAGCATATACCACAGCATCTGCGCCTTCGCCAACGACTTCGACGACCTCAGCGGAGGATATATCGTAGTCGGAGTGGAAACAGACGAAACAACCGGCATGGCAATACGCCCCGTCGCAGGACTACCCATAGAGAAAATCGACGGCATACTACAGGAAATGGTAGGCTACAACAACAAAATCTCACCCTACTACATGCCCCGCACAAGCGTAGAAGACGTGGACGGCACACAAGTGCTCGTAATATGGTGCCCCGCAGGCAGCTACAGACCCTACTCGGTGCCCGAGAACGTAAGCGCTAAAAACAGCAAGGAACAATTCTACATACGCAGCGGCACAAGCAGCATCGTAGCCAAGGGAGAAATACTCGACGAACTGCGCGATCTGGCAAGCCGGACACCCTTCGACGAACGAGGCAACGCAGACATCCACATCGAAGACATCTCCATCCTGCTGCTGCGCGAATACCTCGTAAAAGCAAAGAGCAAACTACTCAACGACCTATACACCAAGCCACTCGAACACACACTCGAGCAAATGGACCTGTACGTCGGACCAAAGGAAAACCGACTGCTGCGCAACGTCGCCGCCATGATGTTCTGCGAATACCCCGAGAAATTCTTCAAGCGCACATGGGTGGAAACAGTCTTCTTCCCCGAAGGACGGCTCAACAACCCCAACAACATGTACGAAGGACCCGTCATGAAAGGCTCAATCACACAAATCATCGAACGCACAAGCGAATACCTCAAACGCATGCTCGTGATGCAGTCAGTCCGCAAGCCAACCGACGACAACCGAAGCATCAAATACTACACCTACCCCTACCAAGCAATCGAAGAAAGCATCGCCAACAGCCTGTACCACAGAGACTACCGGGAGTGGGAACCCAACGTCGTCACCATAGAGCCAGACGGCATAACAATCCAAAACATCGGCGGACCCGACCGAAGCATCGCACGCACAGACATCGAGCAAGGCAACCTACTCATCTCAAAACGCTACCGCAACAGACGATTAGGCGAATTCATAAAAGAAATGGGACTCACCGAAGGCAGAAGCACCGGCATACCAACAATACAAAACGCACTGAAAGACAACGGCTCGCCCCGCGCCACCGTAGTCACAGACGAAGACCGCACCTTCTTCCGCATCACAATCCCATGCCACCAATCAGCCGGCAACATCATAACCGACATAGCAAACAAAGACCAAAAACAACAAACTGCACAAAAGATTGCACAAAAAACTTCACAAAAGACTTCACAAAAGCAAGGAAAACACAAATACGAAAAC
>JABUTZ010000022.1:9314-10776 GCA_021443415.1 Bacteroidaceae bacterium | reverse complement strand
CAGACTATTGGGTTAGGCATAGGAGTAAAGGAAGACATCGAAGAATACCCCAGAAAAGACTTCACAAAAGATTGCACAAAAGACCTCACAAAAGACCTCACAAACGAAACACAACAAACACTCATCAAACTAATCAGGCAAAACCCACACATCACCACAACCGAAATGGCGGCGAAAGTAGGACTGTCGCGACGAACCATCGCCACGATAACAGGCAAGCTGCAAGCCGCGAAAGTGATAGCACGCATCGGAACACGCAAAAGCGGACAGTGGACGGTGGTAGCCGACAAAAACTAAGAAAGGGACAGCAACATGGAAACACTATTTGGAAACACACTGAAAAAAGCACGCGGCGAGCGAGGAATGCGCCAGCGCGAGCTCGCCGAAATACTGGAGATAGACATCCCCATGTTCAGCAAGATAGAGAAAGGCGAACGGCGCGCAAAGCGCGAACAAGTGGTCACGATGGCAGAGACATTGGGACAGGACCGCATTGAATGGCTCGCCATCTGGCTTGCCGACAAAGTGCTCGACGCAGTAGAGAACGAATACGCCCTCCAACTGGCGGCGCTAAACATCGCACGCGAGAAAATACGCAACGACTGGTAAGAAACAGATTATGGTCAGCTCAAACAACGGACAGCGGGAGAGAGTGCTCGTGACAGGCGCGAGCGGATTCATCGGGAGCCACATCGTGGAGGTGGCGCTCGAGGCAGGATACGAGGTGTGGGCGGCAGTGAGGAAGACGAGCAGCAAGGCATTCCTCACCGACAAGCGCATCAAGTTCATCTGCCTCAACCTCGGTGATATAGATGCCTTGAAAGGGCAGCTGGCGGAGGTGGAAGGCGGCTGGGACTACGTCGTGCACGCCGCCGGGGCAACCAAGTGCCTGCGCCGCGAGGACTTCTTTCGCAACAACCTGGACGGTACCCGCAACCTCGTGGAGGCACTGAAAGCGACAGGCGCACTGCGCCGCCGACTGGTGTTCCTCTCCTCACTAAGCCTGTTCGGAGCCATCAGGGAAACGCCCGATGAAATGGGCAATTATCGCGAGATAGGCGACGACGACGAGCCACGTCCGAACACGACATACGGCGAGAGCAAGTGGGCGGCGGAGCAGTATCTCGCCACCAGCGGCATCGACCACGTCATCCTGCGCCCGACAGGTGTGTATGGACCACGCGAGCGCGACTATTTCATCATGGCGAAGAGCATAAAAGGGCACATCGACTTTTCGGTCGGCTACACGAAACAGGACATCACATTCGTCTATGTGCGCGACCTCGTGCAAGCGGTGATGCGGGCGATGAAGACCGATGGAATCGAGGGAAAAGCGTTCATCATCAGCGACGGAGCCACCTACGACAGCCGTGCGTTCAGCGACCTCCTGCGCCGCGAACTCGGCAACCCGTGGTGGTTGCGCATCTGCGCCCCGCTGTGGTTCCTGCGCATGGTGTGCACC
>JABUTZ010000022.1:0-8193 GCA_021443415.1 Bacteroidaceae bacterium | reverse complement strand
TGCGCCACGGTCTATATCCATGCGCATTATTTCGTGGACACGGTGGCGGGACTCGTCTGTGGACTAATTGTCTATCAGTTGCTTACGAGGAGCAAGTTGTTCGCCGAGAGATAGCTGACACGATAGCGGAAAAGGCGGGCGGCGGCACCTTCGGGGCCGTCGATGAGCAGACCCTGGTTGTTGAGGTCGTAGCGGCACTTGCACTTGTCGCACTGCGCCTCGCGGTTCTGATAGACGGTGAGCGGCTTGTCGAGAGGCGCATTGTAGCACGTCGGGCACAGGAGGTCGTAGCAGGTGACGATGGTAGCCGTGGCACCCGGTTCGGGAATGGACGGCGTGCCAATAATCAGCCCAGTGCCCGGCACCATGCGCTCGGCCGAGGCGGCGGGAATGATGGTGTATGCCGTCGTCATACCGTAGGAATCGAAGCGATAGCGCTGCCCCTCGACCGTCACGCGGCACCACACGCCGGGGTTGTTGCAGGCGGCGAAGAGCGGTTGCGCCGACACCACGTTGTCCATGCGGAAATGGGCGCTGCGGCTCGAATACTTGTTTTCGCCCATCTCGTCCTTGCTGCAGGCGGCGAGGAGGGCCAATATAATACATAAGGTAATCTGTCTCATACATAGATAAAACAACTTTTTCCGCCGTTTTGTTATATGCGAATGAAAAATTTTTCCTAACTTTGCACCGAGAAAAGACCTCGGCACTGAATTAGGGAATGGGGTGAGAGTCCCCAACAGTCCCGCTGCTGTGAGCCGCAACGTGTCCCTGTCCGAACGAGCCACTGGGTGAGAGCCTCGCCTGGGAAGGTGGACAGAAAAGGGATGGCGGCAAGTCAGAAAACCTGTCAGTTGCTGAAATTTTTGGACAACCCTCTCGAGGAAAGAGGATCTAAAAACGTGTTATGCCAAGAACAAGGACAGTCGTCGCTGTCGTTGCCCTGCTGACGGGCTGCGCCGGCGAGTCGCTGGCGAAGAGCGACATTGACACACTGCGCATTATGAGCGAGACGGAGGTGCGTGCCATCGCCGTCGACCATCGCGTGGGTGTGGCTCATCCCATGCAGACGGTGACTGTCGAGCGCCTGGAGAACCTCGGCATCCAGAACGTGGGGCAGGCACTGACACGCATGGCAGGCACCCAGGTGCGCGACTACGGCGGCATCGGCGGCATGAAGACCGTGTCTGTGCACAGTCTCGGTGCCTCGCACACGGGCGTGGTCTATGACGGCGTGCCCGTGTCCGACTGCCAGGCGGGACAGGTAGACCTTGGGCGCTTCTTCACCGACAACCTCGGCGAGGTGGCGCTGAGCGTGGGCCATGAGGACGACCTGCTCATGAGCGCCTCCTCGCTCGCCTCGGCGGCGATGGTGCGCATCAGCACCGCCACGCCGCGGTTCGCGTCCGACAAGGCGCGCAACGCCCTCAGGGTGACGCTCAAGGCGGGTTCGTGGGGCGAGGTGTCGCCCACGGTTATGTATGCCCGAAAGCTAAAAAACGACGATTTCATCGGTGTCAACGCCACCTATCAACGTGCCGACGGCCACTATCCGTTCACCATCGAGAACGGCGACGAGACGCTGGACTACACGCGCAACAACACCGACATCGAATGCGGACGCGCGGAACTCAACTACCACCACGCGAAGGGTGCCGACACGCGCCTTGACGTGAAGGGCTACGGCTTCGTAAGCGAGCGCGGACTGCCCGGACCGGTCATATATTATAATAATGTGTCGCGCGAGCGCCTGTTCGACGCCAACGCCTTCGTGCAGGCGTGCCTGACCAAGCGGTGGGGCACGAGGTGGCAGTTGCAGACGCGGGCCAAGTACAACTACTCGTACAACCGCTACGACGACACCAATAGCAAGTGGGCGGGCGGCCATCGCCGCGACCAGTACGTGCAGCACGAAGGCTATGTCTCCGCCACCGCCCTTTGGTCGCCCCACCGCCTCCTCGACCTCTCGCTCGCCGAGGACGTGAGGCTGAACACGCTCGCCATGCGCTTGGGTTCGACCACCCACGAGCCCAACCCCACCCGCCTGCTCTCGCTCACCTCGCTGCAGGCGCGCCTCGCCCTCCCCCACCTCACCGTCAACGCGAGCCTGCTGCTCACGGCGGCTAAGGAGAGCGTGCGCATGGGCAGGGCGATGGACATCCCCGCCCGCCTCTCGCCCTCGCTGGCACTCACCGTGCGCCCGTGGACGGCGGAGCGATTCTTCATACGCGCCATGTACAAGGAGGCTTACCGCCAGCCGTCGTTCAACGAGCTCTACTACGACCGCATCGGCAACACCGACCTCAAGCCCGAGCGCGCTACCGAGTGGAGCGTGGGCTTGGCGTGGGAGAAGCACGTGGGCATGGTGCGCCTCTCGCTGACGGCTGACGGCTACTTCCACCGCGTGAGCGACAAGATGGTGGCGATGCCGGGTGTCTATGTCTGGAAGATGATGAACATCGGACGGGCTGACATCGGCGGGCTGGACGCGACCATGGACCTACGCTGGGAGATAGCCAGGGGCATCGGCTGCGAGATAGACGCCTCGTACACCTACCAGCACGCCACCGACGAGACCGAGGCGACGCAGGAGAGCTACCGCCACCTGCTGCCCTACACGCCGCGCCACAGCGGCAACCTCTCAGCCACCGTCACCACACCATGGGTGAGCATGGGCTGGAACATGCAGGCGATGGGCGAGCGCTATGCCATGAAGGTGAACACCGAAGCGAACAAAATGGGCGGTTTCACCGTGCATGACCTCAACCTCTGGCATGAGTTCGGCATCAAGGTCGGCACCCTGCGCGCCCAGCTGAGCATCTGCAACATCGCCGACCGGCAGTACGACATCATCCACTTCTACCCCATGCCCGGACGGCATGTTCGCGGCACGGTGACACTCACCCTCTGAACACAATTTCAAACAATTTCAAACTAATTCAAACAATCAAACAATGAAAAAACTTCTCTCTCTTGCGCTTCTCGCGTGCGCAACAATCTTCACGTCGTGCATGAGCGACGGCGACACAGTGACCCCAACCCCGTTCTGGCCCGCAAGCAACGACACGGTGATGGTGGTCAAGGTGATGGACAACCCCTCGAAACTCGTGGTGGCAGGCAACAAACTCTGTATCAATGGTTACGGAACGAGCGACTGGAACAACATCCTCAACCCGCTGCAGATTGTGAACCCAACGAACCTTGAGGTGACTACCGTTCCCGACGTGCGCGTAACCTCGTTCGCCCCTTCATCGAACCGTCTGCTTCTGGTCGACAGCGAGGCTCCCGACTGGGTCAACTACACCACCACCTTCCGCTACTATGACACCACGAAAGGAGAGGTTTATGGCGAATTCATCGGCGGTGCACCCGAGGAACTCTACAAGACATGCGTCTATGCCATCCTCGTCAACCCCAACAACCAGAACATCTACATCGTCACCACTGACTACTACTCGCAGTCGACCATCTACCACTTCAACCAGAACGGCTACTACGTGGAGACTATAACTGGTTGCACCGAGTCGGTAAGCTCAGCCGCCTTTGACGGTGAAACCGCCTATTTTGTCAGCGAAGGCAACTACGGCAGCAACAATAGCAGCATCTTCCGCGTCAAGCCCGGAGAGACGATAGCCACCGACTTCTACCGCACCGCAAACGGAGGTCAGTCGCTTGGCGATGTCGGTCTGGACATCCTCTGCGCCGCCGACAAGTCGTTCTATGTCGTCGTGAACAACTCAAGCTACATCGTTCACCTCGACGCCGAGGGCAAGGAACTGCAGCGCTATGCCTGCACCGCCGACGACGGTCAGCCCCGCTACATCGCCACATACGGAGGCAACTACTACGTGAGTACATACGGAGGCAAGGTGCTCAAGCTTGACGCGCAGCTAAACAAGGTGGGCGAACTGAAACTCGGACCCGCCCTCGAGCAGATGGTCGTACTACAAGACCGCCTCTGCGTGCTGGGCTGCGCCATGGGTCAGGACAACCGCCTGTTTGTCATCAACCCCGCCAAGGCGTTCGCCAAGTAAGAAGCAAATTTTGAGGTTAATAGTTCGCTGTGCGCAAGCACAGGCGACGCCGGACTTCAGACTGGTCGTGAGACCGCACTGAAGTCCGGCGCTTCGTATTGCCCGGGTGAGCGGACAGTGCTGACCGTCGTCAGCCCTGAATGATTTTCTTGATCTCGTGGAGGCGGTTGAGCGCTTCCATGGGCGTGAGGTTGTTGATGTCGAGCCCGAGGATGGTGTCGCGCACCTGGCTGAGGACGGGGTCATCGAGCTGAAACAGGTTGAGCTGGTACTCGCCCGGCATGTCGTGGTCGAGGATGGCCCCCGTGCCCACCTCTGCATGCGCCGAACGCTCGAGCTGGCGCAGGATTTCGTCGGCGCGGCTCACGATGGATTGGGGCATTCCGGCTATTTTCGCCACATGGATGCCGAAGGAGTGGGCGGAGCCGCCTCGCTCGAGTTTGCGCACGAAAAGCACGCGTCCGTCGACCTCGCGCACGCTCACGTTGTAGTTCTTGATGCGCTGGAAGCGCTCCTCCATGTCGTTGAGTTCGTGGTAGTGGGTGGCGAAGAGAGTGCGCGCCCGTGCCCGCGGGTTCTCGTGGATATGCTCGACGATGGCCCATGCGATGGAGATGCCGTCGTAGGTCGAGGTGCCGCGTCCCAGTTCGTCGAAGAGGACGAGCGAGCGCGGGGAGAGGTTGTTGAGGATCGACGCCGCCTCGTTCATCTCCACCATGAACGTGCTCTCGCCGGCGCTGATGTTGTCGCTGGCACCCACACGCGTGAAGATCTTGTCCACCAGACCGATGTGCGCGCTCTCGGCAGGCACGAAGCAGCCGATCTGTGCCATGAGCGTGATGAGGGCGGTCTGGCGCAGGAGGGCACTCTTGCCCGCCATGTTGGGTCCCGTGATGATGATGACCTGCTGCGTCTTGTCGTCGAGCATCACGTCGTTGGCGACATAGTGCTCGCCCACGGGCAGCTGGCGCTCGATGACGGGGTGGCGGCCCTGGTGGATGTCGATGGCCATCGAGTCGTTGACCACGGGACGTATGTATCTGTACTCGCGCGCGGCGAGCGAGAAGCCGTAGAGGCAGTCGAGGTGCGCTATGAGCGAGGCGTTGGTCTGGAGCTGGGGCGTGTAGGCGGCGAGGGCGGTCACCAGTTCGGCGAAGAGGCGCGTCTCGAGGGCGAGGATCTTCTCCTCGGCGCCCATGATCTTCTCCTCGTACTCCTTGAGTTCCTGCGTGATATAGCGCTCGGCGCCCACGAGTGTCTGCTTGCGCACCCATTCGGCAGGCACCTTGTCCTTGAACGTGTTGCGCACCTCGAGATAGTAGCCGAAGACGTTGTTGAAGCCCACCTTGAGCGACATGATGCCCGTCGCCTCCTGCTCGCGCCTCTGGAGGCGGATGAGGTAGTCCTTGCCGTTGTACGCCACGTCGCGCAACTCGTCCAGTTCCTCGTTCACGCCCTTGGCTATCACCCCTCCCTTCGCCACGTTGAGCGGCGGGTCGGGCATGAGCGTGCGCTTGATGCGGTGGGCGATCTCCTTGCAGGGGTCGAGTTGCCTGCCGATGGCGCAGAGAGCCTCGTTGGCGGCATGGGTGCAAGCCGCCTTGATGGGGGCCACCGCCTCGAGGGCGACGCGCAGCTGCTGCACGTCGCGCGGCGTGACGCGTCCGACGCTCACCTTGGCGGCTATGCGCTCGAGGTCGCCGATGTTCATGAGCGAGCCGATGACCAGTTCGCCGAACTCGGGTTCGCGGAAGAAATACTCGACGATGCCCAGACGCTCGTCGATCTGCGCTATGTCCTTGAGCGGGAACACCATCCAGCGGCGCAGCATGCGGCTGCCCATCGGCGTCGTCGTCTTGTCCACGACATCGAGGAGCGACGTGCCGCCCTCGCAGAGCGGGGCGACGAGCTCGAGGTTGCGTATGGTGAACTTGTCCATGCGCACGTAGCGGTCCTCCTCGATGCGCCGCAGGGCGGTGATATGCTTGAGGTCGTTGTGCTGGGTCTGCTCAAGGTACTGGAGGACGACTCCCGCCGCCGTGATGCCCTCGGTCAGGTGCTCGACGCCGAAGCCCTTGAGTGTCTTGACCTGGAACTGGCGGCGTACGCGCTCGTGGGCTGTGGAGGCGGAGAACACCCATTCGTCCATCATGAACGTGATGTGCTTCGTGCCGAACGCCTGCTCGAACTGCTGGCGGCGGCTGCGCTCGTGCAGGATTTCCTTGGGGGCGAAGCTACCGAAGAGCTTGTCGACATAGTCGGGAGTGCCCTGCGCCAGCAGGAACTCGCCCGTCGAGATGTCGAGGAAGGCGACTCCGCAGGCGGAAGTGCCGAAGTGGACAGCCGCGAGGAAGTTGTTCTCGCGCGCCGAGAGCACGTTGTCGCTCATCGCCACGCCAGGGGTGACGAGTTCGGTGATCCCCCTCTTGACCAGTTTCTTGGCGAGTTTGGGGTCCTCGAGCTGGTCGCAGATGGCGACGCGCTTGCCCGAGCGTATCAGCTTGGGCAGGTAGGTGTCGAGGGCGTGGAAGGGGAAGCCCGCCATGGCTATCGGTTCGCCGCCGTCGCGCCCGTTGTTGCGCTTGGTCAGCGTGATGCCCAGAATCTGCGCCGCCGTGACGGCGTCGTCCATGTAAGTCTCGTAGAAGTCGCCGCAACGGAACAGGAGGACGGCATCGGGGTGCTTCGCCTTCAGGTCCATGAACTGCCGCATCATCGGCGTGATCATCTCTTTTGCCATCCCTTGTACATGCAGTAAGCGCCGAGCAGGACAAAGGGCACGCTCAGCAATTGCCCCATATTAAACAACATTCCCTCCTCGAAGGCCTCCTGCACCTCCTTGGTGTACTCGATGAAGATGCGCGAGGTGAAGATGGCGAAGATGCACCAGCCGAAATACCAGCCCGTGCCCACCAGTTTTCGCCCGTTCCATCGGGCGTATATCGCCAGTCCGACGAAGAAGAGGACGAGATAGACGATGGCCTCGTAGAGCTGTCCCGGGTGGCGCGGCAGCATGTCGACTCGCTCGAAGACGAATGCCCAGGGCACGTCGGTCGGCCGTCCGATTATCTCCGAGTTCATCAGGTTGCCGAGGCGGATGAAGCAGGCGGCGATGGGCGTGGCTATGGCTATGTTGTCGAGGATGGTCCACAGCCCCACCTGGTATTTCCTATTGTAGAGCCAGAGGGCTATGATGAGTCCGAGCGTGCCTCCGTGGCTCGCCAGTCCCTCGTAGCCCGTGAAGTGCCACCCGTCCACCGCCTGGCGTATGGGCAGCAGCATCTCGATGGGGTGGCTGAGGAAGTAGCCGGGCTCGTAGAAGAGGCAGTGGCCGAGGCGTGCGCCGGCAATGATGCCGATGAAGCAGTAGATGAACAGGGGGTCGAACTTCTCGTCCGGGATGCCCTGGTGGCGGTAGAGGCGCTGCACGACGAGGTAGCCTCCGCCGAGGGCGAGCACCCAGCACAGCGAGTACCACCTGATGGCGAGAAAGCCGAGGTCGAGGGCCACGATGTCCGGGTTCCAGTGAATGAATAGTGGCATAGGAAAGTCGTTTTTTGTTGTCTTGCGGCTCGCAAAACATACAAAAGTACGAAAAAAACGGCTATTTCAGCCCATAAAAGCATTTTTTTTGCATTTTTTTCGCCAAACATGCATCACATATCAGAAAAAAGCCGTAACTTTGCACTCGCTATCACGAGATAGTCTGCCGCACGTGCAGTCAGGAGAGGTGGTAGAGTGGTCGATTACAACGGTCTTGAAAACCGTCGTACCGAGAGGTACCGGGGGTTCGAATCCCTCCCTCTCCGCAAGAAAAGAGTCGCTGAGCGTTCAGCGACTCTTTTTTGCGTGCGGTTGCAACGGCTTCCTGTTCTGTCCCTATCTCAACGGACGAATAGGTTGTCAAAAGTCAGGGTTTTGTTGATGACATCTGCGGCAAGTGTTCGAGCGTTTTTATCTCGTTCGGGCGACGAATGATGTTTCCGCTACCCATTGCTTAAGTATTTGATAATTACCGAGTGCAAAGTTAATATCTTTCGGCAAAACAACAAAAAAACATTTGAAAAATCAGCGAATACGGACGATTTTTCGCCATTTTCGCTGATTTTTCAAATGTGTGAGACTTGCTCGCAGGGGCGGCTCTGCCTTACCTCACCAC
>JABUTZ010000021.1:4771-27752 GCA_021443415.1 Bacteroidaceae bacterium | reverse complement strand
GAGTGTAGAGTGTAGAGTGTAGAGTGTAGAGTGTAGAGTGTAGAGTGTAGAGAATAAAGGTATACCTTTGCAAATTTACATATAATCGTTGGATTAATCGGCATCATAAAACAAGAAATTGCATCATTTATAGCAAAATGATGCAATTTCCAAGATGATACGATTGCAAGGCTGAATGCCTTGCGGACTATTGATGGCGTTTAGCCATAGCCGAATGTCCGGTCAGAAGCGCGAGGTCCACCTGACCATCTTGAAGGGAGCGAAACGCGCACGGCGGCTCTTCTCCGTCTTGATGGTCTTGACAGCCGAACCCTTGGCTTTCTGCCTGACCTCCGAGCCTTCCTCGTAAGCTCCTGTCAGCACGAACTTCTCCACGCCGTAGTTGAGGAACTCGTCGCCCTGGTAGTAGCCGATGCTGAACGTGAATACGCCATTCTCGTAGTTGCTCGGGGCGAAGTCGTCAGGATATGCGGCGTACATGTCCATGACATAGACGCCGTATTCCTCGGCAGCCACCTGGTCCTCGAACGAGATAGTGCCATCCTCGTTCATCACGAACACGAAGTCCACATCGTAGAAGATATGCGAGATCTTGTAGCGAGAAGGGTCGGTGTCGCTCTGGGAGAGGACAAGGCCCTCGTCGTCGTAGGGTTCGTCTTCACTGCCGAACACCAGCGTATAGGTGTATGTGCCCACGTATCTGGGAGTCCACGTCTCCTTGACGGCGCCGCTGCCCACGTAGTTGAACTGCACGTAGTTCCATTCCTGGGCCTCGCCGGCGTTGTCGAACGCAACGATGACGATCGAGTACATGCCGCTCTCGGCATAGAAGTCGAGAGGCAGCTTTATCTCGCCACCCTCAGTAATCGCCAGGCCCTCAAGCTCGCCGGAGATAAGTTTCTGGGCAGCGGCGAAAGCATTGTCGTCGCCCTTGCCAGGTACCAGCGCAACCTTTGCGGAAGCCACATCGGAGCCCAGCGTCACATTGGCGAGAATGCTCTGAGAGCCCTCGGCGTCGATGTGACGACCGGTGTATTCAACCGCCGCCGAGTAGTCGGACAGCACGACACCGGGGAAGACGATGGTAACGACGCCCGTGTATGTGGTATAGTTCCAACCACCGACGCCCTCCATGTAGTAATAAGGTGCCAAGCCAATCTGCGCCGGCATGCCATTCTCCTGATAAGAGAGCACCCTGCTATAGGTACTATTGGCACGAATGGACTTCCAACCGATAGGATGGCAGACAAGGATGTACTGTCCGTAGTCAGCCATATAGTCGCCTGTGTTGCAATCCTCGAAATAGACGCAGCCATCCTCCTCGAAAGTATAGTCAAACATGGTCTCGCCCTTGGGGACGACGCGAATCTTCCATTTCTCGGTGGCGGGACTGCCTGCCGAGAGGGCCAGCATCTCCTTGTAGGGATTGATGATCTCGTAGCGGTTGGGGTCCTCGACGGCACGGAGGATCTCCACGTCGTAGAACGTGGTCTCCCCGGACTCGAATTCGTCGGAGATCTTGCCGTAACCGATTGACACCCAGGTATAGTCCTTGAGAATCCTTAGGGAAATCTTGCTCTGCACGTTCTGCAGTTGCTTCTGGTAAGTCTCATAGGCTATGGAGTCCGTCTTGTAGACCCTCATGGAGTCGGCATACGCGGCTTTCTGCTCCTCGGAGGCGCCTTCCGGCAGGGCGTGGGGCTTCTTCGGTTCCTTGGCCGAAATGCCAAAATGCGAGGGGTCGATGGACAAGTCGACGGCCACGCTCTCGTTGATCGCGAAGTCCTTGTTGAGCTTGATGGTGAACTTGGCCTGCGACTCGCCGGCTCCGAACACGATCTGCTCCGGGCAGCTGACCAGCGCCTCGCCGCCCTCGGAGACGGTGGCCTTGACAGGCACTGTAGCCGCGCCGCCGGTGATGTTGCGAGTCACCATGACAGGGATTTCGACCCCCTCGGTGTTGTCGTCGGGAGTGTATACATAGTCGAGTGTCTTCGCCTCGAAGGAGTACATGACTCCCCCGGGGACGGCCACGTCGTAGTATCCGTCGGAGCTGCATGACGCCAGTCCGAGGCAGCCTGCGGACACGGCGGCCGTTATCAGTGATTTTAACAGTCTCATATCTAATCTTGTTTGTTGGGTGAGAAAAATGTTTAGTCAGCCACGGGTGTCAGCTGGGGTGAGGAGAGGTTGTTGTCCGACGCATTGATCAGCGCGTTGGCCTCCGTCTCGCTGTTGGGAATCTGGTAGATGAGGCGCTGGATGGTAGTGCCCTCGACACCGCCTTGTCCCGCCTTGACCCTTTCGATCGAAGCACGCTCGGCCGCCTTGGTATCCTCGACCAGGAAGTTCACCTCCGCCTCAAAACCGCCCTTGCGGCGATCGATGCCCTTGCGCAGGCGCATGAGGTCGAAATAGCTCAGGCCCTCGCCCCAGAGTTCGAGGCGGCGCTGCATCCACACAGCCTCCTGCACGGCGGCAGGACTTGACGCGGTGGGGGAATAGGCGGGGTCGCGGAATTTCTGGACGAACTCTGTAAGCGTCTGCAAGCCGACGGCAGGGCCGGCGCTGCCCATGGCCTGGGCCTCAGCCTTGATGAGATGCATCTCCTCGATGCGCATCAGCATGATGTCGTTGGCGTTGACGGCTGTGTAGACCTCGCCGCCATAGGGTGCAAACTTGACCTGTGTGTAGGCGGGTGCCTTTGACGACTTGAGGAAGCTCGCCTGTTCGTCGTCCAGGTTGGGTGAGTTGCCGTTTGCGTCCAGCCACCAGCCCTTGCGGACATCCGTTGCGGGAATGCGGGCATACAGGTCGGCGTTGATCTTGCGCCAGGCGCCTACGCTTGCGTATCCGTAGTTCAGGGAACCCATGTGCGAGGGCCAGTTGACGATGCCCGAATTCACGACGTCGTCGGTCTCGTCGATGTAGATGCCCCACATCCAGTTGGGCTCGTTCATGTCCAAGAAGCCGGGGGCCTTTGCCTCCAAGATGGAGATGGGCTGTGCCTGGCTGTTGCTGATAGCCTCCTGGGCGTCCTTGGCCGCGGCATCCCAGTCCTGCATGACGAGCTCGACGCGGGCACGCAGGCCCACAGCTACCTCATAGCTGACATAACGCTTGTCGGCACGGGTGAAGCTGCTCGCCTTCAGCAAGTTGACGGCATTGTTCAAGTCGCTCATGATCTGAGCGTAGACCTCGCCTACGGTGTTGCGGGCGATGCCGTCGGTGGCTGCTGTGCTTGCATTCGTGTCAAGAATCAAAGGCACGCAAGGAGCGTCGGTGTTGCCCTCGTAGGTGAACTGATACATCTGCGCCAGCACGAAGTAGTCGAAAGCACGAATCGCCAAGCCCTGCGCGAGATAGAACTGAAGCTTATCGTTATCAGTCGTGGTAGGAATGACCGAAATGACATTGTTGGCGGCATAGATCTGGCGATACATCGTCTGCCACAACATAGAGTTGTCGACAGCACTGTTTGAATAATCGGACATTGTAAGAGCATATACAAACCAGTTGTAGCCAACGTTCAGTCCGACCATGTCGATGCCACGGCTATCCATGGTCAGCATCGACGAGGGAAAGCCAAAGTCCGAATGATATTCGTCAAAGAAAGCCATGAACGAACTGAACAATGTGGTGATGCCCGCGACACTTGCGGCAACCATGTCGGGGTTGTCCGCGACCACCTGCTCCTTCTGGTCGGCGGTGATGGTATCGCCCAGGGGTACGGTATCCAGGTCGGCGCAACCGGCAAGCATCATGCCTGCCACGGCCGAACAGAGAACATATTTCTTCATATTCATGATATCTGCTATTTAATTTGTTAGAATGAAACCTTGATGCCTCCCGTGATGGTACGCAGGGCGCCATAGTACATCGAGCTTGCGGAACGCACGTCCAGACGGGGGTCCAGACCCTGGCGCGCAGAGAAGAGAGCCAGGTTGTCAGCCGAGAAGTAGACGCGCACGTTCTCGATGCCAATCTTCTTGGTGAGGTTGGCGGGAATAGTATAGCCGAGAGTGATGTTGTTGATCGAGAAGTAGTTGCTTGTGATCAGGAAACGGGTGCTGTTGGAATTGGCGTATTGGTCGTCGGCGCACAGACGGGGGACGTCGGTGTTGGTATTCTGGGGAGTCCAGGCATTCAAGATGTCGCTATGAATGTTGTAGCCTGCATAGTTTGTGCCCAAACCGTTCATGAACGACCGATACGTGTTGTCGTACAGCTGACCTCCGAACTGATACGAGCACTGGACGGAGAAGTCGAAGTTGAAGAACTTCAGGCTCGTGCCCAGGCCGCCGGTGAACTTGGGTTCCATGTTGCCGGTAGCGCAACGGTTGGTGGTATAGGCGGTCGAATAGTCGGCGGTGGCATATTCCGTGCCGTTGTCGTCCTTCGCCCAGTAAAGAGCCAGACCCGTACCGGGATCGACGCCGGCATACTTGACCAGGTAGTACTGGTACATCGACTTGCCCTCCTGATAGATGACCGAACCATCGATCAGCTGGCCGTGCAGGTCGGGGGAGAGCTCGAGGATCTCATTGAAGTTGCGGGTGATATTGAAATCGGCAGTCCAGGTGAAGTCCTTGGTCTTGAAGATCGTTCCGTGCAAGTCGAGCTCAATGCCCTGGTTGCGCATCGAGCCGATGTTCATGGCGATCGAGCTGTAACCGTTCGAGGGGGCGACGGGCTTGTTGTAAAGCATGTCCTTGGTGGTGCGGTTGTAGTAGTCGAGGCTACCCGACAGACGGCCGTCCCAGAACTCGAAATCGACAGCGATGTCAAAGGCGTTGCTCTTCTCCCAGGTCAGGTCCTTGTTGCCCTTGTATGACAAGGAACCGTCGCTGAACACGCCATTGCTGCCCGACATCGTGAACTGGTCGACATAGGCGTAGTAGTTGCCGATGTCGTCGTTGCCCTGCTGGCCGAAGCTGGCGCGCAGCTTGAGCAAGTCGATCCACTTGGCATTCGACAGGAAATTCTCCTTGTTCAGCACCCATGCAGCGCTGGCGCTCCAGAAAGTGCCCCAACGATTGTCGGGATGGAAGCGGCTCGAACCATCGCGACGGAAGCTAACGCTAGCGAAATACTTCTCGTCGTAGTCGTAGTTGGCACGACTCAAGAAGCTGCGTGTGGCATAGGAATCGGCACTGCCGTAGCCGCGGCGCTGGTCGATGGCGTTGTTGACCGCCCAGTTGCCGGGGTTGTACACATTCTGTCCGTAGCCCTCAAGGAACTCGTCGTTAAGGTCATAGGACTCGTATGCGGCGAACACATCGATGCTGTGGCGGTTGAAGGTGTTGCGGTAGTTGGCCATGTAGTGCTGTGTAAAGGCCAGTGTGCGCTGGGCGATCTGCATGGCCTCGCCGCCAAAGGCGGCCGCCTGGCCGTACTTGTTGCTTGAGCCGTAGTGCTGACGCGTGTTGTCGAGGTTCATGCCCAGCTTGGCGGTCAGGGTCAAGCCCTCGACGGGAGTGATATCCACCGCCCAGCGGCCGTTGAAGATGTCCATGAGGTAGGCCTGGTTCTGATACATCAGGTCACCGGTGGGGTTGGCGATGCTCATCACGTTGCGGACATAGGGAGTGATGGTGCCATCGCCGTAGTCGTAGGCGGCGATGCCCTTGTTGTAGATGATGTTGCCCTGTGCGTCGCGAATATACATGGGATAGACAGGACCCATGTAGTTAGCCATGTAGAACGAGTTGTTGGACGAAGTATAGCCATGCTCGCTCTGCTCCGCAAACTTGGACGTGTTGTTGGTGTAGGCCAGGTTGGCGGACAGCTTCAGCCACTTCTTGGGTTGGTACTCGACGTTGGCGCGGGTGGAGATGCGCTCCAGAGAGGACCCTCTGATGATGCCCTCATCCTTCAGGTAACCGGCGCTGAAGTAGTAGGCGAACTTGTCCGAACCTCCCTGCACAGCAGCCTCGTACTCGTGGCGGAAACCCGTGGCGAGCGCCTCCTTCTCCCAGTCGTCGGGGGTGTAGAAGTGGGTGCCATCGCTGTAGCCCAGCGTGGCGTTGGGGTTAATCCTGCCATCCGTGGTGAAGAGGCTCTCGCCCTTGGGAACGGTGTAGAGGGGGTAGCCCGTGATCGTCTCGGCGCGCTTGGAGGCGTATGAGTAAGCGGAAGCGGGGCTGTAGCCCAAGTTGTAGATCGCATTGTTGTAGTTCGAGCGATACAGCTGCTCCATGTACGTGTCGGTGCTCTTGATGACATCGTAGTTCTTCAGCTGACGCATGTTGGCGCCCCAGCTGGCGCTGACGCTGACCTGAGCCTTCTGGTTGCGCCTGCCCTTCTTGGTGGTGATCATGATGACACCATTGGCGCCGCGCGAGCCGTACAGGGCGGCGGCGGCGGCGTCCTTGAGGACCGACATGCTCTCGACGTCATCGGGGCTGATGGCGGAGATGTCGCCCTCGTAAGGCATGCCGTCCAGGACGTAGAGAGGGTCCATGCCGGCATTGATCGAACCGAAGCCGCGGATGCGGACCGTGCTGCTGGTACCGGGCTGGCCCGTGTCCTTGGTGGCGGTGACACCCGCCACGTTGCCCGCCAGCGCGTTAGTGATGTTTGAGATTGGACGGTCCTCGATCACCTCCGAGCCCACCACCGAAGCCGCACCCGTAAAGGTTGCCTTGGTGGCCGTACCGTAGGCGACGACCATCACCTCGTCCATCGCCTTGGTGTCGGTCTGCATGCGGACCACCATGCCGTTGCGTGCAGGCAACTCGGCGGGGCGCATGCCCATAAAGTTGAAACTGAGGTTTTTCTTGCCCTCAGGAAGATAGATGGAGAACTTGCCGTCGGCACCGGTCACGGCACCCGTGTCGGTGCCGGGCACGCGAACGGCAACTCCAATCAGAGGCTCGCCGCTTTCAGCATCAATCACAGCTCCTGCAATCTGCTGCTGGGCGAACGCCGTGCTTGCAGTCATCAGCATGCAAGCGAGGAATAACCATACTTTTTTACCCATTTTCTTGTTTAATACCCTGTTTGTTTAAAGTGTAACTATATGATGTTTTATGCATAAATTCGCATGGAGCAATCGCGAATTGCGGTGCAAAGTTAGACAAAAGTTTTGATAAATCGCCTATCAAGACACTATTTTTACACATAATTGCCCCAAATAAGGACAAATTACAGGCGTATGCGTCGAATTTATGACACCTTGCAATATATACACCCGAGCGCATAAAAATGCTCCGGAAGTGTGTGCCGAAGCACACGACCAACCGGAGCATCCAACCAAAAACAATCTTCTATTCTATTT
This sequence comes from Bacteroidaceae bacterium, assembly GCA_021443415.1. Classification (GTDB taxonomy): domain Bacteria; phylum Bacteroidota; class Bacteroidia; order Bacteroidales; family Bacteroidaceae; genus Physcousia. The sequence continues at coordinate 20,473 of JABUTZ010000021.1, read as the reverse complement.
CATAGCGGTTTATTTTCCAAACTAATACCTTATTATATCCTCCCCCCAGTTGGGGGGAGTTAGAGGGGGGCTTTCTCCCCCCATTTCGGGGGGAGTCAGAGGGGGGCACCTACTTGTTCGGTGTCTCCCACACGTTGGTCTCCGTGCAGCGCACCATAGCCACCTGCGAACCGACCTGGATGCGGAAGTCGCCCTTCTCGAGCGTCCACTTGCCCTGCGGGTTGACGAAGGCAAGGTCGGAAGCCTTGATGGTCAGGCTCACGCGGCGCGTCTCGCCCGGCTGCAGCTCCACCTTGGTGAAGGCGCGCAGACGGCGGTTCTCGGGCACCATCGAAGCCACCATGTCGCGGCTGAAGAGCATGACCACCTCCTTGCCCGCGCGGTCGCCCTCGTTCTTGAGGTCAACGGAGAAAGTGAGCTGGTCGCCGTTCTTGAACTCCGTGCGGTCGGCGGTCAGGTTGCTGTAGGCGAACTTCGTGTAGCTCAGTCCGTAGCCGAAGGGCCACTGAACGGACACGACAGCGTCGTAGTCGTAGGCACCCTCCATGCGGTCCACCTCCTCGCTCGTGCGATAGTCGTAGGTGGTCAGCTCGGCTGAGTTGCGCGGATAGGTGTAGGGCATCTTGGCGCTCGGGTTGGTGTCGCCCGCCAGAATGTTGGCGAGGGCGTCGCCACCGTAGTTGCCCGGCAGCAGGATGTCGATGACGGCCTTGGCCATCGGCTCGATGTCGTTGATGAGGCGCGGACGTCCCTCGTTGAGCACGAGGACGATGGGCTTGCCCGTGGCAGACAGGGCCTTGACCAGGTCGCGCTGGTTCTGCGAGAGAGCGAGGTCGCTGAGGTTGCCCGGAGTCTCGCAGTACGAGTTCTCGCCCACGCAGGCGATGATCACGTCGGCGGCGGCGGCTGCTGCCACGGCGCGGTCGATCTGCGGAGCGTTCTCCTCGGTGTAGGCACCCTCGGCAACGTAGGTGACACCCTGCTCGAGGGTGACGTTCGCGGCGCCGAACTTGTTGCAGAGAGCCTCGTAGATGGTGTTGTACTGCTCGGTGAAGCGGTCGGCGAGATGTCCCTGCCATGTGTAGCTCCAGCCACCGTTCAGACAGCGCATCGAGTTGGCGTTGGGACCGGTGAGCAGTATCTTCACACCCTTCTTCAGGGGCAGGATGCCGTCCGTGTTCTTCAGCAGCACCTCCGACTCCTCGGCGGCATGGAGAGCAACAGCGGCGTGCTGCTGCGAGCCGTAGAGGGGATAGTCGGCCATGTCGGTCGTTGGATGCTCGAAGAGACCGAGGCGGTATTTGAGACGAAGGACGCGGCGCACGGCGTCGTCGATGCGGCTCATCGGCACACGGCCCTCGTTGACCAGTTCCTTGAGCAAGTCGCAGAAGCCCAGGTCGTAGGGCTCCATCGACATGTCGATGCCGGCGTTGATGGCGATCTCGATGGCCTCCTTCTTGTCGGCCGCCACATGCTCGCGGGTGTAGAGGTTGTTGATGTCCGACCAGTCGGTGACAATCATGCCGTCCCATCCCATCTGCTCCTTGAGCCAGACGGTGAGCAGCTCGCGGTTGGCGTGCACGGGCACACCGTTGATCGAAGCGCTATTCACCATCAGCGTGGCGGCGCCCGCCTCTACGCACTGGCGGAAGGGCTCGAAGCACTTCTCGCGCAGGTCGCTCACGGTGATGTAGGCGGGAGTGCGGTCCTTGCCGGTGCGGGGGAAGCTGTAGCCCATGTAGTGCTTGATGGACGTGGCGATGCGCGTCTTGCCCATGTCGTCGGGGTTGGTGCCCTGGAAACCGCGCACGGCGGCGGAGCCCATGAGGGCGTTGACAAGGCAGTCCTCGCCGTAGCTCTCCCAGATGCGCGACCAGCGCGGGTCGCGGGTGATGTCGAGCGTGGGCGAATAGGTCCAGGGGCAGTTGCTGGCGCGCGTCTCGTAGGCCGTGATCGTAGCCGCCTGCTCGGCGAGAGCGGGGTCGAAGGTGGCGGCCACGTTGATGTTCTGTGGGAACATGGTGCCGCCCGTGGTGTAGGTGGTGCCATGGTTCTGGTCGAGACCGTAGATGCAGGGGATGCCTATCTCGCGCATCGAGAGTTCCTGGATGCGACCGATTATCTCCTTCCACTCCTCGCGGCTGCGGGCGACGGGGCCCGGGGCGTTGAGGATGGAGCCCACCTTGTACTGGGCGAACACCTTGTGCAGCTTGTCCTCCTCGAACACGAACTTGCCGTTCTCGTCGTGGCCCAGGACGTCGATGCACAGTTCGGTCATCTGACCGATTTTCTCCTCAAGAGTCATCTTCCTGAGCGTGCGTTCAATTGCCTTTTCCATCTTTGCGTCGGTGGCATGGGTGGGGAGCAGGCTCCCCACCATCAGTGCCACACTTATGAAAAGTTGACGTTTCATGATTATTCGATAGTTACGCGGTCAACAAAGAATCCGTGGCCGACCACGAGGAAGCCCGCCTGCTCGTTGATGAGGTTGAGCTGCTCCTGGGTGAGCTCGACGAGGCGCACGCCGTCCTCGGTGAGGTCGATCTTACCCGTTCCGGGCAGGTCGATCCACCAAGCCGTGGTCACCTGCATTTGGTGGTAGCCGGCAGAGGAATCGAGCGAGTAGTAGACGCGCAGCTTGGTGCCCGGGTTCAACCCGCCGATCAGATTCTGTGCGTAGCTGAAGGTCTTGTTGGGGTCGCCGTCGGCAAGCTCCCAAGAGACGTAGTGGTGGCCCTCCCAGAGCGTCTGCTCGACGGTCACGGTGATGGTGACCTCGGCAACCAGGGCGCCATACTCGAAGAACATTACATCAGAGCCGTCGACAGCCTCGCCGTAGAGGCGATAGAGACCGTCGGGAACAGAGGGACAGAGGGCTTGCAGCATGGCTGACTCCTGTGAGACGAACTCGCTGATGACATGCTCCTCGCCGTCCTCGCCCACGAGTGTCAGCGACTTGATGTTGTTGAGCGACATGCCGGTCAGGGTAAACACACCACCCGAGGTCACGCGGGCATAGCCGCTCTGCACCATCGGGTTGCTGGTGACGGTCAGGGTGTTGCCGCCGTATTCCACGCCGTCGGCAGCGAGGAGGGTGACACGGTAGGTGCCGTCGGCGATGCCGGCTGGAACGACGAACGAAATCTCGCCGCCGTCCTCGGAAGGATGAACTTCGGCAATGTCGATGTTATCGCCGAGACGGATGGCTTTCACGAGGTTGAGGTTGCCACCCTTGAGCGTGGTCTCGAAACCGGGGGCGGCGAAGTTGTCGGCACCCATATTGGTGTAAGGCTCGCCAGCCAGAGGGTTGACATGGATGTAGCCCTGACGGTAAGTCTCGAGACCCTTGGTGGTCTTGGCCACCACCTTGAGCAGATAGTCGCCCGTGGGGAAAATCTTGGCAAACTTGGTGCCCTTGGCGGCCTCGACACCGTCGACGTACCATGTCACGGTGGTGTAGTCAGCGGGAGTGACCACGACGTCCATCTTGTACTCCACGTCGTGTGTGATTGTGGTCAGCAAGCCGGGTGTGCCGTCGGGAGCTGACTCGGGGAACACGGGCGAGAGGATGAACGGAAGGTCATTCTCCGACACCGTCGAGAACGGATCGTCGCTCTTGCACGAGGCGACTGTTCCCAATGTAAGTGCTGCAAGCAGCGTAATATATATGTATTTCATGATTTGTCGTTAATTTGTTTTTGGAGTGAACGTAAGTTGACGGGGGTCGGCTTACTGGGCGTCCCACCAGACGTTGGTGTGCCAGCTGTCGACGCCTCCCATGCGCTTGAGGGCGACCTTGTAGTTGTCGGTGTTGTACTCACCCTCGAGGGCGGGATAGCACAGACGTACGGGGATGTCGCGGTCGGGCACGACCGTCTCGCCTACGTAGTCGGTGGGAGAGGAGAGGCGCGGATAGCCGGAGCGGCGCACGTTGGCCCAGCACTCAGAGGGGTTGGTGAGGTGGAGAACCCATGCCTGCTCGTTGATGCATGAGATCTGCGCGGCAGGCACAGCGCCGAATGCGCCGCCATTGTCGAGGTAGAGTTCGATGGTTTCCGAACCCGGGTTAGCACAGCCAAAGTGGTTGACGAGGAGCGTGAAGGTGTTGCGGACACCCTCCTTGTACAGATCCTCGGCGGTGCCGGTACCGGCGTTCCAGCCGCGCACCATGGCCTCGGCGCGGAGGAAGAGCACCTCGGCGGCGGTGAAGATGACACCTGGGTTGTTGCCCTTGAGGAAGCCGTTGGCGAGTTTCGGACGCACCTCGCGGTCGAGCTGCGGGTTGAGCGAAGGATTGCTCTTCTGGAGCGACTCGATGGTAGGGCTCCAATAGCCTGCGGGCCATCTGTCCCAAGAGTATTCGCCCGGATGGCAGGGGTCGGGAGTGATGCCCATTGAAGACATCTCGTCGGTGAGGTCAACACGTCCCTCGGTGCTTGAGGCGCCCATCGTCTTGTCGTAGTAGAAACGGCAGATCATGTTCAGGCGCGGGTCGTTCTTCCAGTCCATCCAGTCGTAGAACGTAGAGCAGACGTAGGTGGGGTTGTTGACGGGGTCGTTGCCGAAGAAGAGCTCGGCCAGTGCGTTGCAGCGATAGTCGCGGAAAGCGTCCTCGCCGAAGCTGAAGGCCACCTCCATGTGCTTGACGAGCGCATCCTGAGCGGGAGTGGCGATGAGACCTCCCGGGTCGTTGACGGCTGCCTCAAACTCCTCCTGTGCCTTTGCGGGGTCAACGTCGCACAGACGCATGGCGAAGCGCAGGCGGAGCGAGTTGGCGAGGTGCTTCCAGTTGTCGATGTCGCCGTTGTAGATGAGGTCGCCCGTGATGCGGTCGAGCGAGGGGTCGAACTGGGCGACCGCCTCCTTGAGTTCCTTGAAGAAGTCGTAGTAGATCTCCTTCTGCGTGTCGTACTTGGGCAGGGTGACACCGTCGATATAGCCCATGCCGGCCTCGAAGTAAGGCACGTCACCGTAGGTGTCGGTGATGAGCGACATGGCGTATACGCGCATGATGCGGCAGACGGCGTTGATGTTGTTGCGGCTCTTGACGTCCTTCGAGTTGTAGATGGCGTCGGTCAGGTTCTTGATGGCGGTGGGATAGAGAGCGTCCCAGAGGCGGCGCATCTCGTTGTCGTCGGGACGGTGCTGGCCACCGTAGTTGGTGGTGTTCCAGCAACCCATCAGCTGCTGCGTGAACGCATACTGGTAGTCGCGGTAGATATGCATCAGGCCCAGGTCGCCGTAGATCTGCAGCTCGGCGGTGGTGAGCTGTGCGTTAGGGTCCAACGATGTCACCTTCGTGGGGTCGGCGTTGAGATCCTCCATGAATTTGTCGCTGCACGCCGTGAAGCCCAAGGAGCTTGCCAGCGCAATGGCGCCAAAGAGATATTTTGTGTATTTCATATTTGTAATTTTTTACGGTAGTTATCCGAAGTTATCGGAAGTTAACTCGCTTTCGCTCGTGGGGTTATCGGAAGGGGTTGGTTTCGGAATCCTATTCCGTTAACTCCCATTCATTTACTCCCAGCGCCGTAAGGCGCATAACTTCCATTCATTAACTTCCCTTTCTATTAGAATTTGAGGTTTACGTTGAAGCCGAAGCTCTTGCGCGAGGGCAGCGAGCCGTACTCAAGACCCATGCCGGTGGTGTTGTTGTAGTTAGAGTCGGGGTCGATGTTGGGAATGTTCTTCCACACGATGAACGGGTTGCGGGCCACGAACGAAACGGAGAGACCGCGGATCTTGTTGTTGAACCAGCTCTTGGGCATGTCGTAGGTGAGGGTGATCTCACGGCACTTGACATACGAGTTGTCGTAGATGAACGGAGTGGCGAAGTTGCGCGACACGTGCATCCAGTAGTCCTCGGGGTTGACGTAGATGTTGTTGGGGGTGTTGTTGCCGTCGTCGAGCACACCGGGGGCTATGAAGCCGCCTGTGGGCGACCAGTTGCCCTTGGCGATGCCCAGCTGCTGGCGCTGCTCCTCTGAGGCGTACCATGCGTCGCGGCCAGCTACGGTCTCGCTCGCCTTGCCGCTCTCGTACGAGCCGCGGGCTGACATCGAGTAGATGTCGCCGCCCACCTTGACGTCGAAGATGGCCGAGAGCGAGAGGTTCCTCCATGAGAACGTGGTCACCAGACCGCCGGTCCAGTCCCAAGAGGCGTTGCCGAGCACCTTGAGCTCGTTGTTGAGCTTGGGCAGGCCGCTCGAGGGGTCGATGAGGATGTCGCCGTTCTCGTTGCGCGTGAAGTCGTAGCCCATGATGGCGCCGTAGTTCTCGCCCACGCGGGCTGCTATCTGCACGTTGCACCATGTGGCCTTCTCAAGCTCCATCGACTGCACGTTGTCGGCGAGGCTGACCACCTTGTTGCTGTTCTTCGAGAAGTTGAGGTTCAGGTCCCAAGAGAAGTCGCCTACCTGCACGGGGCGTGTGTTGAGGACGATTTCGAAACCCTTGTTCTCAATCTCGCCAGCGTTGACGAGGCGGGCGGGATAACCAGGGGCGCTCGAGCTTGCGAGCTGGATGATCTGGTCGCGGCTGTTCTGGGTGTAGTAGGTGAAGTCGAGTCCCAGGCGGTTGTTGAGGAACTTAAGCTCGGCGCCCACCTCGAAGCTGTTGGTGCGCGTGGGCTTCAGGTCGCGGTTGGGCAGCACGGTGTTGCTGATCGAACCGATGGTGTAGCCGGGATAGGAAAACTTCGACTTGCCGTAGGTGAGGTTGAGTAGATAGGGGTCGGTGTCGCTGCCCACCTGCGCCCAAGAGAGGCGTACCTTACCGTAGGGGAATGCGTTGCCCAGGTTGAGGAGCTCGGTGAAGACGAAGCTGCCCGAGAACGAGGGATAGACGTACATGTTGTTCTTCACGGGCAGCGTAGACGACTGGTCCATGCGCATCGTGGCGTCCAGGTAGACCATGTGGCGCCAGCCTACGTTGGCGGCGGCGAACACAGAGTTGATCTGCTTGCGGTAGCTGCTCTCCTCGTTGCTGGTGTCGTTGAAGCTCATCATCGACACGACGTCGCGGATGGTCATGTCCTTGGCGGTGAAGACGGTCGTCTTGTTGTCGACGCGGTAGATGTTGCCGCCGAGGGTGGCGGTGAAGTCCCAGTCGCCCCACGAGTTGTTGTACATACCGAGCAGCTCGGCGTTGATCATGCGGTTGTTGAAGTGCGAGCGCTGCATGTAGCCTGACTCGTAGCCGGGAGTGGTGCAGGCCTTGAAGTCCTCGAAGTCATACGAGGTGATGTCGGTGCCCACGGTGCCCTGGATCTTGAAGTGCTTGTCGATGTTCCAGGTGATGCGGCCGTTGAGGCGGAAGAAGTCCTTGGCGGACGTGTTGTTGTTCTTGTATACGTCCCAGTAGGGGTTGACGTTGTAGGGGTCGTTGCCGTTCCAGTTCTGGTAGTCGCCGTTGATGTCCTCGTAGGTCTGCAGCCAGGCCTGGTCGTAGGTGGTGGCGAGGGTCATGAGGTTCTTGCCGACGTTGCTCTTGCTGTCGCCGAGGGCGGGACGGTTCTTGACGTCCTCACGCGTGTAGTTGGCGGTGAAGTCGAGGTCGACCTGTCCGAGCGATGTCGTGGCGCGCAGGTTGAAGACGTCGCGGCTCATGTTGGTGTTGGGCACGATGTCGCGGTTGCGCATGTCGGTGAAGGTGAAGCGCACGCCCGTCTTGCCCGTGCTGGTGCTCAGGATGACCGAGTTGGTGGCTGTGATACCCGTGCGGAAGAAGTTGGATGCGTTGTCGGGGATGATCTGGTAGGGACGCTCCACGCCGTCGAAGTAGCGCAGCGAGTTCGAGCCGTCGGCCTTGGGACCCCAGCTCTTGTTGGTGTTCGAGATGGCGTCGATGCTGTAGCTGCCGTTGCTGCCCATACCGTATGTCTGCTGGATGTCGTTCCACTTTGACAGCTGGGTGTCGAAGGTCACCGTACCGTTGTACTCGACGGCGAACTTGTCCTGGGCGGCCTTCTTGGTGGTGATGAGGATCACACCGTGGCTGGCGCGGCTACCATAGAGGGCTGAGGCGGCAGGACCCTTGAGGACTGACATCGACTCGATGTCGTCGGGGTTGATGCTTGAGATTCCGTCGCCGAGGTCGTAACCGCCGTCGGTGCTTGCTGAACCAAAGTTGGTGTTGTCGAGGGGCACACCGTCGACTACGTAGAGGGGCTGGTTGTTGCCCGACAGCTCAGTGTTGCCACGGAGCAGCACGCGGGTAGAGCCCGAGGGGCCGCCGGCTGTGTTCTGGACCACCAGACCGGCCACGCGTCCTGCCATCGAGTTGATGACGTTGGTCTCCTTGACCTTGGCAAAGGCCTCGCCGTTGACTTCATCGAGGGCGTAGCCGAGGGCCTTGCGGTCGCGCTTGATGCCGAGGGCGGTGACCACCACCTCCTTGAGCTGCTTCTCCTGCATCATGATGCTCATCTTGGGCGAGGCAGCCACTTCCTGCTCCTCGCATCCCACATAGGAGATGACGAGCGTGGCGCCGGCCGGCACCTGGACGCTGAAGTTGCCATCCATGTCTGTGACACAGCCGTTGTCTGTGCCCTTCTGTTTCACTACGGCTCCCATGACCGGACCCATGGAGTCGTTTACCACACCCTTCGCTGTGATCAGATTCTTCTCAGCGGCGGGTTTCTCCGTCTGTGCCTGCGCTGTCTGTGGCAGTCCGCCGCAGACCAGCATAATCGCGGCAAAGGCGAGAGCATGCTTTACTGTTAGTTTCATTTAGATTTAGATTTAGGTTTTATGTTAGTGAAAATTTATTCTCTACACTCTACACTCTACACTCTATTCTCTACTTCTCGTACACTTTCACCCAATCGACATACATCGACTGCGGGCCTGAGGCGAGGGCGGTGATGTCCTTGAGGTCGTGGAGCTGGGGGAAGTCGCCTCCCGCGGCAAGGTTGAACAGGATGTGGAAATTGTGGTGGAAATACGGGTTCTCCTTTATATTAAAGGTGTGGAACGTCACGTCATCGATGGAGATGACGATCTGCTCCGCCGTCCACTTCATCTCGTAGGTGTGGAACTTGCCGTCCTGGAGCGACTTGGCGACCGTGTGCTGCTCGTATTCCTGGACGTGGCCCTCTGCTGTCTCGCCGTAGTGGATGGCGGCGTTGACCAGCTTCTCGGATGTGCCCTTGTGGATGCCCTCCTGCTGCCCCATCTCGACAATGTCTATCTCGCCGCACTTGGGCCATTCGTCCTCCACGTCGCCCATCATCCAGAATGCGGGCCACAGGCCGGCGTAGGTCTTGGGCATGCAGATGCTTGCCACAATGCGTCCGTACTTGAACGACTTCTTGAACTTGCTGTTCACGCGGCCCGACGTGATGCCCGTTGATGAGCGCGTGGCGGTGATCTTCAGCACCGACTTGCCGTCGTATGTTCCGACGGTCACGGCACTTGTCACGTACGACTGAAGCTCGTTGTTGACCCAATGAGCGGGGTGCGTCTCCTTGTTCCACACCTCGCTGTCGAACTTCGTGAAGTCGTCGAAGAAGACGAGGCCCTCCTCGGGCTGAGGCTCTGGCTCGGGCTGAGGTTCGGGGTCAGGGCCGGGAGTAGGTGTCACCGGTGTCGGTGTGTCGTCCGACCCGCATGAGGGCAGGCCGAAGATCGCAACTGATGCGATAAGAAAAATGTAAGCTATTTTCATGGCGTTGATTGGTTTTACACCGCAAAAATAGCATATTATTCCATTATGCAAGGTTTGACACCTCGCAACAAAGGTTTGACCCTCAACATCTAACAGATTTCAAACCTTTTCCGTCGGCAATCAAACCTTTCGGGCGTTCATTTAGGGCATCTGCATTGTCCCCCATCAGTTGCCTCAAGCACTGAGCGACGACAGACGCTCACACGCGCTCGATGACGCAGGTGTGGACCTTGGTCTCCTTGTCGTAGTTGATGCCGCAGAGAATGACCTCGCCCGTATAGTCGCGCATCGACTCTGGATAGCGGCGCTCGCGGATCTGGTCGAGGGCGGTCTGCACCGACTGCTTCCACTTGAGCTCCACCACGATAGCGGGAAGGTTTACGTTGTGCCAGGGGATGAAGACCATGTCGGCGAAGCCGCGGCCGGCGGGCATCTCGCGGATAATCTTGTATTTGTTGCGGGCTGTGTAGAAGGCGAGGTTGATGACGCAGGCGAGTGCGTTCTCATCGTTGTACTTAAGGATGCTCGCATTGCGCTCGTGCGCCGCGTCGATGCCCTCCGCCACCCTCTCAGCCTCGCCGTCGAGCAGGTCGCGAAGCAGGTCTTCCGAGGCATAGAGCGTAGTTATGACATTGGTCCAGTTGTTCGCCTCGATGGCGTTACGGAGTTCACCAGCCACCTCCATATTTGGCACACAGCAACGACGCTCGTCCCTGTCGTACGCAAGATAACCGAGATGAATAAGAACGGTGAACACGTCGTTCTTGTTGTTGATGATGGCTGGGTCGTTCTGGAAACTGGTGGTATTGACCGGGCATGAACCGCCGGCGAGCATCGTCACGATGTCGCCCTGCAAACCATCGAAATCCATCTGTATGTAACGCGTGACTGCCTCGAAAGCACCTGTCGTAGCCCAAAAGTTCGAGCAACGCCGTTTGGCGAGTGCCTTGACCACAGAACTGGGGTTGAACATCGAGGGTTCGTCGCCAATGCTGTAGCCGTCATACCACTTCTCCAGTTCCTCGTATGGCATGCCATGTTTGGCGCAGAGCGCACGCACCTCATCGCGCGTGAAGCCGAAGAAGCGGGACAGCGGCTCCGGGTCGATCATTGAGTATTCCCAGAAGTTGTTGAGCGCCGACTCCGTCTTATACTTTTTTATGGGGAGAATGCCTGTCATATAGACTCCGGCGAACACGCTGAGTGCGTCCGAACTCTTGAACATGCGCCGCAGGAGGTTTACATACTCATCCATCGCTTTCTCGCCACGCTCAAACTCGCGGCAGATGGCGTCCCACTCGTCGATAATGACGACAAACCTTTCGCCCGTGGCGGACGCGATGTCGATGAGTACATCCATCAGCCTTTCGCTGTTTGACAGTTGCACGTCGGGATACGCCGCCGCAACGCTTTTTATCACATCCGCCTGAAAGTAATCTACAATCTTGTTGTCATGACCGTAGTTAGTCATAAAATTTGTCATGTCGATGTAGATAACAGGATATTTGTTGAGATGCTCCTCGAAAGTAGGATGATTTTTAATCTCCAAGCCTCGGAACAGCTCTCGCGAGTCGCACGACTTGTCATAGTAGGCGCATAGCATACGCGCAGCCAACGACTTTCCGAAGCGGCGGCAGCGGCTCACGCACGTGAAGCGGCTATCTGAAAACAGCGTATCATTTATCACAGCGATAAGCCCCGTCTTATCAATATACTCGCCGCGCCGAGTTGACGCGAACGACTCATTGCCCAAATTGATGTAATTTACCATACCAAAGCGTGTTTTTTTACCCTGCGAACATATTTCCGCATACAAAAGTACAAAAAATCAAGATACAACGCACTGCGCGCGGCGGATAATTTTCCGCCCGCCTGCGTTTTGCGGCCTGGACATCAAGGCGAAACCCCGCTGATTTTTTGTCACTTGTACTTGCTGGGCTGCACGCCGAAGTGCTTCTTGAAGACGACGCTGAAGTACTTGCTGTTGATGAAGCCGGTCCGCTCGGTGACGTCCTGGACGGTGCGCCCCTCGGAGAGGAGGCGGGCGGCGCGCTGGAGGCGGAGCTCGCGGATGAACTCCTGCGGTGTCTTGCCCGTGAGCGACTTGAGGCGGTTGTAGAAGAGCGTGCGGCTCATCGCCATCTCGCGGCAAAGGTGGTCGATGGAGAAGTCGACGTCGGACATGTGGGCGGCGACGAGGTCGGTAGCCTTGCGGACGAACTCGCTGTCGGCGGCGGAGACTTGGGGGATGGTCGCGTCGGTGGGCATCTGGGGAGCGGCGGTGTCGGCGGCGACCTCCGCGCCGCCCTCGCTCAGGGCGTTCTGCGTGGCGGCCTGCATGAAGAACTGGCGCACGAGGCGGCGGTTCTCGAGCAGGCTCCTGACCTTGGCCTTGAGGACATCGTTGTTGAAGGGCTTGGCGATGTAGTCGTCGGCACGGCTCCGGAGACCCTCGACGACATCGCGGCTGGCGGTCTTGGCGGTGAGCAGGATGACGGGGATGCCGCTCGTGTCGGGACGCTCCTTGACGATGCGGCAGAGCTCGGTGCCCTGGATGCCGGGCATCATCACGTCGGAGATGATGATGTCGGGATACTCGGTCTCGAGGTGGCGGAGCGCCGTCTGCGCGTCGGGCACGTCGGTCACGTTGTAGTCGGCGGAGAAGAAGCGCTTGAGGTAGGTGCGCAGCTCGTCGCTGTCCTCGACGAGGAGGACGCGGTAGGTGCCGCGGGCGGCCGCCGGCAGCGTCTCGCCGGCGGAGGGGGCGACAGGAGCCGACTCCATCGTCTGGTGCTCGCCTGCAGCCGTTTGCACCGCCGGTTCGCCTGCGGGAGCCGCCACGGGCTTGTCGCTCGTGAGGCGGAAGGAGACGGTGACGGTAGTGCCCTCGCCCTCACGGCTGTCGAGGCCTATGTGCCCGCGCAGCTTGCGCACGATATTGGCGCAGTAGATGAGTCCGAAACCCGTGCCGCTGATGCCCTGCACATTCTCGCCGCGCACCACCTCGCGGAAGACGCGCTTGGCGGTCTCGTGGGGAATGCCGATGCCGTTGTCGCGCACGGTGAGCACGGCGTGGCGCACACCGCGGCGGAGCGTCAGCCAGATGTCGCCGCCCTCGGGGGTGTACTTGCACGAGTTGGACAGGAGGTTGTCCAACAGCGACTTGACGAGGTGGGCGTCGACACGGCAACGGAGCGTGTCGTCGGGCATCTCGACGTGCAGGCGCAGGTGCTTCTGCTCGCAGAGCGACATGAACTCCTCCGCCTCCTCGACCACGAGCGTGTTCATGTTCATGGCGGTGAGCTGCGGGCGGTAGCTGTCGGAGTCGAGCTTCTCGAAGTCGAGCAGCTCGCTCACGAGCGAGTTGAGCTTGCGGCAGCCCACCTGCGCCATATCGACCTGGAAACGTGCGTTGACATCGAGCGCCTTGTCGGCGGCGAGGTCGTTGAGCGGGGCGGTGACGAGGGTGAGCGGAGTGCGGATGTCGTGAGCCGTGTTGATGAAGAAGCGCATCTTCTCGTTCCAGTGTTGGCGCAGGAGCCAGTTGTGGTAGAGGCGCCACACGAGTAGCGCGACGAGGAGGAGGGCGATGCAGTAGAACGTCCAGGCGCAGGTGCTGTTCCACCAGGGCTGGCGGAGCGTGACCTCCACCGCCTGCTCGTCGAGCACCTTGCCGTCGCTCTGGCGCAGGCAGCGGATGCGCAGGGTGTAGGCGCCGGGCGGCACGTTGGTGAACGTAGCCCGTCCTTCGTCCGAGGGTGCGCCCCACGCCTTGTCGTAGCCGTCGAGCATGCACTGATAGACGATGTCGCGCGTGAAGTGGTAGTTGATGGCCTCGAAGTGGACGGCGAAGGAGCGCTGCTCGTAGTCGAGGCGCAGGCCGTCGGCGTCGAACGGCGTGATGCGGCGGTCGGGCGAGGGCATGAGCGAGTAGCCCGCGACGTGGAGGCGCGCCTCGTAGTCGCCGATGGCGATGCCGCTCGGATTGATGGCGACGGCTCCGTTGTCGCTGCCGAAGACGAGCGTGCCGTCGGCGCGTCGGCAGAGCGACGACTTGTTGTAGCTCATCGCCACGTCGCCGAGGTAGTTGAGCGAGGAGAAGGCGGTGCCGTCGTACATGGTGAGCCCCGCTCCCGTGCTGAGCCACAGGCGGTTGTCGTGGCCGCCGAGGATGCCGTAGACCTCGTTGGAGGGCAGTCCGTCGGCGGTGGTGAATATCTTCGTCTCGCGCGTGCGTATATCATATAGGTATAGTCCGCCGCCCTCGGTGCCGAGCCAGAGGCGGTCGCCGCCGGCGTAGTGCATGGCTACGATGTAGGAGCTGGCGCCGGCATTGGCGTTGGCCGCAAGGTGCTTGTCCACCTGCCAGTCGTGGCTGTCGACCACCACCACCCCATCGACCGTGCCCACGGCCATGCGGCCGCCGTCGAGCGTCGCCATGCAGAGCACGCAGCTCTCCTGCGTCTGCCAGAGGAGGTTGCCGCCGGGGGCGTAGCACATGATACGTCCGTCGAGGCCGCCGACCCAGAGGTTGCCCTCAGCGTCCTCGCGCACAGCCATGGCGCAGTTGGTGCCGAGGCTGTGGCTCGCCTCGGTGAGATGGGCCGCCACACGCCCCTTGGAGTCGAAGCGGTAGACACCCTCGCCATAGGTGCCCACCCACATGCCGCCGTCGCGCGAGCGGCACATGCCGAGGGCTGAGGTGCCGCGCAGGAGGTGCATCCACGAGTGACTGCCACGCGCATCGCCCTCGCGTCCGCGCACACTGACACCGTCGTCCGATGAGAACCAGAGCGAGCCGTCGGCGCACTCCTCGATGGCGTTGACGGCGTTGTTGGAGAGCGTGGCGGGGTTGCCGTGCTCGTGTCGGAAGACGGTGACCGGGACCGCCTGCATGAGAGCGCAGGAGACACCGCCCGTGTAGCTGCCTATCCAGAAGTTGCCCTGATGGTCGCGCGTGACGGCGTAGATGCCGTTGCCGTGGAGGTAGTTGGGCCCGCTCTCGTCGGTGCTGACGAAGGGAGCTGTGCGACGGGTCGCGCAGTCGAAGGTGAACACGCCGCCGCCGTCGACGCCCACGAGGAGCGTCGTCGCGTCCAGCGGGGCGATGGCGCGCACCGGCTTGGAGGTGGCGAGGGGGCAGGGTGTCTGCACGAACTTGCCGTCGCGCCGCTCGACCAGCACAATGCCGTCCTGGAAGGTGCCCACCCAAAGGCGGTCGCCCTCGACGAACATCGTCTGCACGACGAATCCCGAGGCTATCTGCCGTCCGTGGCCGTCGCCGTCGATGGCCCACACACCGTCGTTGGTGCCTGCAACAATAGTGCCGAAGCAGGACCTGATGGCGCCGATATACTGATTCTCAAGCACCACATGCGACACATCGTCCGCCGCCCAGCGCAGGAGGCCCGACTGCGAGGCGATCCAGCGGTCGCCGCGGCTGTCGACGAAGAGGTCGTTCATCACCATCACGCCGTCGGTCTCGACGCGCAGGTCGCGCTGCATGGCGAACGTGTCGGCACGCTCGTCGTAACGGGCTATGCGGCCGTTGCTGTCGTATGCCCAGAGGCCGTGCGCGGAGTCGAAGAAGAGCTTGTGCTGCAGGCCGCCGTTGCTGCCGAGAGCCTGCCGTCCGGGCATGACGTAGGAGCGCACCGAGGCGCCGTTGAAGCGGTCGATGCCCTCGCGCGTACCTATCCACATGGCGTGGTCATCGTCCTCGACGATGCTGAACACGCGGTTGCTGCTCAGTCCCTGCGTGGCGTCGAGATGGAGCATGTGCATCTGGGCGAGCGAAGGCAGGGCGCAGAAAGCGGCGAGAAGTGCCACAAGAAGCAGGCAGACCCCTCCCCCTCTCCCCGCTCCGGGCGGAGAGAGTCTATTTTGGGCGATAAAGACGTTCATTACTGTTTTTGGTTGGTTTTGGTTGGTATGTAGTATCTGTCTTTGTCTTCTGAATATGTTTAATATTTAACCTTTTACACTCTACACTCTACACTCTACACTTTACACTCTACACTCTACACTCTACACTCT
>JABUTZ010000021.1:0-4569 GCA_021443415.1 Bacteroidaceae bacterium | reverse complement strand
TCTACACTTTACACTCTACACTCTACACTCTACACTCTACACTC
Source organism: Bacteroidaceae bacterium (assembly GCA_021443415.1). Lineage (GTDB taxonomy): Bacteria > Bacteroidota > Bacteroidia > Bacteroidales > Bacteroidaceae > Physcousia. Next base: position 4,525 of record JABUTZ010000021.1, on the reverse strand, counting down.
TACACTCTATTCTCTAATCTCAACGATCTCGTCGCACTCGTTCGGCTGGCCGGCGCGTGCGGGCACGATGGTGCGCCCGTCAGGGAGAGTGATCTTCGCGGGCACGGTGTCGCCGATGCAGTGGAGATAGATGGTGTTGCCGCGTCGCGTCGAGACGATGTCGTCGCCGATGGTGATGCCTCCCGCCTCGGTGCCGCGGATGGTGTGGCCGTACTGGCGCATCCACGCACCCATCGCCTTGAGGCGCTCGAGGGCGGTGGCGGGCAGCGAGCCGTCGGGCTGGGGACCGATGTTGAGCAGGAGATTGGCACCCTTGGCGGCTGTGCGCACGAGCAGGCGCACGAGCATGGCGGCAGGCTTGTAGTTCTGGTCCACGATCTTGTAGCCCCACATGCCGTTCATCGTCTGGCAGGTCTCGAGCGGCAGGACGTCCTGCACCTCCTGACCCGAGAGCCCCGCCTTGTTCTCGCCCGGCACGTCGCGCTCGAAAATCTGTATGTCCTCGCCCTCGAACGGCACCTGATGGTGGTTGTTGCCCACGAGGCAGGCGGGCTGGAGACGATGGATAAGAGCGTACTGCTCAGGTAGTTGCCAGTCGAAGGCCACGGAGTCCTGATCGTGGTCCCACCAGCCGTCAAACCAGATGCAGTCGATGCGCCCGTAGTTGGTGAGCAGCTCGGTGAGCTGGCGGTTCATGAAGTCGTAGTAGGCGGGCCAGTTGCGTAGCGTCGTGTCGCGCCCCGTGCCCAGTCCCGTGCGCCCCGAAGGATAGTCGGGACGCGTCCAGTCGATGTGCGAGTAGTAGAGATGGAGGCGCATGTCCTGCTCGTGGCAGGCGTCCGCCAGCTGTCCGACGACATCGCGTCCGTAGGGCGTGTTCATGATGTTGTAGTCGCTCTGCTTGGTGTCCCACATCGAGAAACCCTCGTGGTGGCGCGTCGTGAAACAGATGTATCCCGCGCCCGCGTCCTTGATGGCGCTCACCCACTGTCGGGCGTCGAAGGCGTGGGGATAGAAGGCGTTCATCGCCTTGGCGTACTCCCGGGCGTTGATGTTTAGGTTGGTCATGTACCACTCGCCCTGTGCGAACATGCTGTAGAGTCCCCAGTGGAGGAAGATGCCGAAGCGTCGGTCGGCGAAGTCCTTGCGCGAGGCGAGGTTCTCGGCCGTGGGCCGGTAGGCGTTCTGCGCTGTCGCGCAGAAAGAATAGAGGATAAAGAATAGAAAATAAAGGATATGTTTCATAAGTCTTGAATTTTCAGCGTTTGCACCCACAACGTATTACCTATTAGCCATTACCTATTAGCCATTACTTATTAGCCATTACTTATTACTTATTAGCTATTACTTATTACTTATTAGCTATTACTTATTAGCTATTACTTATTAGCTATTACTTATTAGCTATTAGCTGTTCCCAACGGCCATTGTTCCAGTAAAGAGTTATAGGATGTATGCGGCCGGCGAGCGCACGGCGTGTGTCTCGCGAGAGCGGCTGGTCGGAGAGGGTGAGCGTAAGAGTTGTGGCAGAGGGCGAGAGAGCCATCTCGACGAGCGGGAGGTCGGCTATCTCGGCGAGCGTCTGTGCATCGCAACTGTCGACGAACGCCTCGTAGGCGGGCATCGCGAACGAGGCCTTGGCTGGCTGCCAGTCGGTCGTGTAGAAGTCGATGCGGCTGATGGCCACGGGAGTGCGCGAGGTGTTGACGACCGCCACGATGGTGTCCTTGTCGCCCATGGGCAGGAGGCGCATCTGGAGGTCGGTCTTCTCGCTGAGGCGGCAGCGAAGGAAGTCGGCGGTCAGCGTGTCAAGTATGCTGAAGCCCTCGAAGATGTTGCGCACCTTAGCCTCCATCCTGTTCTCCACGAAGTCTATCATATCCAGACGGTTGTTCTCGGTCAGCAGCGGCACCACCGACTCGGGGACCGATGCCCAGAGGGTGCGCATGCCGGCGCTCTGGGCGCTGATGCTCAAAGAATAAAGAATAAAGAATAAAGAATAAAGGATATGCTTCATCTATCAAAGTGTTTTTGATTCACTACGTATTACTTATTACCTATTACCTATTACCTATTACCTATTACCTATTACTTATTACCTATTACCTATTACTTATTACTTATTACCTATTACCTATTAGCTATATTCGATGTTCACGAGGTATAGCCCCGCGCCCGTCACGCTGTCGCCGGCGGTGCAGCGGTCCTTGGCCTCGATGACGCGGCGCATGCCGTCGATGGTCAGCCTGCCCTGCCCCACCTGGAGGAGCGTGCCGACGATGGCGCGCACCATGTTGCGCAGGAAGCGGTTGGCGGTGATGGTGAAGCGCCACTCGGTGGGCACTCCGTTGTCGTCAGTCGGACAACCGTCGATGGGAGTCCAGCGAGCTTCGGTGACATGGCAGATGTTGGTCGCCGTCTGCGTGCCCGTCTTGCTGAAGCTGGTGAAGTCATCGTATTCCGTCAGCACCTGCGCCGCCTCGTTCATGCGGTCGAAGTCGGTGGGCAGGTAGAGGAAGCAGCTGCGATTGCGCAGGAAGGGGTTCTTGCGTGTGTGGACGTAGTAGTGGTAGGTGCGGCTGACGGCGGAGAAGCGTGCGTGCATGCCGTCGGCGACGGGATAGACGCGGAAGACGGCGACGGAGGGCGGCAGCATCTTGTTGAGCTTGTAGGCNNNNACCTCCTGCTCGGTCTCGAAATGAGCCACCATGAACCGGGCGTGCACGCCGGCGTCGGTGCGTCCGGCTCCGAGAGCCGTGAGCCCGGGACTGTGGAGGAGCGTGGCGAGGGCGTCGGAGAGACATCCCTGCACGCTGACCCCGTTGGGCTGTATCTGCCAGCCGTGGAAGTCCGTACCGTCGTACGACAGCTCGATGAAGTAGCGCATTACCTATTGGTTATCACATACGAGTGCTTGCCGCTGCGCACGACGTAAATGCCCTTGGCCTGAGGCACCTCGCCGCCGACATAGACGCCGCCGATGGTGAACACGGCCTGCTCGCCGTCGAGGGGGGCGGCGAAGTTGTCGTCGACGCCCGAGGGACGCTTCTCGCCCGACATGTAGAAGTTGCGCACCTCCCACGCCCAGCATGCCGACGACGTGCTCTCATAGCGGAAGGCGATGCGTATCTTCTCGCCGCAGTGGTCGTCGAGGTTGACGATGCCGCTCTCGACGAACGATGAGAAGCCGCTTGACACAGAGCCCGGCCATGCGGGCACATAGACCTCCTCCCAGTCGGCAGTCGAGGGGTTGAGTGCCTTGTCGGGCTCGTAGGTCACCATGACGCTGAACTTGTCCTTGGGTTTGTTCTGTCCGTGGTAGCCGGCGGCGTGGCTGAAGGCGAACGAGGCCGACTGGTAGTCGGTGAGGTCGATCTCGGGGCTCACGAGCCAAGCGTCAGCCACCTTGCCCGACGAGTAGGCGTTGCCCACGGCGCACTTCATCTCGCTGCTGTGCGCCCACACGCCGGTCGACTCGCCGTAGTAGGTCACGGGCGTGAACGCGCCGAGCGAGGATGCGAAGGTCTCCGAGGGCAGGTCGCCGGACGGCGTGGGCGGCGTGGGCGGTTCGGGGTCCTCGCCTCCCTCAGTCCATGCCTCCGAGGTCTTGCTGCCCCAGATATACTCGGCCAGTTCGGGATAGTCGATGAAGGGGTTGCGGTTGCCCTGGATGCCATAGACACCCTCGTTGCGCTTCTTCTCGAGGTCGGAGACGGGGTCCTTGGCGTTCCACTGCAGGAGCAGTTCGTAGGTCCATCGCTGGAGCGTGGGCCAGTCGTTGTTCTCCATCTGGTTGAGTCCCTCGCTCTGCCAGTTGAGGTTGCTGTAGCAGGTCGCCATGTAGAAGTAGACGCGTGCGAAGTCGCCCTTCCACTCGTCGGCGGGCTCCCAGAGGTTTATGCTGCTGCTGCCTGCCGAGCCCGTGCCCACCTTGGTGCATCCGTTGCCGTTCTTGTCCTTGGTGACCAGGCCCATGGGGTAGTTGGACTTCTTGGAGTTGATGGTGCTCTCGCAGGGCATGAGATGGTGGATGTCGCAGTAGGCCTGGTTCTTGTTTCCGCCCCACCAGCTCTTGGCCATCGAGTGCTCGATGTTCATGCCTCCCACGGCGCTGTAGGAGCCCGTCGAGAAGTAGCGCTTGTCGTAGCTGTAGCGGTCGCAGACCTGGTTGTTGTCGAGGCGGTCGACCATGTAGAAGCCGTACCATGTCTTGCCCGACCCGCTTCCGTAGTCGAGCGTCTTCGCCGAGCCGATGATGTTGTGCAGGGCTTGTTTGAGTTTGTCCTTCTTCAGTCCGTTGGCGGCTGAGTAATAGCCCGGTGGCACGGTGGCGCCCGCCACGACGGCGAGCATGAGCGCCACGAGTGTGAATAGTAATTTCTTCATATCTGTGTCTTTCATTTTTTTGTTTAGCGCGAATATGCGGATATAACGTGCAAAAATATAAATAATTTTTGACATATCGCACTTGTTGGTGCAAGAAACTGCACCAATGCGCTGACAAAAGCCACAAAAGCCACAGCGG
>JABUTZ010000020.1:7269-29861 GCA_021443415.1 Bacteroidaceae bacterium | reverse complement strand
AGTAAGGTGCACCTTACTCGGTGGGATAGAACTTGCCGGCGGCGGTGCGGAGCACGCCCGGGCGCTTGTTCAGCTCGATGATGGCGTTGACCAACTGGGGGCCGTTGGTCAGCTTCGAGCCGCAGCGGTCCATGAGCACGATGCCGATGGGATAGTCAGCCGCCTTGACGATGTTGGTCATGTTGGCGTTGTTGACCTTGCCCTTAGAGTAAACCATGCTGTAGGTGCCCTGCTTGAACTCGTTCTTCGTGGCGTTGTTCATATACCAGATGTTCTGCGGGCTGGCGCTGTTGTGGTTGGCCTTCGACTCGTCGGCGAGGGCCTGCATGGCGGCGAGCTTGGATGCCTCGTCGCTCGTTTCGTGGTTCTGGTAGTGGATCGTGCCGACGCGCGAGCCGGAGGTGTCGTAGAGGTTGGGCCAGATAGGCACCGACACCGTGCCGTTTGTCGTCTTCTGGATCGACGCCACATAGCCGCTCGCCGTGGGCTGGGTGGTCACACCGCTGCGATTGAGCTGGTAGCCGCTCTGTCCGCGCACGATGACAATCATCTTGCCGCGCGCCTCGGCGATGGTCAGGTCGTCGCGGAAGGGGATAATCTTCTTGTAGCCGGTGCCTGCGTCGCCACCCTGCGCCGCACGTCCCCACTGCTTGGTGAGCGCGTCGTTGACGGCGTTGGCCGTAAGGTTGCCGTCCTCATTGTATTTGCCTATGCCACTTGTCTTCTGCATACCAAAAAGAGGATCTATGAACAAGATGAGGAACTCGTTCTTGTGAGGCTTTTCACTCGTCTCCGTGTCCTGGAAGTCGAGGAAGTCGCGGAAGACGCGCGACACGTCGTAGTACTTGCGCACGGCAGTGGTGGGGTCGGACTGTCCGTAGTCCCAGCGCGCCCACGAATACTTGCCGTCCTTGTCGGCTCCACCGTCGCTCTCAGCCACGTGGGGAGACGATTCCAAGGCTGGCTTGACCGTAATGGGATGGAGGTCGAACACCCGGACACCCTGTGCCAGCAGGTCGCGGAGGTCGGACGACTGATAGCGGTGAGAGGAAGTGCCCACATAGCCCAAGTGCTCCAGATAGCAACCCGCCATGTTGGCTCCCGGAAGCGACACGCTCGAGAGCAGCACATCGTCGTACTGCGAACCAGCCGCGCCGAAGAGATCATTCTGCCATGCATTGGTCTGGTTGTCACCGTACTTGGACTGGTCGTTGCTGTTGCTGAGTTCGTCGTCGTTGCCCGTGCTCGTGTCCGTGTCAGGCTCGGGGTCGTCGGCAGGGATGCCGGGACCGTCGGCGGGTGTCACCCACTGCGGGGTGCGGGTCACTCCCTTGTAGCTGACCAGCACCTTGTCGGCTGAGGTGTCGCTCGCGGGGAAGCGTGTCACCACGTCCTTCGCCGCCTCCTTTGACGTGAACGCCAGCTTGACGCGGTTGTCCTTGTCGATGAGTATGGGCGGCAGGAGGGCTGTGATGCGCAGCTCGCCGTCTACGGCGAGTGTCTGCGGCGTCGCGAAGTAGAACACGTAGGTCTCCGCCTTGGTGTCGGCGGTGGGGGCGTTGACCACCGCACTGTTGTTGATGTCGTAGTCGAAGAAGATGTTGCCGTCGGCGTCGTGGTAGGTGATATCCTGCGCCTTGGGCACGGTGACCGTCATGCTCGTGAGGGTCATCGCCGTGGCTTTGTCGCCTGTCTGTCCCTGCACGCGCACCTCGAGGGTGGTCATGATGGGGCGGAACTCGAGCGTCACGTTGTCCGTCGGCTTCTCGCAGACTGTCTTGGCGACCATGTACGCCTGCTCCATGCACGCAAAGGAGCCGTCGTTGCGCGCCACCAGCTTCTGGCTGGGGCTGTACTGGCACTTGAGGATGCCCGAGGCGGCGTCCGCCATCGTGGCGTTGGCTCCGTAGGCGGCATAGAAGGTGTGCCTGTCGCTCTTCCAGTAGAGTCCCGTGCCTGCGGCACTGAGCGTGCCCTTGCAGTTGGTGGTGATGTCGTGGCTTTCACCCTCGACCACGACCGTGTGGGTGTGGGCGACGGGGGTCACGTTGTAGGTGGCGACCGTCTTGGGCTGCCAGTCGGCATCGGTGGGCGTCGGCGAGGTGGGCTCCTGCGTGTTGGAGCAGAAGACCTTGACCTGGTCGCCCGCGACCCACTCGATCTGTAGCCAGTCCTGGTTGGAGTATGAGGTGCGCGTCTCCACGCCGCCGATGTTGAAGTTGACGCCACCCTGAGGGTGGCCTGAGCCGTCGCCCTGGCCGAGCTTGTCCTCCGAGCAGGCACCCAGCATGGCTGTGAGTGCCGTTGCGGCGAGTATGAACAGATTTGTTTTCTTCATGTCTTTTCTTTTTTTAATAAGGATTAGTGATGGTTGGTCAGCGGCCCTATTCCCAGCCGCCTGTGTTGAACGGGGTCTTGGGGTCGATCCCGCTTCCGTTCCATGTGTCTTCGTTGGCACCTCCCTGGCGGATGATATGCACCTCGCTGATGTCAACTTCCTCTTTGCTCGCCGCCACAATCACGGCGGAGAGACGGATGAGCCTGTGCCTTGTGCACGGCTCCGAGTACGCCATGCGCACTCCCTGGTCTGCTTCTTTCATAGGCTGTGTTTTGGTTTGGGTTGATGGTTTAGTTTTCAAACATCTCTAAAAGAGACGCTCTTCGTTGCAAAATTACCACATTATATTGACTTTGGCAAACAAATTATGTTACAAAACGCGAAAATGCACAAAAAATGAGCAAAAAAGGCGAAACGGCCGCCCGAACCGAGGTTCGGACAGCCGTTTGTTTCGTTGCCTTCGGGCAAGGAGCCGTCGGGATCAGCCCTGCGAGATGGCACCGCTGGGGCAAGCGTCGGCACATGTGCCGCAGTCCATGCAGAGGTCGGGGTTGATGGTGTACTTCTCACCCTCGGAGATAGCGCCTGCGGGGCACTCGTCGATGCAGGTGCCGCATGCAACGCAATCGTCGCTAATTACGTAAGCCATAGCTGTTGTTTGTGTTTATTGGTTAAAAAATTCTCTTGTGTCATTGGTTTGACCTTGCAAAGATATAACTATTTTCGGGTATGGGCAAACGTAATGGACAATTTTTGCAATTTGGGGCCACTTTTTTTCGTTATATATACGCATGCACACGAAAAGGCTCATACTCACGCTCGCCATGCTCTGCTCCGTCCTCCTCGCCGCCCGGGCGCAGGAGCAGCGCATCATGAACCGTCCGTACATCGACGACCGGCGCCTCCACTACGGCTTTTTCGTGGGCCTGAACACGTTCGACTTCGAGTTCGAGAACACGGGCTACGTCAATCCCGAGACCAAGGAGGAGTGGTACGCCGACGTGGACAACCACTCGTTCGGCTTCAGCGTGGGTGTGCTGGCGGAGCTCAAGCTGCATAAGTATTTCGCCCTGCGCGTCACCCCCACCCTGCACCTCGCCCAGCGCCACATCGCCTTCCACGAGCAGCTCTCGCGGCGCGACACGACGCAGACGCTCAAGAGCACGATCATCTCCGTGCCCATCGACATCAAGTTCTCGGCTCCGCGCTACAACAATTTCCGTCCGTACATTCTGGCGGGCGTGGTGCCGATGGTCGACCTCACGAGCCACAAGCACGAGGCGATACGCACGCGTGCCTTCGACCTGCATTTCGAAGTTGCCCTTGGCTGCGACCTCTACCTGCCGTTCTTCAAACTTATCCCCGAACTGAAATTCTCGTTCGGCATCCTCGACCTGCTGGAGAAGAACCGCGATGACCTCATCGACAAGAACCTGCTCAAGTTCACCGACGCCGTCTCCTCCGCCCGCGGCAGCAGCATCACCCTGTCACTCTATTTCGAGTGACGGTTTGACGGTTTTTGGGGTTAGCGGTAATTCGGTTATTACACCTTAAATATATATGTCACTCGTATTTCGGGGTGACATACGATAAAAATCAACCTGTTTTTCAAAAAAAGCGGTTTTTATGGTTGACGTTTTGTAATTTTTATGTACCTTTGTCGCATAAAATCAAAAAAGCAACAGCCTATGGATACCAAAATCACATTTGGGAAGCGCCTCAAGCAAGCCAGACAGAAAGAAGGTTTGTCGATGGACGAACTTTCCAGAAAGACAGGCGGCGCCGTATCAAAACAGACAATCTCAAAGTATGAATCAGGCATGGCCATGCCCGGGAGCGAAATTTTGGGAAGGCTTGCCACTGTCCTTAAGGAGCCTATGGAGTATTTCTTTCGCCAATTCTCATTTGACATAAACGAGGTTCAAATCTCCTTTCGTAAGAAAGCCTCGGTAGGAGCCAAGGAAGAAGCCGCCTTGAAATCAAAGATACAGGACAAAGTAGAGAAATACCTTGAGCTGGAAAGGATCCTATCCGTGGAGAACCATGTGAAGACAGCATCCTCTTCGTCCGTAATCAACACAGACAGGCAGATGATCGAGATGGCCAAAAGGACACGCGAGGAATGGGGAATTGGCAATGCGCCCATCGAGAACGCCCAGGACGAATTGACGCGACATGGTGTCAAGGTCTTCGAGGTGGAAGGCCCCGAGGGGTTCGACGGAGTCAGCGGAGCCGCAAACGACACGACCTGGATCATTGTGCTGAACAAGAACAAGAAGCATGTCGAGAGAAAGCGGTTCACGGAGTTTCACGAATACGCACACCAGCAAGCAAACAGACTTTTTGACAGCGCACTGTCCAACCATGAGCGGGAGAAACTCTGCGACGCATTTGCTTCGGAGATGCTGATGCCTTCAAGCGTGTTGATAGACATATTTGGCCACCAGCCCAGAATTCTGTTCAGGGAGCTTGAAGCCGTTCAGACCAAATACGGCATCTCGATAGACGCAATCATGAATTCGCTGAAGCGGCTTGGCATTGTCAGCGACAAGAGGTATCGTTCATACTGCATATCCAAGAACATGCACCCGGATTTCAAGTCAAGCGTAGAGCGGTCGCGATATGTTGAAAAAGTCTATAGTCCGGGCAACGACACCGAACGATACGCCCTGATGGTTTATCGCGCACTCACACAGAATCTTGTGTCGCCATCGAAAGCGGCGGAGTTGCTTCAGTGTTCCATCGAAGAGATAAACAGAAACTCAATGACCATATAAATGGAAAACGCGACATTAATCCTCACCTCCGCTGTACTGAATAGCTTTTTGCGAGGCAGGCACCCGCATCTGCCCGAGCGCCATTGTCTCTCCACGACGGGCATCATCGCCCATGGGCTCAGAGAGCGGTGCCACAATATGACCATCAAGGAATTCTCGCCGTCGGAAATGGAGGAGTTCATGAAGTTCAGAGCCTCCCACCGAGACCTCATGTCCATTGGTTTCATGGATAGTTCCGCCGTCTACTATTCGTCGACGAGCAAGTTTCCGCTAATCATAGATGACAGCCTCACAGCATGCGTATGCTCACGACTGGGTGTAAGGTTCATGTTGCCGGGCGACCTCTGCGACAGGGACGGCACCTTGCATCAACCTACGGCATTGAAGAGCATTCATTCTGCGGAAAGCAGGAGAGGCAACGAGAATGTCCCGGAGAGTCCACCCATCGCATTGGCAGATGGGAACCTACCACTGAAGACAGGATAAGCATGCAATAAAAATCTCACTATGAAACAATCAACAGACAAAAAATGAGGATTACAGATTTACATGACACCCTGTTCCCCCCGAAGGAGATGTACTTGCTTTCGTGCGAGCAAAACGGCAGACTGCCCCTGATTGATTGCACGAAAAGGCATTACGCCAGCAAGGCACGATATGAGAACCTGCATCTCATGGATGAGGTCGTACAAACTCCGCTGTACGGGTTTCCTGTCATACAGCCATACAATGGGACTACTGACTTTGAGGCCATCGCCTACGGGAAAAGGAACAAGCACAGCGGAAAGGGGCAATTCGTACATTTCTTTGCAGATGACTACACATGGGCCAATGCCATCTGGAACAGGATGGAACAAACGCTTTATCACCTAAGGAAATTTGACGGAATGTTTGCGCCAGACTTTTCCATTTACATTGACCGGCCAAAAGGATTCAACCTCATGCAACTTTTCAAGAACCGGTTAGTGACGTTCCATGCCCAAAGCATTGGCTACAATGTAATTCCGACAGTATCATTTGGCGATGTCGACTCCCTCGGATACTGCTTTGAGGGATTGCCGAACAAAAGCGTACTGGGCATTTGCGGCACTGGGCTGGAAAACCAATCGCACAGATTGCATTGGGAGTATGGCATCTGCGCCCTTGAAGAGATGAAACAACCCACGCTATTGATTGTCTACGGAGAGCCTATACATGTATCGGGCATACAGACTCCCATGATTTTCATTCCCGACGAACATTCCAAATTTCACAGACATGGAAAAATCTAAGTTATTCAAGGAAGACATCGAACTATTTGACCGTATGGTCGGCAACTATGTTTCCGAGAAAGAGAAACTCTTCTTCGAAACGCAAAAGCACAAACAGGAATATGTGCCTACGGGCATGAACGACCTGGTAATGCACGAGACAAGCAACCCAGACCACATCTACATTGTGCGGGTTGGCTTCTCCGAATACATCGTCGGGCATGGCATCAACAATCACTTCGACGAGGAGTTGCACACGATGTGCCTGGCAGAGGCCCTGGAAGCCAATCTTGGCAAGTTGGGATACGTAAGCCGCGACATCACATTGCTGGAATGGCTGCGCGAGCGTGACTACGAGGGTGTGGAATATTATTTCAACTATGACGAGAAATAATCATGGGAGGTCCTAAATGGTATCGCAAGGAAGCGGGGCATACCGACAACAAGTATAGCGCCGCTGAAGGGTCACGCGTAACAATAAACGGTGTGACCGGAGAGATTATAATAAGAAAATCCGACCCCACAAAAGGGAATCACACAAACAACCCGGCATATTCCAACACGTGCGACATGTACTTCCACTACGGGAAGACAGGCAAAGAGGTCGTTCAGGGGACACTGTACATAGGTCGGAAAAAGATCTGTGACTTTGACTGGTCGCACGAACATCGAAACGTAGGCGACGGGAGAAAATTCCCGAAAGGTGTGGTGCATGTCCAATTTTACGAAGACAAAGGCGACGGCTCCGGCGAGCGTATCCGCAAGGACAACGGCGACGCACGCTACATGAACAATGCGGAATGCATTAAGTTCGGTCCGATCATCCATCATTTCAATCCCACCGTAAAACTTCGTCCATGACAAAAACAGCTGTTTCCGTTAAATTCCACGAGCGAATGCGAGTTAACTTCCATTCACTGACTTCAGCTGACTGCCGTAAGGATTAGCGCTTGCGCACGACAGGGGAGAGTTTCTGAGTGTCGCCGTAGGCGAACGTGATGTCGTAGACGTAGCCGGCGTAGATGTTGAAGGTGCCCTGCTGGGACATGGTCTCGCCGTCGATGTTGGTGGCGGAGAGGGTGTAGATGACCTTGTCGTTGCCCTTGAGGTCGAAGTAGGCGGTGTTGCCGTCGGTGACGACCATGGTGCGGGAGCCTACGTTGGCGGTGAACGTGTAGGAGGTGAACAGCGAAGAGAAGTCTTCGGGGAGGGTGAGCGAGACGGCGGCGTTGACCATCGGGACCTCCATCTCAAGGTAGGTGACCACGTCCGTCTTCACGGCAAACGTGCGCTCGCCCGAGAACTTGGGCGTGCCGGGGTCGGTGCTGGTGACGGGCGTGTTGTAGTTGGACGTGTAGGCATGGAAGCGGTAGGTGCCGGCGGCGACATAGACTTTCTTGCCGGCCGCCAGGCTGCCCGCGGGATAGCTGAGCACCTTGGTGCCCGCCGCATTGTAGATGTCCACGTTCAGGTCGCTGTCTGCGGCGCGTGTCTGCACGACGACGCGCTCGGCGTCAATGAGCCTGACGCTGCTTATCTCCAACCATCCGCTCTCGGCCACGACAGCCTCGTCGGTGCAGCCCGCGAGCATGAGCGCGGCGGCGAGAAGGAGGAAAAATATCTTATTTGTCATAGGTCAACGAAAGGTTATCGATGGTCAGTATGGCACCGCGCATCATCGACTCGCGAATATTGTTGTATGTGGTGGTCTTCACGTTGGCCGTCTCGCTGCTCTGGGTGTAAGAGGCGTAGCGCGACGAGGTGAACATGACGCGCATCGAGGTGGGATGGAGCGTGGTGTCGGAGTAGGTGAGGCTGACCGCGAACTGCGTGTAGTCGGCGGCGGTGGTCAGGTTGGCTGTGCCGCGTCCGAGTTCCTTGCTGCCGTTGAGCAGGATGATGGTCACGGTGCCGTATTCGCTCGTGTCGCCGTCCTGGGCGTACTTGTAGTATCCGCTCAGCTTCGTGGGGCGCGCTCCGTGAGCCACGCCCTCGTTGTAGGTCTCGGTGCCTCCGCTGTACGAGTACGAGCCGAGGAAGAGCTTGCCCGACGAGCGCTGAGCCACATTTGGAACGTTCTCACCATAGTAGGTTGTGTTGAACGCACCGCCGGATGTGGCAATACTCGGACCATTGCTGTCCCATGCCACATTACGCAGCACCATTGCATTGCCGCCATTCTGCGCAGACAGGTTCTTGAAAGGAGTTGGATTGGTTTCCTTTACGCCCCACATATCTTGGACGGCCTGCCAGCTGATGCCTGTGTTGTAGGTGGAGGGATTGACATACCAAGTGTTCACCATCGACGCCGACAGATTACAGGTCTTGGCATTTACGCTCGCCCATCCTGTCGGTTCCTGGATGGTGAACGTGGCTGTGTTCTGATAATCTTTAGGCCATATATTATACTTGCCACCAACGTTTATCTGGTAGCCGGAATACGTGGTTTGCAAGTCCTCGAAGTCGCCGTTCGGTATCACTGTCGGTGTCTCCATCGTCTGCGTCGCCACGTTGCTGTGGAGGGTGGTCGAGGAATAGCCGGCGCGCAGCTTGTAGGTGGTGCCCGAGTTGAGCGTGGTCATCAGCTTGGCACCCTCTGTCGTGGTGCTTACCTTCGACCATGTCTTGCCGTCGTCAGTCGACACCTCGTAGAAGATGCCGCCCAGCACCTCGCTGACGTCCACTCCCTCGCTTGCCACGACATTGGCTGCGGTGACGGGAGTGATATAGAGAGTCTTGGTCCATGCGTCGCCCTCAATCTGGTCGGGCAGGGTGAAGCGGAGCGACATGACCTTAACGTCCATCGACGACGCCGTCTCCGTGTCCCAGCGGTTGTTGGCGCGCACGCGCAGGCCGAGATGGTTTTCGGTGATGGTGCCGTCGTTGGTGCGTAGGCCCGACACAAGTCCGCTGAGGTTGACCTTGAAGTCACTGCAGACAGTGCCTATCTCGGGGAACACGACTCCGTAGGTGGCGAGCAGGGCGCGCTCGGCGTCGGAATAGGTCGAGAGCATGCGCTTGCCGTTGAGCGGGGCGAGGCGCGAATCGGCGAAGCGGGCGTCGATCTCGATGTCCTGGAGGTAGTGGGAGGTGCTGATGGTGTAGGCATGGTCGGTGGGAGCCTCGTCGCCCTCGAAGCGGCTCAGCGCAGCCGCCCCCGTGAACGTTGTCTTGGGCTTGGGCAGCCACTCAAGGGGGATTGTCTCGTTGACAGTCACCCGCTCCACCTCCGCCTTGTCGAGATAGAGGGCGAAGCCCTCGGCGGTGGGTGTGATGCTCAGCTTCAGACAGAGGTGGTCGGCGGCGCCGAGGGTGGCGGGCACATCGTCGAGCTCGTAGGTGACCTCATGGTGCGTGCCCATGAGCGTGGCGACGAAGGTAAACTTGGGTGTGGCACCCGCACTGAAATATGCGCTCTGCCGAGGGTCGATGATGTCCACCGACTTGTCGCCGCGCGTCACGCACACACGGTACTCGCTGAAGAACTCGTCGAAATAGTCCTGCGTCTCGTTGCCGTTCTTGTCGAGGTAGACGACAGAGGCGAGCGCATTGGCGACGCGGCAGGGGACGCTGACCTGCGGGTTGGGGTCGGCGACGGTGAGGCTGAACGTGGCCTCGCCCTTGTAGTAGGGTTTGTCAATGCCGAGGTAGACATCCTCGCCGAAGGTGGCGGTGACTGTGTAGTCGCCGTCGTACATCTTGATCTGCTCCTTGAAGGGGCCGTCGTATGCCACCGTGCCGCGCTGGTTGACGATGCGCACGTTGAACATCTCCGCCACGGGTTTGCCGAGCTCAGCCGGGGTGGCTCTCGTCACCACGGCGGCATCGTCCCTGAGGACGAGCGTCAGCTGGCGCTCGCCCATGCCGGGCATCACCTCGTCGGCGGCGCAGCCGGCGAAGAGTCCGCATAGCAGAATGCTATATATATAAAGGTGTATGCGTTTCAATGGTTAGTCGTAGATTAGTTCGAAGTTGTCGAGCCACAGGCGCGTGCCCTCGCCGCCGGTGAAGTAGTCGCCGAACTTGCTCGAGCTTGCCACCACGATGATGTACTTGGGAGCCTCGTCGTAGCGGCGGTAGCTGATCTGGATGTCGTGGCGGGTCCACTCGGTCACGTCGTCGCCCTGGGTGATCTGGCCGTAGCCGATGACACCCTCGTCGTTGGGGTCGAAGAGCTGGCGCGCGCTGGGACGCGTGCGTATGGGATAGGTGCGGTTGGTCAGGGCGATGTAGATCTGGCACGAGTCGGGACGACCCTTGAGATACTCCATGTCCTTGTCAGCCGACTTGTTGATCGTCTCGCTGTGGAACTTGTAGTTGACGCGCAGGGCGGTGGGATAGCCTCCCGCGAAGGGGCGGCCGAACTCGAGCACGCCGTTGGTGCCGTCGGTCTCGACGTACTTGCCGGTGAAGATGCTACCTGCGGCGAACTTGATGACTATGTACTTGGAGTCGAGGCTCACGGCCTGTCCGCTGCCAGAGCAGGTGTCGTCGATGGGATAGACATTGCTCTCGCCCACGGTGGTGGCTCCGCGGTTGCCCGTGTCCCAGTACTGGTCGGTGTCCTCAGCCCAGGGGTTCCAGAGGCGGCCCACCTTGTGCCATGCGTCGAACGAGCCGAAGGGGAGTTCGGGCGCGGGGGCCGTGGTGAACGACTGCTCGCTCATCTGCAGGTCGTTGACGAAGACGCGCATGGCGTATGACTGGCCGGGGGTCAGCCCGCGCAGGGTGGCGGTGTAGTTGCCGCCCTGCGACTCGATGTCGGAAGCCGGGACGGGCTTCCAGTCGCTGTCCGCCGTGCGGCGGTATTCGATGGCCACCTTGACAGCCGAGGGGTTGTTGAAGGTGACGATGGCGCGCGAGCTCAGGGGCTGCACCTTGACGGACGAGCTCTCGGGGTTGCGGCGATAGACGAACACGGTCCAGAGGCGGTAGGGCTCGGGCGCGACGCCCGGATCCTGGTAGCGGCGTATGTGGAACTCGAGCGGATGCGAGCAGTCGTAGGTCTTGCCCTCGGGCTGCTCCTGCACGTCGCAGTGCTGACCGAGCGGGCGGAACGTCTCGAAGGCGACCTTCGTCAGGTCGGTGTCCTCGTTGACGTAGATGATCATGTTGTTGGTGATGGTGTCGGTCACCACCTTGTTGCAACCGGTCACCTTGACGTCGGGCTCGCAATTCTGCTTGACATCGACCGTCCAGTCGTAGTCCTGATAGATATGGAAGCGGAAAGTCACTTTCCGGGTGAAGTCGATGTTGTAGTAGCCGGAGCGGTCAGCCGACTCGAAACTCTTGCTGGGGAAGTTCGGGTACGAACGGTCGCCCGTCACGGCGAGGGTGGCGGCGTCGCTGAACTGCAGCTTGGTAATCTTTATGCTCGACAGCCGCGCGCGGTCGTCGACATGGAGGGTGATGGTGCGCGCCGTCTTGTTGATGGTGGGAGCCTCGGTCTGGTACTGCACCTCGATGGCCTTTACCTCCGCCTCGACGAGGGGGTACGGGATGTCGTTCTCGATGCACGACGAGAGGAGGGAGAGGAGGGAGAGTATGAAGATGTTGCGCTTGGGCATGGATTTCCGAATTTAGAAGTAAATGGTGCTGCCGATGTTGATTGAGAACAAGTCGATGTTGAACTTGCCCGAGAAACTGGCATCGGAGCCTTTCTCCACCTGGTTGGTGGTCTGGTCCGTCCACTTGAAGTTGAAGCCGAGCACACCGAGCTGCACCTCGACAGCCATCCAGTCCTGGACGAAGGCCGTCAGTCCCGGGGCGAAGCCGATGTGGAGGTAGTTGCTCGACGAGTAGGTGCCCTCGAAGTTGGGGTCGCCCACCTTGCCGTTGGACATCTTGGCGACGCTGTGGCCGTAGGCGAGACGCATCTCGTTGAAGAAGCCGAAGATCTTGCTCTTGCCGAGCGCCATGTATGTGCGCACGAAGCCCGAAATCTGGTAGTCGTGCTGCAGGTAGTAGAGATCCTTGAGGTTTATCTTGAAGTCTTCGCCGAGGTTGAGGTCGAAGTTGCCGAGGTCAACCTTGGTGCGGTTGTACGCGAAGCGTATGCCCGCCGCCATGTTGTCGCGGAAGAAGTAGCCTGCGAACGGGCTCACGCCGAACGTGTATCCGTTGCCGTCGATGTCCTTGGCGAGCAGCATGTTGATGTTGTTGTACTTCTGCTCGACGTACGAGATGGTGAAACCGCCGAAGATGGTTCCCTTGGGGACGAAGACCGTCTTCTGGATCTGGCGGTCGATGCGGTTGAGACGGCCACGGCGCTTCTTGGCCACCGTGGTGTCAGAGACAGAGACGCTGTCCTTGGCATCCTGGGCGGCGATGTTGCCGCCCAGTGCCAAAGACAGTGCCAGAAGGATAATCTTAGCTTTCATTACTTGATAGTGGGTTCGCCGTAGACGAGTTCGAGGTCATCGAGGAGCAGCACGCTGCTGTCGCAACCGGTGAAGTAGTCACCATACTTAGATGATGAGAACACAACCATGATGTACTTGGGCTTGCGCACAAGGTCGTGGTAGTCGAGGTCGATGGTGAACTCGGTCCATGTGTCGGTGTTGATGCACTTCGAGTCGGGCACGGCTCCGTAGGCAACCACGCGGCTGTCGGTCTCGTAGTTCCAGGCTGTGCCGGCGATGTCGGTGTTGTCGAAGGCGCAAGGCTCGTCGGTCATTACGACGTAGGCACTCCAGAGGTCGGGAGTCACGTCCTTTGTCACACCCTTGGGAGCATTGTCACCGACGCGGTTGATAATGCCTCCGCTGTACTTGAACCAGCCCTTGAGCTGTGACGGACGGTCAGTCCATGTCTTGCCGAAGTTAATCAAGGC
This sequence comes from Bacteroidaceae bacterium, assembly GCA_021443415.1. Classification (GTDB taxonomy): domain Bacteria; phylum Bacteroidota; class Bacteroidia; order Bacteroidales; family Bacteroidaceae; genus Physcousia. The sequence continues at coordinate 16,664 of JABUTZ010000020.1, read as the reverse complement.
ACCGCTTGTACCCCTCAGCGCTCCGAAGCTACCTGCATAGAGGCTGGCGGCGGCGAACTTGATGACGATGAACTGCGATCCGAGGCGGGCGGCGGAGCCACCGGCTGTGTGCACGTCAGTGGTCTCTTCGCTGGTCACCATCCTGTTCATGAGCGAAGAACCGGGGTTAGAGGTATCCCAGAATCCGTTGCCGGCGTTGTAGTCGGCGAGATCGCAGGGATATGTGCAGTTCTTGTTGTTGAACGTGCCGGTGCACCAGTTGTCGAGGTTGCCGTTGGGCAGGGCCCTTGCACCCTCGGTCGTGAACGCTGTCTCGGCGCTGCTGAACGAGTCGGTGCCGTTCTCGTAGACGAGCTTCACCTTGTAGCCGGTCGAGGGCTGCAGGTTGAGCAGCGTGGCCTTGTAGGTGTCGTTCTCGAAGGTGGCGGCGGCTGATGTCCAGTCGGCGTCGGCGTCGGCCTTGTACAGGAACTTGACATACTGGTTGTCGATGGTGGCCTCAGAGGTGGGGATAGAACCCTCTACCCAAGAGAACTTTGACCATGCGTTGACAGAGTTGACAAGCAGGACGGTAGAGGCGGTGGTGGGAACGGAGAAGACATAGGTGAACTGAGTCTCCGTGCCGTCGGCTGTCACTACGAAGCCGCCCTCGCCGGTGGCTGAGGCCTTGTAGTTGAGGATGAAGTGGTCGCGGGCCTTGACGTCCTCGATCGGGGTAGACATGCTGTAGGTCTGTCCCGCCTTGTTGATGACGGTCAGCTTGGCGGTCAGCTTGCCCACGGGGAAGAAGGCGGGGGCGAGCGTCTGCGTGTTGAGCATCGTGAAGGTCTGGGGGGCGATGCCAGCGACGGCTGAGCTAACCTCGACAGATGCCGAGAGGAAGGCGTCGGCTACCGACTGGTCGAAGTTCACGCTCACCTTGACGTTGGCGAGTGTGCAGGTCAGCTTGGCCTCAACCTTCTCGCCAGCAACGACCTTGACGGTCGTGGTGCCTGCGTAGTAGGGGAGGTCGCGGCCCGAGTCGTTGCCGTCCCATGCGTTGGAGTGGGCATTGATCGTGTAGGTGCCTGCGGGCAGCTGCATGGTTGTGGAAGACCACTGCGTGTGGTCGGCAGTGCGCTTCACCACCTCGCCCTTCGAGTTGACGATCTCAACGTAGAGCTGCTTGGCGACGTATTCGTCCGGCACGGCGCGTGTCTCGTTGTTGTAGGTGGTGCTCACCGACTTGATGTTCAGTTGCAGGTAGCCCACCTCCTGGTTCTCGTTGCCTGACTTTGCGTCGTTGGTGCATGACGACACCACGATGGCCAATGTGGCAAGTATCAAAGAAAATATCTTTTTCATACGAAATTCCTCCTTTTTTATTCAGTGATTGTAATGGTCAGTGAGCCACTCTTCGACGTGCCGTTCTTGTCGACGGCCTTCAGCGTGAAGGTCTGGACGCCGGGATAGCCGGGAGCGCATGTGAGCAACGACCACAGTGTCTCGTTGAGTGTGAATGAGTAGGTCGTTGCGCCTACGGTAGGCAGAGCGAAGAGGTCGGAGAGCGCCCCAGCCTCGCTGCCCGCGAGGTCAAGTCCGTCACCCTCGGTCAGACCCATCAGGCTGCAAGCGAACTCGAAGTCCTCGCTGCCGGCTACAGATACGTAGAGGTTCTGGAGTCCGGTGGGGAATGCGAAGTCAACCTGTACCTCGGGGAAGCCGGTTGTCATCATGTAGGGAACGGTGAACTGGTTCTTGCCGTCCTTGAAGGTGACGGTAATCTCGTCGCCGCCGGGTGTGGGTCCGGGCTCGGGATCGACAGAGCCGCCCTCGTCCTGGAGCTCGATGTCGACAGCCTCGTCGAAGTTGTCGAAGACGATGTTGGCGGTCACACCGATGCCGGTGACATAGCCGTTGGGGTCGACGGCGGGCTCGAAGCGGATGGTGATCGACTCACCGCCCGAGAAGTAGGGATCCTCGATGTCCATGTAACCCTCGGTGCTGCTGTTCTTGGTGTAGGTGTTCGACGAGTAGATCGAGTTGCCGTCGGTGGTGATGGCGGTCACGTTGACGGTGAACGACAGGGTCTTGTCGGCGAAACGCAGGAACGTGTCCGAGTAGTCGGAAGTCTTGTTGTACGAAAGGGCCTGCGCCGAGCCGTCGTCGATGGTGATGGTCCATGACTGGAACTGGGCCTTGAAGTTGTCGGTCAGCTCGAGACGGATACGGCTGTTGGCCATCGTGCATACGATCTCCTTGCGGTTTGTTACACCCTCCATGATCTCCACCTCCTCGCTGCCGAGGTAGTAGGGGGCGCTCATCTGGCGGAGCAGCTCGCCGGGGGTGTGGGCTGTGATGAGGTACTTGCCTGCGGGCATCAGGATGCTCGTGGGCAGGTTGGACGCCTTGTCGTAACTGCGTGTCCACTCAGCCAGCTCGCCCTGTCCCTCGATGCTTACGGGGAAGTCGGCTGTGCTGATGTCGTTGGCACGTGTCAGTGATGTCGGGGCCTGTGCGCCGACGTTGAGGGCAAGAGTGCCTTGAGAGGTGCTCTTGAGATAGTCTGTTGCTTTGTCGCATGCGCTAAGACCCAACAACAGTCCGCATGCTATGATAAAACTCTTATTCATAATGGTGTGTATGTCTTTAGTTGCGTCATGTTATTAAATCCACTCTGCGGGGATGATGATCTCCTGCTCCTTGTCGTTGGTGCTCTCGTCGATGGTGATCTCGATGCTCAGCTGACCGGAGGTCTGGTGGTAGTTGGGAGCGATGTTGAGGGTCCACGCCTTGTTGGGGTTGAGCACGTAGGTGCGCACAACGGTGGTGGTGGTGGAGGTGGCTTCCTCACCCTCCTTCACGATCTCGTACTCTTCCTTCGGGGTGAGGTAGATGGTGGCGGTCACCGTCTCTCCCGCGGGGTCGACGAGCAGGTACCAAGGCTCGGTGTCGGTCTCCGACCACTTGGCAACGCCGTTGCCCAGAGCCTTTGTCTTGTACTCAACGTAGTAAGAGTTGAAGTAGATGGCCATGTCGGCGGCGAAGTTCACCATCGCCTTGCCGCAGGTCGGGGCGCAGGTCACGTTGACGGTCTTGCGCTCGCCGCTGGCGAGGTTGAGAGTGGCCGTGCCCTCGCTGAGGAAGTTGTCGCGCGAGGCGGCAGCCTGGGTGCCGTAGTAGGCGTGCACGGTGTAGGTGCCGAAGGGCAGGGGCTCGTTCTTGGGGAGCGCGTCACCCTTGTAGGTCTTGACCACCGTCGAGCCCTGCAGGATGTCGACCGTGTACTTCGACACGTCGCGGTAGCTGTTCTCGTCCAGCGCACGAGTCTGAAAACTCTCTCCTTCTGTGGTCGCCAGACTCAACGACACAGTTCCCATCAAAGTCTCTTCCGAGCTGTTTGATGTGCAAGCTCCCATGACTGCTGCCACGGAGAGTGCAAGAATTGTTTTTTTGATCATAAATTAATTTGAAAAGTTATTGATGATTTTTTACACTTTTTCACTTAAAGCGTTGCAAAAGTATAAAAAACGTCCCTCCTACACGCGTAGATGCGGTAGAAAGGACGGTATAACCAAAATTTGCGGTCAAAATACCAAAATTTGCGGTACGCCGATGTTGACTTTCAGCGACTTTTGTCAGCGGAGGAGGGCGAGGGCCTCACCGATGCGGCGCATCGCCTCGCGTATGTTTTCGTCGCTCGTGGCGTAGCTCATGCGGAAACATTCGGGGCTTCCGAAGGCGTCGCCGCCCACGGTTGCCACGTGTCCGACCTCGAGGAGGTACATCGCCAGGTCAGTCGATGTCTCGATGCGGCGGCCGTCGGGAGCGGTCTTGCCGAAGAAGCTGCTGCACTTGGGGAAGAGGTAGAAGGCACCNGCTGCACTTGGGGCAGAGGTAGAAGGCACCCTGGGGGTTGTTCACCTCGAGCCCCGGAATGGCGGCGGTGAGGTCGACGATGAGGTTGCGGCGGCGCTCGAAGGCGCGGCGCATGTCCTCGACGCACTGCTGCGAACCCGTGTAGGCGGCGACGGCGGCCATCTGGCTCACCGAGCAGGGGCCGCTCGTGTACTGTCCCTGGAGCTTGTTGCACGCCTTGACCACCCATTCGGGTGCGGCGATGAAGCCGATGCGCCAGCCTGTCATGGCGTAAGCCTTGGACACGCCGTTGATGATGACCACACGCTCCTTGATGTCGGCGAACTGCGCCATTGACTCGTGGCGGCCGACGTAGTTAATGTGTTCGTAGATCTCGTCGGCGATGACCATCACCTTGGGGTGGCGCAGGAGGACGTCCTTGAGAGCCTCCAGTTCGTCGCGGCTATAGACCGAACCCGTCGGGTTGGAGGGCGAGCAGAGGATGAGGGCGCGTGTGCGCTCGGTGATTGCCGCCTCGAGCTGCTCGGGCGTGATCTTGAAGTCCTGCTCGATGGGCGCGTCGATATAGACGGGTGTGCCGTCGGCGAGGAGCACCATCTGGGGGTAGCTCACCCAGTAGGGAGCGGGGATGATGACCTCGTCGCCCTCGCTCACAAGGGCCATGATGACGTTGCAGACGCTCTGCTTGGCACCGTTGGAAGTGAGTATCTGCGAGGCGGTGTAGTCGAGACCGTTCTCGTTTTTCAGTTTAGCCACGATGGCGTCCTTGAGGGCGGGATAGCCCGGCACGGGACTGTAGCGCGAGTAGTTGTCGCGCACCGCCTGGATGGCGGCTTCCTTGATGTGGTCGGGCGTGTTGAAGTCGGGTTCGCCCACCGACATGTTGATGATGTCGACGCCCTGCGCCTTCAGCTCGCCGCTCTTCTGCGACATGGCGAGCGTGGCGCTCGGCTGCAATCGGTTGATTCTGCTGCTAAGTTCCATCTTGCTTGTTTTTTGATTGTATAGAGTCTATATGTTATATATAAGGTATAGACCCTATAAAACTATACCTTTATTCTTTATTCTTTATTCTTTATTCTTTATTCTATATTCTTTACACTCTACACTCTACACTCTACTCTTTACTCTCTACACTCTACACTCTATCCTCTATTTCCTCTCTCCCATGATGCGGAGCAGGTGGAGGAAGAGGTTGATGAAGTCAAGGTAGAGCGACAGGCTGCCCCAGAGGGCGAGCTTGCGCATGTCCATGGAGCCGTACTGGTAGTTCTGCGCCACCATCTCCTTGATTTTCTGCGCGTCGTAGGCGGTCAGGCCGACGAAGAGGAGCACGCCGGCGTAGGAGATGAACAGCGCGAGACCCTCACTCTGCATGAAGTAGTTGACCACGCTGGCGATGATGAGACCGATGAGTGCCATCAGGAAATACTTGCCCCACGAGTTCATGTTGGTCTTCGTCGTATGACCCACGAAGCACATGGCTCCGAACGTGGCGGCGCAGGTGAAGAAGGTGGCGGCGATGGACTGCATCGTATAGGCGAGGAAGATGACGGACATCGTCAGTCCGTTGAGCGCCGAATAGACGGCCATCAGCACGGCCATCGTCGTGAACGACATCGACTGGAGACGGGCGCTGGCATAGATGACGATGCCGATCTCAGCGATCATCGGCACCCAGAACACAAACTGATGTTCGGCGGCGAACATCCAGAAAGCCGGCATCGAGGCGACAGCCATCGCCACGACTGCCGTAATGGCGAGGCCGACAGCCATCCAGCCATACACGTTTCTCAACACTTGCGACACGGCGCCCTCGAGCGTCAGTGTCTGCTCACCCATTCCGCGGGTGTAGTCATCAGGATTGTACATATTTTTGGGGTTTTGGGGTTTCGGGTTTTGGGGTTATTGGGTTATTTTTGATTTTTAAGTAGTTAACGGAATTTAACTCGCTTACGCTCGTGGGAGTTAACTCGCTTACGCTCGTGGAGTTAACGGAAGCTTTGTGGAGCCGACAGTCCGCTAACTCCCAGCGCCACAGGCGCATAACTTCCATTCATTAACTCCCAGCCTGCCGCAAGGCAGGCATTACTCCCAGCGCCGCAGGCGCATAACTCCCCTCACAAGTGCAGCATGTGCCCCATGCGCTCGCGCTTGGTCTTGAGGTAGCGCTCGTTGTAGAGGTTGGCCTGGATCTCGAGCGGCACGTTCTCCACTATCTCCAGTCCGTAGGCCTCGAGTCCGACGCGCTTGACGGGATTGTTGGTGATGAGTCGCATCTTGCGCACCCCGAGCTCGTGGAGAATCTGTGCTCCCACGCCGTACTCGCGCTCGTCGGGCTTGAAGCCGAGGTGCACGTTGGCGTCGACGGTGTCCTCGCCCTGTTCCTGGAGGCGGTAGGCGCGCATCTTGTTGAACAGGCCTATGCCGCGTCCCTCCTGGTTCATGTAGAGTACAACTCCCTTGCCAGCCTCCTCGATCATGCGCATCGACTTGTGGAGCTGCTCGCCGCAGTCGCAGCGCATCGAGCCGAAGATGTCGCCCGTGACGCAGCTGCTGTGGACGCGCACGAGGATGGGTTCGTCCTCCTCCCACTCGCCCTTGATGAGCGCCACGTGCTCGAGTCCGTTGTTCTTCTGGCGGAAGGTGATGTTGCGGAAATGGCCGTACCAGGTGGGCATGTCCACCTCGGGGGCCGCCTCGACCATCGTCTCCTGCTTGAGGCGGTAGGCGATGAGGTCCTTGATGGTGATGATCTTGAGCCCGAAGCGCTCCGCCACTTCCTGAAGCTGGGGCATGCGCGCCATCGTGCCGTCCTCGTTGAGTATCTCGATGAGGGCGGCGGCGGGCTGCAGGCCCGACAGGCGGGCGAGGTCGACGGCCGCCTCCGTGTGTCCGGCGCGGCGCAAGACACCCTTGTCCTGAGCGTAGAGGGGGTTGATGTGGCCCGGGCGGCCGAAGTCCGCCGAGCGTGCCTCCGGCGAGGCGAGATGGCGGATGGTGGCGGCGCGGTCATGGGCGGAGACACCTGTCGTACAGCCCTCAAGCTTGTCCACGGTCACCGTGAACGGGGTGCCGAGCATCGAGGTGTTGTCCTGCACCTGGTGGGGCAGGTCGAGGGCCTCGGCACGGCTGATGGTGATGGGCGCACACAGCACTCCGCGTCCGTTCTGGAGCATGAAGTTGACCTTCTCGGGGGTTATCAGTTCGGCGGCTGTGATGAAGTCGCCTTCGTTCTCGCGGTCCTCGTCGTCGACTACGATCACGAACTTTCCTTCGCGGAAGTCGTCGAGAGCCTCTTCTATGGTTGACATTTTTTTGGGGGTTTAAGGGTTTATGGGTTATTCGGTAATTCGGTTATTTTTCCTTTTTGGGGTTTGGGGTTTTGGGTAATTCGGTAATTGGGTTAATTTTCTTTTTGGGGTTTTTGGGTTTTTGGGTTATTGGGTAATTCGGTTAATTTTCTTTTGCGAAACGTTCCTTTATTCGGTCTATTATGTAGAATTTCTCGGGGTCGATATTGATGCCTTTGGCCCTGAGTTTGAGCACCATGCGCTCGAAGGCGAGGCGGTAGGCGTCGGAGTTGAAGAGGGCGCTGTCGCCGTTCGCCTTGTAGGTGAGCCAGATGGCGATGGGGGCGAGCACGAACGAACTGAGCAGCATGCCGAACCACACGTCCCAGTCGCCCGTCTTCGCCATCTTCTCGCCCGAGACGTTGACGCAGTAGTAGGCGATGAAGATGAGCACGCTGATGACCACGGGCAGTCCGAGTCCTCCCTTCTTGATGATGGCCCCGAGGGGCGCCCCGATGAAGAAGAAGAGCAGGCAGCAGAGGGCGGCGGTGAACTTCTTGTAGCGCTCCATCTTGTGGCGGCGGAGCAGCTTGGCGGTCTCCTCGCTCACCAAGCCGCGAAACTCGTACTCGCTCTTGCAGTAGTCGACGTGGCGCAGGGCGTTCTTGTACACCGCCTCGGTCAGGTTGCCGTCCTCGCGCGCCTCCTCGCGACCCACGATGGTGTCGAAGGGCAGCGCCTCAGCCACCATGCGCTCCATCGCCACCGTGTCGGGATTGCGGACGACGGTGCGCACCATGCCCTCGCTCATCATCTGCATGCGATAGACATCGTGGCCGACGCTGTCCATGAGATGCTCGATGCTGTCGATGCCCACGGTCAGCTGCACGAGGTTCTTGACCTGGGCGTTGCCGTTGAAGAGGTCGGCGTCGAGGGCGCTGAAGTTGTTGTCGAAGGCGATGAGGTCGACCTCCTTGACGAANCGCATGTACGGCACATTGGCACGCCGCCCCATGCCCCCTTGGTTCTGCATGTTGCGGAAGCGCTCGCCGCCCCAGAGCGTGAGGCGCAGGTGGCGCTGGTCCTCGGTACTCTGTATCTTGCCGCTGTCGGCGAGGATGATCTGCGCGTCCTCATATCCGTCGGTGGTCGAGTAGATCATGACGTTGTAGAGGTGGCCCGTCACCTTGTTCTTGTGCGAGACGTAGAGGTTGTAGCCGGGGATGTCGTTGTAGAACGAGCCCTCGGGGATCTCGAGCTCGGGGTTCTTCTGCTTCATGCCATAGACGAGGCCGGCGAGCTGGCGCTGGGCCTCGGGCGAGGCGTTGTTCTGGAAGTAGAACGACACGCCGCAGACGACGAGCACGAAGACGGTCACCGAGGCGAGGATGCGGATGAGGGGCACTCCCGCCGCCTTCATCGAGAGCAGCTCGAGGCGCTCGGCGAGGTTGCCGAAGGTGATGAGCGAGGCGAGCAGGACACCCAGCGGAAGGGCCGTCGGCACGAGCGTGAGGGCGGCGTAGTAGAAGAAGAGGGCGAGCACGTCGACGGACAGGCCTTTTCCCACCAACTCCTCGACATATCTCCACATGAACTGCATCATGAAGATGAACAGCGATATGAAGAACGTGCCGCAGAAGAGCTGGAAGAAAGCCTTGAGAACGAATATGTCGAGCTTCTTTATCACGCGCCTTGCACCATTTGCCGTGCAAAGTTACAACTTATTTTTGTTGTATCAAAAAAAATCATTACCTTTGCACGTAAATAAGGAGTTATGCGCCTGCGGCGCTTGGAGTAAATGAATGGGAGTTATGCCTGCCTGCGGCAGGCTGGGAGTTAACGGAATGTTGACTCTGAAAGGCTTCCGCCAACTCCCGATAACTCCCGATAACTCCCGATAACTCCCGCAAAAACTCCCGTTAACTCCCAGCGCCAGAGGCGCATAACTCCCGCTAACTCCCGCTAACTCCCGCAAAAACAGATGACCGAAGACACAATGACCCACCGGCTGTCGGGGATGTACCAGAACTGGTTCCTCGACTACGCCTCGTATGTTATACTCGAGCGCGCCGTGCCGCAGATCCTCGACGGACTGAAGCCCGTGCAGCGGCGCATCCTCCATGCCATGAAGCGCATCGACGACGGCCGCTACAACAAGGTGGCGAACATCGTGGGCGACACGATGAAGTTCCACCCCCACGGCGACGCGTCCATCGGCGACGCACTGGTCGGACTGGGACAGAA
>JABUTZ010000020.1:0-7224 GCA_021443415.1 Bacteroidaceae bacterium | reverse complement strand
GGCGACCCCGCCGCCGCCCCCCGTTACATCGAGGCGCGCCTGAGCAAGTTCGCTCTCGACGTGGTGTTCAACAACAAGACGACGGACTGGAAGATGTCGTACGACGGCCGCAACGAGGAGCCCGTGACGCTGCCCGTCAAGTTCCCCCTTCTCCTCGCCCAGGGTGTCGAGGGCATCGCGGTGGGCCTGTCGAGCAAGATCCTTCCACACAACTTCAACGAACTCTGCGACGCGGCTATCGCCTACCTCCACGACGAGGAGTTCATCCTCTACCCCGACTTCCCCACGGGCGGCAGCATCGACGTGAGCCGCTACAACGACGGCCAGCGCGGCGGTCTGGTGCGTGTGCGCGCCAAAATCGAGAAGATCGACAACAAGACGCTGGCCATCACCGAACTGCCCTACGGCAAGACGACCTCGGCGATTGCCGAGAGCATCACGCGAGCCATCGAGAAGGGCAAGTTCAAGGCCAAGAACGTCACCGACCACACGGCGGCGAACGCCAACATCCTGGTGCATCTGACCCCGGGCGTGAGCAGCGACAAGACCATCGACGCCCTCTACGCGTTCACTGACTGCGAGGTGAGCATCTCGCCCAACTGCTGCGTCATCGACGAGCGCAAGCCCGCCTTCCTGACCGTGAGCGACGTGCTGCGCCGCTCGGTCGACTACACGCTCTCGCTCCTGCGCAAGGAATTGGAGATCCGGCGCGCCGAACTGCTCGAGCAGCTCCATTTCGCCTCGCTCGAGCAGATTTTCATCGAGGAGCGCATATACAAGGATCGCGGCTTCGAGCAGGCTCCCGACATGGAGCATGTCATCAGCCACATCGACGGCCGCCTCGAGCCGTTCAAGAAGGACTTCGTGCGCGAGGTGACCGCCGACGACATCAAGCGGCTCGTGGAGATCAAGATGGCGCGCATACTCAAGTTCAACAAGGCGAAGGCCGAGGAGGCGATGGCGCGCATGAAGGGCGAGGTGGCGGAGATCGAGCACAAGCTGTCGGACATGGTGGCGGTCACCACCGACTGGTTCCGCATGCTCAAGGAACGCTACGGGGCGCGCTTCCCCCGCCGCACCGAGGTGCGCGGCTTCGACAACATCGTGGCGGCGAAGGTGGCGGAGGCCAACCAGAAACTCTATGTCAACCGCGACGAGGGCTTCATCGGCACGGGGCTCAAGAAGGACGAGTTCGTCTGCAACTGCTCGGACCTCGACGATGTCATCGTCTTCTACAAGGACGGCACCTACAAGATCGTGCGCATAGCCGACAAGCTGTTCGTGGGCGAGACGGAGCGCTCGAAGGCGGAGAAGAAAAAGGCTGAGATACAGCATGTCCAGGTGTTCAAGAAGGGCGACACGCGCACCATCTACAACGTCATCTACCGCGACGGAAAGAGCACGACCTACTACGCCAAGCGCTTCAACGTGACGGGCGCCACGCGCGACCGCGAGTACGACCTCACGCAGGGCAAGCCGGGCAGCAAGGTCATGTATTTCAGCCAGAACCCGAACGGCGAGGCGGAGATCGTGAAGGTCACGCTGCGTCCCAACCCGAANGAGCACGACCTACTACGCCAAGCGCTTCAACGTGACGGGGGCCACGCGCGACCGCGAATACGACCTCACGCAGGGCAAGCCGGGCAGCAAGATTATGTATTTCAGCCCCAACCCTAACGGCGAGGCGGAGATCGTGAAGGTCACGCTGCGTCCCAACCCGAAGCTGAAGCGCGGGCTGGTCATGGACTACGACTTCAGCCAGCTGACCATCAAGGGCAAGCAGTCGATGGGCAACATAGTGACCAAGTTCGACGTCCACCGCATCCAACTGCGCTCAGAGGGTGTCTCCACGCTCGGCGGACGCGAGGTGTGGTTCGACTGGGACGTCCATCGCCTCAACTACGACGGAAGGGGCGAGCGACTGGGCGAGTTCCACGGCAGCGACCTCATCCTCGTGATTCTGGACAACGGCGACTTCTACACGACCAGTTTTGACGCGACCAACCACTACGAGACGAGCATCATGCGCATTGAGAAGTTCGACCCGACCAAGGTGTGGTGCGCCTGCTACCTGAACGCCGACCAGCAGATGAAGCCCTATATCAAGCGTTTCCGCATCGAGGCGAGCGCCAAGCACGTCAACATGATGGGCGGAGGCGAGAGCGCACTGCTCCTGCTCACCGACACACCCTACCCCCGCCTCAGCGTCACCCTCGGCGGCGGCGACGAGTTCCGCGGTGCCCAGGAGATCGAGGCGTTCGACTTCATCGGCGAGAAGGGTGTCGCCGCCAAGGGCAAACGCCTCACCGACTACACCTTCGCCTCCGTGGAGGAACTCGAACCGACGCGCGTCCCCGAGGAGCCCAAGACCGGGGAACCCGCAACGGAGCAAGCCACGGAAGCCCAAACAGAGGAACAGGCAGAGACAGCCGCGGAGCAAGCCGAAGAGCCAAAAACCGAAGAACCGACAGCCGAATCAGCACCCGAGAAGCAGGCGGAACCCACAGCCGAGCCAGTTGACAATCAAGCCAAAAAGCCAGCCACCAAGGAGCCAGCCAAAGAGCCAGCCACCAAGGAGCCGGCCAAGAAACCAGCCCCAGAGAATCTGGCCAAGAAGCCCGCCCCCGAGAGTCCAGCCAAGAAGCCCGCCTTCCCCGACAACGACGACAACGTCACCCAGCTCAGCCTCTTCGACTAAAGCCTTCCACCCTCAAAGCTATACCTTTATTCTTTATTCTCTATTCTCTATTCTTTATTCTTTGCCATGAAGCACTTCCTTTATTCTTTATTCTTTATTCTCTATTCTCTCGCCACCGCCGCCCAGGGCGAGAAGCCGTTGCTCCGCATGGCACTCATCAGCGACATCCACAACCAGAACACGATGATCACCGACGCGTCCAACCTGCGTCTGCGCACGGCCTTCCTCAACACCATCGACTCGATGCGCCGCGAAGGGGGCATCGACGTGCTCGCCCTCGAGGGCGACAACATGACGGGATTCACCATCCCGCAGACGAGCTGGTCGCGCCTGCGCCTGATGCTGGCTGAGGCGGCACGCAAGGTATTCGGCGAGGGGACCAACTACCACCCCGTCATCTACGTCTCGGGCAACCACGACTTCGAACCGGGCAACTTCGACGGTGTGCCCAAGGCATACAACAGCGGTGACTACTACACCTACCCGATGAAGGGCGACGTGGGCACGCTCCGCGACAGCGAGTGCTTCTACGAGATGGCCCCCAACGGGACGAAGGCCGACGAACCCCTGCTGGCGGCGTTCCACTACGTCGTGCATGGCTTCGACATCGTGGGCATGAACTGCGGCAAGTATTTCTTCGCCGACGCGTGGGACTACCAGTACTCGCAGGAGAGCATCGACTGGGTGGACCAGAAGCTGGCCCAGCTGACCGCCGACTGCCCCAACCGCACGATCATCTTCCTCGCCCACCTGCCCCTGCCCTCGAGCGTCGGGGCGACGAACAACAAGACGCTGAAGAAGGACGTGGAGTCGTCATACAACCTCGAGCGCGTGCTGGCTAAATACCCCGGCGTCATCTACCTCTACGGCCACGACCACTCGTCGCAGGCCAACCGCAGCTACTATGAGCGCACGATCCGCCAGCGACTGACATGCTACAACACCGCCGGCGAGGTGATCGCACCCTACGGCGAGGAGGTGGGCGCGCAGCCCGACGGACAGAGCATCTTCGTCTCCATCCAAGCGACCAAAAGCCGCAAGTTCCTCGGCGAGGACAACAACAACATGACCGTGAGCACCGCACTCCACACCTACGAGATCTACCCCCTCGCCAACCAGGCCAACCACTGCGTCATCTACACCGAGGGCGGCTCGTCGGACAACTCGGGCGTCCACCACTACCTCTACTGCGAGAACGGCGGCCGCTTCTCAAGCAACGTCAACCTCACGTCATCGGGACGGCAGTATTTCTACGAGGTGGCGGACACGGCCCTCCGCCAGGGTGTGCTGGTCAGCAGACCCGAGGTGGGCAAGACATACGCCATCGTCGCCCACTCGACCGACGGCAAGTACTACGCCATCAGCGACAACCTGCTCTCGTCGGGCTCGGCGAGCCAGCGCGTGGCGGGCGTCGAGGTGGACAACCCGACCACGAACCTGACCATGACCTTCGAGGCGGACAACATCTTCTGGAACCTGCGCAGCGCCGCCCCCGTGGCACACTGGGAGAACAGGGTGGCGACCTTCAAGAACCTCGCCAACAAAAAATACCTCGGCATCGACAGCTACAACATGACGACCACCGCCGACCCATTCCCCTTCTCCATGTCGAAGAGCACGCGCCTCGCCTTCTCATTCGGACTCAAGACGACCGACACGACGGCCGTCTACTACGTCCACTGCGGCAGCTCGGGACGCTATTCCAAGAATCCGAGCCTGACCAAGAACTCGTCGCTGCTCTTCTATGAGGTGGACCCGAACACGATGCTGGGCAAGCGCTGCATGTCGCCCGAACCGGGCAAGACCTACGCCATCGTGGGGCAGGCCTCGGACAACAGCGGCTACTACGCACTGACGAGCAACGCCTACTCGGCTGGCACAAGCGACCAGCGGCTCTCAGGCACGAAGAGCGGCAACAACTACACGCAGACGTTCACGAGCAAGAATATGATGTGGGAGATGAGCGACTACCGGCCCGATGCCGGCACGCCCTCGTTCATGTCCGCCTTCGTGGGCTCGATGCGCTACAACGACATCGCCACCAACGCCTCCCCGAGCGAGGCGGACGCACTGATGACGCAGGCCCTCATTCTCGAGCTCTACGCCGACAGCGTGGTGCTTGAGGTCAAAAACTACGGACAGACGGGCAACTTCTACGGTGCCGCCGTCTCGCCGCGCATCTTCAACCCGCTCTACCGCTATGTCGTGCGCCGTCCCGTCATAGGCTCCGCCTTCCCCGACGACCTCCCCGACGGCATCACCTCGCTCCGCGATGAGGAGACCGCAGCCCCGCGCTTCTACTCCGTCACCGGCACCGAGATGCCCTCCGGCAACTCCCTCCCCCGCGGCCTCTACCTGACCAACCGCAACCGGAAGTTCGTGAAAGAATAGAGAATAAAGAATAAAGAATAAAGAATAAAGGTATAGTTTTGTCGCCTTGCGTCGTTATAACGTTATATCGATATATCGTTATATCGACCATCGTTGAAAATTCGAAATCTCGAAACAATCAGTGTCAATCTGTGTCCAAATCAGTGTTAATCTGTGGCAATATCTGCGTTAATTCGTTTTCATCCAACGAACAAATAGAGCATCTGCGTTAATCTGCGTTAACAATCCCCCGTCAGCCAATGAAGCAAATCCTTTATTCTCTATTCTTTATTCTTTATTCTTTGAATATCTCCGCCCAGGACACCCTCGTCGTCGCCCCACGCCTGCAGACGACGCACGTGAACCTGTTCGGAGCCGGCTGGGCGAACACCTACGACACATACCTCTCGCCCCTCGAATACAGCGGATGGAACATCGCCTACCAGCACGAGACGATGCGGCAGACGCACTGGCGCAACATCACCACGCAGGGCAAGTGGCGCGTGCATGCGAGCCGCACGAAAAACCCGGCGCGCAACTACTCGGCATGGGGGGCTCGCCTGAGCTACCAGCACGCGTGGCACTACAACTGGCAGGTCAGCCGCTTCACGCTGCGCGCCGGTCTGGGCATCAAGGGCGACATCGGCGGTCTCTACGTCTCACACGGGGGCAACAACCCCGCCCAGGGCTACGCCTCGATCGCCCTCATTGCGAGCGTGGCGGCTGAATGTCCGTTCACGCTCTTCAATCGTCCCTTCTGCCTCAGCACCCAACTCGACGCGCCGTGGCTCGGCATGATGTTCAGCCCTAACTATCTCCAGCCCTACTACGACCTCTTCACCCAGGGCCACTACAGCCACAACATCGTGTGCTCGTGGCCGGGCAACTCCCCCACCCTCCACGGCCAGCTGATGCTCGACATCCCCGTCTGCTCGCAGACGCTGCGCCTCGGCTACGCCTTCGACTTCATCCAATCCACCCCCAACAACCTGCGCCAGCACACCTACCTCCACACCTTCATGCTGGGCTACGTCAAACGCTTCGCGATAATCAAGCGAAAATAGCCTCCCCTCGCACATGAAAAGATTCCCTTTATTCTTTATTCTTTATTCTTTATTCTTCATCTCCTGCATCCGCGAGGAACCCGCCTTCACGTCCAACACGAAGGAGGGCAACTTCGAGGCCCTCTGGACCCTCGTCGACCAGCAATACTGCTTCTTCGACTACAAGGGGGTGGACTGGGACGCCATGCACGCCAAGTACCAGCCCCGGGCGGCGGGCGCTCCCAGCACGGCGGCTCTCTTCGACGTGATGTGCGAGATGCTCGCCGAACTGCGCGACGGCCATGTCAACCTGTCCTACGCCGGCGAGATGGGGCGCTACTGGGAGTGGAAGGAGAACTATCCCGCCAATTTCAGCACCGACCTCCAACAAAAATATCTCGGCACCGACTACCACATCGCCGCGGGCATCAAGTACCGCATGCTCAACGACAACGTGGCTTACGTCGTGGTCAACAGCTTCAACGACGGTTTCGGCAACGGCAACCTCGACTATGTGATGCGCAACTCCATGCTCGCCACGGGCATGATCATCGACGTGCGCAACAACTCGGGCGGCAACCTCTCCGACGCCGAACTGCTGGCGCGTCGCTTCACGGACCGCGAGCGGCTCGTGGGCTACACGATGTTCAAGACGGGCATCGGGCACAACGATTTCAGCGCCCCCGAACCCGAATATCTCAAGCCCGCCAACGGCATCGCATGGACAAAACCTGCCGTCGTGCTGACCAACCGCGCTTGCTACAGCGCCACGAACACTTTTGTGCGCGACATGCGCGAGTGCCCTAACGTGACCGTCCTCGGCGACACGACGGGCGGCGGTAGCGGCCTCCCCTTCGTCAGCGAGCTTCCCTGCGGCTGGCTTGTGCGTATGTCCACCAGCCCCATGGTCGACGCCCGCCTCCGCCACATCGAGTTCGGCGTCCCTCCCCACATCGTCTGCCCTCTCGACTCCTCCCTCGCCGCCCAGGGCATTGACTCCATGATTGAAACCGCCCGCCAACTGCTGAAGAATAGAGAATAGAGTGTAGAGTGCAGAGTGTAGAGTGTAGAGTGTAGAGAATAAAAAACGGCAGAACTGGCGATAAAGTCGTG
>JABUTZ010000001.1:93082-105001 GCA_021443415.1 Bacteroidaceae bacterium | reverse complement strand
AGGCTGTGTCATTGAATTGACACAGCCTGCGTGATTTTTGTGCCTGTATGTAGTGTTAAGACAAAACATTGGAAAGTGTTACCATAATGCAATCTATCAAGGTCGGTTGATAGGAGTAAATCATTACTGTGGTTGATTGGATTCGTTTGATTGTTATAAGAGGTGGAGTAGAAGCCAGACAAGGAAGATGAGGACGGAGGGGATTGAGAGGGTATAGGTTAGGGCTTGGCGAGGGGGGAGATGAGTGAATACCTCGGAGAGGGTTGCCATGCTTACGATAAGGGTGAACCATAGAAGGGCGAGGCAATAGGCGATGTGAGTGTGGGTGCAAGCGAATGGATTGAGAGTAGGGTGGAAATAGAAAGCATCCCAGTGGGCAGGAGAGATAAAGAGGATGGTGAGCGTGGAGGCTACTACGCAGACGGTGAGGAGGATAGGATAGTAGGAGCCGATGCGGTCGGCGAGCATGATTTGGATAGTGGTCTGTGGTTGAGAACCCTCGGCTGGGTGGCGCTGGAGATAGCGGGAGAGGACGAGGAAGACGAGGAGTCCGAGGAAGACGGTGAAGATGAGATCAGAGCGGATTGCGATGCCGTGGATGACCCGGGAGACGGCATTGTTGGGAACGGCAGAGGCGAGCATCTTGTGCTCTGGTATCCAGACCATCTCGACGGAAGGAACGGCGGCAGAGTCAGCAAGACTACAGGCACCGATTTGAACCCAGATCGTGCCTGTGCTGTCGGAGGGTACAACCTGAAGACGGGCTACGGCGAACTCCTGACCACGGAGGAGGTGCATGGAAGGGAGGCTGTCGATGGAGATAATCGGATCCTCACGCTGGACGGCAACGCTGTCGATTGCAACGCAGAAATTATACCCTACACCATAGTGGCGCTCGGCACGGACTGAGGTGGTGAGGGTGAGGAGTGCGAGGAGAAAGATAAAGAGTTGCTTATTCATTGAAAATCAGCATTTGGCATTGTTTGCAATCAAACTCGAGACGGAATCGGCGGCCGTCGGGAAGGGAGAGATACAATTGCTGTGTAGAGATGAACCTTTTTTCAATACGAAGTTGATGTGTTTGTGGACGCTTGTGGAAGGGACAGATGTCAAGCTCGCGACGGAGACAGTGGCGGCAAATCATGAGTAGGTCAGGAGAGTCGGTCGGCATGGACGGACGGACGGGTTGTTGGGGCGTGTATGGAAGGACGGGGAGAGGGATGGGCTGGAGGAGAGAGACCAATTCGCGACGCCAGTCGGCAAGGAGGGAGGAGGGAATGAACCAGTTGTCTGAGAAACGAATGTCAATGGAGCGGGCAGTGAAGACCGTGTCACCCAAGCGTGAGAGTTGGCGGCGGATATTGTCGTGCTGGTCGGTGCGTGCAGGCTGGTGGGGGGAGGCCTTAATGATGGTAATGGGCTGATAGCCAGTAGCGGATGCAGACAGAGTGAAAGCATCATTGGGGGTATCGGCAATGGTGATGTCGAGGTCGATGACACGCGAGGCGGAGCTGGCGGAGAGTTGGCGGTCGAACTCTTGGTCTTGGTTGCGGAATAGCGGTGTACCAACGCTTAGGTGCGATGGCATGGGGCGTGGGTAGATGCGAGTGGAGCCTTGGGATTGGGAGGAAGATTCGACACGGTTGACGCGAAAGCCTTCGAGATGGTAGTCGGTGTAGAAGAAGCAGAGTCCGTCGCCGGCGACAGCGTGGAAGTCGGTGACGATGTGGTCGGAATGGACGGCAAGGACGGAGCCGACAGGTTCGCCGATGGCCTTGGGGGTGAAGGGCGAGAAAATGTCGGAGGCGGATAGATAGGATGTGAAACGACGGTTGAAGGAACGTTCGGGATTTGGAGTGAAGGTAAAGTCCTCGCGCCCTAAGGAACTGCGGCATAGTTCGTTATTGCGGCGAGAGATGATGGCATCGAGAAGCAAGCGATAGTGAGCGGTGATGTTTTTGACGTAGGACATGTCCTTGAGACGACCTTCAATCTTGAAACTCGTGATGCCTGCGTCGATGAGTTGCTCGAGGTGAGCACTACGATTCATATCGCGCAGGGAAAGGAGATGGCGGTCGCGCACAAGGACGTTGCCGTCGGCATCCTCCAGATTGAAAGCCAGGCGGCAGAACTGGGCGCACTCGCCACGGTTGGCACTGCGGTTGAAGAGGCGCTCGCTGGCATAGCACCTGCCGCTGAGACCAACGCAAAGGGCGCCATGAATGAACGTCTCAAGACGAATATCGGGACAGGCGCAGTGAATCTCAGCCATCTGCTCGATGGTAAGTTCGCGGGCAAGGACAACCTGCTCGAAACCGCAGTCGCGCAGTTCGGCAACACGGGCGGCGGTGCGATTGTCCATCTGTGTGCTGGCATGGAGAGGGATGGGCGGCAGTCGAAGAGAGAGAATCTTCGGATCCTGAATGATTATGGCAGAAACGCCAACGTCGTGGAGTTGCCATATAAGCGACTGCACCTCAGGGAGTTCGTTGTCGAAAAGAAGAGTATTGAGAGTGACATAGACACGAACGCGGAATGGACGCGCAAAAGCGACAAGGCGAGCAATGTCATCAACAGAATTGCCAGCGGCACTGCGCGCTCCGAAGCCAGGGCCACCGATATAGACAGCGTCGGCACCATGGCGGATAGCCTCGATACCAATATCCGCCGTGCGTGCGGGAGCAAGGAGTTCGAGGGCAGTCATGAGCGGAGGGGCGAAAGGAGAGGAGAGTTGACGTAATATGCAAGCCAGTTGTTGAAGAGGCGGCGCGAATGGGCAATCCACTCGGTAATAGGTGGTTGCGAAGAGTCGTCGGCAGGATAGTAGTGGCGAGGTGGCTCGATGGGGAGGTTGCGCGAGAGGTCGCGGCGGAACTCGGAATCGAGAGTGAGGGCATTGTACTCGCTATGGCCAGTGAAGAACACCTCGCGACCACCGCGAGCCATGATGACGCTGACACCGCTCTCGGCACCGTCGGCAAGGAGCAAGAGACGTCGGTCGGCAAGAATGTCGGCACGATGCACCTCGGCATGGCGACTGTGTGGCATCAGGAACGAATGGTCGAAGCCAGAGAAAAGAGGTTCGTCGGGCGACATAATTTGCTGAGGGAAAATGCCAAACATCTTCTTGGGAAGCAGATATTTTGGAATGCCAAAATGATGGAAGAGACCAGCCTGCGCCGCCCAGCAGATATAGAGCGTGCTGCGCATGGTGGCGCGCGCCCAGTCGAACACCTCGCGGAGTTCGTTCCAATAGGTCACCTGAGAGAAATCAATCTGTTCGAGCGGAGCGCCAGTGACGATGAGACCATCGAAATACTCGTGGCGCAGTTCGTCGAAAAAGCGGTAGAACGAATCCATGTGCTCGGGCGAGACATGACGAGGTGTGTGCGAGCGCAGGCGCATGAGGACAATCTCGACGGGGAGCGGAGTCTCGGAGAGTACACGCGCAAAGTCGGTCTCGGTAGCCACCTTGGTAGGCATGAGATTGAGGAGGGCGACGCGAAGAGGACGCTCAGAAGGTTGAGAGACAGAGAGATGGATGCCCTCGGAGGCAAGGATATCAATAGCCGGAAGAGAGGCGGGAAGAAGCAGAGACATCGGAAGACAGGAGTTAGGAAAGGGAAAAAACGTTAGCGCCAGTGCCCCTTGGTGAAGTCGGGAATCTGGACTGGCTGACCGCCCATCGAAGCGGAGCGTTGAGTCAGTTCGGCAAGGCACGACCACTCGGCCGCATCGTAAACATCCATGTCGAGAGGACGACCGGCGCGAAGAGCCTCGATGAGACGAACGTCCATGATGTAGTTCATCACGTTGGGCACATTCAACTCGCGACCGCGACGCAGGACGGAAGCCATGTCGGAATGGATGTAGCGGTCCATGTAGGTCTGAATGTTATCCTCGCCAATGACTGCGGGCTGACCATCTAAGGAAAGAGTCATGAGAGGATATTTCTGGGCATAACCCTTTGTGCCACAGATGGTCTGGAGACGGCTATAGGGACGCGGCGTTGTCACATCGTACTGAATGAGAATGCTACGCCCGCGCACGGTGCGAATAATCGTATTGTTGATGTGGTTCTCGGCGATGTCGTGACCACGCTGCTCGTAGATCAAGTCCGAACTCATGCTCACGAGCGAGGCAAGACGGTCGCCACGGTGAATGTCAAGCAGTTGGCAGATGGGACCAAGACCATGGGTAGGGTAGGGATTGCCCCGATGCTGCTCAGTGAAGCGAGCCATCCAGCGTTTGTGGTAACCCCCGTGCGCCTCGTCGGCATTGAACTGGTCGCGGAGGTCGTGGATGTAGGCACCCTCGCAGTGAGTGATATCGCCGAAGAGACCCATGCGCGCCATGTTGAGCGTCATGAGCGAGAACGGGTCGTAGCAGCAATTCTCGAGCATGATGCAGTGGCAACGCGTGCGCTCCGCCGTCTCGACAAGAGTCCAGCAGTCATCGACCGTCATCGCCGCCGGCACCTCGACAGCCACATGCTTGCCCCAGCGCATCGCCTCGACAGCAATCTCGGTGTGGCTGAGCCAGTCGGTGCAGATGATGATGAGGTCGACATCGCGCGAATGGCACACATCGTCCCAACGACGCGTGAAACGAGGCATGGAAGAGGGTGAGTGCTCGGTGAGGAACTGGCGCGAACGTTCTATGTTAAGGTCGCTCAAGTCGCACAGGGCAGTAAACGAAACGCCCTCGACAACCATGAACCGCTGGAGCGTGGCGAAGCCCCTATTGCCTAAGCCGATAAGACCAATGCGGACATTGGCGATGGGGGGACATGAGAGCGAGAGGACGTGCATTATGAGTTGAAGCGCAGAGCGATGTTAGGCATTAAATAAAGCCGCAGCGGCGATGCGATGAAACTCCGAGTCATGTAGGATTTGAGGGTCTGGTAGCTTTGTAATCCGCCGGTCACCGTTTGATGACTACCTTTCGGCGCGGCCCGCCATTGATACCACGACTTGTCTCGGTTTGATAGTATTATTTGAAGAGTAACCCAATCTAACCGCTGCGGCTGTATGATATTTCTTTAAGTGCAAAGTTACGTTTTTTTTCGTTTATATGCAACAGTTGTTCGCGGAAAAGATGTAATTTTGTGGTTGAAAAGAGACAGAAATGAAATACACAGAATATAAATTTACGGTAAAGCCCCAGTCGGACGATGCTCAGGACGTACTCGCCGCCATGCTGGGAGAGAGCGGATTTGAGACCTTTGAGACCGAGGGCGAAGAGATGCGCGGCTATGTGCAGACGGCGCAGATGAACGAAGACGACATCCTATATACAATAAACAAGGTGTCGGAAATGATGGGCGTGGAGATTGAGCACAGCCACGCCGAAGTGGAGAGCCAGAACTGGAACGAGACGTGGGAGAAAGAAGGATTTCAGCCCATCGTCATCGGCGAGAGGCTCGTGGTACACTCGACCGAGCACACGGACGTGGCTCGCTGCGAGTACGACATCAAGATAAATCCCTGCATGGCATTCGGCACAGGAAGCCACGAGACAACAAGGATGCTGCTCGGGTGGTTGCTCGACCACGAGATGACAGGACGACGCGTGATAGACGCAGGATGCGGAACGGGCATACTCGGCATACTCGCCATGATGCGCGGAGCGAATAGCCTGTTGGCCTACGACATAGACGAGTGGAGCAGTGAGAACGCTAAGAGGAACATCGAACTGAACAGTGTGGAAGGCGACGTCAGGCTCGGCGACAGTCGAGTGATAGAAGGCGAGCAGTGCGACCTGCTCATCGCCAACATAAACAGAAACATACTGTTAGGCGACATGGAAAGGTTCGCCGAAGCAATTGAAGACGGCGGCACGCTGCTCATCAGCGGATTCTATAGGGAAGACGTAGGAGTGCTCGAAGCAAAAGCCGCAAGGTGCGGACTGGCGGTGGAAGCAAGTGGAAGGGGCGAGAACGACTGGTGCTGGATAGAGTTCAGCAAAACATTGTAAGACAGTGCTTGGCTGACATTTATTTGAGTGGCACACCAGCCTTAGCCATCTCGTAGGCACGAAGGACACGCTCGAGTTTGGCGGCAGAAAGTTTTTTTGTAGGCCGGTAGGCAAAGACAAACTGCTCGACACTGTCGGCACAGACAAGACGATGGGCACCGGCGGCAAGAGCCTCGTCGGACTGGGGAGAGGGGAGGAAAGCCGCTGTGACATGACCTTGGAGGAGCATCTGAAGACGCAAGTCGATGTCGTTGACCTGAATGGGGAAGCAGTCGCCATCGGGGATATTAGCCTGATGGATGAGATTGTCGAAAAGACGGTTTTCGGCACTGTGACGCGTCATCGCCACCGTCTTGAATGCAAGATTCTTGAGGTAGATGACCGTGGAGTCCATCGTAAGCAACTGGAAACGCGCTGGGAACTGGCGAGCGACGCGAATGTCCTTTTTCTGCTCAAGAAGACGAGCAAGACGCACCGTGTCGGTAAAGAACATATTGGCGCGACGGCGAAGGACAGCCGTGTCGATGTCCATAGCCGACTGATAGACCTTGACATGGACCTTGACACCAAGCGAATCGTAAAGTCCAAGGCGCTGGGCAACGACAAACGGTTCGCAGTCAGCCACGGGCAAGACCGCGAGCCGTACGTCAATAGTGTCAGCGCCCTGCGCTGAAGAAGTCCCGCCTTGGCGGCAGGCACAGCACAGGGCGCCGATGAGAATGAAAAGAAGCGTGCGCGCCATTATCCGCGGATAGCAGCAACGCCCGGCAGCACCTTGCCCTCAATGGCCTCGAGGAGCGCACCACCACCTGTAGAGATGTAAGAAACGCGGTCAGCCAGACCGAACTTGTTGACGCAAGCAACAGAGTCGCCACCGCCGATGAGAGAGAATGCACCCTCCTCGGTAGCCTCGGCAACAGCCTCGCCTACGACGCGTGAGCCAGCGGCGAAGTTGTCGAACTCGAAGACACCGGCAGGACCGTTCCAGAGGATAGTCTTGGCACCCTTGATGGCGTTGCGGAAAGCCTCGCGAGTGTCGGGACCGATATCGAGACCCTCCCAACCAGCGGGAATGGCGTTAGAGGGGCAAACCAGCTGCTTGGCATCGTTGCTGAACGAGTCGCCGCATACAGAGTCGGTACCCAGCACGAGCTCAACGCCGTTCTTCTTGGCCAACTCCTCGACAGAGAGAGCAACATCGAGCTTGTCCTCCTCGACGATAGAGTTGCCAATCTCACCACCGTGAGCCTTCATGAACGTGTAGGTCATGCCGCCGCAAAGGATGAGGCGGTCAACCTTGCCAAGCAGGTTCTCGATGATGCCAATCTTGGTGGAAACCTTGGAGCCACCCATGATGGCAACGAAGGGACGCTTGATGTTGGAGAGCACGTTGTCAACAGCGGCAACCTCCTTCTCCATCAGGTAACCCAGCATCTTGTGGTCGGCGTCGAACGAGTCGGCGATGACAGCCGTAGAGGCATGCTTGCGGTGTGCGGTGCCGAAGGCATCCATGATGTAGCAGTCGGCATAAGAAGCCAGCTTCTTGGCGAAGTCCTTCTGACGGCCCTTCATCTCCTTCTTGGCCTCATCGTAGGCGGGATCTGCCTTGTCGATGCCAACAGGCTTGCCCTCCTCCTCGGGATAGAAACGCAGGTTCTCAAGCAGGAGCACCTCGCCCATCTTCAGAGCGGCGGCCTGCTCGTCAGCCTTTGCGCAGTCGGGAGCGAACTTAACCTCGCTCACACCCAGAGCGGCAGCGACAGCGTCCTTGATCTGACCAAGAGACATCTTGGGGTTCACCTTGCCCTTGGGCTTGCCCATGTGGCTCATGATGATGAGCGCGCCACCGTCGGCGAGCACCTTCTTGAGTGTGGGAACAGCACCGCGGATGCGAGTGTCATCAGTAATCTGACCGTTCTCGTTGAGAGGCACGTTGAAGTCAACGCGCACGATTGCCTTCTTACCGGCAAAGTTCATTTCGTTGATTGTCATATTTTTTGGGGTTTTAGGGTTATGGGTTAATGGGTAATTCGGTTTCTTTTAGATGAGGAACTGACCTGAGATGCTCTCGTTAGACTGGACGCGGCGGATAGTCTCTGCGAGGAGGCCGGCGATGCTCACCTGCTTCACCTTGGGGCAATCCTTGAGGAAAGGAATGGAGTCGGTGAAGACAATCTCCTCGAGCGAGCTCTTCATGACACGTTCGGAAGCGGGGTCGGACATGATGCAGTGGCTGGCGGCGGCACGCACGCTGCGAGCTCCGTTCTCAATCATCAAGTCAGCCGCCTTGGTTATGGTGCCAGCCGTATCGACCATGTCATCGCAGATGACCACGTCGGCGCCGGTCACGTCGCCGATGATCTGCATCTTGTCAACCACGTTGGCACGGGCGCGAGTCTTGTTGCACATTACCATGGGGCAACCAAGGTATTTGGCATAGGTGCTGGCACGCTTAGAGGCACCGGCGTCGGGAGCCGCGATGACAAGATTCTCAAGTTTCAGGCTCGCGATGTAAGGCAGGAGGACGCTGCTTGCGTAAAGATGGTCAACGGGGACGTTGAAGAAACCCTGCTCCTGGTCGGCGTGAAGGTCCATCGTAATCAAACGATTGAGACCAACGGCTCCAAGCGCGTCAGCCACAACCTTCGCGGCGATAGAGACGCGCGGTTTGCTCTTGCGGTCCTGGCGTGCCCATCCGAAGTAAGGAATGACACAGTTGATGGTGCGTGCAGAGGCTCGCTTAGCCGCATCCATCATAAGGAGCAGTTCCATGAGGTTGTCGCTGCTCGGGAAGGTGCTCTGGACGAGATAGACATCGCGACCGCGGATGCTCTCCTCGTAAGAAACCTCGAACTCACCGTCGGCAAATCGCGTGTTGACGCAATTGCCAAGGGGACAGCCCAACTCCTGACAGATTTTCTCGGCCAGATAACGGGTGGCCGAACCCGCGAACACTTGAAAATTAGGTTGTGACATGAAGGGTTGATATTAGTCCGCCGCCTTGCGCAGACTGCGGAAATGATGGATAAGTTCCTTGTAGTTAGAGGTTTTGTGAGGCAGAAAATACTGCCAGAGGCTACCCAGAATGCAGACACCTCCGAAGCCATAGTCGCGCATCTCGCGGATGTTGTCCACATCGATGCCGCCGCATGCTATGACGCGCTTGTTGATAAGTCCGCTCTTTGCGGCCTCCCGCAACTCGTCGGGCATGAATGCCGCCTTGTGATTGGCATTGCTTATGCTGTCTCGCACGGGCGATAGGAAGACATAGTCGAACTGGTTGCGTTTCTCCTGAAGTTCCTGGAGTGAGTGGCAGGAAGCGCTGCGCAAGCCACGGAAGGTTGGGGGCAGCGGTTCGCTGTCGGGCGAGATATGGACACCGCGCAAGTCGAATTCCTCCTTAAGATAAAAATGTTCGTGCACCATGATGCGGTTGCGGCAGTCCTCGTGGAGCAAGGTAAGCAGACGCTCGGCGAACACAGGCTCTGCGCCTGGTTTCCGTATGTGCAACATGTCGAGCCCTTCGTCAAAGAGAGCGGACAGGATTTTATCCTCCTCTACAAAAAATTCCCTACGGGTGAGTAAGAATAATTTCATGTGTGGATTGTCTGTTGTTGCTAATTACATGCAAAGTTACGAATTTACTTTTATCTTTTTGCCCGTTCCCCCCATAAAAATGATAAATAATGCAAAATATTTTGCTTGCAAATGGCAGTTGGACAAGAAAAATGCAAACTATTTTGTAATTTTGCGGTCATAAAGACAGACGAAGAGTCGAGAAAACCATGGAACAGCTAAAGCATGAATGTGGCGTGGCGGTTGTGAGACTGCTCAAGCCGTTGGCTTACTACCAGCAGAAATACGGCACGTGGCGCTGGGGTCTGAACAAGCTCTATCTCCTCATGGAGAAGCAACACAACCGTGGTCAGGAAGGCGCCGGCCTCGCCTGCGTCAAACTCTCCGCCTCGCCCGGCAACGAATACATGTTTCGCGAGAGAGCCTTGGGCAGTGGTGCCATAAGCGAGATTTTCGGCGCTGTCGGTGAGCAGCTGGAAGTCTTCTCGAAACAAGACCTCAACAACACGGAGTTCGCTGTCAGGGAAATCCCCTTCGCCGGTGAAATACTTATGGGCCACCTCCGATACAGCACGACTGGCAGGAGTGGCCTTTCTTATGTCCATCCGTTTCTGCGCCGCAACAACTGGCGAGCCAAGAACCTGTGCCTCTGCGGCAACTTCAACATGACCAACACCGACGAGATCTTCGCCGACATTACAAGCAAGGGTCAGCACCCGAGAATCCCCTGCGACACCTACATCATGCTCGAACAAGTAGGGCACAGGCTCGACCGCGAGAGCGAGCGGTTGTTCAAGGTAGCCTACGAAGAGATGGGACTTGAAGGCATGGACATCACCAACTACATCGAAGAAAACATCGACGTCAACAACGTGCTACGCACGGCTGCGCCCATCTGGGACGGCGGCTACGTGATATGCGGAGCGACCGGCAGCGGCGAGTTTTTCTCGATGCGCGACCCATGGGGCATACGCCCAGCGTTCTGGTATGCCAACGACGAAGTGATGGTGCTGGCGAGCGAACGTCCCGTGATACAGACAGCCTTCGACCTCGACACCGACGACATCAACGAGCTGGAACCAGGGCAAAGCATCGTGGTGAGCAAGCGAGGACGCATCAGCCTCACGCAGATACTGCCACCTGCGGAGAAACTCTCGCCCTGCTCGTTCGAGCGCATATACTTCAGCCGAGGCAGCGATCGCGACATCTACAGGGAAAGAAAGGCACTCGGCAGCAAACTCATCCCCAACATACTCAAAGCCATCGACGGCGACATAGAGAACTCGGTGTTCTCGTTTATCCCCAACACCGCCGAGGTGGCCTTCTGCGGCATGCTCGAAGGCATGAAGACAGAGTATAACAGGAGGAAGATAGACGAGTTGCTCAGTCTCGACCACGTCCCGACAAGGGCAGAACTCGAAGAGAGATTCAGCCGATATGTGCGCAGCGAGAAAGTGGCAATCAAGGACATAAAGCTGCGCACATTCATCAGCGAAGAGAACGGCCGCAACGACCTCGCCGCCCACGTCTATGACATCACCTACGGATGCCTGAGACAGGGGATAGACAACCTTGTCATCATCGACGACAGCATCGTGCGCGGCACCACGCTGAGAGAAAGCATCATACGCATCCTCGACCGCCTGCACCCAAAGAAAATCGTCATCGTGAGCAGTGCGCCGCAGGTGCGATACCCCGACTATTACGGCATCGACATGGCCTGCCTCGAAGGCTTTATTGCCTTTCGCGCCGCTATAGCACTGCTCGAAGACACGGGACGTTGGGACTTGATAGTCAGCGTTTATAAGAAATGCGTAGCACAAAGAGATTTGCCCAAGGAGCAGCTGAAAAATTACGTCAAGGAAATCTACGCCCCGTTCACGACAGAGGAGGTATCGGCCAAGATGGTGGAACTGCTCCGACCGACAGACATCACGACGCCAATAGAGATAGTGTTCCAAAGCATAGAAGGACTGCGCGAGACCTGTCACGAGCACAGCGGAGACTGGTACTTCAGCGGAGACTATCCCACTCCTGGCGGTCTGAAACTATTAAACGAAGCATACATAAGATATTACGAAAGCAGATGAAAAAAGTGACATTGTTGCTCGACGACGGCACAAAATTCCACGGCTATTCCTTTGGCAGTGAACACCCAGTGGCGGGAGAAGTCGTTTTCAACACAGCCATGATGGGTTATCCGGAGAGTCTCACCGACCCATCGTATGCCGGTCAGCTCATGGTACTCACCTATCCGTTGGTTGGCAACTACGGCGTGCCACCATTCACATTTGGAGAAGACGGTATTCCCGACTATATGGAGAGCGACAAGATATATGCCCGCGCCATCATCGTCAGCGACTACAG
>JABUTZ010000001.1:24613-93061 GCA_021443415.1 Bacteroidaceae bacterium | reverse complement strand
AAGGAAAGTCTGGCTGAATGGCTCAGGCGGGAAGGGGTGCCGGGCATTACGGGCATCGACACGCGGGCGCTGACCAAGGTGCTGCGCGAGCACGGAGTGATGATGGGCAAGATACTCTTCGACGACCAACCGGACAATGTGCCCGAAGCAGACTATGAAGGAGTCAATTTCGTGTCGGAAGTAAGTTGCAAGGAAATCGTCCGCTATGAGGCGCAAGGTGAGAAGAAAGGCAAGACCGTAGTACTCGTAGATTGCGGCGTGAAGGCAAACATCATAAGGTGCTTGGTAAGACGAGGACTCGATGTGGTACGCGTGCCCTGGGACTACGACTTCAATGGGATGGAGTTTGACGGACTCTTCCTCGCCAACGGCCCCGGCGACCCTGACACATGCGAAGCGACCGTCGAAAACATACGCAAGTTCTTGAACGCAACGCCAGTGCGCCCCTGCATGGGCATATGCATGGGCAACCAACTGCTCTCGAAAGCAGCCGGAGCTACGATATACAAACTCAAGTACGGACACCGCAGCCACAACCAACCTGTCAGGGAGGTGGGTACCAACCGCTGCTATGTCACATCGCAAAACCATGGTTATGCAGTAGACACCAAAACATTAGGCGCAGACTGGGAACCCCTGTTCGTAAACATGAACGACGGGTCTAACGAAGGCATCAGGCACAAGAAGAACCCATGGTATTCAGCTCAGTTCCACCCCGAAGCATGCTCGGGGCCCGTAGATACTGAGTTTCTGTTTGACAAATTTGTTGACGCATTAACACAAGGCGAATAAATGAAAAAGGTACTATTATTAGGTTCGGGAGCCCTCAAGATAGGCGAGGCAGGCGAGTTTGACTACTCTGGTTCGCAAGCCCTCAAAGCGCTGAAGGAAGAGGGGATAGAGACAGTACTCATCAATCCCAACATAGCCACCGTGCAGACCAGTGAGGGAGTGGCGGACAAAATCTTCTTCCTGCCCGTCACCCCGTATTTCGTCGAGCGAGTCATCGAGAAAGAGAAGCCCGAAGGCATCCTGCTCTCGTTTGGCGGACAGACGGCATTGAACTGCGGCGTTGCCCTGTATAAAAGTGGAGTGTTGGAGAAGTACGGCGTCAAGGTGCTTGGCACGCCCGTGCAAGCAATCATCGAGACCGAAGACCGCGAACTGTTCGTGCGCAAACTCGACGAAATAGATGTCAAGACCATCAAGTCGCAAGCATGCGAGAACATTGAGGAAGCACGGCATGCGGCAGCCACGCTCGGCTATCCGGTCATTGTGCGTGCCGCCTACGCCTTGGGTGGTCTCGGTTCGGGATTCTGCGACAACGAGACGGAACTTAACACATTGTGCGAGAAAGCATTCGCCTTCTCACCTCAAGTATTGGTAGAGAAGAGTCTGAAGGGTTGGAAAGAGATAGAATACGAGGTGGTGAGAGACCAGTATGACAACTGCATCACCGTCTGCAACATGGAGAACTTCGACCCGCTCGGAATCCATACGGGCGAGAGTATTGTCATCGCTCCGTCGCAGACACTGACCAACGCCGAATACCATAAACTGCGTGCGATAGCAATCAAGATAGTGCGCCACGTAGGCATCGTGGGCGAGTGCAACGTGCAGTATGCCTTCGACCCGCAGAGCGAAGACTACAGAGTCATCGAGGTCAATGCCCGCCTGAGCCGGTCGTCAGCCCTGGCAAGCAAGGCAACCGGGTATCCGCTCGCCTTCGTAGCCGCCAAGCTCGGACTCGGATATGGACTGTTTGAACTCAAGAACAGTGTGACGCGTACCACCAGCGCATTTTTCGAGCCAGCCCTCGACTACGTGGTCTGCAAGATACCTCGCTGGGACTTGGGCAAGTTCCGCGGCGTGGATAGGGAACTCGGTTCGTCGATGAAATCGGTGGGCGAGGTGATGGCTATCGGACGCACCTTCGAAGAGGCCATACAGAAAGGCCTTCGCATGATAGGGCAGGGCATGCACGGTTTTGTCGGCAACAAAGAGTTGCACATAGATGATGTGGACAACGCCCTGCATGAGCCCACCGACAAGCGCATCTTCATCATCTCCGAAGCCATGAAGAACGGCTACACGACGGAGCAGATACATGAGCTGACACACATCGACTGCTGGTTCCTACAGAAACTGCAGAACATAGTCAAGACCGAGCAACGGTTGGGTGAAACGCACATCAACACCCTCGACAAGGAGTTGCTTATGCAGGCCAAGCGTCAGGGATTCAGCGACTTCCAGATAGCAAGGGCACTCGGTATGGAACAAGAGATGGACTTGGAGGAAGCTGCTCTCGTAGTGCGCGGAAAGCGCAAGGCGCAGGGCATCGTACCCCGTGTGAAGCAGATAGACACCCTCGCCGCCGAATATCCCGCGCAGACCAACTACCTCTATCTCACATATTCGGCCGTGGATAACGACATCGAGTATGAGAACGACAAGAAAAGCGTGGTCGTATTGGGTAGCGGAGCATACAGAATTGGTTCGTCGGTAGAGTTCGACTGGTGCGGCGTGCAAGCCCTGAACACCATCCGACGGGAAGGTCTGCGCAGTGTGATGATCAACTACAACCCCGAGACAGTCTCGACCGACTACGACATGTGCGACAGGCTCTATTTCGACGAGTTGACTTTCGAGCGCGTGCTTGATATCATCGAGCTGGAGACCCCCAAGGGGGTAATCGTTTCAACAGGCGGACAGATACCCAATAACCTGGCATTGAAGCTTGACGCACAGCGCGTTCCCATACTCGGAACGAGTGCCAAGAGCATAGACAACGCCGAAGACCGCGAGAAGTTCTCCGCCATGCTCGGACGGATAGGCGTGGACCAGCCCGAGTGGAGTGCGCTGACCAGCATGGACGACATCAAGACGTTCGTGGATAGGGTAGGGTTCCCCGTGCTGGTGCGTCCGAGCTATGTACTATCGGGAGCCGCCATGAACGTGTGCTCGAACGCCGACGAGTTGGAGCGTTTCCTCGCCCTCGCCGCAAACGTGAGTGCCAAGCATCCCGTCGTTGTGTCGAAGTTCATGACCGAGACAAAGGAAATAGAGATGGACGCAGTGGCTAAGAACGGCGAGATACTCGCATACGCCATCAGCGAGCACATCGAATTTGCGGGAGTGCATTCGGGCGATGCCACCATCCAGTTCCCGGCGCAGAAGCTCTATGTGGAGACCGTGCGCCGCATAAAGAAAATCTCCGGGCAGATAGCACGCGAGCTCAATATCTCGGGGCCATTCAACATCCAATATCTTGCACGTGAGAACGAGATAAAAGTCATTGAGTGCAACCTGCGCGCCTCGCGTTCGTTCCCATTCGTCAGCAAGGTGCTGAAGACCAATCTCATCGAACTCGCCACACGCGTCATGCTCGGACTGCCGGTGGAGAAGCTCAACAAAAACATCTTCGACATCGACTACGTAGGCATCAAGGCAAGCCAGTTCTCGTTCAACCGACTGCAGAACGCCGACCCCGTCTTGGGTGTTGACATGGCATCGACAGGTGAAGTCGGCTGCCTTGGCGAGGATACCTCGTGCGCACTGCTCAAGGCGATGCTCTCGGTAGGTCATCGCATACCGCAGAAAGGCGTGCTGCTCAGTACCGGTGGAGCAAAGCAGAAAGCCGCAATGCTCGATGCCGCGATGATGCTGCAGGAGAAAGGGTATCGCCTCTATGCCACCGCAGGTACCAGCCGTTATCTGGCAGAGAATGGAGTGGAGAACACCTGCTGCTACTGGCCCAGCGAGGAAGGAAAGGAGCCACAAGCGCTCGAACTCCTACATCAGCACGAGATAGACCTCGTGGTGAATGTTCCCAAGGACCTGAGTGCCGGCGAGTTGACCAATGGCTACAAGATACGACGCGCCGCCGTAGACCTCAACATACCGCTCATCACCAACGGTCGCCTCGCAAGTGCGTTCATCTCCGCTTTCTGCAAGATGAGTCCGGATGACCTGACTGTGAGGAGCTGGGAAGAGTATAAATAGAGGAGCGAGTGTAGAGTGTAAAGAATAAAGAATAAAGGTATAGCTTTAGCAACTGGATACTGGTGCAAATGTATATTAACCTGAAACCGAATTACCGTTTAACCGAATAACCCCTAAAACAATGAAAAAAAGTTTTTTTATTATCGTTTTTGCCATGATGGCCGTGACGATGCAAGCACAGGATGTCTATAAGGCAGTGATGATTTCAGCACAGGACGTGCTCAACAATC
Source organism: Bacteroidaceae bacterium (assembly GCA_021443415.1). GTDB lineage: Bacteria > Bacteroidota > Bacteroidia > Bacteroidales > Bacteroidaceae > Physcousia. Next base: position 88,829 of record JABUTZ010000001.1, on the reverse strand, counting down.
CCAATGCAGAGGACATGCAGTTGAAGGCGGCGCAGTTCAAAATAGCCGCACTGAACTACACCCACAGGAAGATGGTGGAGAAGAACCCGGACACGCCCGTTCGTGAACTCGACCTGCAGGCGTATTACATGAGTGAGTTCCTCACCGACTTCATGGCAGACGTCTATCGCAACAAGGACAAGGCGGAGCAAGTGCGTGCGAAGCGCATCCTTTTCTACATCTCCGTCACCAAGTCGTGCCCCATGTTCAATGACCCCGACAAAGATGCGACAGACATCTATATCACTGAGGCAGATAACATTACCCCATTTAGTTTGGACACCAACTGGGAGCAGGCGGTGCAACTTCTGCAAAAGAATAGGCAGGAATTGGAAAATTTAAAATAAAAATTGTTGCACAAGTGAAAACAAGTTCGTATATTTGCATTCGATTTAATTATTTCATGATGTACTTATGAACAAAGTAATTCTTATTGGAAATGTGGGACAGGATCCCAATGTGAGGTATGTGGACAATGGTATTTGTGTGGCTCAGTTCCGTCTCGCCACATCAGAGCGCGGCTACACGCTGCAGAACGGCACGCAGGTGCCCGACCGCACGGAGTGGCACAACCTGGTGTTCTGGAAAGGCATCGCCGAGCGAGTGGAGCGCTATGTGCACAAAGGCATGAGAATCTGCGTTGAGGGCAAGTTGCGTACACGCAATTTCGAGACACGTGACGGACAGCAGAAGTCAGTGACTGAGGTGGTAGTGGAGAACATGGAGATACTCTCGCCCATTCATCGCGACCAGCCAAATGGTCAGGGCGGCTATCAGAATGGCTATCAGAATGGTCAGGGTGGCTACCAGCAGAACAATCAGGGTGGCTACCAAGGCGGCTATCAGGGTGGTTATCAGCAGCCCGCCGAGCAGCCCGCTGAAAGCCCGGTCACGGCAGACGAAGGACCGTCGGAGTCTGCCCCTTTCTAACTTATATGATTTGAACTTTGGATACTGACAGTATATTATTACCGGCAAGTGATATTTTTTGCGACATCACCTTTAGTGCGATTACTATGGGTGATGTCGTACTCTTGTTGCTGAGCGTGATTTTGCTTGTCTGCTCGGGCCTTGTGTCGGCGAGCGAGACAGCCTTTTTCAGCCTTTCGCCCGCTGACCTGAAAGACATCCATGACGAGACACACCCGTCGGATGCAAGGATACGTGCGCTCTTGGAGGACAGTGAGCGACTGCTCGCCACGATACTCATCGCCAACAACCTGGTGAACGTGGCCATCATTTCGCTTTTGGACACGTTCATTCTGCACACCGTGCATTTCGGCAATACCATCGTCGAGTTCATACTCACCACGGTGTTGCTCACATTCCTTCTGTTGCTCTTCGGAGAGATTATGCCCAAGATATACTCCGTGCGCTACAAACTCAGTTTCAGCAGGTTCATTGCCCCGGCCGCCAATATCGTAGTCAGGCTGTTTCGCCCCATCTCCTCGATGCTCATCAAGAGCAAGGTGCTGGCACACCATTTCGTAAGTGAGCCAGACCAGCACCTCAGCATGGACGAACTTGAGCATGCACTCGAACTCACCGACAAGCGCGACCTGCAAGACGAGCAACAGATGTTGCAGGGCATCATCCGCTTCGGTGCCGAGAAAGCAAGCGAGGTGATGACCAGCCGAGTGGATATGGTGGCCCTGGAGATACACACCCCGTATGCCGCCGTCCTTCAAAGCATCGTCGAGAACAACTACTCGCGCATACCCGTCTATGACTCGACACAGGACAATATCAAGGGAGTGCTGTATATCAAAGACCTGTTGCCACATCTCAGCAAACCGTCAACGTTCCGCTGGCAGAGCCTGATACGACCACCGTATTTCGTGCCAGAGACAAAGATGATAGACGAACTGCTGCGCGACTTCCAGACCAACAAGGTGCATATCGCCATCGTAGTGGATGAGTTTGGCGGCACCAGCGGCATCGTCACGATGGAAGACATCATCGAAGAGATTGTCGGCGAGATCAACGACGAATATGACGATGACGAGGAGAAGCCATACACAAGGCTCAACCAGAACACGTACGTCTTTGAAGCGAAGACCCTGCTGACCGACTTTACGCGCATACTTCAGCTGTCGGACGATTTCTTCACACCTGTGGAAGGCGAGGCGGATACACTCGCCGGACTGCTGTTGGAGATAAAAGGCGAGTTTCCCGTCATCCAGGAGCGCATCGCCTACAAGCACATCACGTTTGAAGTGATGGAGATGGACGAGCGTCGCATCGTCAGGATAAAAGTGATAGTGGGTAAGAAAGTGGCGGCCTAAGCCCGACGTCAGACACGGCTCCCGAAGTAGAGATCGACCAGGGCGGCGTAATCCACAGCCTTGGCATGAGGAAAGATATGCTCGAAGAAAGTGGTGGCGGAATCGGGGTATTCCTGCTCAGACTTTTTGAGATAGCCCACACACTCGTCGAAGCGATGAAGTTTGAACAGACAGAAAGCGATGGGCGCATAGGACTCGGGGGTGCATGAGGTCGGGCGCTCGGTCAGAGGCATGAGATATTCGAGAGCCTGAGCATAGTCGTCGGCGTCGACATAGGCATAGCCAAGGTTGAGCCGAGTCTCGCTGTTGTAGGGGCGCACCTCCAAATCGCGCTTCATGTAATAAATTTCTTGTTCGCCCTCTTCGATACGATGGAAAATCTCCGCCGCCGTAGCGAAGAACTCATCGTTGTCATTAAGGCCACAGAGGACGGCTCGTTCCATGCACTCCATGCAGTCGTCGTGCACCTTTTTGGACATCTCCATGCCTCGCTCCGTCTCGCCCATGACTTGCAGTATGTTCTGATAGCGCCAACCGAAGAGCCATGCCTGCGACATGATGGCACGCAGGTTGTGGTCGTCGATTGCCAGGGCATAATTGACTGCATTCTCGGCAAACCAGATGTTTTCGGTACGCATCTCTATGTCGAACATCAGAAGCCAAGCCATCTGGTTGAACGGCTCCTCCTCCAACAACTTCTCCAACCAGACGACAGCCGAGCAATCCTGTGTGGTGACAGCGAGCATCTCGGCAATCATCATGCGGTCCTCGCTGGTCAGCCCTTCCATATTGCTAAGACACTTGCCCCATGATGATAGCATCTCCTCTACCTCACATCCCTCGTAATCAAGCAACAATCCGATGACCTCACGCAAATAAGTGCGCTGTTCCTCGGCAGTGTCGTGTGAGGGATAATTTGCCTCGAGGATAGACGAAGCCAACTTGGTATCGCCGTCATGCAAGGCAATCTCGACGCGCAGATACATCGCTTCACGGTCATCAGTATCTGTGATGCAGTTGTATGTGGCGCGTGCCTTCTCCCAATCGTCCTGGGCGATGTACTCGCGCACCATGTAGCATAGGGGAGCCGTCGCCTCGGGGTCCATTTCCAAGGCACGGTCGATGGCAACGGAGGCTTCCGTGTAACGCCTCTTCATGCAGTAGTATTCGGCTATGTCGGTCAAGTCATCGGCGTCCAAATATGGAACAGAGCCCTCCGAGAGGCTCTGTTCATATTCATGGACCAGTTCGAGGAACTCGTCGTCATACTTGTATGTATCCGCTTGCCAGAAACGCATGGCTCAATCCTTGTTCTTAGCCTTCGCCCACGTATCCTTCAGGCTCACAGTGCGGTTGAACACAAGGCGAGAGGGTGTGGAATCAGAATCAATGTTGAAATAGCCCGTACGCTGGAACTGCAGGTAGCTGCCCACAGGGAGCGACTGGGCGTAAGGCTCAATCTTGCAATGGTCGAGTACCTGCAGGCTGTCCGGGTTAAGCAATTCGCGGAAGTCGCGCTCGTCGGCACCTGGATTCTCAACCGTAAAGAGGCGGTCGTAGAGACGCACCTCGCAGTCGAGACTGTCTTCCTGTGATAGCCAGTGGAGAGTGCCCTTGACGCGGCGGTCGGCACCGGGCATACCGCTCTTCGTGTCGGGGTCGTATTCGGCCAGCACCTCGGTCACGTTGCCGTCGGCATCCTTGACGCAACCCGTGCAACGAACGATGTAGGCATTCTTCAGGCGCACCTCCTGACCGGGAGTCAGACGGAAATACTTCTTCGGAGCATCCTCCATGAAGTCATCCTGCTCAATCCACAGGTTGCGGCTGAAGAGCATCGTGTGCGTGCCCTCCTCGGGAGCCTCGGGATTATTGACTGCCTCCATCAGTTCCGTCTTGTCGGCGGGGTAGTTGGTGATGGTGAGACGGACGGGGTGGAGTACGGCGCTGACGCGAGTGGCACGCTTGTTCAGGTCCTCGCGAGCCGCCGCCTCGAGCATCGAGTAGTCGTTGAGTGCCTCGTACTTGGTGTAGCCAATCATGTCGATGAAGCGGCGCACAGCCTCGGGCGAGTAGCCACGGCGGCGCAGACCGCAGATGGTCGGCATGCGCGGGTCGTCCCAACCGCACACCAGTCCCTCCTGGACGAGAGCCAGCAGCTTGCGCTTCGACATCACCGTGTAAGTCAGGTTGAGACGGTTGAACTCGAACTGGTGAGGGCGGTTGTCATTGAGATCCTTGCCTTCCTTCAACTCATCGACAAAATAGTCGTAGAGAGGACGATGGGGAACGAACTCGAGAGTGCAGATGGAGTGGGTGACGCCCTCGAAGAAGTCCGACTGACCGTGGGCGAAGTCGTACATGGGATAGGCATGCCACTTGTCGCCCGTGCGGTGATGCTCCTTATTTATTATACGATAGATGACCGGGTCGCGGAAGTGCATGTTGCCATTCGCCATGTCAATCTTGGCGCGCAGCACCATTGCACCCTCGGGCAGTTCGCCCGAGTTCATCTTCTCAAAGAGAGCCAGGCTCTCCTCGATGGGGCGGTCGCGGAACGGACTCGCCGTGCCCGGCTCTGTCGGCGTACCCTTCTGAGCCGCTATCTGCTCGCTCGTCTGCTCATCGACATATGCCTTGCCCTCCTTGATGAGACGCACGGCGAAAGCCCAGAGCTGGTCGAAGTAGTCGCTGGCATGGTAGAGGTTGCCCCAACGGAAGCCCAGCCACTCGATGTCGCGCTTGATAGCCTGAACATACTCGTCGTCCTCCTTCTGGGGGTTCGTGTCGTCAAGACGCAGGTTGCAGACACCGCCGAACTTCTCCGCCACACCGAAGTCCATGCAGATGGCCTTGGCATGACCGATGTGGAGATAGCCGTTGGGCTCGGGTGGAAATCGCGTCTGCAAGCGGCCGCCGTTCTTGCCGTCAGCCAAATCCTTAACCACGATTTCCTCTATGAAATTGAGCGATTTTTTTGTCTCGTTGTTTTCCATAAGTGATGTTTTTTGAGTTTATGGTGCAAAATTACAAAAAAATCACTTAACTTTGCAGTGAATAAATCATAATTCACGTTAGTGAATGGTGATTGTTGCATATTTTCAGCAAATTGCAAATCGTAAACCCCAAAACAACAAGCAAAACATGGCAAACTGGTTTGAATGTAAGGTCAAGTACGAGAAGACACTTGACACAGGAGTGATAAAGACTGTCACCGAACCCTATCTCGTGGATGCCCTCAGTTTCACGGAGGCAGAGAACCGCTTCATCGAGCAACTCAAGCCATACATAAGCGGCGAGTTTTCGGTCACCGACATCAAGCGCGCCAAGATAGCCGAGATGTTTGACAGCGAGATGGACAGCGATGACCGCTGGTACAAGGCAAAGGTGGCGTTCGTCACAATGGACGAGAAGAAGGGTGTGGAGAAGCGCTCATATCAGACGATGCTCGTGAAGGCTGGCACACTGCGTGGCGCACTGAAGAACCTCGAGGACGGCATGAAAGGTACGATGAGCGACTGGGAGGTTGTGTCGCTGGCGGACACTCCCATTCTTGACGTGTTCCACTATGACTACGGAGCGGCGAAAGAGTGACTTTCATCTCGCTTGACTATATTAAGGAATGAGCGATGATCGGTGATGTCTTGGACAGGCTGAGAGAGGAACTTCCTCAGGGCGTTGACGTTGTGGCGGTGTCGAAGTATTTCCCCGCCGACTCCATCCGTGAGGCGTATGCCGCTGGACAGCGCATGTTTGGCGAGAGCCGCGTGCAGGAGTTGCTCGTCAAGCGTAATGAGTTGCCCGACGACATCCAGTGGCATTTCATCGGTCATCTGCAAACGAACAAGGTGCGGCTCATAGCACCTTTTGTTTCGCTCATCCATGCCGTTGACTCCGAGCATCTGCTTGAGGAAATCAGCCGGCAGGGAGAGCGGTGCGGACGAGTCATCCCCTGTCTCTTGCAGTTGCATGTCGCTCAGGAGGAGACAAAATTTGGCTTTACGCCCGGAGAGTGCATCGCAATGCTCGAAAAAGGCGAGTGGCGACTGATGACGGGAGCACAGATAGCCGGTGTGATGTGCATGGCCTCAAACACGGACGATGAGAGGCAGATAGAGGCAGAGTTCGGTCTGGTTCGTAAGACTTTTGAAACAATCCGCCTACGCTTCTTCGCTGACAACGACGCATTCCGCCATTGCTCATGGGGCATGAGCGGCGACTATCCCATTGCCGTGCGCACAGGAGCAACGCTGGTGCGCATTGGATCGATGATATTTAGGGCATAAAACAAGAAGATATTACATACTTGTGAATGATTTGCGCAAAAGTTGCGGTGATTTCGGCAATTTTTGCGCATTTTCTTTGTTTATGTGCAGATAAAGATGTAATTTTGCACAGAATTTCAAAATTGGTGCAATAACAAATGAACGAAAAACTGGTTGCGAACGGATATAACGCACACTTTGCGCAGGCTGTGCGCAAGTATTGGGACATGCCTGCCCTGTCGGACTACCAGGAGGCAGACTTCAAGTACAGCGACGTGGCGCAGACAATTGCGCAGTTGCACATGGCGTTCGACGAGTTGGGAATCAAGGCGGGAGACAAGATAGCCATCTGTGGTAAGAACTCCTCGCGCTGGGGCATCGCTTTCTGGGCGTGCTTGACACACGGAGCCGTGGCAGTGCCCATCTTGCATGAGTTCCACCCCGAACAAGTGGTGGACATCATCCGTCATTCGGAGGCAAAGATGCTGTTCGTGTCCAACCTCATCTGGCCCAAGATAGACGCAACGGCGCTCGAAGGCGTGGAGGTAGTCTCGCTCAAGGACTATAGTTGTCTGCAAGGCAACTACTCGTTGCCCGAACTTGCTGAGCCTCTGAAGCCCGAGGACATACATTATTATAATGACGCGCCCGAGGAACTCGCACTGCTCAACTACACGTCGGGCACGACAAGCAACTCGAAGGGAGTGATGATTCCCTACCGTGCACTCATCAGCAACATGGACTTTGCCATCACCGTGCTTGGCCCACATGCGAAGGCAGGCGACAAGATACTCTCGTTGCTCCCGATGGCGCACATGTACGGAATGGCATTTGAATTCCTTTATGAGATATGCGCCGGAATCCATGTTATCTTCCTCACCAAGAACGCATCGCCCACGGTGTTGCTCAAGGCACTGCGCGAGATAAAGCCAGTGGTGATTATCGCCGTGCCGCTCATCATCGAGAAGGTGGTGCGCAAGGCCGTGCTGCCGAAGTTGCAGAAGCCGCTGATGAAAGTGCTGCTGCACACACCTATTGTAAGCCGGATTGTCAAGAACAAGGTGCGCGACGGACTCTGTGCTGCATTCGGAGGACACTTCTGGGAACTCATCCTCGGTGGAGCCGCACTCTCGCGCGAGATAGAGGATGTGTTGCGCGACATACGTTTCCCCTACACCGTGGGTTACGGTACGACGGAGTGCGCACCGATTCTCGCCTATAGGGACTGGGACACATTCGCTCCGACCAGTTGCGGTCAGGCCGCCCTGAACATGACGCTGAAAATCAACAGCAAAGATCCGCAGAGGATTGATGGCGAGATTCTCGCAAAGGGTCCGAATGTGATGCTCGGTTACTATAAGAATCCCGAGGCGACAGAAGCCGTGATAGACAAGGACGGTTGGTATCATACTGGCGACATGGGAATCATCGATGCCGACGGCAACCTCTATATCCGTGGACGTTGCAAGAACATGTTGCTCGGTGCCAACGGACAGAACATCTATCCCGAGGAGATAGAGGACAAAATCTGCGGTGTGCCCCTTGTCACCGAGGCAATCGTCATCCAGAAGAACGAAAAGCTCTACGGACTGGTGTATTGCGATCCAGATGCAGTGCGCGAGGCAGGGGTGACAGACCTCGCCGCCCATCTCGAGTCGCACAGGGCTGAACTAAACAAGCGCCTGCCTGGCTATGCGCAGGTAGTCGGTTTCCGTATCTACGATACAGAGTTTGAGAAAACGCCCAAGAAGAGTATCAAGCGTTTCCTCTATCTTGACGCTGAGGTGTAAGCACTAAGTTAAAGGATTAGATATCAAGGGTCAGTTCCACGGGGCAGTGGTCTGACCCTTCGATGTTTTGGTGGATGCGGGCACCCGTGAGTTTGTCGCGGAGCGAGTCGGAAGCCAGCCAGTAGTCGATGCGCCAACCGATATTCTTCTCGCGGGCGTGGAAACGATAGCTCCACCATGAGTACTCGTCCTTGAGGTCAGGGTAGAAATGACGGAACGAGTCAACGAAACCACTCTCGAGCAAGACGGTGAACTTGCCTCGCTCCTCGTCGGTGAAACCGGGGTTGTGATGGTTTGTGTTCGGATTTTTAAGGTCTATCTCCTTGTGTGCCACGTTCATATCGCCACATATGAGGACAGGCTTGGTGGCTGACAGATCGACCACATAGGTGCGGAAAGCATCGTCGAATGTCATGCGATAGTCGAGACGTCGCAGTTCGTCCTGCGAGTTGGGCGTATAGACCGTCACCACAAAGCATTTGTCCAATTCCAACGTGATGACACGTCCCTCATGGTCGTGCTCATCAATGCCAAGTCCATAGGTCACATTCAACGGTTTGATGCGCGTGAATATGGCGGTGCCTGAGTATCCTTTCTTGTCGGCATAATTCCAAAAACTTTCGTATCCATCGAAGGCGATATCCAGTTGACCTGCCTGCATCTTTGTCTCTTGCAGGCAGAAAATATCAGCATCGAGTGTGGCGAACGCATCGCGAAAACCTTTCTTGTCGCAAGCACGCAGGCCATTGACATTCCATGAGATGAGTTTCATTTTTCGGGGTTGGGAGTTATGAGGGTAAATCGGTAATTGGGTTAGGTTTGTCTTTCTGTTATGGGTTGTGGGAGAGCAGGCAACAGTCGCCATAGCTCAGGAAACGATAGTCGCTGGCAAGGGCATGGCTGTAGATGTCGCGCCATCGTTCGCCACCGAGGAAGGCGCTGACGAGAAGGAGCAGGGTGGACTGGGGTTGGTGGAAATTTGTTACCATGCGATGCACGATGTGATACTCGTAGCCAGGGGCGATGATAATCTTCGTGGCGGCTTTCAAGTGAGTCATGCCACGCTTGGCCATCATGTCAGCGACTGCCCGAAGAGCCTCACAGGTGGTGAGAGTCGTGTGCGACTCGTAGGGAATCCATTGGGGCACAACGATATTCTCGTCGTCTGCCAGCAGACCATCGTGCGCCATGAGGCCGATATAATAAAGACTTTCAAGAGTACGGACGCTCGTAGTACCCACTGCCGTGCAGTGGCCGCCATGGGCAATGAGGCGGTCGATGGTTGCGCGAGAAACCACGATATGCTCGGAGTGCATCTCGTGACCGCCGATATGGTCAGCCTTGACCGGCTTGAAGGTGCCGGCACCCACATGAAGCGTCACCTCGTCGCGCTCAATCCCTTTGGCATCGAGGCCTTGGAGAACGCGGTCAGTGAAATGCAGTCCAGCCGTGGGAGCCGCCACACTACCTTTAATCTTGCTGTAGACAGTCTGGTATGTGGTCAGATCCGACTCCTCAGTGTTGCGGTTTAGGTAGGGTGGGATGGGCAGTTCGCCGGCCTCCTCGAGCACGTGGGCGAAATCCTTCTCGCCCGTCCATGAAAAACGAATCAGCCATGAGTTGCCGCACTCGCCGATGCGCTCTGCCGTCAGCGATGTCCCGTCGGCAAGAACCTGAGTCAGCGCCCCCTCCTTCCATTTCTTCAGATTACCCACCATGCACTGCCAAACGCATCCGCCATGCGCCTGAAACATCATGGCGTAGTCGCGAGGCTGTTCGGGTTCGAGGCAGAAAATCTCTATCAGCGCTCCCGTCTCCTTGTGGAAATGCAGGCGAGCGCGAATCACGCGAGTATTGTTGAACACCATGAGTTCTCCCTTGGGAATATACTCGGCAATGTCGCTGAACACCGCGTCCGATATGATGCCATCAGCATAGACAAGCATCTTCGACGCGTCACGCTCGGCCAGCGGAAATTTTGCTATGCGCTCGTCAGGCAGGTTATAGTTATAATCCTTTATCTCAATGTCCTGTGTCATTTTGTTCGTCTAAATTCTGCACAAGTGATGGCGGTGGCAATAGCCACGTTCAGGCTCTCGGAAGTCTCGCGGCCAAGGGGGTAGGGCGGTATGAACAGACGGTCGGTGACAAGGGTGGCTATCTCGTCGCTGATGCCACGACCCTCGTTGCCCATCACAATCACACCGCTGTTGCCCAGCGTCCGTCCGTAGATATCCTTGCCATCAAGGAATGTGCCGTAGATGTTAGTATCCGCAGGTAGTGATCTCAGCCATTCGCGCAAATCCACCTCATGAGTCTTTACCCGCGCCAGGGCACCCATCGTAGCCTGCACGGTCTTGGGTGCGAATGCGTCAGCGGAGCCAGTGCCAAGCATGACGTGTTCGATGCCAAACCAGTCCGCCAAGCGTATGATAGTACCCACGTTGCCGGGGTCTTGCACTCCGTCCAAGGCAAGGATGATATTGCGACGTATTTCGTCTTCCGTCGGCAGTTCATGGTGGGGAATGTCAAAGACACCGAGTATGCCCTGCGGTGAACGCTGCAATGAGCAACGCTCCGCCTCTTCGGCATCATCGACAAGCATACGTAAGTGCAGATGTTTGCTCAGTTCGCCGACCGTCTTGGGACCCTCAGCCACAAAAGCACCCGCAGCCTGGCGGTATTTCCTGTATTCCAGACTGCGGATGAACTTGATGTCTGCCTTGGAGAGCATTGCGGTGGTTAGTTTGTTTTGGGCTTGCAAAGGCTGAAGAAATATCCGAAGGCAAGGCGAAGCCCAACCTCGCTGTCACCGCTGAAGTTGTTAAGGCTCATATTGTAATAGATTGACGGTTCGATGGTCACGTGGCGGTTGAGGAAGAACGTGTAACCGATTTCAGGACCGAGGAGCCAGTTGTTGTGGCGATTGTCGCTGGTGTTGTCGTATCGGTACTGGAAAGTGGCACCGACATGCAGACCATTCTGACGGATATAGTAGCGCGCGCCCACACCTATGCGAAACATGTCCGCAACCTTTGTGTGCTCATAGCCAAGGATTCCCACGAACATCACCTCGTCGAAAAAGAAGTGACCACCAAGTACGTCAAGGTTGAGCTTGAACTTTGAGCCACTGTTATAACTCAGGTCGAGACCACTTAGGCGTGTCGCCAAGTACGTCTTTCCCTTTTCAAACTGAGCGAATGAGGGGGCGGCGAAGAGAATTGCGAAAAGAATGATTGCAAGTTTTTTCATTTTAGAGAGATTTATTGTTTGTATGTAGTTGCCGATTAGTTTCTGACTGCACTCAATCTGTTCCAGAGGTCAAATCCCTCGGGAGCAAGGATGATGTAACTGATGCTCAGCACGGTCATGAAGATAGCGGGGATGAGGGCAATCCAGTAGTTGCGACCATTCTTCTTCAGCCAGATATGTCCTACCCAAAGCATGATGCAAGCCACCGTCTGGTTGCACCAAGCGAAATATCTCCATAGCACGCTGAAGTCAACGCACATGAGCAGTGCCGAAAGGGCGAACATAGGTATGCAGATGTAGAAGCGCTTGTAGAAACTCTTCTGTCCCAACTTGTAATGCTCGGCAATCATCAAGCGCGAGCTGCGGAAGGCCGTGTCGCCGCTCGTGACGGGGGCAACGACAACGCCGAGGATAGCAAGTACGGAACCCGCTATGCCAAGCCATGACGAGCAAATGGTATGAACAACCGTGGCTGGAGTGCCCATTGCGGCGAGGTTCTCATAACTGCCTGCGAACTTGATTGCGGCAGCCGCCCAAATCATAGCTACGATGCCCTCGGTAATCATAGCTCCGTAGAACACCTTGCGACCATGACGCTCGTTGGTGATGCAACGCGACATCATGGGAGCCTGCGTGGCATGGAAACCGCTGATGGCACCGCAAGCGATGGTCACGCAAAGCATGGGGAACACAGGCAGACCTTTGGGGTGGTGGCTATAGATGCCGTCGGTAATCTCGGGAATGCGACCAGGTTCAAAGAATATGCCGTACAGGACGCCGACAGCCATTATCAGCAAGCAGGCTCCGAACAAAGGATAGAGGCGGCCGATAATCTGGCTGATGGGAAAGATGGTGGCAAGGAGAAAATAAAACATTATGACACCGACCCAAAGCACCTTCGATGACCATGCGAAGTCACAGGTCAAGGTTTGCATCAAGTCAGCCGAGGTCTCCGTGAAAACAGTGGCTACGAGCAGGAGCAGGCAGATGGAGAAAAGAAACATGATGCGATACATCGTTCTTCCCATCTCCCCGCCTACGATGTCGGGCACCGAGGCACCGCCCTTGCGTACGCTGATCATGCCAACCAGATAGTCGTGGACAGCACCGGCGAAGATGCAACCAAACACAATCCAGAGATATGCCGAGGGACCATAGAGAATGCCAAGAATGGCACCGAAGATGGGGCCTGTGCCCGCAATGTTCAGAAACTCGATCAGATAAACTCGCCACGTGGCAATGGGCGTGAAATCCACGTCATCGCGCTTGGCATAGCATGGTGTCTGCCTGTTAGCGTCAACTCCGAAGACACGTTCCACTATCCTGCCATAGACAATATAGCCAACTATCAGGAGAAAAATACCCGCAATAAAGGAAATCATTTGCTTAGATTGTTTATAATTCTATGCAAAATTACACATTTCATCGCACATTGACGTTAAGATAACTGGATTTTTCGTACTTTTGCATCAAAATTATGAAACGGGCATACATTATATATATTATTTTATGCATTCATGCCATCTTCGGCAATGAGGCACGAGCTCAGTATTTCCCCAAAACACCACAGCGAGAGACGCGGGCCGTGTGGGTAACCACATTCTGTGGCCTGGATTGGCCAAAGGCGAAAGCAACAGATGAGCGTGGACGGGAGCGACAGCAACGAGAGTTTGTCGATATGCTCGACCGTTTGCAGCGGGCAGGCATCAACACCATCCTACTGCAGACACGAGTGCGCGGATCGGTCATCTATCCGAGTCGGCTTGAACCGTGGGACAAGTGCCTGACAGGAAAGGCAGGTCAGTCGCCGGGTTACGACCCACTCGCCTTTGCCGTCGAGGAGTGCCATAAGCGAGGCATGCAGTTGCACGCATGGGTTGTTGCCCTGCAGGTGGCCGGCAACAAGTATCTGGATCCCGCCAAACCCTCCACCGCTCAGGGCTTGAAAGCCATTTGCTTGGAGATAGTTGCCAACTACGATGTGGATGGCATCAATTTCGACTACATACGCTATCCCGAGCGACCATCGGATGTCAAGGACAAGGCAGACTATGCCAAAAACACCCGCGGACTTGGTTATAATGACTGGCGGCGCGACAACATCACGAGGATTGTACGTGAAGTCTATACATCGGTGAAATCGGTGAAACCGTGGATTTGTGTCTCTTCGTCGCCCGTAGGCAAGTATGCCGACACGACGCTGTTTAGGTCGGGGGGATGGAATGCGCGCAACGCAGTCTTTCAGGATGTCGGGAGATGGTTGGACGAGGGCATTCACGATGCCATCTTCCCAATGATGTATTTCCGCGACCACAATTTCTATCCCTTTGCCCTGCAATGGGCGGAGATGGCGAAGGACTCTGGTTTTGCGCCGTCTGTCGTTGCGCCCGGACTGGGCATTTATTTCCTCTCGCCCAATGAGAAGGACTGGCCGCTCGAGGTCATCACCCGGGAACTCGCGTTCATGCGCCAGGCAGAAATGGGGCAGTGCTACTTCCGGGCGCAGTTCCTACTCGACAATGTCAAAGGACTGTATGATTGGTTGTGCCGTGTTCACAACAGCATGCCGGCCCTACCTGCCGCCCTGCGTTGCGAAAAGACAATTTCCACCGATTCCATCGTGGATGTGCGTTTGGATATCTTCGACCTGCGTCATGCCAGATTGTCCGTATCCACCGTGGCACCTCGCTACAACGTCTATATGGTGAGCGGCACTGATACCATCTATCTCGCCACACGCGAGAGTGCGAATCCATATTTCTTTTCTCCCTCCGATTTCATCCGTCTTGATGGCCGGATAGCCGTAAAACCCATGTCGCGATACGGTGAAGAGGGCGATTTTAAGGTGATTTGCATAAAAAGTTATGACAAAAGCATTTCAATGTCAGAAAAAAGTCGTAACTTTGCACCCGGATTAAAAAGATTGTTTTATTAACCAATTAACAAAAAGAAAATGAAAAAGTTGTTTTTCCTTGCTATCGCTACAGTAGCGATGGTTGCATGTGGTGGTAACAAGACTCAGAACGAGGAGTGTGGCGCAGATTCATGCTGCGTTGCCGATGGCGAGTGCATCCTTACCTCTATCTCTGAGAACCTCAACGCAGAAGCTGTTGCTACACTGCAGGCCAAGCTCGCTCAGCTCCAGGCCGACAGCAACATGACCGAGGCTATCAAGCTCGTTGACGCCATCGAGCCCCTGCTCGCCCAGAAGGCTGACTCACTCGTAGCCGCTGGTGTTGACCTCTCAGCCCTGCAGGCCGCTGTAGCAGCCGTTAAGGCTCAGCCCGCCGCCGCCAACGCTGCCGCTCAGGAGGCTGCCCAGAATGCAGTAGACGCTGCTCAGCAGGCTGTTGACGGTGCAGTTAACGCTGCTACCGAGAAGGCCGCCGAGGCTGTAAACGAGGCTGCCGCAAGCGCCAACAACGCTGTTAAGGACGCCATCAAGAAGGCTGTTCAGTAAGCCAAGCGCCACAAGCGATTTACCCTACAGGGGGAAGCGTATGATCATACGTTTCCCCCTGTTTCCATTCCTGTTTGTCCGTCGTTGTGGATAAATGCTAAAAAAAAGAGTGCAAATGCCCTTATATTTATAAAAAATGTGTAACTTTGTAACCGAAAATATACTGAAGACAAAGAGAAGTTGAACTATAACTTAAATCTAAATTTCATAATAACCAATGGCTAAGAAATTTATTACTTGTGATGGCAACCAGGCTGCTGCTCATATCTCGTATATGTTCAGCGAGGTGGCTGCCATCTATCCCATCACTCCGTCATCGACGATGGCAGAGTATGTTGACGAGTGGGCGGCTCAAGGTCGCAAGAATATCTTCGGCGAGACAGTTCTCGTACAGGAGATGCAGAGTGAGGGCGGTGCCGCTGGTGCTGTCCACGGCTCATTGCAGGCAGGTGCCTTGACCAGCACCTACACAGCCTCGCAGGGTCTGTTGCTCATGATCCCCAACATGTACAAGATTGCTGGCGAGTTGCTGCCTTGCGTATTCCATGTTTCTGCCCGTACGCTGGCATCGCACTCGTTGTGCATTTTCGGCGACCATCAGGACGTGATGTCTTGCCGTCAGACTGGTTTTGCCATGCTCGCAGAGGGCAGTGTGCAGGAGGTCATGGACCTGGCCGGTGTTGCCCATCTGGCAACCATCAAGAGCCGCGTACCATTCCTCAACTTCTTTGACGGTTTCCGCACCAGTCATGAAATCCAGAAGATAGAGCGTCTCGACAACGAAGACCTCGCTCCGCTGGTTGACCAGGAGGCTTTGGCAGAGTTCCGCAACCGCGCCCTCTCACCCGAGCGTCCTATCGCCCGTGGTATGGCAGAGAACCCCGACACGTTCTTCGCTCACCGCGAGTCATGCAACCGCTACTACGATGCCGTTCCCGCCGTTGTTGAGGAGTACATGGAGAAGATTTCCGCCCTCACAGGTCGCAAGTACGGACTGTTCAACTACTATGGTGCGCCCGATGCTGACCGCGTGATTATCGCCATGGGCAGTGTCACCGAGGCAATCCGCGAGACCATCGACTACCTCACTGCCAAGGGAGAGAAGGTCGGACTCGTCGCAGTTCACCTCTATCGTCCGTTCTCTGCCAAGCACTTCCTTGCAGCCGTACCCGCCACAGCGAAGAGAATCGCCGTGCTCGACCGCACCAAGGAACCCGGAGCAAACGGCGAGCCCCTCTATCTCGATGTCAAGGACTGCTTCTATGGCAAGGCAGACGCGCCCATCATCGTGGGTGGTCGCTATGGTCTGGGCTCTAACGACACCACACCGGCTCAGGTACTCGCAGTGTATGAGAACCTCTCTCTGCCGACTCCGAAGAACCAGTTCACCATCGGTGTTGTCGACGACCTCACATTCACTTCACTGCCTGTGGGCGAGGAGGTAGCCATGGGTGGCGACGGCATGTTCGAGGCCAAATTCTATGGTCTGGGTGCCGACGGAACCGTAGGTGCCAACAAGAACTCAGTCAAGATCATCGGTGAGAACACTGACAAGCGTTGCCAGGCATACTTCTCTTATGATTCGAAGAAGTCTGGCGGCTTCACCTGCTCGCACTTGCGTTTCGGTGATGACCCCATCCGCTCTACCTATCTCGTAAACACGCCGAACTTCGTTGCTTGCCATGTTCAGGCTTACCTGCACATGTACGACGTGACTCGCGGCCTGAAAGATAATGGCACGTTCCTGCTCAATACCATCTGGGAAGGCGAGGAACTGGCCAAGAACCTGCCCGCTAAGGTGAAGGCATATTTCGCCAAGCACAACATCTCGGTTTACTATATCAACGCCACAAAGATAGCACAGGAGATTGGTCTGGGCAACCGCACCAACACCATTCTGCAGTCCGCTTTCTTCCGCATCACGGGCGTAATTCCCGTCGAGCTGGCGGTTGAGCAGATGAAGAAGTTCATCGTCAAGTCGTATGGCAAGAAGGGTCAGGACGTCGTTGACAAGAACTACGCCGCTGTTGACCGCGGAGGTGAGTACAAGCAGTTGGCTGTTGACCCCGCATGGGCATCGCTCGAACCAGAGGCAAAGCCCGCTAACGACGATCCCGCATTCATCAACGAGGTGGTTCGTCCCATCAATGCTCAGGACGGCGACCTGTTGCCCGTGAGCGCATTCAAGGGAATCGAGGATGGTTCATGGCCTCAGGGTACAGCCGCCTACGAGAAGCGTGGTGTTGCCGCCTTCGTTCCCACATGGGACTCAACGAAGTGCATCCAGTGCCACAAGTGCTCGTTCGTATGTCCTCACAGCTGTATCCGTCCGTTCGCTATGACCGACGAGGAAGTGGCAGGACTTGATGCCGTTTCACTTGAGATGAAGGCTCCCGCCGCTATGAAGGGAATGCACTTCCGCATTCAGGTGGGTGTTATGGACTGCCTCGGTTGCGGCAACTGCGTAGATGTATGTCCCGGAAATCCGAAGCTTGGAGGTCCTGCGCTCAAGATGGTTCCGCTCGAGGGCGAACTCAAGGAGGCCGCCAACTGGGACTACTGCGTCAAGAACGTCAAGACAAAGCAAGGTCTGGTGGATATCAAGCAGAGTCCGAAGAACAGCCAGTTCGCAACTCCTCTGTTTGAGTTCAGCGGTGCATGTTCGGGTTGCGGCGAGACACCGTATGTGAAACTCATCGCCCAACTCTTCGGTGACCGTGAGATTGTTTCCAACGCTACTGGTTGCTCGTCAATCTACTCAGGTTCAATTCCTTCTACCCCCTACACCAAGAATGAGAAGGGACAGGGTCCCGCTTGGCAGAACTCCCTCTTCGAGGACTTCTGCGAGTTTGGTCTGGGTATGACGCTCGCCAACAAGAAGATGCGCGCTCGCATCGAGGCATTGCTCACGCAGATGATGGAGAGTGACAAGGTATCGGCGGAGTACAAGGCAGCCGCTCAGGAGTGGATAGCCGGAAAGGACGATGCTGACGCTTCGAAAGCCGCCGCTGAGAAGCTGAAGCCGCTGATTGCCGAGAGTGCCGCCAAGGGTTGCCCCGTATGCGCCCAGTTGAAGGAACTCGACCACTATCTCGTTAAGCGTAGCCAGTGGATTATCGGTGGTGACGGTGCCTCTTATGACATCGGCTATGGCGGTCTCGACCACGTCATCGCAAGCGGTGAGGATGTCAATATCCTCGTGCTTGACACTGAGGTTTATTCTAACACTGGCGGTCAGTCTTCCAAGGCTACTCCTCTCGGTGCCATCGCCAAGTTCGCTGCCAGCGGCAAGCGCGTGCGTAAGAAAGACCTCGGCATGATTGCCACCACCTACGGCTATGTCTATGTGGCACAGATTGCCATGGGTGCTGACCAGAGCCAATGCCTGAAGGCTATCCGCGAGGCGGAGGCTTATCCCGGTCCTTCTATAATCATCGCCTACGCTCCGTGTATCAACCACGGTCTGAAGGCAGGCATGGGCAAGGCACAGTCTGAGGAAGCCGCCGCTGTCGAGTGCGGTTACTGGCACCTGTGGCGCTTCAATCCCGCTCTCGAAGAGGAAGGCAAGAATCCGTTCTCGCTCGACTCCAAGGAGCCCAACTGGGACAACTTCCAGAACTTCCTCAAGGGTGAGGTTCGCTTTGCTTCGGTTATGAAGCAGTATCCCAACGAAGCCGCCGACCTCTTCAATGCCTGCGAGGCAATGGCGAAGAAGCGTTACCAGAGCTACATTCGCATGACCAAGATGGACTGGAGCGAGTAATCACTCTGGAATCTATATGATAAGTGCGCCCCCACAGCTATGTCTGCGGGGGCGCACTGCATTATTTCATATCTTTGACCGCGAATAAATTGGCAGAGTAAAGAAAGAGTATTAACTTTGCAGGCAGAAACATAATACGATATGCTTGAACAAAAGGAACTGATGCGGGCCGTGAAGACAGAACTGCGGTTAGCGATGAACGGAGTGGCATCGGCACGGATGCGCGAGAGCGGATTTAACTATACGGTGAACTTTGGAGTTGAATTGCCGCGTCTTCAAACGATTGCCGACGAACAGCGCAAGGAAATACTGGAGCAGGGAGGTGGTGAGGAGGACCTCTTCCGCCTCGCCCAAACATTGTGGATGGAGAACATACGCGAGAGCAAAATACTTGCTTGCATGTTAATGCCCACGGAGGCGTTCACATACGACCTGGCGGAACTATGGGTAGAGCAGATTCCCAACATAGAGATAGCCAGACTTATGGTCATGTATCTCCTTGTGCGACTGCCCTTTGCCATTGATATGGCATTCAGGTGGATAGCCAGTGAACGCGATTGGCATCAGGTGTGTGGCTTCTTGCTCATTGCCCGTATGCTGATAAACGGCACCGAGTTTTCGGAAAGGACGATGGACGAACTTCGCGACCAGACACTCGCAAACATTCAGTCACAAAATGCACACGTTGCCAAAGCGGCAAACACCGTGCTGGCATTTCTCGAAGCGTCCTGAGAGTAGCGGTCAGTTATCTGCCAAACCGCTTGGTAAGAGTGTCGAAAGCATCGATGCGGCGGTCGCGAAGGAAAGGCCACCAGCGGCGAACAGACTCACTGCGACGGAGGTCTATATCGACGATGAGCAATTCCTCATGGTTGGTGGAAGCCTGAGCGAGAATTTCGCCCTGCGGACCGCAGACAAAGCTGCTACCCCAGAAGAGAATTCCGTTGGTGGCACCACTCGGGTCTGGTTCGTGACCGACACGATTGGCTGCAATCACCGGCAAACCATTCGCCACGGCATGTCCACGCTGGACTGTCATCCACGCTTCGCGCTGACGTTGTTGCTCCTCAGGTGAGTCGCTACTCTCATAGCCGATGGCGGTAGGGAAGATGAGAATGTCAGCGCCATTGAGCGCCATGATGCGAGCTCCCTCAGGGTACCACTGGTCCCAGCATACCTGCACACCCAAGCGACCCACACTCGTGTCGATGGGCATGAACCCGAGGTCGCCCGGTGTGAAGTAAAACTTCTCATAGTAAGCCGGGTCGTCGGGGATATGCATCTTGCGGTATATGCCCGCAATTGAACCATCCTGCTCGAAGACCACCGCAGTGTTGTGATAGAGTCCTGGTGCGCGTCGTTCGAAGAGTGAGGTGACGAGGACAACATGATTCGTCTTGGCCACCTCGGCATAAAAACGTGTAGACTCGCCGGGGATAGGTTCGGCGAGATCAAAATTATCTACAGACTCCGTCTGGCAGAAGTAGAGTGAGTTGTGCAACTCCTGGAGGACAACCAGTTGGGCGCCTTCGGCGGATGCCTGTGAGATACGGTCGGCAATCTTCCGCTTGTTGTCTTCGGCAGAGGCAGAGCAAGTCATTTGAATCAGTGCAGTCTTCATATTGGTTTGAGTTAGGGCGTATTATTATTTGGCAATGACACCGGCAGGATATTGCATGGTGCAACAATGGAGGCTTCCATGCTGATGGATGAGTGAGCGACAATCGATGGGTACAATCTCGCGGTCAAGGAAGACGTTGGCAATCTGTGTCAGTGCTTCGGAGTCGGTTTGCGGTTGTGCGTAGGTAGGAACAAGCACAGCACCATTGATAACCAAGAAATTGGCATAGGTGGCAGGCATAGGGCAACCCTCTTCATCGAACATTGGAGTGGGCGAGGGGAGAGGCACAAGGCGATAGGGGCGACCATCGTCAGTCTGGAATTCACGAAGTTGCGCTTCCATGCGGTTTAGTTCATCGCTATGCGAGTCGCATATATATAATATGGTGTCGTTGGGGCAAAGGCGAGCGAGGGTGTCGATGTGCGAGTCGGTGTCATCGCCATCTACAGCACCATAGTCGAGCCAAAGAACTCGTTTGGCACCAAGTCGTTGTCTTAATTGTTCTTCAATCTGGGGACGCGACAGCCATTCGTTTCGATTATGGCTCATTAGACATCGAGAGGTGGTGAGGATGGTGCCGTGGCCGTCGCTCTCGATGCTACCTCCTTCGAGTGTGAAGTCCAGGTGAGAGGCATAAGAGCCATGCATGCATCCAGAGTCGAAGACATGGCGGTTGATGCAATTGTCGAGATTGGCGGCGAACTTCATGCCCCAGCCGTTGAAACCAAAGTCAAGAAGATGATGTGAGCCATTGGCCTCTTCGACGGTGATGAAAGCATGGTCGCGTGCCCATGTGTCGTTGGACGGACACTTGATATAAAGCGCATCTATGCCGCGACAGAGGGAACGCACACGCTCGACCTCGGGTGTAACAATCAGCAAGCGCTCGTGGGAGGCGATGTGACGTGCCATCTCGACATAGGTTTCGTCAACGACGTCGAGCATGTCCGCCCAGTCGGTGGCGGCATGCGGCCACGTGAGCTGAACGCCACTCTGCGGTTCCCATTCGGCGGGAAGTCTGAAATTGGTCATGGTTCGAAGCATTCAGTTTTGAGAATTGAGCGAGGCATTGGTGTCTTCAATCCAACTCAACACATCTTCGGTACCTGTGCGTGCCGCACTACTCGTGACGAACATCGTTGGCAACTCCTCCCAAGTCTCCTTAAGGAACCGCTTGTATGCCGCCACGTTTCGTGCCGCCTCGCCTCCGCTCAGTTTGTCCGCCTTGGTGAAGATAATGATAAACGGAACGCCGTTCTCGCCCAGCCACTCGATAAATTCCACATCAATACGTTGTGGCTTGTGTCTTATATCAACAAGTACACAAACAGCCGTCAGTGATTGACGTTCAAGGATATAACGAGAGATTGTGTATTCGAGCTTCGTACGCTCTTTCTTGCCCATCGTTGCGTAGCCATAGCCAGGAAGATCCACCAACCACCACTCATCGTTGATGATGAAATGATTTATCAGTGTCGTCTTGCCCGGTGTGGAACTCGTCTTTGCCAACCCCTTTGTGTTGGTCAGGGCATTTATGAGGCTCGACTTGCCCACGTTACTACGACCAATGAAGGCGTATTCCGGCAATGACGTCTGCGGACATTTCTCCACAAACGCATTGCTGATGACATAACGAGCCGACTTGATTTTCATGATGGGATAGTGGTTTGAGAATGCAAAGATAAACATTTCTGGCGAAAAAATGGGCAAAAAGGGAGCAGTTAGTATGGGCAGACAACGGTTTTGATAAGAATTTTTCTTAACTTTGCGCAAAATAACTCAGTAAGCCACACGCTAATCAATCCGTATCCTTATGGCAGACCCCAATCGTTATTCACACATGACATACCGCCGTTGCGGTAAAAGTAGCCTGATGTTGCCAGCCATCTCGCTCGGACTATGGCACAATTTCGGCAGTGTCGATGACTATTCCGAGGCGGAGCGCATGATACTGCATGCATTCGATCGTGGTATCACGCATTTCGACCTTGCGAACAACTACGGACCAGTGCCCGGCAGTGCGGAGACGAACTTCGGACGCATCCTTCGGGACAACCTGAGTGCTCATCGCGACGAACTCTTCCTCTCGTCGAAGGCGGGACACCAGATGTGGGAAGGTCCTTATGGAGACGGATCAAGCCGCAAGAACCTCATGGCGAGCATCGACCAGAGTCTGCGTCGCACAGGGCTGGAATACTTCGATGTCTTCTACTCTCACCGATACGACGGAGTCACTCCCATAGAAGAGACCATGCAGGCGCTAATTGATATTGTGCGGCAGGGCAAGGCTCTCTATGTGGGCATTTCCAAGTATCCGCCTGAGAAACAACGTTTGGCATACAAGATTCTGCGCGACGCTCATGTTCCCTGCTTGTTGAGCCAGTACAAATACAACCTTCAGGTTCGCTATCCCGAGTCGCGCATCATACCTGCGGCGGCAGAGGAGGGAAGTGGCTTCGTCGCTTTCTCACCGCTCAACCAGGGTCTGCTCACGGACAAGTATTTCTCCGGCACGATTCCGGCAGGTTCGCGTGCCGCCCGTCCCGAAGGATTTCTCCAACCCGCCCATGTGACTGCCCATGTAGTCGCCTCCGCCAAGCGTCTCAACGAGATAGCCAAACGCCGTGGTCAGTCTCTCTCGCAGATGGCTCTCGCATGGCTCCTTCGCGACCAACGGGTTACAAGTGTTATCGTGGGGGCACGCTCAGTGGCACAGCTCGATAGTAGCCTGTCCGCCCTCAACAACCTCAAGTTCTCTGCCGACGAACTGACGGCGATAGACAATATGACCAGTTCATTCCTGCAGCAATCTCCTAAAACGCCTGAATAGGCGCGTCGCCTACCGTCTGTAGGACATGGCAAGGCGGTATTTGCCTCCTGGGCTAAACTCGATGACACCTGCCAGTTCCATCTGTGCCAGGTGGACATTCAACTGCTTGACGGGTATGGCAGTGACCGCAGCAAGTTGAGCGATGTTGCACTCGTCCAAACTGCGCATCTTGCCGACTATATACAATTGTGTCTCATCAAGTTCGGTAAAGAGTTCCGTCTGCACGACATGCTCATCGGGCTTCTTCAGGCTATCCCAACCCTGACATTCCAGGAATTGCTTTGCATCACAGACGCATCTGGCTACGTTGTCGAAGATGAGATCCAGACAGCCACGGCTTACTTTGTCGGTCACTCTGCCTGGGAAAGCATACACGTCGCGGTTGTAGTCCAGTGCCATGCGGGCGGTATGGAGCGAGCCTCCTTTCTCCTTGCTCTCAACCACCACCGTTGCGTCGGCACAGGCAGCGACAATTCGGTTGCGGGCCACGAAGAGCGACTTGTTCATGTCCGTGCCGCTGCGATATTCACTCAGCAAGCCACCGTTCCTCACCATGTCGTTGGCATAGGTGCGATGAACCTGCGGATAGATGATGTCCAGCCCATGGGCGAGAACCCCTACAGTCGGTATGCCATTCTCAAGACAAGCCAGATGGGCAGTTACGTCGATGCCGTATGCCAGTCCGCTTAGCACCACGAGGTCGGGGACCGCTTCCTTCAGGTCTGCAATGAACTGTCGGCAGAGATCCTTGCCGTAGTCAGTGCAGCTGCGTGTTCCCACTATGCTGACAATGTGCTTGGCATTCAAGTCGGCGTTGCCGCTATAATAAAGAACGGTGGGTGCATCTTCCGCCTGCTTGAGTCGGTAGGGATAAGCGTCGTCGTCGATGGTGAGAATGCGAATGTTCTTACGTTCGGCGAAAGCTATCTCACGAGCCGCACCAGTCAGTTGACCCTCCATGCTTGCCATCACGGCACGCGCCTTGTCGTTGCTGTCGGGTATCAGTTCCTCAATGCGCTTCGAGAGGTGGAATACCTCGGTGGCACTGCCCGCCGCCTCCAACAGCATGCGTTGCTCCTGCGGTTTGATTGGCAGCATCGAAAGAGCTATCCTATAAAGCAGTTCGTCCATGGTGTCTGTTGTTATAAGCGGTTAACCCACACGAAATGGTCGTTACCGAACATCGGCAGTTGTGGCTCTCGGTCAAAGATGCCGAACACGGCTGAACCGGAACCGCTCATCTGTGCATAAAGGGCACCGCAGTCATACATCGTTTGCTTCAGTTCGCCTATCTCGGGGTGTGTGGCGAATACGCTCTTCTCAAAGTCGTTCCTAATCATGTTGCGCCATTCGCCGATGGGGTGAGTCATTGCAAATAGGATGGGAATGTCGGCCGGTCGCGGAGTCACGCACGAGTAGGCCTCCTTCGTGGATACATGCACAGGAGGTTTTACCAGTGCGACGTAGCAATTGTCAAAGATATTGCCAAGGGTGATGGGTGTTAGCCGCTCTCCTATTCCTTCCGCAAACTGTGCCGTCCCAGCCACGAAAAATGGGCAGTCGGCTCCGAGCGTCGCCAGTTTGCGACACATAGTCTCGTTGTCCATGCCCAACTCAAACATATCGTTGAGCAACTTCATCGTAGCCGCTGCATCGCTTGAACCGCCTCCCAATCCGGCACCTGTTGGAATCTTCTTGTGCAGAACTATATCCACGGGCGGTGTGTCGAGCATACGTGCCGCACGCATCACGAGGTTGTCGGTCACAGCTCCCTCTATCTCACGCCCAAAGATGCGCAGGGTCGTCTCATTGCCCATAGATGGGATAATCTCTATCTGGTCGCTGAGTCCTATGGGTATGAACAGGCTTTCGATGTTGTGGTAGCCGTCAGGGCGGCGGCTTATGATGTTAAGCCCGATGTTGAGCTTTGCGTTTGCTTGGATGTTCATGTCTTGGTGTGTGTTGGTATTTTGTCACTTGCCGATGTATCTCCGTATGACATCGACAAAGTCCCTGCCGTATTTCTGCTGCTTGTACTCACCGATGCCGGACACACGTCCGAAGGCTTCGATGGTGGTCGGACGGTCGATGGCGATGTTCTCCAATGTCTTGTCGCTCATGATGATATATGCGGGGAAACCCTGTGCCTGTGCCAGACTCTTTCGCAACTCGCGCAATAGCTGCAGCAAGGCGGGGTCGGCGTACGGCTTTACGGCCGGGTCGTCCTGGAACATCGCGGGAATGTCGCGTGTCGCGCTGCTTCCCCTGCGCTTGGCCTTCTTTTTCTCCACCACGTCATGGTTGGGCTGTGCCAGTTGCACCGTTTGTTTGCCGTAAAGCACCTCATTGCCCAAATCGGTGATGTGGAGATGCGAGTTGTTGTCATAGGCTACCTCCAGGAAACCGTAGTGAATCATCTGCATGATGTAGTCGCGCCAGTCGTCTGTCGTTGTCTCGCGCCCCACACCGAATGTGGGCAATGCATCCCAATGCCATTTCTTTATCACGTTGGAACTCATCCCCCTCAGAATTTCGATGCAGTTGCCCATGGCAATGCGCTCGCCTGTGCGCTTGATGGCACTCAATGCCATCTGGACCAGTTTTGTTCCGTCTATGCGCTTGGGTGGATTCCAGCACACATCGCAGTTGCAACAGTCGCGACCGTCGGGTTCGCCGAAATAGTTGAGCAGAATGCGGCGGCGGCACACGGTGCTCTCGGCATAGTCGCGCATGCAGTGCAACCGTTTTAGGTTGATGTCCTTCTGCCCGCTCTCCGATGCGAAGCGCTCGAGAGTGATCATGTCGCTATAACTGTAGAACAGCAGTGTGTCGCTTGGCAGACCGTCGCGTCCCGCGCGCCCCACCTCCTGATAGAATGACTCTATGCTTTTGGGCATGTTGTTGTGTATCACCCATCGGACATTGCTCTTGTTGATGCCCATGCCAAAAGCTATTGTGGCGCAAACGACCTGAACGCGGTCGTTGATGAAGTCGTTCTGTGCCTTGTCGCGTTCGGCGGCGGTCAGTCCTGCATGGTAGATGGTGCAGGCTATGTCGTGCTCGCGCAGGAAGTCGGCTGTCTTCTCGGTCTCCTTGCGGCTGATGCAGTAGATGATGCCGCACTCGTCCTTGTGCGAACCGATGAAACGCAGGATGGAACTATGACGGTTTTGAGTCGTTGACGCTTTCTGGACGGTGAACGACAGGTTGGGACGGTCGAACGAGGTGACGAACCGCCGGAAGTTACTGCGTGGCTCCTCGCCGAACAACTGCGTCACAATGTCCTGTCTGGTCAGCTTGTCCGCCGTGGCTGTAAGGGCGATGATGGGGGTGGTAGGGTAGCGTTTGTCCAACTCTCCAAGCTGGCAGTATTCCTCGCGGAAGTCGTGTCCCCATTGCGATATGCAGTGAGCCTCATCGATAGCGAATGCCGACACGGTGATGTCGTGGATGAGATAGTCCAACTCCATCATCAGTCGCTCTGGCGACATATAGAGGAGTTTGATTTTGCCTTCGTGACACATCGTGCGTATGCGGTACGACTCAGCGTCTGACTGGGAACTGTTGAGAGCGGCGGCTGGAATGCCCGCGGCCGCGAGTTGCTCCACCTGGTCCTTCATCAGTGAGATGAGGGGTGAAACGACTATGGTGGTACCGGGCATCATCATCGCCGGCAACTGGTAGCACAGGCTCTTTCCGCCACCTGTGGGCATCAGTACCATGCAACTGCCACCAGCCAGTATGTGACTTATAATATCCTCTTGCAGAGGACGAAAAGTATCGTAGCCAAAGTATCGCTTTAGAGTTGTCAGCATAGTTTTCAGTTGTTAGGAAAATAATCATTGGCGCTCCTTCAGACCTCAATCTCCAGCATGTCATAGCCGAGGTGGAAGCCGCTTGGCAGTGTCGCGTCAACCTCTGCGTGCAGTCCCATCTTATCTGCTATATGTGTGAAATAGACATTTTCAAATTCGGCCTTGCGGGCGAAGGCGATGGCTTGATCCACGGTGTTGTGCGTGGGGTGCGGCTTATGGCGCAGGGCGTTGATGACTGCTGTCTTCACACCATTCATCTGTGCGAACTCGGTTTCCTCAATCCCCGACATGTCGGTGATGTACACGAAATCGTTTATTCGATAGCCAAGGATGGGCAACGTGCCGTGCAAGACAGGTATGGCTGTGATGCGCAGATCTTTCACCTCGACGGTTTCGTGCGCTGCGATACGGCGCATCTCCAACTGCGGTACACCCGGATAGGTGTTTTTCTTCAGGCAGTATGGCAGCCTCTCTTCAAGGTGCGTGGCGCATAGATCGTCGGCATAGAGCGTCACGTCACCGAAGACGGAATATGGGCGCAGGTCATCGATGCCACCCACGTGGTCGGCATGCTCATGCGTGAAGAAGATGGCATCGATGTGGCGGAACGGCACCTTGAGCATCTGCTGGCGGAAGTCGGGACCGCAGTCAATCAGGATGCGTGTCTGTTCGGTCTCTATCATAGCCGAACAGCGCAGTCGGGTGTCACGCGGGTCGGTGCTGGTGCAAACGGCACAGGTGCAACCCACTACGGGCACACCTGTGCTTGTTGCTGTTCCCAAAAGGGTGATTTTCATTTGCCTCCCTTGAGTTTGAAGTCTCTAACAGTACTGTTGAACGAACCCGTCTTCGCAAGCGGGAAGAAGAGAGTGTGCATGTAGTACATCCTCTTCACCGAAACGGTGGCATCGGCAACGATAGCGTTGCTGCCAGGCAGTGTCTGCACATGGCTACGCGGGTTGCTGTTCAGCACGTGCAGTGTCTCGCGCTCGAGGCGGCTCTGCTGCTTGCCGTTCACAAACAGGGTGGTGGAGTTGTTGTCACCCTTGACGGTCAGTGTCACGGTTCCTTCTTTGGGCAGACGGTAGTTGAACTGATGCACATAGCCTTCGTGCTCGAAACCGACCTTGCCCTGCAGAGGGTCGGAGAGGTAGAAGTTGGCATGAGGCGAAGAGAGGAGCACTGCGCCCTTATGCTCAGGCTTGCAATCGACGGTGAAGGTCACCTCGTATGGATAACCTCTGTCAACCACGCAGTCGATATTCTCGCCTTTGAACGGCTCATAGACGCTCTGCACGAAGCGATCCGTGCCTGCCTTAACTTCCTTTGCCTCTATATGACCAACCATGTGTCCCATAGCGTCGATGCCAGGGGCTTCGCCCACACTTGCGCTATTAGCCTGGAACTTAGTCCAATCTGCCTTTGCCGTAGCACCGCTCCAGCACTTGGCTGCCATCGTGGGCATGGCACTGAACAAGCGGTCGTGAACGTCCTGCACGGTGATGCCGTTGCCCGGATGGTCGTTCCAGACGGCATACATGCCACCGACAATAGAAGGATCGCATTCGTCAAACTGGGTGCCACCGATATTGGCGGGTGTCCAACTGTTATACAGCCACTCGCAGTTGAGATAGTCGTAGTAATAGCCGGCGGCAGGAACAATATATACATATCCGTCGGGAATGCTAATCATCTTGTAACCTGCCTCCTTCATGTCCTTTGGCTTGGCAAAGCCATTGCTCCACATGCTCATCACGACATTGTCCACCTTGACGGGAGTCTCTCCGTAGGCATGCGAGAGCGACCCCCAGCACACGGCTTGCTTGCCGTACTGCTCCACGAGGCGGATGAGGTGGTCGGTCAGTGAGCGGAAAGCTTCACGGTACTCGGGCTTCTTGTTGTTGAACTCGTCGGTGCCGATGTGCACGCGCTTGCAGCAGAACACGGGATCGGGTCCTGAGATGTACTCCGTGAACACGCTGTCGATGAACGCCACCACCTTGGGGTCGGTGATGTCCAGATGGTCCATGCCGAACTCAGGCTTTGCAAGCGACGGACGGAAGCGCGTGAACGCCAGTGCGTGAGCGGGCACGTCTATCTCGGGGATAATCTCCACGCCGAGATTATTGGCATAGTGTATCAGGTCGCGCATTTCCTGCTTGGTGTAGTGACCGTCCTTGGCGGTCAGTCCAGGGAAATAGTCGCTCTCCATGCGGAATGCCTGCTGTGTCTTGTTCCAGTCGTCGCCGAACCAATAGTTGAAACCATTGTCGTTGAGGTGAATCTGCAGGCAGTTCATCTTGTAGTACGCCATGTCGCGCACCAACTGCTTCAGATAGCTGATGGGGAAAAACTTGCGTCCGCAGTCAATCATGAAGCCGCGCAGGGGATATTGCGGTGCATCCTCGATGGTGCCTTGCAGAAGGCTGGCATCACAGTTGGGCAGTTGCTGCAGCAAGGTCTGTGTAGCCCAGCGCACACCCTCAACGCTTGCGGCTGTGACATTCACGGTTTTTCCTGTCTCAATCTTGTATGACTCAGCCTTGGCCTTCTTGTCTGCCTTGAGGTTGAGAACGATGTCACCTGCCTTGGCTGAGCCCGTGGCTACCTGTCCGTCAAAGCCGATGAGGCGTAGGTCATTCGCCAGTTGCTCGGCAACACTGCGCAGTGCCTTGTTCTTGAATATCACGCGTCCCGAGATGTCGGTGTAGCCGTCTGCCTTTGTCCACGTGGCTACCTCGGGTACGCAGACGGGTTCAGTTGCCGGCGTCTGTGCTATGGCCATCAGTGGCATGGCAAGAGCCAGAGTGAGAAATATCTTTTTCATTTTTGGTTGGTTTTAGGTTAGGATATGAAAAGGGGCGGCCACAATGGGTCGCCCCTATTTGAAAAGGTGTGGGATTAGTGCTCACACAACTCGGTCAGCACGCCGCATGTGCTCTTCGGATGCAGGAAAGCGATGTTCAGCTGCTCGGCGCCAAGGCGGGGAGCGGCGTCAATCAGGCGTACGCCCTTGCCTTCAACCTCTACGAGGGCTTCCTTCACGCCGTCCTCTACGCAGAAGGCTACGTGGTGAACACCCTTGTTGCCTTTCTCCAGCCACTTGGTGATAGAACTCTCGGGGCTTGTTCCCTCGAGCAGCTCGAGCTTGACTTCTCCGCAGCGCAGGAACGCTGTCTTAACTTTCTGGTCGGCTACCTCCTCAGTGGCATAATGCTCCAGACCAAGAACTTCCGTGAAGTAGGGCAGTGCTGCCTCAATGCTTTCCACGGCGATACCGAGGTGCTCAATGTGTGAAATCTTCATAATGATTTATGTGTTTAAAGTTGTTAGTTGTTTATGTCTATGCAAAGATACAAAAGTTTTCAGAACTCTACAAGAAAACGAGCGTTTATTTGTCGGCCCGTAAGATAATTTGGCACGGCATACTGGTTGTCGTTCACGTCCGTCACCCAATAGTAACTGCTCACATTGTTGAGTCCGAACACGTTGAAGCAGTCCAGGCCAAGCCATACATTTTTGATCCAGCGCCACTTATGATTGTGACGGTCCTCGTTGTTGAAGAGGCGGTAGCTCAATCCGATATCCACACGGCGGTAGGGAGACGGACGGAAGCTCACCTTATCCATGCCTGTGCGCGGTGCGGTGAAAGGCAGTCCGCCGGCGATGCATCCTTTCAGGGTCATCTGCCAGCGGGTGGATCCCGGGAAGAAGTCGGTAAAATGGACATTGAGATTGTAAATCTGGTCGGTGGGCTGCGGGCACCATGTGCCGTTGAGCTTCTGCTTGGCAGACATGAGCGAGAAGGTAATCCACGACGAATGGTCGGGGATGAACTCGCCATAGAGTTTGAAGTCGATGCCTGTCACATAGCCGCTTGCATTGTTGTTGGCGGCATAGAATATCTTCACGTTGTCAACGGTATACGTGTTGAGGTTTGAGAGGTTCTTGTAATAGCCCTCGACTGTGAACTTGAAGGGACGATTGCCGAGTTTGAATTTGTAGTCGCCGCCTATCACCACCTGTATTGAGCGTGTGCTCTTGAGGTCGCGGTTGAGCACGACGCTTGTGTTGCCGTTCGCGCTTGTGACGGTGTCGCGCAACTCCTTGTAGAACGGAGCCTGATAGTAGATGCCGGCTCCTGCACGGAAGGTGAAGTTTTCGTTCCACGAAGGCACCCAACCAACTGTTACCCTGGGCGATATGAGTGTCTCCTTGTTCCACGACCAATGCGCCAACCTCAGTCCGTAGCAGAGCGACCAGATGCCGGACTTGCGCTCGGTGCGCCATGTGTCCTGCACGAACATTTCCCATCGGT
Source organism: Bacteroidaceae bacterium (assembly GCA_021443415.1). Lineage (GTDB taxonomy): Bacteria > Bacteroidota > Bacteroidia > Bacteroidales > Bacteroidaceae > Physcousia. The sequence goes on along the minus strand of JABUTZ010000001.1, from coordinate 57,391 downwards.
TGCTGACGATGTCCGCCTTTGACTTCATGTTGTAAACCATCTCCAGATGGTCGGCGAAGGCAGGCTTGTTGTATCCCGCCGAGTCACGGCGCTCCCACTCGCGGGTGTTTTCGTAGTTGCGCTCGCGCTTCCATGTCACACCTGCCAGAAAATTGTGCGCTCCCACGCGGTGGTTGTATCTCGCCCCCACGCTTATCACGTCGGTCTCTATCTGGTTGCGGGCGTGAGTCAGATATTTGCCCACACCCAGCTGGCTGCTCGTCTTCGTGTCATCGAGCCAGTATTCGCCCGATATGTCGTAGGTCTCGCGTTCGTATGAAGAATAGGCGGAGAAGAGCAGAGCGAGGTCGTTCTTGTCCGTAAACCTATACTTGCCTTGCAATGTGCCGAACAAAGTGCGGAACTGGTCATGCTCCTCACCGTCGAAATACACGACAAAGGCCTTGGCTTCTTCCATCGTGCCGAAGTTTGTCTCACGGTTCGAAGGAATGAAGTTGAATGCGTTGCGTGAGATATGACCGATGAAATCGAATGTGAGACGTCCTGTCGGCGACCATGACATATAGGTCTGGTAGTCGATGTACGAAGGCGAGTACTCGCCCTTCTCCTGCAACGATGACACGACGTATGAGTTGGATTTGTATCTGAATCCGTGTCCCATGGTGAACTTGCCCAACTTGGCTCCGACATAAACGTCGGCACCGAGCAAGGAGGCTGACACAGAAGCCTCAAATTTCTTCGGTCGGCGGTATGTGATGTCAAGCACCGACGACATTTTGTCGCCGTATTTCGCCTCGAAACCACCTGCGGAGAACGAGATGTCTTCCACCATGTTGGGGTTGATGATTGACAGTCCCTCCTGCTGTCCCGATGAGATGAGCATAGGCTTGAAAATCTCCACTCCGTTGATATAAACGACATTCTCATCGAAATTGCCGCCACGCACGTTGTACTGGCTCGATAGCTCGCTGTGGGTGCTGACACCCGCCTGGGTGGCTATCATCTCCTCCACGGCATTGCCCGTTGTCGAGGGCATACGCTTGGTGTGTTCGATGTCGAGTTTCTGCGTGCTTCCCATCTGCCGCGTGGTCTCCTTTACGGTCACCTCGCCCATGTCAATCGTCAGAGGACGCATCTGTAGAGTTATGTTCTGCGTTCCCGTAGGTTTGCGGAGGGTGCGTTTCTCTGTCTGGAAGCCCAACAGCGAAAACACCACCTTCACCGTGTCTGCGGTGGCGAACGTGAACGAGTATTTGCCGTCCATACCCGTGGTCGTTCCGCTGGCTGTTCCTTCTATGCGCACGGTGGCAAGGGGCAACGGCTGTCCCTCATTATCGGTCACCTTGCCGCGCAGTGTGCAGTCCTGAGCACTGGCTGCAAGGGTGGTGATGGCTAATATGATGGCGGTAAGAAATAGTCTCATACATAAAATAAACGTATTTTTGCGCGTCATATTATTGTTACGCGCCGTTATTTTGCGTATTCCTTGCCTATCCTATGGTTTTCTCCCAGGTTTCGTACACCGTTGTGCGTCCGCCGAACCCTTCCTTTTGAAATAGGAGACCATGGTTGAGCACCGTTCCACCATGTTCTGTCGAAATGCCAAAATCGAAATAGTCGCATTGGCCGGTCGCTATCAAATGGCCGAACAACAAGTCCAATGCTCCGGAATTTGTTCCCTCGTCGCTTGCGGCGATATACTGAGCGTGGATGGTCGTTTTGGTGATGAAAAGCCACGTTCCTGCAAGAACTCGTCCGCTTTTGTCGAAGATGGTGTATAGCTGGATGTTTTCCGGGAATCGCTCCGTGAGCAGTCGCATCTCGTCGAGAGTATGGACAGGCATGACGTTGTGCCTTGACTGCAATACTTCGCTTAGCAGTGCGTGGAAATCAGCCATATTCCCCGTGCCGCTTCCTATCTTCAGTCCCAATGCCTCTGCTTTCTTGCGTCCTCGTTTACGCAAAGTCTGCATGGGTAGGGGCGAGCGCAAGTTTACCGTAGAGCTCACGCCACATGCTGTGCGCTGAAACTGATGCCGAAACATGGCATACGCTTGCATTTCAGAGCCTTGTGTGGCATAGATGTGTGGCACGGGTTTGATGATGACCCGCGTAATGCCCTCTTGCTTACACATTCGTATCAGTTCGTCGTAGCACTCCAATTGCTCCTCACCAGTCGTCCGCCCATCAACTATCAGTCCGCCATACGTAAGGCCTCCGTGCGAACAGAGCGTCGTTCCCTCCTTTGAGAACGGCATGACGGCGCACAGACGCTTGTCGTTGTATAACATCAGCGATGCGTCCTCAAAACGGTCTGCGTGGTAGTCCATGAAACCGCGCTTGAACAGGAACGTGCCGTTGATGGATTGCTCCACAAACTCGTCCCATTCAAGCCTCTTGGCTGATGTATAGCGTTCTGCTTTCATGTCTGTCGCTAATATTCCACGTAGTCTTGCAGTCGTTTGATGTCCTCTTCTGTGAAGTCGTTGCTGAACCGCAGTTCGTCTATCGAACGTATCGTGCCGCGCGTCCGTCTGTATCTGTCTATCGCCACTGCACGCAGTGCACCGATATACGGATGTCTTTTCAGTGCCGTCAGCGTGGCTTTGTTCACATTGATGCGTCGTATCTGCGGGTTCTTGACATCAAACCATTGCAGGCAACTATCGGGAATATCCTCTATCTCTGTCAGTTGACTTACAGAGATATAACCGCCCAACGCCTCTCTCCTTCTTATTATCTGCCGCGCTCGCCATGCACCGATGCCTGGCACTTGGCATAGCAACGCACTGTCTGCCGTATTGATGTCTATGCGCGCTCCTACAGGCAGTTTGGTCACCCGTTCTGCACTAAGTACGCTATCTTCTTTGGCGTATTTGGCTTGTCTCTCCGCATCGAGGGTCGCTCGGTCATATGGTTTGAACTTCTCATCAATAGTTATGTAACTGCTTATGCGGTCAAACAGTTCGGGTGTCATGCCCGGGATGCGCTTAACGTCGTCCACCTCCCTGTACCGTCCGCCTGCAGCGCGATATTTGAGCATTCCTCTTATCATCCAACGCTGGAACCCAAGACTGAGCAATGCAGTCGTGTCGGCTGTGTTGGGGTCAAAGGGGAAAGTGCTCACCTCGCGTTCGACCACCCCGTCATCGAGTGGTCTGTCTTCCATTCGCTTCCATTGCCTATTGTCGTGGCTGTCATCATAGACAGTCTCGTGCCGCGTCAGTAGCGAGTCTATCTGCTCCTGCGTAAGGTTGAGTCTGCCACCAAAAATGTTGGGGGCGTACCTTGTCACCAACGCCAGCATCACGACCGCCAACACGACAGCGCCTATGGTCAGCGTTTTTTTCACTGCGGACGCTTACTTGCCGAGTTTTTTCAGGCTTTCCTTGATAGCGGCTATCTTGCTTTCTGCGTCAGCCTTTTTCTTGCGTTCCATCTCAACGACGGCGGCAGGGGCATTGGCCACGAAACGTTCGTTGCCGAGTTTCTTCTCGATGCCGGCAAGGAAACCCTCGAGTCGTTGCTGTTCGGCCACAAGTTTGGCCGTTTCTGCCTCCACGTCAATCAGATTGCCCATCGGCACGGCATATTCGGTTGTGCCGACAAGGAAAGTGGCTGCCGTGTCATCTTTCTGGTTGACCGTGTCGATTGACGATATGTTAGCCATCTTCATCGTGACGGCAGCATAAGCGGCAAGCGGGTCTCCAGCAGTTACTTGCAGTGTGAGTGTCTCCTTTGGCGAGATGTTCTTCTGCGCCCTGATTCCGCGCACGGCGGTGATGAGAGCCTTGAGTTGCTCCACCTCCTCCACCGTCTTGGCGTCCTTGTCGCTCGGCGCGTCCATTGTCAGTGTTTCGGTCATGATGCTCTCGCCTTCCTTGCGCTCGGCGATGTGCTGCCAGAGTTCCTCGGTGATGAACGGCATGAAGGGGTGCAGCATCTTGATGAGTGCGTCGAAGAACCTGATGGTCGCATCGTATGTTTCCTTGTCAATGGGTTGCCCGTATGCGGGTTTCACCATCTCCAAGTACCATGACGAGAACTCGTCCCAAAAGAGGTTGTAGACGAGCATTAGAGCCTCCGACAGTCTGTACTTGCCGTAGAGGTCCTTCATCTCGGCATTTTTCTCTCGCAACAAGGCGGCGAACCACTCCACGGCTTTCTTCTGGCAGTCGCCTGCCTTGGCGGTCCCATCTACCTGCCAGCCTTGTACGAGGCGGAAGGCATTCCATATCTTGTTATTGAAGTTGCGTCCCTGTTCGCAGAGCGACTCGTCGAAGAGGATGTCGTTGCCAGCGGGGGCTGACAGCATCATGCCCATGCGCACACCGTCGGCACCGAACTTCTCAATCAATTCGATGGGGTCGGGACTGTTGCCAAGGCTCTTCGACATCTTGCGTCCGAGTTTGTCGCGCACGATACCCGTGAAATAGACATTGCGGAACGGCATCTTACCCTCGTATTCATAGCCAGCCATTATCATTCTCGCCACCCAGAAGAAAATGATGTCGGGTCCAGTCACGAGATCGGCGGTGGGGTAGTAGTAGCGGATTTCTTCGTTGCCGGGATTGTTGATTCCGTCGAACAGCGAGATGGGCCACAGCCACGAACTGAACCATGTATCGAGAGCGTCCTCGTCTTGCCTTAAGTCGCTTGATGTCAAATTTTTATTGCCAGTCTTCTCTTTTGCCAGTTCAAGTGCTTTCTCTGCTGTCTCAGCTACCACAAATCCGCCTGTGGGCAGGTAGTAGGCGGGTATGCGGTGACCCCACCACAACTGACGGCTGATGCACCAGTCCTTGATGTTTTCCAGCCAGTGGCGGTAGGTGTTCTTGTATTTGACAGGGTAGAACTTGATGTCGTCGTCCATCACGGGCTTGAGGGCGATTTCCGCCAGGTGCTCCATCTTCAGAAACCACTGCATGGAGAGTTTTGGCTCGATGGGCACACCGGTGCGCTCCGAGCAACCAATCTTGTTGTCGTAGTCCTCGATTTTCTCCATCAGCCCGGCGTCCTGCATATCGATGGCTATCTGCTTGCGCACCTCAAAGCGGTCCTGGCCAACATACAGACCGGCGGCTTCGCTCAGCGTAGCGTCATCGTTGAATATGTCGATGGCTTCGAGATTGTATTTCTCGCCCAACATGTAGTCGTTAACGTCGTGTGCAGGAGTCACTTTCAGACAGCCTGTTCCGAACTCGATTTCCACGTAGTCGTCCTCGATGACGGGTATCACGCGACCTTTCATCGGCACGATGACGTGGTGGCCGCTCAGCCAGCGGTTCTTGGGGTCGGCCGGGTTGATGCACATCGCCACGTCGCCCATCACGGTCTCGGGTCGGGTGGTGGCTACGACGGCATAATAACCTTTAGCGTCCTTGTGTATCACGTTGCCACCTTCTGCCTGAGTTTCCAGTTCCTTTGTCCATGCCTTGTCATCAGCCTCCGTGCAGTCGGCGACATAGTATTTCATGTAATAGAGCTTGGTGTGCTCCTCCTTATATATTACCTCCTCGTCCGAGAGGGCCGTCAGGGCTTTCGGATCCCAGTTTACCATTCTCACGCCGCGATAGATGAGTCCCTTGTTATAGAGGTCGCAGAAGACCTTGATTACGCTCTCCGACCTCTTTTCGTCCATCGTGAACGAGGTGCGATCCCAGTCGCACGAGCAGCCGAGTCTCCTCAACTGCTTGAGAATGATGCCGCCATGCTCTTCGGTCCATGCCCACGCATGTTTCAGGAACTCCTCGCGAGTGAGGTCGGCTTTCTTAATGCCCTGCTGCGCGAGTCTGTTCACCACCTTGGCTTCGGTGGCTATGGAAGCATGGTCGGTGCCAGGCACCCAGCAGGCGTTCTTGCCTTCCGTTCTGGCGCGGCGCACAAGGATATCCTGTATCGTTTCGTTGAGTACATGCCCCATGTGCAAGACACCCGTCACGTTTGGCGGCGGGATAACTATTGTGTATGCCTCTCTGCCATCGGGCTTAGAAGCGAAGAGCTTGTGCTCCATCCAGTACTCATACCACTTCCCTTCCACTTCGGCGGGGCTGTATTTGCTTGCTATTTCCATAACTTAGTGCTTTTCTTATGTGTGTGAATAATTGCTTGTTTCTTAAACTTCTTGCAAAGTTACAGCTTTTTCGCGTCATTTTGCCCTTTTTCCCTAAGAAATAATCTCTTTACACACAAATGTGAGGTTTTTTGCTTAACTTTGCACTTGAAATGAATACAGCTGTCTTGCTTTCTGGCGGTGTTGATAGCGCTGTCGTCGTCCATCTCCTGAAAGAACAGGGGGTAAACCCTGATTTGTTTTACATCAAGATTGGCATGGATGGCGATGGACTTTCATGTTCCGCCGAGGAGGACATTGAACTTTGTCAGGCGACGGCTCGTCGCTATGGATTGCATCTCGACATCGTAGACCTTCAGGAGGAGTATTGGGACCGTGTCGTTTCGTATCTTGTTCGTCGTGTCAAGCATGGGTTGACACCCAACCCCGATGTCATGTGCAACCGTCTGATTAAGTTTGGTGCCTTCGAGGAGCGTGTCGGTCATGCCTACGACCGCATTGCCACTGGCCACTATGGTCGTATACTTCACGAGAATGGTGAGGTCTGGCTTGGCACTGCCGCCGACCCTGTCAAAGACCAGACCGACTTCCTCGCCCAGCTTGACGGTATCACTGTCGGCAAACTTCTCCTTCCGCTTGGCTCGCTGATGAAGTCGGAAGTGCGTGCCATCGCCGAGAGTGTGAAACTGCCGAGTGCGCGTAGGCACGACAGTCAGGGCATTTGTTTTCTTGGCAAAATTGACTACAATGAGTTTGTGCGTCGTTTCCTTGGCGAGCGCGAAGGCTGGATTGTAGAACTTGAGACTGGTCGCCGTCTTGGTCGCCATCGCGGTTATTGGTTCCACACCATCGGCCAGCGCCGTGGACTTGGGCTGAGCGGTGGTCCTTGGTATGTGGTCAAGAAGGACACGCGGCGCAACATTGTCTATGTCTCTGGTGGTTTTGACACTTTGATGCAGTATTCCAACTCGTTTCTGATGTCTGATTTCCATTATATTACCGGAGTTCCTTGGTTGCTCCCTCCTTCTTCCACCGTTCCTGTCTGCTTCAAGGTTCGCCACACCGACCGCCTTATGAGTGGTTTGCTTTCCATGCTTCCCGACGGTCGCTATTCGGTTGCGAGCGACGAACCTATCCAAGGTGTTGCCCCCGGTCAGTTTGGCGTTCTCTACACCGCCGATGGTCGCATTTGCGCCGGCAGTGGCGAGATTGTACTCAAATGACTCCCCTACATTTTGCCATAACGAATTATTTTACTAATTTTGCACCCAAAATTCAATTAAACAAACTTTTGCACCCAAAATTCAATTAAACAAACATTTTTGTATGAAAGCTTTTGTTTTTCCCGGTCAGGGAGCCCAGTTCTCAGGTATGGGCAAGGACCTCTACGACAACAACGCCGAGTGCCGCGCTATGATGGAGCGCGCCAACGAGATTCTTGGTTTCCGCATCACTGATATTATGTTCGAGGGTTCGGACGAGGAACTCAGGCAGACTCGTGTCACCCAGCCTGCTATTTTCCTCCATAGTGTCGCCTTGGCAAAGAGCCTTGGTGCGGACTTCCAGCCTGATATGGTGGGCGGTCACTCTCTTGGTGAGTTCAGTGCCCTTGTTGCCGCAGGAGCTCTCGACTTCGAGGATGGTCTGCGTCTTGTGTATGCTCGCGCCATGGCTATGCAGCAGGCATGCGAGGCATGTCCCTCGACGATGGCAGCTATCGTTGGTCTTGATGATGCTACAGTCGAGTCTATCTGTGCTGAGGTGAATGCTTCTGACGGTGTGGTTGTCCCCGCCAACTACAACTGCCCGGGTCAGCTTGTCATCAGCGGCTCTGTCGAGGCGGTCAACGCCGCTTGCGCCAAGCTCAAGGAGGCTGGTGCCCGCCGCGCTCTGGTGCTTGCCGTTGGTGGCGCCTTCCACTCTCCGCTCATGCAATCGGCCAAGGACAAACTTCAGGCAGCCATCGAGCAGACCACTTTCAAGGTGCCATCTTGCCCGGTATATCAGAATTTTGATGCCAAGGCCCATACCGATGCCACTGAAATCAAAGCCAACCTTATCGCTCAGCTCACTGGTGCCGTTCGATGGACGGAGGAAGTGCGCAACATGCTTGCGGCCGGTGCCAATGACTTCGTCGAGTGCGGTCCGGGCAAGGCTCTTCAGGGCATGATAGTGAAGATAGCCAAGGACGTGGCTGAAGTAACGGTTTCGGGCATCTCATGAGACCGGTAATCTATCAGATTTTCACCCGCCTCTATGGTGCGAAGGGTCGTTCCCCTCGCCCGTGGGGCGGGTCTTCCGTCAATGGTTGCGGCACCTTGGCGGACATCGACACGAAAGCACTTGCCCACATCCGCGACATGGGTTTCACACACCTCTGGTGTACTGGTCTCATCCGCCATGCCACGTGCTCACATTTCGATGAAGTGCCCGACTGCAACCCGCGCGTTGTCAAGGGCTTGGCCGGTTCGCCATACGCAATTACCGACTATTACGACATAGACCCTGACCTGGCTGTCCATTCCGAGCGTCGCCGCGACGAATACCTTGCCCTTGTGCGCCGTGTCCATCGCGCCGGCTTGCGCCTTGTCATCGACTTCGTGCCCAACCATGTCTCACGCGAGTATCACAGCATCTGCTGTCCGGCAGGTGTCACTGACCTTGGCGCCGATGATGACAAGTCTCTATCGTTTGCGCCTTCCAACAACTTCTATTATATAAATAATGAATGTCTGCACACCGACCATCTCCCAGTCCACGACTATGCTGCCTTGGCTCCTGAGTGGCAGGAATTCCCGGCACGCGCCACGGGCAACGATGTCTTCCACGCATGGCCTGGGGCTAATGATTGGTATGAGACGGTAAAACTGAACTATGGCATAGATTATGCCACGGGTACTCGTCATTTTGACCCCATTCCCGACACGTGGCTCAAGATGACCGACATCTTGCTCTTCTGGGCTTCCACTGGTGTCGATGCCTTCCGTTGCGACATGGCCGAGATGGTGCCTGTAGAGTTCTGGCACTATGCCATCGCTCGTGTCAAGGAGCAGTATCCCGGTGTAGAATTTATCGCTGAGGTCTACAATCCCGAACTCTATCGTTCCTATATCCACTTCGGTGGTTTCGACTATCTCTATGACAAAGTTGGGCTTTACGATTGTCTGCGTGATGTGATGTGCTCGCATCGATGGGCTGGCGAAATCACACATGCCTGGCAGGCTACGGACGACATTCGCTCCCACATGCTTGCTTTCCTTGAAAACCACGACGAGCAGCGCATCGCTTCCCCACAGTTCGCCGCCGATGCTCGCCGTGGCATGGCGGGCATGATTGCTGCCGTTGCGGTCTGCCGTGGTCCGGTAATGATATATGCCGGGCAGGAGTTGGGCGAGCCGGCCCTCGATGCCGAAGGTTTCAGCGGTCTTGATGGTCGCACCACGATTTTCGACTACTGGACGGTGGATTCCCTGCGTCGTACACGCCTCGGATGTCTCAATGCCGAAGAATCGGTACTCCGATCATTCTACGCCAGACTCCTCTCTGCGTGCAACCAAAGCGAGGCGCTCCGCGATGGCGAACTATATGACCTGATGTATGTCAATCCTCCTTCGCCCACTTTTGACGCGCAGCACGTCTATGTCTGTCTGCGTCACTCCGCCCGCGAACTCTTGCTCATCGCCGCCAACTTCTCCGACCATCCCCAATCGGCGTCGGTCATCATTCCCCAAGAGGCGTTCAACCACATAGGCATTTCTCCGACTTCCTCTTCGCAATCTTTCGCTGACTTACTTTCTGAATACCAACTCTCCACGCCTCTCTCTCCGAACATTCCCATCAATCTTTCTCTTCCCGCTTTTTCCGGTGTTATCATGCGCCATGAACGCTAAAGTGCATTCAGATTAGAAACCCGTCACAAAATAATGGTTGCGAATTGATGGTTTGTTCAATTTAAATAAGTAATTTTGTTGTGTAATAGACATATTAGACAAATTGCAAATTCACTAAAAGAAAACAACTATGAACGTAGGAGACAAACTGCCCGAGGTATTGGGCGTCGACCAGAATGGCAAGGAGATTAAGGCTGAGGACTTTCGCGGTCGTAAGCTTGTGCTTTACGCTTATCCCAAGGACAACACGAGCGGTTGCACGGCCGAGGCGTGCTCATTGCGCGACAATCGTGAGGCACTTGCCGCCAAGGGGTATGAAGTGTTGGGCATCAGCAAAGACAGTGCCGCTTCGCATCAGAAGTTCATCGACAAGTATGAACTGAATTTCTCCCTTATTGCAGACACGGACACGACACTTCTTCAGGCATTGGGTGCATGGGGCGAGAAGACGATGTGCGGTAGGAAGTGCGTGGGAACTCTGCGCACGACATTCCTTGTCAACGAGGAAGGTGTGGTGGAACATATCTTCACTCCGAAGCAGATTAACACGAAAACTCATGCCGAACAGATTCTCGCTGTAACAGAAAAGTAGTTCCGCAAAAGAGCTTATTCTTTCATTGACTGTCACTTATGGCACGACACAACGATGTGGGCAAGTGGGGTGAGGATGTTGCGGCAGACTACCTTCAGCGGCATGGTTTCTCCATCACCGAACGTAACTGGAAAGTTGGACGGCTTGAGGTGGACATTATCGCCACCGGTCCCAACATCGTTTTGTTTGTAGAAGTAAAGACGCGACGCACTGACAATTTCGGCAGTCCACATGAGGCGGTGGACTGGCGCAAGCAAAAGAATCTGCTTGCGGCAATGCATCAGTACATGGCAATCAATCACATTGAATCGCCCATGCGCTACGACATCATATCGATTGTCGGGTCTGCCGAGTCATACGAGTTGGAGCATATTGAGAATGCCGTCTCCAACTTTATCTATTAAATGTGAGGTTCTTGCGCTCAAGCGATGTCAAGTTGGAAGACATCCTTGAGTTTTGCAAGGACGGAGTTGCGAGCAGTCATGTCGGTAAACAACTCGGGGCGGGAGAGAATTTTCTGCAACTCTTCTTCCTCGACGTTTATAGTCATGCGGATATCCGTACGACCGGTGTGAGTAGCGATGAGCGTTTCCACACCACGCACCATTTTCTGCCAGTCGGGCAGAAGTCGGCTGTTTTCGATGGTGATGGCAAACGTCTTGTCATTGACGATAGCGGGATTGACGGCGCGCATGCGACCAGCCATGATCTGCTCCTCAACAGGCAGTTGGCGTATGAATGTGTTCCAGCAAAAGCGGAGTGTGTCCTCGTTCCACTGCATCGTTGCACCGACCGAGGGCAATGCTACAGGAATCTCCTCGGAAACAGCCTCCGTCGCTTGTTGTTTCGGGCGGAAGGCGGCAGTGATGCTCGTACCAAAGGAACCACGCTTGATGCTTGGGGTGACAGTGGTGGTTGCTGTAGGAGTGGTAGTGGTCGCAACGCCAGCAGATGCTGAGATGGCAGGAGTTACTGGAATGGCAGACACAGACGCAGGGGTGGGAGAGGGTTGCTCGTTGGCAACCGAAGCCGTCGCCTCACTTTTCAGCAACAGCTCGAAGATGGGTTTAAGTTTCGTCGCGGGGCGACCCGCGACCGCGTCGTCATCCTGCGCTATTTCGATGAGCGTAATCTCCACCAGCAAGCGCTTGTTGCGACTTGTCCGGTAGTTGAGGTCGCACGTGTTACAGAGACGCAGAGCGCGGTATATGAACTTGTCGCTACACTTAGCCGCCTGATCGGAATAACGCTGGCGCATGGACTCGCTGCACTCGATTAGTTGCTCGGTCGATTTGTCGCGCGCCATCATTACATTGCGCAAGTGCGTTGCCATGCCGTTGATGAACAGTCCGGCATCAAAGCCCTTCGCCAACACTTCGTTGAGAAGGAGCATAGAGGGTGCGTACTCCTTGGCAAGGAGATGGTCAACAAGGCGGAAATAATATGCTGTGTTGACTATGCCGATATGCTCGACCACCTTGTCGTAGGTTATGTCGCCACTGGTGAAGGCAGCTATCTGGTCGAAGATGGAGAGGGCGTCGCGCATGCCGCCGTCGGCTTTCTCGGCAATGACCGCCAATGCCTCGTCGTCGCACTTGTACCCCTCCTTCTCCGCTACACTGCGCAGGTGGGCCACCGTGTCCGCTACCGTCATGCGATTGAAATCGTATATCTGGCAACGGCTCAGGATTGTGGGCAGAATCTTATGCTTCTCGGTGGTGGCGAGGATAAAGATGACATGTGCTGGCGGTTCCTCGAGGGTTTTGAGGAAGGCATTGAACGCCTGTTGCGAGAGCATGTGCACCTCGTCGATGATAAACACCTTGTATCGACCCACCTGAGGCGGAATGCGCACCTCGTCAATGAGTGTGCGTATGTCCTCGACCGAGTTGTTGGATGCGGCATCCAGTTCGTGGATGTTGAACGAGCGGCGTTCGTCGAAAGCCCGGCACGACTCACACTCACCGCATGCGTCACCATTGGCGGTGGGGGTGAAGCAGTTGATGGTCTTGGCGAAAATGCGCGCGGTGGTTGTCTTGCCCACACCACGCGGACCGCAGAACAGGTAGGCATGAGCCAGTTTGCCCGAAGCGATGGAGTTCTTGAGCGTAGTTGTCAGTCCATGCTGACCCACCACGCTGTCGAACGTCAGCGGACGATATTTTCTGGCAGAAACGATGTATTCACTCATTGGAGGGGTTATGGGGTTAATGGGTTGGGGGTTAATTGGTTAATTGTGATTAAGTTTGTTGCAAGTGCCTGAGGCTTGTTGAACGATTGATGGAAACAAGAAGCCCCAACGCTTTACGGACGCTGGGGCTTCTCCTTATTTCTTACTTCAATATGTCCAGCTCCTTGAAGACCTTGAGGAGTTTCTCGACCGCCTCGTCAACCTGAGCTTTGGTGTGGTTGGCCATGAGAGCAAAGCGAACGAGAGTGTCCTGCGGAGCGCAGGCAGGCGGAATTACGGGATTGATGAAGACACCCTCATTGAATGCCATGGCAGTCACCTTGAACGTCTTTTCCACATCGCGCACATACAGAGGGATGATGGGACTCTCTGTCTCGCCAATCTCGAAGCCAGCCTCGCGGAAAGCATTGAGTGCGTAGCGGGTCACGTCCCAAAGAGCCTGAATGCGCTCCGGCTCGTTCTGTATGATATGCAATGCCTCCCTTGCGGCTGCCGTTGCGGCGGGCGTATTGGAGGCACTGAATATATATGTACGTGTGTTATGACGGAGCCAGTTAATAATAACCTTGTTGGCTGCGATAAATCCACCGATTGATGCAAGGCTCTTGCTGAATGTACCCATGATTAGGTCAACATCGTCGGTCAGACCAAAGTGGTCGCACACGCCACGTCCCTGACGGCCGAAGACACCGATACCGTGAGCCTCATCAACCATAATATAGACGTTGCTGTACTTCTTTTTCAGTCGCACGATTTCGGGAAGGTTGCAGAGGTCGCCCTCCATGGAGAACACGCCATCGACAACAATCAGCTTGACGCAATCGGGACCGCATTGCTCGAGGATGCGTTCCAGGTCCTCCATGTCATTGTGGCGATATTTGAGCGCCTGCGAGAAACTCAGGCGACGTCCGTCGATGATGGAAGCGTGGTCGCGGTCATCGCAGATGATATAGTCGTTGCGATCCGTGAGACATGAAATGACACCCGAATTGACCGTGAAGCCAGTCGAGAAGCAGAGGGCCTCGTCCTTGCCCACAAACTCGGCCAGTTCCTTCTCCAACTGGACATGAATGTCGAGAGTTCCGTTGAGAAAACGCGAGCCCGCACAACCGGAACCATACTGACGCATGGCAGCAACGCCAGCCTCGATAATGCGCTCGTCACCGGTAAGACCTGTGTATGCGTTTGAACCAAACATAAGTACACGACGCCCCTCCATCAGCACTTCAGTACCTTGTTTGCCTGAAATTTGACGAAAATAAGGGTAAATACCCTGTGCCATAAACTCTTGTGGTATGGTGTACTTACCAAGTTTGTCTTCTAATAATCCCATGAGGAAGTTGCTTATATTATATTCTTTGCAAAATTACGAAGAATTGCTGAGATAATACGACATTTTCACAATTATTTCTCCATATATGTGGAATAAATCCGCAAAATGTTGCATTGACGTTTCGTGGGAGCCGATAATTTTAGTAATTTTGCACCGTTTTTCCGTCTTTCCATTAGATGAAACGCAAGATAACGTTCATAGTCAATCCCAAATCCGGCACGAACAACAAGGAAGAAATCGTAAAACTCATACCCGAAACCATTGACTCGTCGAGGTATGAGTGGCGCTTGAAATACGTTGAGCGTGAAGGCCACTGCGAGGAACTGGCGCGCGATGCCGTACGCAGGCATGCGGATGCCGTCGTGGCCGTGGGCGGTGACGGCACGGTGAATGGTGTGGCGTGCGGCCTGGTGGGTACGGACACCGCTTTAGGCATAGTGCCATGCGGTTCGGGCAACGGACTTGCGCGCCATCTGCAGTTGCCAATGGATGCGGAGAAGGCTCTTCAGGTCATCAACGACATGCAGATAATACGAGCTGACCACTGCAAAATCAACGACCACCTGTTCTTCTGCACATGCGGCGTTGGCTTTGATGCGTATGTCAGCGACCGCTTTGCCAAGGCAGGCAAGCGCGGCATGTGGACATACATGGAGCAGATGGTGAACATTGCTCGTGAATACGACAGCGAAGACTATGAGTTGGAAATAGACGGTGAGAAGATGAGCGTCAATGCTTTTCTAATCACATGCGGCAATGCCTCTCAGTACGGCAACAACGTCTTCATTGCTCCCGAGGCATCGCTCACTGACGGATATATCGATGCCATCGTCATGTTGCCTTTCAAGAAAATCCATTCCGGAAGGGTTATCTACCAGATGCTCAATCGCACCATCACCGACCGTAAGAACGTGCATCTCTATCGTTGCAAGCATATAGTCATCAAGCGTCAGGCACCCGGCGTGATACACTGCGACGGAGATCCGTTTGACGAGGAGGCAGTGCTTGACATCAGCATCGTTCCGTCATCAATAAGCATGATATGCGGTAACCGAAATCTTTACAGCAACAATGCGTTGACCAACGCCTTCAACGAGATATCCGACAAGATCGGTTCCGACATACGTAGCAACAACCGCCGCATCATGCGCATCAACAAGGAGTTGCTTGGACTGCTCAAGAAATAACAACGATGAGTGACGGAAATTTCAATCGTGCGCTGCTGCCCCACACACCATTCGCCAACGGGTTGCAGATAGGCAGAAAACAAGGCCTGCAGATTGCTCTGCAAGCCTTTGAAAGTTTTCTTAGAAAGGAGATGCCAGAACTCAGTGACGAGCAAGTGGCACAGAAACGCGAAGCGTTCGCCTCCTATCTCAAGCGGTAAGCACCCGCAGTTATGCCCTCGACGGTGAGATTCTTGTACACTATCGTGTAGTCCTTGCCGAATGTGCTCTCCTCAAAGAGAAATCCAATCGAACCATCACGCTGAAGCGTCATCGTCGAGTAGGCGGAATTGATTTTGCTGACTTGATGGCGACCCTCCCAATAGGTGGCAAAGCGCATGGGGGTGCTGTAGTCGGCCGGAGTGGCAAGTCCCTTGAAGTAGATACCCACGTTGGAGCGGTTGGGGCCGAATGGCACCGACTGAAGCGCAAGCCACATCTCCTTGCCGTCGTCGCAACGCGTCACGGGTAGAATCATGATCTCACCGTTGCAGGCATTCTTCTCTGCCACGATGCCGTGGTTGTCGAGGTTGCTCTTTGCCTGTTCCATCCATGCGCCCTCCGCCTTGGCGGCATCGGTGAAATGGAAGATGTTGAAGATGCGTCCCCACCAACGCGAGGAAAGGAGGATGTCACCATTGGGCAGTTCCTCAGCCTTCGGCTCGTCGCCATCGGTGACACCCACGCCGGGAAGCATGGCCCATGTCTCACCGAAATCGTCCGAGTAAATGACGTAGTTAAGTCCACCCATCTCCTTTGTGCGCATCAGCACGACGCAGTAGAGACGATAGTAGTCGCCCACCTTGGTGGAGCGACTCTGGAAGATGCGACCGCTGCCCACGAAGAGGGCCTCGGGCTGCACACCCGAATCCTTGAACATCGAGTAGATGGCTGGCGCAATGTCCTCGTAATGGCTCCATGTGCGTCCGTTGTCCGCCGAGCGGAAACGGGCGATGCCTTGATGGTGTTCCCAAGTACCGACCTGATAGGTCACATTGCCACAGCAAGAAAGCAACAGCACGTTGCCGCTCTCACGGTCAGCCACAATGGCGGGATCTCCGAAGCCAGCCTCGGCATCGTGTGCTTCGCCAACGCCGTACTTGCCCTCATGCGCCTCGGCTACTACGGTGATTGGTCCCCATGTACGCCCATTGTCATGGCTGATGCGGACATGAAGCGACAGACGTCCGTAGCCGATGTCCGAACCGCAGTAGCGATAGTCCGCCACCGAAATCACATCACCGTTCTGCGCCGTGGCGATAGCAGGGATGCGATAGCATACATCGTTGCCCTCGCTGCCATACTCAAAAACGCGCACCTGCGCACCGGCCGTGATAGCCAATGCGCAGGTGATAGTAGTCAGAAGAGTTCTCATTACTTGACAACGACTTTCTTGCGGTTGATGATATAGAGACCGCTCTTGGGAGCTGAAACGGCGCGACCCTGAAGGTCGAAGGCGCTTGTCACGACATTGCCATTAGCCTCAATGCCGTCGATGGCGGTGGGCTCGATGCCAGAGTCGATGTCGGTCTTCTCGAAGTACCACAGAGAGGCGGGGCTACCGTAAGCATTCCAAGCCACCATGCGTGAACCGTAGTCGCCAGGAGCGTGGATTGCCGGATAGGTGCTGGTCGGCTCCTTGTTGATGATAGCCACCTTGTCGTAGTTGACTGACTCCAAGCGGTAGAGACCAGCCTGTGTCTCGTCGGCAACGCTGACGATGGCAGTCTCCTTTGCAGGCAGGTTGGGGTAGAAGTGCGACGTGCTGTTGTTCTTGAGCAGGAAGTAGCCGTCTTCACCCTCAACAGGCTGGAGCGCCCAGTACTGGCTCTCGTCCTCGGTGTCGTAAGCCTTAGACTTGAACTTGCTGTCAGCAGTGTCCTCATACATGGCATTGGCACCTTCGCTACCGCGGGTTGTGTTGCGGATGATGTAGAGCTTGCTGACATCAACACCCACGCGAGGAGCATTGGCAATGACAGAGAAGATGTTCAGGTAGTTGGCCTGCTTCGGGTCAGCCTTGAAGGCATCGATAGCCTCCTCGATGCTTGTGCGGCCCTCCTCAGATACGCCACCTACGTATGCAGAATATACGATGTCGTCCTTCAGCACATCGATGCCGTCGGCAGTGATGCTCATCGGATTGATGGGGTTGGTGTCGAATGCGTAGAGGCTGTCAGTGATCTGCTCGATAGAGTAGTTCTTGTAAACCTGCGTGTATGCCTTGCCGAAGGTTTCCTCCTCATACATGAAGCCGATGTGGTTGTCGTGCTGCAATGTCATGGTCGAGTAGGCAGAGCCGATGAACGAAGACTGATGACGGCCGTCCCAGTTCTTGGCAAAGTTGGCGGGATTGTTGAACTTGCTGTAGTCATCCAGCACCTTGTAGTAGATACCTACGTTGGCGCGGCCAGTTCCGAATGGAACAGACTGCAGAGCCATCCACATCTGCTTGTTGTCCGCCTTGCGTACAACCGGCAGAACCATCACCTCACCGTTGGTGGGGTTGCCACCCTGATTGCAGATACCGTTGTTGCTGTTGTTTGAGGTAGCCTGAGTCATCCACGAGCCGAGACCATTCTCAACGTCGGTGAAGTGGAAGATGTTGTAGATGCGGCCATCGGCACGCGAAGAGAGCAGGAGGCTGCCGTCGGGCAACTCCTCAGACTTGGGCTCGTCGCCACCGCTCACACCGTATGTGAAGTTGTCGCCACCCAGCAGGTTCCAGTTCTCACCGAAGTCGTCAGAGTAGAGAACGTAGTTGAAACCACCGGTCGAAGGAGTGCGGAGCAGTACGACGCAGTAGAGGCGGTAGTAGTCGCCCACCTTCGTGAAGCGGCTCTGGAAGATGCGTCCCGAACCTACGAACATGGCTGCTACGTCAACGCCGCCGTCCTTAAACTTCTGATAGATAGGCGTAGAGATATCCTGCCAGTGACACTCGATGCCATCGACGGGGTCGCCGAAAGTAGTCCAAGTCTCGCCAGCATCTTCTGAGCGGAAGCGTGCGATACCCTGATGATGAGCGAATGTGCCTGCAGGATAGCTTACGTTGCCGCAGCATGACATGGCAAGCACGCGGTTGCTCTCGCGGTCGGCAACCACGCAGGGGTCGCCGAAACCTGCCCAGAGATCATTCGCCTTATCCACACCGTAAGTACCCTGACGCGATTCCTGAAGAGTCTTGATCTCACCCCATGTCTCACCGTTGTCCTTTGAGATGCGATAGCGCAGGCTGACGCGACCGAAGCCGATGTCCTGGCCGCCATAGCGATAGTCGGTAAGTGCAATCACATTGCCGTTTTTGGCAGTTGCGATGGCAGGAATACGGTAGCAAATGCTGTTGCCCTCGCTACCATACTCGAAGAGGTTAGTCTGAGGCTCTGCCTCGGCAACCCTCGGACGAACCACTACAACCATATCCTTCAACTCAGACTCCTTGTTGGCGCCAGTGTAGTTGAACTGGGCAGCAAGCTGGTCCTTCTCATCGTTGGTCCAAGAGATTGCCTTGAACTCGCTTGTGCTGAGAGTGGTGGTGGTGCCGTCGGGGGTGGTAATCACCTGACCACCGTCACCGCCCTTGATTTGGAATGAGTAACTATGAATGACATAATTGTTGTCCGATACGGTGAATGCCCAGGGAGCAATGCTCTGACCAACAGCGATACCCATTGTCGAAGCGTTCATGTTGTTGTATGATGTGCCAAAACTGAGCTGGAACGGAACGGTGGTGTTCGACTTCCATTCTGAAACCCAACCAGAGGTTGTCACTTCTCCAAAGCGATAGAACTGACCGCCGTCCTTCTCAACGGGCAAAACTGCTTCGGCAAACTCAAACGAGAGGGTAGAACCGGGGCCTGCGCCACCGAGCCAGAAGCTCAGCTTGTTCAGTTCACCATAGTTGTTCACCTTGTGTGACTCCTGACCCTTGGAATACATGTAGTATCCATCGATGTCGGCGAGATCTGTTGACTTGGCAAACTGCCACTTGGTCTCATAGCCTGTGGGTACGTTGTTGGCATCCACGAGGATGACGTATGTAGAGCCATCGTCCTTGCTGATGTTGGCGGGAGCAGCCAGCACCTTGTCGGTACCATACTTCCTGTTATAAATGGTGTAGCCCTTCTGGTCGCTGCCAGTGAATGCCCACTGCTCGTCCTCGGCACCCGTTGTACGTGCACGGTCGAGAGGCATGTATGAACTTGAACCCTGGTCGCGCAGGTAGAACTGGTTCTTAATCTTGACATTGTACCACCACTCGGCACCTGCTATCTTGCCGTCCTTGACGGTGACAAGCTGGAAGGGTACGTTGTAGGTTTCCTCTTCCTCGGGATCAACGGGAGGAGTGAATGACACCTCGGTGAAGACTACCTGACAACCAGTATCCGACTCACGGCCTGTAATCCAGTTGAAAATCGTGTTGCTTGCTGTGAGGTTCATGCAGCAATTAATAGAGGTCGAATTCACCTTTGCCGCTACATTGAATGCGCCGATGGCGTTGCATGACTCCAGTGTCCAACCAGCCGTGGGCTGTGCTTTCTGCACGCTGAGCTGAACATTGTGGGTCGCTGTAGGCAGAGCGTAGTAGCCCGCGCCATTCTTTATGTCATACGTGTTGTCGCCACGGTCAACAAGTTGCCAGTAGCCATTGCCCTTCTCATCGAGAGTGGCAGAGGCAATGAGACCAGTGCCTGTGCCGGATGCCTTGGTGAAGAAAACGCTTGAACTGCGCATGGCACTCATCTTGTACCACCTTCCCGTAGTGGGGCGCAGAGCCTCAAGAATGGTGGCACCCATAGCCTCAATCTGGGCGATGGTGGCATCATTCTTTGCAAGGAGGGCATATGCCTCGTTGAGAGTGCTCTCCAAGTCTGTCCTGCCGATGCCCTCAAGCATGTCAATGGCATTTGACAACACCTCGCGCGCGGCGATGAGGTTGTAGTAAGCCTCGGCGTCTGCCTCGCTCATCACGGTGCAACCGTCGATGTACTTTGCCAGCTCGCGGGCGCAAGCCTGATAGCCAAGACCTGTCACGTACTGGTCATCGTTCAAGTACTTGTCGATGGCAACATTATCATCGGTCAGAATTGAGTAGAGGTCGCAGTAGTCCATATTGGTCTCCGCCGCAGCTTTCTCCTTGAGCCAATTGTTGATGGGAGTAAGGTTCTTCTCATTCAGGCTGGTAGCAGTGGGTCCGAATGGTATCTCGCTCACCAGAGTAATCTTGGCATTGGGAGCCTTCGCGCGGATAGCTGTCAGGCATGCCTCATAGTTGGTCTTGAAGGTGGTGAGGTTCGATGATGAAGAGGTCAGGTTCTGAGTACCAATCATCAGCAGAATCTGCTTGGGCTCAACATTGCCCGTGAGACCCTGGAGGATGAATGGAACGCAAGTGGTCTGGTAGGTGATGTCGGGACCCCATTTGCCCCAACCTGTACCGCGGTTCTTGACGTGAGGATTGCCAAGCAACTCCTGCCACTCGCCGCTGTGCACGAACTCGTCACCGATGAACAGCACATCCTCGCTTGTCACGGGCAGCTGACCGAAGACAGAGGCGCGAGCACCGTATGAGTTGCTCTGACCGCCATTGTTCACGGTCTGGGTGGCCGGCAGAACGGGCTTGACGCCTGTGCCTATGTAGGGGGCGACAGCATTGGTCCACGCATACACACCCTTCACATGGGGGTGCAGGTTGTCGTAAGACTGGCTGTAGTCGGTGCAACCCATCAGTGCTTCGAAATAGTCAACGTAGGTGACACCCATCTCCTCGGCCATAGCCTTGAGCTTGGCGTTCAGAGTCTGACCCTTGGCCACTGTACGGCTGCCATTTGTCGAAGGCATGACGCTTTCAACATACACCTGGGTGGCGGGAGACTCCTTCTGGATGTGTTTGATGGCCTGACGCACGTTCTTGGCAACTGCCTCAGGGGTGTAGCCAGCCACGTTCATGTCGTTGGTGCCAATCATGATGAACACCTTGGCGGGACGACCGGTGATGAAACTCTGGATGTTGGAGAGAATCTCCCACGAGAAACCACCCGAGTTGCCACGGTTAATCACATTGTCGGCTGTAAACAGTTCAGCCCANNNNTGCATGTTGGTGATTGAGTTGCCTACAAACACCACGCTCTGGTTGGTGACCTTCGTGGCCTGGAACGAGTCGTAACGGTGGTTACGGAACGCGTCATCAGCCCACACCTGTGTCATGCAAAGGCACGCCAGCAGAGCGAACAGAATACGTTTTGTCATATTAGTTAATTTAGGTTAGGTAATGTATTCGGCTACAAAAATAACAAATTATTCCGAATGACGCAAGAAAATGCGAAATTAGTTTACGAAATTCCATGAAAGTCCGAAGTGGATGTTCATGGGATTGATGGGGTAGTGGGGGCCACGGAAGCCATAGTGGCTACCCGCATTGAGGTGGTGCGCACTGACATAGAAGCGCACGCGCTTGAGTTGGGCGTTGACATAGACACCGATGATGGGATGGTTGCCCACCTTGATGCGGTTGTCAGCATCCTGCACGGTGTACTGGTTGAGCGAGGGCGAATAGTCGGCGGCGTAGTAATTTGTCCAAAAACGCAAGTCACTGCCTATTTCCATGCGCAGTACCTTGGCAATGCGGAAACGCAGGAAAAGGTTGGTGTAGAGCGAGAGGGTGGGTAGATCGAGTACTGTCTCGTTAGTACTCTTCTGCCACACAATCTCGTTCTCCCAATTCAGGATACCCCATTTGAAATGTTGGTTGAGAGCCACCGAGAAGACAGAGATGTTGTTGCCGCACTGGTCAACATCGTAGCTGCGTTGCATCGCACCTGTTGTGCCCACGGGAGTGAGCATGGTTTTCAGGTATGTGTAGTTGCTGATATTCTCCCAGCCGACACGAAGGCGGGTGCGAGTGCGGTCGATGGAGAAAATGCCCTCGGCACGGGTGCGGAACTCCTTGTGCAAGTCCTTGTCCCACCACACATGCTGACTATGCCAGTGACGCCAGAAGAAGTTGGGGCTCATGTTTGAAATCGAACCTTTCACCACCACGTGACATGTGTCGCGGAAGAGGGGGAAGTTGAGGTCGATATCTCCATGGACGTCAAAGTTACCGACATTGCTGCCAATGACCGCCACCTCGCCCACGACATTGAAATGCAGCAGACTACCCTGTGCACGACGTAGCGAGCCACCAACCAAGAAATCATTCTCGACGTTT
Source organism: Bacteroidaceae bacterium (assembly GCA_021443415.1). Classification (GTDB taxonomy): domain Bacteria; phylum Bacteroidota; class Bacteroidia; order Bacteroidales; family Bacteroidaceae; genus Physcousia. Next base: position 34,876 of record JABUTZ010000001.1, on the reverse strand, counting down.
CGCTCCAGAGGATGCTGGTTGTCCGGGTCAGTGCCGGGAATGGTAGGAATCTTGTAGATGTTGCAGTCGTGAGTGGCAAAGACTGTGAGGTCGGCAGGCACCCACTTGGAGAAACCCTCGCGGAGCGAAAGTCCCAGTGTGTTGCGTATATTAGTGTTGTACTGTTCGTCGCGGACATTGGCGGGATCACCATAGTAGTTATGGAGGAAGAACGTACCGGGGTTGCTCTCGCAGTAGTTGATGTGTGCAAGATGACGCAGGCGGAAAGTGTGGATGATACTCGTCACCGGTATGAACTCCTGAGGCAAGACAAAGGTACTGTCGTTGGCGAGGAGCGAATCCACGTTGACGCTATCCGGCATGTCAACGTCTCGGTAGTAACCGATGTTGTAACGATGCGTGAGGAAATAAGTCTGGTCGTCGTTGCGGTTCCAGTTCTTAGTCAGATTGGTAGGAATCTCCGCTGTCGTGTATCCACGCTCAAACTGTTCGGGAGCATTCACATACTGGTCGTTCTCGATGCCACCGTTCTCCGTCGTCTTGAAATGGTTGGCACTGAACCATGCAGTCATCTCATACTTGTCGCCATAGTAATATCCATGGAGGCAACCATTGAAGAGCGAGTTCGCCTGGTTGGCATAGTAGCCACGACCGTAACTGTAGTCGATGAGGAAGCCCAGTCCAGCCTGCTTGTTGATGTTCGTTGCGAAGATGGCTTTGAGATGATCCTCGCCCTGCTGGCTGTCTCCCGCCGAATGGTAGGTCAGGCTGGTGAATGGCGACTTGGTGTTCCAGAAGCGGTAGTTCGTGAGCGTGGGACGACCAAAGTCATAAGTCTCGGGGATGACATACGCATCGGTCTTCTGCGGACGGTCGAAGAAGATGCGCGACAGACGCGGCGAACCCAGATTGCCTGTGGTCTGACACTGACCAGTCGGGCCGTCCGTGTCGTTGGAACGCTGGAAACCAAACATCAGTGTGTCGTTCTCATGCTTGGTGCGGTCGCCGAGACGCTCATCCACCGTCCATTGGTGGAAACCCTCGGGCACATCCGTCTTCTGCGTCTTAGTAGAGTCGCGCCCCCATGTAAAGCGGTTGGAACCATCGTCCATCCTGCCGCTCTCGTTTGGCATGCCATTGTTGTTGAAGGCATCATACTGAGCATTTGCCACCCCATTGAAGGCGGCAAGCAGGAGAAGAAACGACAGGATTCTTGCCATCACGCTTTCTTCTCGATTATCTCGGCACCCTTGCGAAGCGCCTCTATGTTCATCGGGATAAGTCCGTGGTGGCGCTCGGGCAGTGTCTTGCGCAGAGCGGCACCGACCACCTCCTCGTCGGTGATGCCAAGAATACGGAGCAGGCCGCCCAGCACGAACATGTTGAATGCCTTTGCATTGCCCACCTTCGCCGCCTCGTCCATAGCGGCTATGCTATAGATGTCGATGTCTGTGCGATTAGGAGGTGTCATGATGCCATAGGGGTCGTAGATGATGGCGCCTCCAGCCTTGACATGGCTCTCAAACCGCTCCATCGAAGGTTGATTGAGAATAATAGCCACATCGTACGAGTCGATGATGGGCGAGGAAATATCCTCGTCGCTGATTATCACTGTGCAGTTGGCCGTACCACCGCGCTGTTCGGGTCCGTAGCTTGGGAACCACGAAACGTTCTTGTCGGCCATGAGACCCGTATAGGCGAGAATCTTGCCCATCGACAGAACGCCTTGTCCGCCAAATCCGGCTATGATGATTTCTGTAGTCATGATTGCGTTGTGTCTTTAAGGTCGCCGAGCGGATAGTACGGCACCATGTTTTCTTCGAGCCATTTGTTTGCCTGGCGAGGAGTCATCTTCCAGCCTGCACTGCATGTGCTGACCACCTCCACGAGGCTCGAACCCTGTCCGTGGATGCTGTTCTCAAATGCCTTGCGTATGGCTTTCTTTGCCTTGCGAATGGCTGCCACCGTGTGCACGGTCTGGCGTGTGACATAAGCCGTACCCTCAAGTTGTGCCGCCAACTCGGTTATCTTAAGCGGGAATCCGTGAAGGTCCGACTGACGGCCATAGGGACAAGTACTTGTCTTCATGCCCATCAGCGTCGTGGGAGCCATCTGTCCGCCCGTCATGCCATAGATGGCATTGTTGATGAAGATTATCGTGATGTGCTCGCCGCGGTTGAGTGCATGTATGGTCTCGCCTGTTCCTATGCATGCGAGGTCTCCGTCGCCCTGATAGGTGAACACGAGGCGGTCGGGCCACAGGCGTTTCAGCGCGCTGGCGCATGCCGGTGCGCGTCCATGGGCCGCCTCTACCCAGTCGATGTCCAAATAGTTGTAGGCGAACACTGCGCATCCGACTGGCGATATGCCTATCGTGCGGTCGGTCATGCCCATCTCTTCGATGACCTCGGCAATGAGTTTGTGTACGACACCATGACTACAGCCGGGGCAGTAGTGCATAGGTGTGTCATTCATCAACGTTGGTTTCTTATATACTAATTCCACGGTTAAAGCAAAAATCTAATTATAAACTCAATTATTTTGATTATAAGTGATATACCTATAATTATTATGCCTGCGGTATGACCTGCGGTAAAGTAGGTGACAAGCCCTATCAAAGCCACCAACAGGAAAAGGGCATTGAGAAGTGATCGCATTTCGTCGTGTGTCATACGCACTCTTTCTCTTTGATGAATCGTACTATCTCGTCTGGTGTTGGAACCATGCCTCCAAGTCGTCCGTAATGATAGATTGGGCATGGGTTGTCGGTGGCGAGTCGGATGTCATCAATCATCTGTCCGGCATTGATTTCAACGCAGTAGATGCGCTTCACTCGTGTGCTTAGCTCGCGGATTTCCTTTTCGGGGAACGGCCAAAGCGTGATGGGGCGGAACAACCCAACCCTGACACCTTCCGCGCGCAGCACCTGCATCGCCTTGTTCGCTATGCGAGCGGCAGATCCAAAAGCCACAATCAGCGAATCGCAGTCATCAATGTCGGTAGTCTCGAAGCGCACCTCGTTGTCACACATTGCCTGAAACTTAGCTTGCAGTGCAAGGTTGCGACGTTCCATGCTTCCCGAGTCAAGGTCCAGACTCGTGAAGATGTTCGGTCGGCGGTCGATGGTTCTTCCACATGCCGCCCAGGGATAGAGTCGGCGTATTTCCTCCTCCGTCTTGCGGGGCTTGTAATCACCCAGACGTACGCTCTCCATCATCTGTCCGATGACACCATCGGAAAGCATGATGACAGGATTGCGGTATTTGAAGGCCAGTTCAAAGCCAAGGTCAACGAAGTCTGCCATCTCCTGCACGTTCCAAGGGGCGAGCACGATGTTGTTGTAGTCTCCGTTTCCACCGCCGCGTGTGGCTTGTATGTAGTCCGACTGACTCGGCTGGATAGTACCCAGCCCTGGACCTCCACGCGACACATTGACAATCAGTCCTGGTATCTCGGCTCCCGCCATATAAGTGATGCCCTCTTGCATGAGGGCTACGCCGGGACTCGACGAAGTCGTCATCACCCTCTTGCCCGAAGCACCGCCGGCATACACCATGTTGATGCTCGCCAACTCGCTCTCCGCTTGCAGCACGACCATGCCGGTCGTCTCCCAAGGGCGCAACTCGGACAGCGTCTCGATTATCTCCGACTGAGGTGTAATCGGATAGCCGAAGAAGCCGTCGCAGCCACAACGGACAGCGGCATGGGCTACGGCCTCGTTGCCTTTCAGCAGTATCACATCATTCTTGTTCTTGTCCATAGTAGGTTATCTTTCACGGTAAACGGTAATGCAGGCATCGGGACAGCAGATGGCACATGCCGTACAACCAGTGCATGACTCGGGAGCTTTCTGTACGACAAAATGATATCCTTTGCTGTTCACATTCAGCGGTGACAGTTCCAATATGTGCATGGGGCAAGCGGCGACACATAGGTCGCACCCCTTGCATCGCTCCTCGTTGACTATGATTTTTCCTTTCATCTATACATTATATATTTGTTGGTTGCCAAAAGCCAGAATGTTCTCGACCATTTCCCTTGCAGTACGTGCAGGACTTTCGGGATTGAGTGCCAAGGCATTACTGTATGCCTCGATGGCTCCCTTCCAATCGTTGCGCCGGCGGCATTCGTTGCCGGTCTCCATCCATTCTGCTTCTGTCATCACATTCATAACGAGAGGATTAATCTTCTTCGTCCTCTTCCTCAATGGTTACAACTTTCTTGCGCTTGGCCTTCACGCTCTTGCGCGCCTCCTTGAAGAGTTCCTCTACACGATCGACGGTCTTGCGGCGGAACTTGGCTGAGTAGCGATAGAGTTTCGTCTTCTTTTTGTTCATCGCTTCCTTGTCCGTAATCCATTCCTCGGCCTTGTAGAGCGTGCCCTTCTCGCCGTTCGCATCCTCACCATAGTAGTATGAGATGGTGCTGATTGTTATGTCCGCCTTGCCGTCTCGGCACTGGATGGTGAGCGCATAGCGGAAACGAGTGCGGTCGAGCATGAGAGGAAGACGGCGGAACACCATCCACTCCTCGATGCGGAAGATGATGAGTCCGCTGTCGGGGTTGGCATCTATGAGGCGTGTGCGCAAGTCATGGATGGCTGCCGCCTCCACCGACTTAGCCCAATTGTATAGCGAGTCATAGAGGACTGCCTTTGTCTTGTCCTTCACCTCAATTGTTTTCTTGAACACCACAAGACCGTTCTCGTCCTGGGGAACGGCACCCTCAAGATACTTCTTGTCCTCGTCCTTTGCCGACAGCGACAGAGCGGCCATCAGCATCATGATTGAAAGAAAGATGTGTTTCATTTGATTAGGATATCGTTAATGTTATAATCTTTAAGGAACATCGACTGGTCGCAGTTGCCTCGTATGCCCTTCACACTGCCCGTGCTCGTGTACTGCCACATAAGCATCTTGGCATGCTTGTCCTTGAGAACTGGTTCGGGCTCTATATACTTGGCAATCATAAGTTTGTACTCAGTGAACTGTCCTGCGAGATACTTGTTGTAAAAGTTTGCCCCCGTATATATAAGCGGTCGCACGCCATAGTGATTTTCCACCAACTTGAGAAAGAGACGCAGTCGCTGGAGGAAGGCGTTCACATTGGCGCGACGGGCAATCTTCTCAACGTCAATGATGGGGATGAGGTCGTTGTCCTTCTTGTCCACCACGGAGGTCATGTTGTCCAGCTGGCTCACGGGCGATGCTGTCGGCGAGAAGAAGTGGTAGGCACCAACCTTGATTCCATTCTGGCGCGCCTGGCGCACGTTCGTCTCGTAGCAGTCGTCCACATATCCACTTCCCTCCGTCGCCTTGATGTAACAGTAGGCGACCTGGGGGTCGGTGGCTACCTCCTTCCAGTTGATAAAACCCTGATAGTGGCTCACGTCGATGCCACGAATGACTTTGTCGGGAATTGTGGCATGCTGCGGCACTGATTTAGCCCTCAAATCAGGTTCTATGGAGGGGGGGAGCAGGGTAGAGGGGTGCAGAGACAACACAAGCATATCAGGCACTGGCAAGCGGTCGCTACGGTCGTTATTGTCTATCGCCGCAGCAGTGCCGCAAGTCATTGCCATCCAGATTGCTATGGTTGTCACACACCTCATATCTCTATCATCTGTCCGTCCTTGTCATAGACCTCGTATTGCAGGAACGCCAGTTTCTGGCTCGGCACGATGGACAGACCAAAGCCGTATGCCATCTGCCAGCGGCGCTTTATGGAGATGAAACCTTGGTTGAGGTATGCCGCTACATACGGGTGTACGTGCAATGCAAAGTTTCTCAACCCCATTACGCATGATATGTGGCTTATCTTTTCTTCAAGTTTTTCAGTGAACAGGTAGCTGCTCTTGATGACACCAGTGCCATGACAGGTGGGGCAGACCTCCTCAACCTCGACATCAGTCACTGGGCGCACCCTTTGCCTGGTAATCTGCATCAGACCGAACTTGCTCAGTGGCAGTATGTTGTGGCGTGCACGATCGCGCTTCATGTTCTCGCACATACGCTCATAGAGTTTCTGCCTATCCTCGGCAACGGACATATCGATGAAATCGACCACGATGATGCCGCCCATATCGCGCAGGCGCATCTGGCGCGCTATCTCATCCGCGGCTCCGAGGTTCACCTCCAGTGCATTGGTCTCCTGGCTTCTCTCCTCGCTCTTACTGCTGCGTATGCCACTGTTCACATCGACAACGTGCAGTGCTTCGGTATGTTCAATGACAAGGTACGCTCCGTTCTTGTAGTTCACCGTCTTCCCAAAGCCCGACTTAATCTGACGGGTGACATCGTAGTTGTCAAAAATGGGAAGTTTGCCGGTGTATAGTTTCGCCACGTTCTTGCAGTCGGGCGCTATTTGCTGGATGTAGTCCTGCACTTGATGGAGAGTCTCCTCATCGTTGAGGTAGATGCTCTCATAACTTTTGTTGAACAGGTCGCGTAGCAGAGCCATCGTGCGGTTTGTCTCCTCGAAAACGAGCGCAGGCAGTTCTTTTGCCTTTTGCGCCTTGCGCAGCATCTCTTCCCAGTTGTGGATCAGTTCGTGCAACTCGCTGTCCAACTCCGAGGACTTCTTGCCCTCGGCGGATGTACGCACGATAACGCTGAATCCGTTGGGCTTGATGCTGGTTATAAGCTGTTTGAGACGAGCTTTCTCCTCGCTGTCCTTTATCTTGCCGCTCACCGAAACCTTGTTGCCAAAAGGTGTCAGCACGAGGTTGCGTCCGGCAAAAGACAGTTCGCACGTCAGTCGGGGGCCTTTGGTGGAGATGGGTTCCTTGGCCACTTGCACAAGTATCTCCTGTCCCAATTGTAGAACGGACTGTATGCTACCGTTCTTCTCCGGCGCAGGCAGAGGTTTTGCCTTGTCGATGGGTAGGAGTTTCTGCTTGTTGCTCAATATCTGCTTGAGATATTTGTCGATGGTGTTGAAGTCAGAGCCTAAGTCCTGATAATGAAGAAAAGCGTCGTGTTTGTATCCGACATTCACAAAGCATGCGTTGAGACCCGGCATGATTTTCTTCACCCGTGCCAGGTACACGTTTCCGACCGAAAAGGTTGTATCCCTGTTCTCCCTTTGAAACTCGACCAGACGTTTGTCCTCGAGCAAGGCAATGGATATTTCTTTCGGCTGAACGTCAACTATTACTTCACTTGTCATTCTTTGACGCTTAATTATAAAGAGATTATAAAGAGGGGATTGGGATAACTTCCCAATCCCCAAGGTTTTCAGACGAATAAAAGCTTATTTGCTCTTGTGGCGGTTCTTGCGCAGTCTCTTCTTGCGCTTGTGGGTTGCCATCTTGTGTCTTTTCTTTTTCTTTCCGTTTGGCATAGTGGTAAGTTTATATGGTTTATTTCTTCATTGTCTTCTCGCTGACAGCCTCGACGAACTCCTTTGCAGGCTTGAACGAGGGGATGTCGTGCTCGCCAATCACTACGGTTGTACCCTGGCTGATATTGCGCGCTGTCTTCGTTGCGCGATGCTTGCGGATAAAGCTGCCAAAACCACGCATGTAGACGTTCTCACCCTTGTCAATCAGGCTGTCCTTCACCACCTGCATGAACGCCTCGATGACGGTCAATGTGGTGTTGCGCTCCACGCCAGTCATCAATGAAATCTCATTTACAACTTCTGCTTTTGTCATTTTTTTAATGTGTTTAAATTGTAATTGCTTAATTTTTAACGTGCAAAAGTAATACTTTTTTTTAGATTGGGCAAATCATTCTTGTATTTTTTATCAAATAGCACTAATTTTTTTGCTTGCACTCGCTATTATAATATATAAGGTGGATGATTTTTTATAACTTTGTAGATGAAAAAGCGCCACTTCGGGTGCTTAAAACACAACAATCAGATTATCATGACGCGTTCAGAACAACTTTCCGCCTTTGGTGCACTTCTCGATGTCTTGGACGAACTGCGCGAGAAATGCCCATGGGACCATAAACAGACCAATGAATCGTTGCGTCCCAATACGATAGAGGAGACCTTTGAACTTTCGGATGCTCTCATCAAGGACGATGTGCATAACATTTGCAAGGAGTTGGGCGATGTGCTATTGCATGTGTGCTTCTATTCCAAGATAGCTTCCGAGCAAGGTCGTTTTGACATCGGCGATGTGTGTGAACGTCTTCGCAAGAAACTCATATTCCGGCATCCACACATTTACGGTGACGAGGTGGCTCAGTCTGCCGCCGACGTGTCACAGTTGTGGGAGCGAGTGAAGCAGAAGGAAAAGGACGGCAACAAGACAGTCCTTTCGGGTGTGCCCGACGCTCTTCCGTCCATAATCAAGGCTTACCGCATTCAGGACAAGGCGCGTAACGTAGGTTTTGATTGGACACGACGCGAGGACGTATGGGACAAAGTGCATGAGGAGGTGGACGAGTTGCGTCATGAACTTGAACGCGAGGACATCGAGCATAGCACGAATGAGTTCGGCGACTTCCTCTTCAGTCTCATCAATGCCTCTCGCCTCTATGGCATCAACCCTGACAATGCTCTTGAGCGCACTAACCGCAAGTTCATTCGTCGGTTCACCTACCTTGAAACCAAAGTACGCGAACAGGGTAGGGCGCTCCAGGATATGACGCTCGCCGAGATGGATGTCTTGTGGAACGAAGCTAAAGCAAAGGAGTCTGCAGGATGTTAGTCAAGACGTATAGTGCCGCTTTGATGGCCTTGAAGGCTATCAAAGTCATAATCGAGGTGAATGTGAACAAGGGCATGCGCTTCGTTATCGTTGGTTTGCCGGACAATGCCGTGAAGGAGAGCCAGCAACGTATTATGGCGGCAATCTCTAATACGGGACTGCACCTGCCGCTGCACAACACGGTAATAAATATGGCTCCCGCCGATGTGAAAAAAGAAGGTGCCAGCTACGACCTCCCCATCGCCATCGGTCTGTTGGCGGCAAGTGGCATCATCACATCGACCAATCTTGATCGATACATGATGATAGGCGAATTGGGTCTTGACGGCAGCGTACGACCAGTCAGTGGCATCTTGAGCATTGCCATCTTGGCGCGTGAGTTGAAGATGGACGGACTGATTGTGCCTATTGACAATGTGCGTGAGGCATCAGTGGTAAACAACCTTAATGTCTATGGAGTCAAGTCATTGGAAGAGGTGGTCAGGATGCTGAATGGACAACTGTCCATTGAACCAACGACAACAGACACTCGCGAGGAGTTTGCCAAAAATCAGTCGTCGTTCGACCTTGATTTCGCCGATGTCAAAGGCCAGGAGACGGTCAAGAGGGCTCTTGAGGTGGCGGCGGCTGGTGGTCACAACCTAATCATGATCGGCCCTCCGGGCAGTGGCAAGACGATGATGGCACAACGCCTGCCGTCCATTCTGCCGCCTCTCACGCTTCGTGAGAGTTTGGAAACAACCCAGATTTATTCAGTGGCATCAGCCCTAAAGCGAGACAGCACGTTGATTGCCACACGTCCTTTCCGCAGTCCCCATCATACAATCAGCCAGGTGGCTCTCTGTGGTGGCGGCACCAATCCTCATCCCGGTGAGATTTGCCTGGCGCATAACGGCGTGCTGTTCTGTGACGAGTTGCCCGAGTTCTCACGTTCCACCTTGGAAGTTTTGCGCCAGCCTATGGAGGATCGCAAGATTGTTATCAGCCGTGCCAAGTACAGTGTCGAATACCCGTGTTCGTTCATGTTCGTGGCATCCATGAATCCATGCCCGTGTGGCTATTACAATGACCCGACTCATGAATGTACGTGTTCGCCAGGCATCATCCAGCGATATATGGGAAAAATTAGTGGGCCTATGCTTGATCGCATTGATATTCAGGTTGAAATCACCCCTGTTACGTTCGATGACATGTCACAGCAGAGTAGGGGGGAATCGAGCGCCACTATCCGACAGCGCGTTGTCGCAGCCCGAAACATTCAGGCAGAGCGGTTCAAAGACCATCCATACGTCAACTGCAATGCCCAGATGACGCGCAGCCTCATTGACGAGTATGTCAAGTTGGACAAACCTTCAAACGATATCCTGCGCAAGGCGATGGATAAGCTCAACCTATCCGCACGTGCCTACGACCGCATTCTCCGCGTAGCCCGCACCATAGCCGACCTTGAGGGCAACACCAATGTCACCATCAGCGACATCTCCGAGGCGATAACCTACCGTAATCTTGACCGTGCCTCATGGGGAACTTGAGAATTTGGAGCAATATTGTCCTAAATATTTTTGAAAAAACAAAAAAGGAAGCTGAAAAACTAAGATAAA
>JABUTZ010000001.1:16514-24017 GCA_021443415.1 Bacteroidaceae bacterium | reverse complement strand
GCAACGGACGCGCTTCATGGACGTTATCGTGTGGGGAGTTTCATCACCCATGCCTCGCTGACGGCGTGCGACTTGGCCTGGATGGAGCGCATGGCGTTGTAGGCATCGCTCTCGGTGGCGAAGCGCTTGTAGATGACGCGGCGCAACTGGCGGGGCATGTGAATCTCGGCTCCCTCGATGCCTGCGCGGGCGAGCTGGCCGATAAACGCCTCGGCGTTGCGCTGGCTGACGCCGGTGGCAAGGACGATGGTGTAGGCACCGGCGAGGGGCGAGGCGGTGGCTGCGGGTTGCGACTGGGTGGCTGAGGGCGCATTCGCTTCGCTCTGCGCAGGGGCTTGCAAACTTTCGTTTGCAACACATGAACCCGCATCGGCGCGTTCGGTGGGCGCATTCGCTGCGCTCTGCGCTTCTGTTTGGGCATTCGCTGCGCTTTGCGCTTTGGTGGCGGTTGTCTCAGGGAAGTCGAAAGCTTCGCTTTGGTCTTCGGTGAGGGTGATGGCGGTGCTCTTTACGGGGGTGGGGAGAATGGAGCTCAGGCGGGTGCGGGATGAGGGTGACTGGAGGGGGGTGCTGATGATGAAGAAGAGAATGATGGCAGCGGCGATGGACGCGGCGGTGTGCACCAGGCTGCGGCTGAGACGGATGACGTAGGCATCGGTCTGCGAGGCAGTTTGGCTGGTGGTGCGCTCGGTACCGAGAGAGGGGAGCGCAGGCATGGTGAACGCATCGAGGCCGTACATCTCGGGCACGATGAGTGTCGCCTTGCATGTCTCGAAGGTGATGCGGCCGCCTGTGAGGGTGAACATGCCGAGGGTGTCGAAGTCGAGGGTGCCTGTCGAGGCGAGTGTCTTGCCCGCTTCGGCTATGTCGCGGTCGAGGCGCTGGCGTGCGCGCTCGGGAGTGAGGCGGTAGGTGGTGCGGTAGGAGTCGAGAAGGAGGGTGTCGGTGTCGTCTATCTCGGCTGTGAAACGGAGTGTCCGACGTGTGGGCATGAAGACCTCCGACGCCTCATAGCCAGTGGGTTGCACCTCGGTGAAGAAGGTGCCGAACTGGGGCAGGGCGACATGCTCGTGGGTGAGCAGGAGTGTCTTTATGTGGCGGACGAGGGGTAGCATCTTTGGTTAGGTAATAGCTAATAGGTAATAACTAATACGTTGTGGGTGGATTTGGCTGCGCCTACGGCGCGGTTGCATGTTGTTTGGCTGCGCCTGCGGCGCGTTTGCCTGTTGTTTGGCTGCGCCTGCGGCGCGGTTTCTTTGCTTAATGGAATGCAAAGTTAGGACTTTTTCTTGACGGAGGCAAATTTTTCTTCCATTTCTTTCATTCGGTCCTCAATTTCGCCTTTCAGTTGGCGGCAGGGCGAGTAGATGCGTTCAAAGGCGCGGTAGCACGCACGTACGTAGTTATAGCAGTCATAGTAGGACTCTACGTCTTCATAGGAAACGATGCGCCTCGCTTCGTCGATGGCGTTCTTGCATGCTTCTTTCATGTCATCGTATGCCGTACGGGTGTCGCTCTTGACCTCGATGCAGTCAATCTCGTCGCTCAGGCGTGACAAGGCGAACTCAAGGTCGCTGCATGAGAGGATGGCTGACGAGTAGGTCAGCTCGTGCTCAATGTTGGTGAACTCGATGAATACGCGGTCGAAGCAAACGTCGATGCTCGAGAGTTGTTCCTTGACGTCGCGCATGTTCTTGTGCTGCTCTATGAGCTCGGCATATTCCTTAGCCTGCTTGGGGTCATCGAAGGCAACCGTCTTGCCCATATAGGTGAAGGACTTCTGGCCGCAGACCGTGAGGGAGAACAGGAAGAAAAGGGGAAAGAGAAGTTTTGCCATGGTCATTTGCGCGCTTGATGGATGAGGTAGAGGACAACGAAGGCGCCGAGGGCGAGGAAGACCCACTTGAGTTCGCCGCTGTATTCCATGACGCGCTCCATGAGTTGCTCCTTGGGTACGATGGAGTGGAGGTACCAGCCGATGGCGGCGAGGATGGAGTTCCAAACGGCGGCGCCTATGGCGGTGAACGTGAGGAACTTCCAGAAGTTCATGCGTGCGAGTCCGGCGGGAATGGAGATGAGCTGGCGCACGGCGGGGACGAGGCGCCCGACGAGGGTGGAGAGGACTCCGTGGCGGTCGAAGAACTGCTCCGCCACCTGCACCTTGTGCTCGTCGATGAGGCAGACATGGCCGATGCGGCTGTTGGCGAAGGCATAGACGATGGGGCGGCCGAGGTAGAGGGCGAGGACGTAGTTGATGATAGCTCCTATGCAGGCGCCGATGGTGGCGAAGAGGACGATGAGGAAGACGTTCATCTCGCCCGTGGCGGCTGCCTGGTAGGCGGCGGGAGGTACGACGACCTCGCTGGGGAAGGGGATGAACGAACTCTCGATGGCCATCAGGAGGGTGATGGTCCAGTAGTTGAGGCTGTCAAGGCACTGTTGGATAAATTCGAATGACTCCATGTTGGTTTTGTTGTTTTTTGCCAACCGGCGTTGGCAATGAGGGGGCTTGGGAGCGGTGGCGGATTTTTGCCAACTGTCGTTGGCAACACGGAACCCGCATCGGCGCNGGCGTTTTTCTGGGGTGCGATGTTGGTCATGTAGAAGCACTCCTTCTGCGCCTGCATGCTATGCTTGTTGTCGGCGGCAGGGCACATGTGGCCGCGGTCGAAGCCGCTGGAGCGGTAGTCGGCCCACGTGGGGCTGTCCTTGACCGTGGGGTCGGGCTGGAAGTCGTCGGCTCGCTTAGAATCGCCGTTGACGCGAGCCTCGTTGAGCTCCCACGCGACATAGTTGGGGAGGTGGAGCGCGCTGTTCCAGCTGATGAGCATGGCGGAGTGGCGGACGAGCTGCTCGGGGCGGTCGGTGAGGTAGGCGGCGGAGGCAAGGCCGGTGGCGGAAGAGGCTGCGGGGGACACATTCGCTTCGCTCTGTAAGTCGGGGCGCACATTCGCTTCGCTCTGTGCGGGGGCTTGCAAACTGTCGTTTGCAACACGTGGACCCGCATCGGCGCTTGGGGCGTCGGCGGCCGTTTCACCGCGGCCTGTGGAAGATTGGGCATTCGCTTCGCTCTGCCCTGCTGGGGGTGCGGCGCTTTCGCTTGTGGTTGATTGGGCATTCGCTTCGCTCTGCCCGGAGGTGGGTGCGTTGAAGCCGCCTGCGCCAAAATAGGCGAAGGCGGCTACAACTACGAGGAGGGAAATTAAGATGCGCTTCATTGAGTAGCTAATAGGTAATAGCTAATAGGTAATACGTTGCGGTTGACCGCTGCTTGCAATCCGCTGCTTGCAATTCGCTGTGGCAATCCGCTGTGGCAATTCGCTGTGGCAATTCGCTGTGGCAATTCGCTGTGGCAATCCGCTGTGGCAATCCGCTGCTTGCAATTCGCTGTGGCAATCTGCTGTGGCAATTCGCTGTGGCAATTCGCTGCTTGCAATCCGCTGTGGCAATTCGCTGCTGGCAATTCGCTGCTGGCAATTCGCTGTGGCAATCCGCTGCTGGTGATGCGGCTTTTGCCTTTACTGTTTGGCTATTACTTTTGGTCTTGGATTTGCGTCTTTTAGAGGAATTAGAGTTCGCAGAAGGGCTCGATCTCCTTCAGCTTCTCCTTGTCGTCGATGATGTAGTAGATCTGGCGGAGGCGGGGGGCCCAGCGCATGGGCTCGTCGGGGCGAATCTCGCGGATGCGGACGAAGTAGGGCTCGGCCTTGCGGCAGTTGTCCTTGATGGGGATGAGAGCCTTGTCGTTCTCCGCCTTGGTCATCTTCTTGGTCGCCAGGGCGTCGTTGAGCGTGTAGGCGATGTTGAGGTAGCAGGCGCCGGCCTGGTAGAGGGCATCGAAGTAGTCGGGGTCGATCTCGAGGGCCTTGTCGAACCACACGATGGCGTCCTCGTACTTCTCGGCGTTCATGGCCACAAGACCCTTGGCGTAGGGACCGAGCTTGTCGGCGGGACGCTGGGCGATAATCTTGTCGGCGAAGGCGAGCACCTTGTCGTTGTCCTTGTGCTCGAAGTAGTGGGCGAGGATGTTCTGGACGATGCCGTCGCCGGCGCTTCCCTCGAGGGCGAACTGCTCACCCATGCGCAGCCACTCGGTCGTGTCGCCCTGCTCGAGGGTGGAGGCGAGGTAGAGCTGGCGCACGGTGGCGGCGTCCTTTTCGTAAGCCATGGCCATGTCGCGGTAGGGATTCATCTTTTCGTACTGCTTTGACTGATAGGCGGTCAGGGCGGCGTAGTAGGCAATCATGTTCGGGTCGGTGTCGCCCTGCGAGTCCTTGAGGTTCTCGGCGGGGAGCAGGGGATAGTTCTTGCCGTAGTCGAGCCAGCGGCTGAAAGCCTCGAACGAGCGTGCAGGGTCGTTGTTGTTCGAGAAGAACTGACCGCAGTAGAGGTAATAGACGCGGAACTTCTCGAGGTTGATCTGTGCTAACTGCTTGTAGACACCCTTCTTGTCGTTCTCCATCACCTTGTGGTTGGCGTCGACGGTGCGTGTGACATATTCGTAGAACTTGAGCGTGTCGAGGGGCTCCTGGCTGGCGGCCTTGTTCAGCTCGGCGGTCATGTAGCGCTGGTCGATGTCGGCCTGCACCTTCCAGTAGAGGGCGAAGTCCTTGGTCTTCTCGTTGGTGAGGGCGGGAGTCAGTGTCTCCTGCGCCTCGCGCACCTTGTCCCAATCGACTACGCTGCGCATCTTCTTCTCGCCGTTGGCGTCCTTGTACTCTTCGGTTGTTGCGCTCTCGTTGAACAGCGACTGCGCCTTCTTGATGGCCTTGTCCTGCGCCATTGACGTGCCTGCCACTGTGGCGAGCACCGCCATAAGTAAGAGTTTTTTCATTTTTTTGGGGGTTATTGGGTTATTAGGTTTTTCGGTAACTCGGTAATTCGGTAATTCGGTAACTCGGTTATTTTACTCTTCGGGAGTGGTGGTGGCGGGAGCCTCCTCCTCGGCGGAGGCTGTATCCTCCTCCTCGTCCGAGCGCGGCACGATGCACACATTTGATATGACATCGTTGCGGCGGCGAAGTTCAATCACGCGCAGGCCCATTGTGGCGCGTCCCTGCACCTTGATGGCGTCCATGTGCATGCGAATTGCCGTGCCGCTCTTGTTGATGATCATCAGGTCGTCGTCGTCCTTGACGCTCTTGATGGCGATGAGTTCCTTGCCGCTCTTCTCGCCCAGACGCATGGCGATGACACCCTTCACACCGCGGTTGCAGAGGCGGTAGTCCTCGGCGTCGGTGCGCTTGCCGAAGCCGTTGTCCGAGAGGGCGAGGATCGTCTCGTTCTCGGCGTCCTCGACGCATACCATGCCTATGCAGCGGTCGGTGCCGTCGTCGTCGGTCTGTATGCCGCGCACGCCCGTCGAGACGCGTCCCATCGAGCGCACCGTGTTCTCGTTGAAACGGGCGGCGCGTCCGTTGGCAGTTGCGAGGATGATCTGGCTCTGTCCGTCGGTGAGGCAGACATCGATGACGCGGTCGCCCTCGACGATGTTGATGGCGTTCACGCCGTTCGTGCGCGGACGGCTGTACTCGGTCAGGCAGGTCTTCTTGATGGTTCCGTTCTGCGTGCAGAAGACAACATAGTGGTCGCGGCAGAAGTCGGCATCGGCGAGGTTCTTGATGCAGAGGCAGGCATTGACGTTGTCATCGGCGTCGAGCTGGAGGATGTTCTGGATGGCGCGCCCCTTCGAACCCTTCGCTCCCTCGGGCAGTTCATAGACACGCTGCCAGAAGCAACGTCCCTTCTGCGTGAAGAAGAGCATGGTGTTGTGCATCGTGCCCTGGTAGATATGCTCCACGAAGTCGCCGTCGCGCGTGGCGCTCGCCTTGGCGCCCACGCCGCCGCGTCCCTGGGCGCGGAACTCCGCCAGCGGGGTGCGCTTGATGTAGCCCAGATGGCTGATGGTGATGACCACCTCGTCGTCGGCGTAGAAATCCTCGGGGTTGAACTCCTCGCTCGTCAGCACTATCTCGCTGCGGCGGTCGTCGCCGTAGAGTTCCTTCACCTCGTTGAGCTCGTCCTTGATGATCTGCTTGAGCAGGTTCTCGTCCGAGAGCACCTGCTTGTAGTATTCGATCTTCTTCAATATCTCGGCGTACTCGTCGCGCAGTTGCTCCTGGCTGAGGCCCGTGAGCTGGCGCAGGCGCATCTCGACGATGAACGAGGCCTGTGCCATGTCGAGGTCGAAGCGCGAGCAGAGAGTCGTCTTCGCCTCCTCAACCGTCTTCGAACCGCGTATGATGTGCACCACCTCGTCGATGTTGTCGCTCGCGATGATGAGGCCCTCGAGCAGGTGTGCGCGCTCCTCCGCCTTGCGCAGCTCGTACTGCGTGCGGCGTGTCACCACGTTGACGCGGTGGTCGACGAAGTAGCGTATGCAGTCCTTGAGCGTGAGCAGCATGGGGCGCTTGTTGACGATGGCTATGCAGTTGACGCTGAAGGTCGTCTGCAGCTGGGTCATCTTGTAGAGCTTGTTGAGCACCACGCTCGCGTTGGCGTCGCGCTTCACGTCGATCACGATGCGCATGCCGTCGCGGTCGGTCTCGTCGTTGGCGTTCGAGATGCCCTCGATCTTCTTGTCGTTGACCAGCTCGGCTATGTACTTGATGAGCTCCGCCTTGTTGACCCCGTAGGGAATCTCCGTGATGATGATCTTGTCGTGAGTCTCGCCCGGCTCGATCTCCGCCTTGGCGCGCATCACTACGCGTCCGCGTCCGGTCTCGTAGGCCTCGCGCACGCCCTGCATGCCGTAGATGTATCCGCCCGTGGGGAAGTCGGGGGCCTTGACATACTGCATCAGGCCGTCGATGTCGATGGCGGGGTTGTCGATGTACGCCACGCAGGCGTCGCACACCTCGCCGAGGTTGTGCGTGGGTATGTTCGTGGCCATGCCGACGGCGATGCCGCTCGCACCGTTGACGAGGAGCGAGGGGATGCGCGTAGGCATTACGGTGGGCTCCTGGAGCGTGTCGTCGAAGTTGTTGGTCATGTCGACCGTCTCCTTGTCCAGATCCTGCATCATCGCCTCGCCCATGGGCTGGAGGCGCGCCTCGGTGTAACGCATGGCGGCGGCGCCGTCGCCGTCGACACTGCCGTAGTTGCCCTGGCCGTCGACGAGCAGGTAGCGCATGTTCCACTCCTGGGCCATGCGCACCAGCGCGCCGTATACCGAACTGTCGCCGTGGGGGTGGTACTTACCCAGCACCTCGCCCACGATACGGGCTGACTTCTTGTATGGTTTGTCGTGCGTTGTGCCCAGTCCGAGCATTCCGTAGAGGATGCGGCGATGCACGGGCTTGAAGCCGTCGCGCACATCGGGCAGGGCGCGAGCCACGATGACCGACATCGAGTAGTCGATATACGATTTCCGCATCTCCTCCTCGATGTTCACTTTGATTATTCTGTCTTGGTCTTCCATTGGTTATGATGGTTTGATGATTTCGGTGCAAAGTTACGACAAAAATGCGACATAACAAAACGAGAGAGGCTAAATTTAGCCTC
>JABUTZ010000001.1:8488-15691 GCA_021443415.1 Bacteroidaceae bacterium | reverse complement strand
CCTTGCGGCGGTCGCCGAAGCCCGGAGCCTTGACGGCGCAAATCTTCAGCTGGCTGCGCAGGCGGTTAACCACGAGGGTGGTGAGGGCCTCGCTGTCGACATCCTCGGCGATGACGAGCAGGGGGCGTCCCGACTGGACGGCGGGCTCGAGGATGGGGAGGAAGTCCTTGAGGTTGGAGATTTTCTTGTCATAGATAAGGATGTAGGGGCTCTCCATCACGCACTCCATCTTCTCGGTGTCGGTCACGAAGTAAGCCGACAGGTAGCCGCGGTCGAACTGCATGCCCTCGACCACACCGATGGTGGTGTCGCGGCCCTTGGCCTCCTCGATGGTGATGACACCGTCCTTGCTCACTTTCTGCATCGCGTCGGCGAGCAGCTTGCCGATCTCGGGGTCGTTGTTGGCGCTCACGGTGGCCACCTGCTCGATCTTACGGTAGTCGTCGCCCACCTGCTCAGACTGAGCCTTGATGCTCTCCACCACGGCGGCGACGGCCTTGTCGATGCCGCGCTTCAGGTCCATGGGGTTGGCGCCTGCCGCCACGTTCTTCAGACCAACGCTCACGATCGACTGGGCCAGTACGGTGGCTGTCGTCGTGCCGTCGCCGGCATCGTCGCCCGTCTTGCTTGCCACGCTCTTGACGAGCTGTGCGCCTGCGTTCTCGAAGGCGTTGTCCAGCTCCACCTCCTTGGCTACGGTCACGCCGTCCTTGGTGATGTGCGGAGCGCCGAACTTCTTCTCTATTATCACGTTGCGTCCCTTGGGACCGAGTGTCACCTTGACTGCGTTGGCGAGCTGGTCAACGCCATTCTTCATCGCTTCACGAGCCTCGATGTTGAACTTTATTTCTTTTGCCATTTCTTTTGGGGTTTTAGGGTTTTGGGGTTAGGGGGTGATTGGGTTAGGCTAACTTGGCCACGACGTCGCTCTGGCGCATGATGAGGTACTTCTTTCCCTCGTGCTCGATCTCGGTGCCGGCATACTTGCCGTAGAGCACCGTGTCGCCGGCCTTGAGGACCATCTCCTCGTCCTTGGTGCCGTTGCCCACGGCTACGATGGTGCCCTGGAGGGGCTTCTCCTTTGCGGTATCGGGAATGATGATGCCGCCAACTGTTTTTGTCTCAGCCGGTGCAGGTTCGATCAGCACGCGGTCTGCCAATGGTTGAATTGTCATAATGGTATTTGTTTTTAGATATTGATGTTCACTGAAAGCGCGGGGCGTAATCAAACAGCGTGCCAAACACCGCCAGAAGCCGCCAGCCACCGCCAAAAGCCGCCGCCGCTCACTTGATGCCACGTGCGTTCAGAGCCTTGGCATAGCGGCGCGCGTTGGCGTAATGCTCTGGAAGTGAGGCGGCAAAGTTGTGCGTACCGCTGAAGTCCTCCTTGGCGCACATATAAATGTAGTCGTGGTGCTGGTAGTTGAGCACAGCCTCGAGTCCAGCAATCGATGCGATGCGAATGGGGCCGGGAGGGAGACCTTCGTTGCGGTAGGTGTTGTAGGGGCTGTCCGTCTGCAGGTGGGTGTGGAGGACGCGGCGGATGGTGAAGTCCTGAAGGGCGAAGACCACCGTCGGGTCGGCCTGGAGCGGTATGCCGCGGCGCAGGCGGTTGATGTAGAGTCCCGCGATGGCGGGCTTCTCGGCGTTGTTGGCTGTCTCGCTGTCCACGATGCTCGCCAGGGTCGCCACCTCGATGGGGGTCAGCCCCGCCTCGCGGGCTTTCGACTGCCGCTCGTCGGTCCACCACGTCCGCCACTCTCGGTGGAGGCGCAGCATGAGGTCGCGGGCGGATGTGTCCCACCACACCTCGTAGGTGTTGGGGATGAACATGGCGGGCAGCGTCGCTCTGTCGAAGCCAAGCGAGTCGATGAGGCGCTCGTCGGCCATAGCCGAGGCAATGCGCGCACTGTCGATCATCAGGGTGGGGGAGAGGCGTGCGGCGAGCTGAGAGAGCAGGCGCACCTGCGGAACGACCAGTCGCACAGGGTCCTGGACGTGGTTGCGTATGCGCCGGTAGGCGGAGAGAAGCTTCGTCCCGGGGGCGAAGACATAGCGCCCCGTGCGCAGGTTCATGGGCAGTTGCGAGCTGAGGATGCCCCAGCCAACGGTGTTGGCGGAGAGCTTGACGCGGACGGAGTCCATCGAGTCGTCGTCGTCGACCAGCACGACAGCCTCCTTGCCGTGGCAGACAGGGCTGCAGACGGCAAGATACAGCCACGCGGCAACACCCGTCAGAACGAGTACCGCCGCGCCAAGACCGTATGCGATAAGTTTGTGTGTGCGTGTCATTTCACCTTGTTGTTCTCGGGGAAGACAATGCGGGGAGTGAATGTCTTCGCCTCCTCGAAATCCATCGAGGCGTAGCTCATGATGATGACCGTGTCGTCAACCTGCACCAGGCGTGCTGCGGCACCGTTGAGGCAGATGCAGCCGCTGCCGCGCTCGCCGCGGATGACGTACGTCTCGAAGCGTGCCCCGTTGTTGTTGTCCACGATGTGCACTTTCTCGCCGGCGATGATGTTGGCGGCGTCCATCAGATCCTCGTCGATGGTGATGCTGCCCATGTAGTTGAGGTTCGCCTCCGTCACGCGGACGCAGTGCAACTTTGATTTCAAGACTTCTACGAACATGGCTCAGAAGTATTTGATGTGGTCGATGAGTCGGATGGGCGTCTTGCCGCAGAAGACCGTGATGCAGCCCACTATGTGGTGGGCGGAGGCCCATGTGTGCACGTCGGCGAGCGTGTCGCCGTCGACGATGCTGTAGTATTCCACCCTCAGCCCCTCGATGCCGTTTATCTCCTTGATGACGCTCTGGCGCACCTGCTCGACGGTGGAGCTCGCCACCTTCGCCTTGCTCGCCGCAAGCACGCGGTAGATGTTGGCGGCGATGTCGCGCTCGTGGTCGGTGAGCAGGGTGTTGCGGCTGCTCAGCGCCAGTCCCGACGACTCGCGTACGACGGGGCAGGGCACAATCTCGATGTTGTAGTGGAGGTCAGCCACCATGCGCCGGATGACGGCAATCTGCTGGAAGTCCTTCTCTCCGAAATAGGCGCGCAGCGGACGCACGGCGTCGAACAGCTTGCTCACAATCTGGCACACGCCGTTGAAGTGGCCCGGACGGAACGCTCCCTCCATCACCGAGTCGGTGGGAGGATAGGAGAAGACGCGGGTGTCGGGCTCGGGATACATCTCCTCGACCGATGGGATGAACACGATGCTTGTGCCCAGTCCCGAGAGCAGGCGGCAGTCCGCCTCCTGAGTGCGCGGATACTTCTCCAGGTCGCGCTTGTCGTTGAACTGCGTCGGGTTGAGGAAGACGCTGACCACGGTGACATCGTTGTCGTGGGCGGAGCGCGTCACGAGCGAGGCGTGGCCGTTGTGCAGGGCGCCCATCGTGGGCACGAAGCCGATGCTGTGGCCATGGCGGCGCTCCACCTGCAACTCGCGCTGAAGCTCGGAAATGGTGTTTATGATTTTCATCAAACGGGATACTTAGTCCAAATTGAATGCAAAATAACACATAAATTGTCAAACGAAGAAAGTTTTTCGCAAGAAAAATCCGTTTTATGGCTTTTTTTTTGTAACTTTGCGTCGTTTTTTATATAGGTATATCATGGCAAAACCCCAAAAAGTCCTTTTCATCACGCAGGAGATCATGCCCTATGTGCCCTCGTCGAGCTATGCCATCGAGGGGCGCAAGTTGCCCGCCGCCATCCAGGACGGCAAGGTTGAGATACGCACGTTCATGCCCAAGTGGGGCAATGTCAACGAGCGTCGCAACCAGTTGCACGAGGTGATCCGCCTGTCGGGGATGAACATCATCATCGACGACACCGACCATCCGCTCATCCTCAAGGTGGCCTCGATTCAGGCGGCGCGCATGCAGGTGTATTTCATCGACAGCGACGACTACTTCATGAAGCGGCTCGGACACGCCGATGAGCGCGGTTTTGAGTATGATGACAACGGCGAGCGCGCCATCTTCTACGCCCGCGGAGTGCTCGAGACGGTGAAGAAGCTGCGCTGGGTGCCCGACGTGATCCACTGCCATGGATGGATCTCGTCCGTCGTGCCGTTCTACATCAAGCATGCCTACAACGAGGAGCCCTCGTTTGAGAAGGCCAAGGTGGTCACCTCGCTCTTCAAGGAGGACATACAGGAGCTCGGTGCCAACTTCAAGTCGTGCCTGCCCTTCCGCGAGGCTACCGCCGACCTGCTCGGGGACTATCCCGACAAGATGGCTCCCGCCGACCTCCAGCGCCTCGCCGTCGCGAACAGCGACGCCGTGGTCTTTGTCGAGGACGGCATAGACAAGGGTGTAGCCGACTACGTCAGGAAGCTGGGACTGCCCTCGATACACAAGTCAGACGACTATAGCAAACCATATTTCGAACTTTATGACAAACTACTCTCATAACACGTACATCTCCGTGAAGAGGCAATGGGCGGCGCTGTTCCGCCCGTGCTTGTGTTTGGCTGTCGCTTCGCTGGCGGCGGTTTCGTGCGACACCGGCGTCGTCGACTTCGGCACCCTGGAGTCGGTGCAGGAGATCATCGACAGCAAGGACCAGATACAGACCACGACGGCGCAGTTCGAGGCTGTGTCGTGGAGCGACACCCTCGGCCATGTGAGCCAGAACGCCCGCAACTGCTACTTCGGGCAGGTCATCGACCCCGTGACGGGCGTGGGCATACGCGCCGACTACGCCTGCCAGCTCCACTGCTTCGAGGGCGAGCTCTTCCCCCACGACAGCATGATCGTCAACAAGACGGCGGCGGGGCTCGTCCAGTGCGACAGCTGCGAGCTCATCGTCTACTACAACTCGTGGTACGGCGACAAGAACGCGCCCCTCAAGGCGGGCATCCTGCCCTTGGACAAGGCCAATATCATGGACTCCTACGAGGTGTTCGAGTCGAACGTCGACCTGATGAAGTACGTCGAGAAACCCGCCAAGGTGGTGGCCTCAAAGACCTTCACGGCATGGGACAACACGCTGACCAACGCCGCGCTGACCGCCACCACCCACGCTCACGGCACGCGCATCAGCCTCCCCCTTGAGACGGGACACTCGATCATGCAGCAGTATTATGCCAACCCGCGCTCCTTCAAGGACACCTACACGTTCCTGCGCACCATCTGCCCCGGCTACTACGTGCGCTACGACGGCGGCGACGATGCCATGGTCAAGGTGTCGGCCACCTCGCTCAACGTCTATTACCGCCTCAAGACCAAGTACAACGGCAACGACACCATCTACAACGCCTGCACCAACTTCGTGGGTACGGGCGAGGTGGTCCAGGCGACCCATTTCGAGTCGGTGAACCTCGACAAGCTCCTCTCGCAGAAGAACTGCACCTACGTCTCGTCGCCCGCCGGCGTCTACACCGAGGTGGTGCTGCCCATCGACGACATCGTCAAGGGACACGAGGCGGACTCGCTCGCACGCGTCCAGCTGACCATGAACCGCTACAACGCCAACCCGACCGAGCAGTACGACAACAACCTCGTCTTCGGCGCCCCCAAGGGACTCGCCATGATCATGAAGAAGGAGCTGACCTCGTTCTTCGCCAAGGGCTACAAGCTCGAGGCCGAGAAGTTCGCCTATGCTGAGCTATCGTCGCAGTACAACACCTACGACTTCACCAACATCGCCCTCCTCGTCTCCTACATGCACCGCATGAAGAAAGAAGGCGACACGGAATGGAACCACGTGGTGCTGGTGCCTGTCACCGTCCAGATGGACAACACCTACGGCAACGTGATAGCCGTCAACCACGACATGGACGTCACTGCCGCCCGTCTGGTCGGAGGCGACACGAAACTGAAAGTCAACGTAACCTACAGCAGATACAAATAACACGATGAGCAATAAGTTTACCGAACGCACGCGCCTCAACCTCTCGGAGGTGGGGAAGGAAGTGCTTGAGCAGTGGGACAGGCAAGACCTGTTCCACCGTAGTATGAGCGAACGCGAGGGCTGTCCCTCGTTCATCTTCTTCGAGGGTCCCCCCTCAGCCAACGGACATCCGGGCATCCACCACGTCCTGGCGCGCAGCATCAAGGACACCTTCTGCCGCTTCAAGACCATGCAGGGACACCTCGTCAGGCGCAAGGCGGGATGGGACACCCACGGACTGCCCGTCGAGCTCGGCGTCGAGAAGGAACTCGGCATCACCAAGGAGGACATCGGCAAGACCATCTCCATCGAGGACTACAACGCCAAGTGCCGCCGCAACGTGATGGAGTTCACGAGCGAGTGGCGCGACCTCTCGCACAGGATGGGCTACTGGGTGGACCTCGACAATCCCTATATCACCTACGACAACAAGTACATAGAGACCCTTTGGTGGCTCCTCCGCCAACTCTACGACAAGGGACTCCTCTACAAGGGCTACACCATCCAACCCTATTCGCCCGCCGCGGGCACGGGACTCTCGAGCCACGAGCTCAACCAGCCCGGTTGCTACCGCGACGTCAAGGACACGACCGTCACGGCGCAGTTCCGCATGACCGACCCCCGTCCCGAGATGGCGGAGTGGGGCACACCCTATTTCGTGGCTTGGACGACGACGCCCTGGACTCTGTCGTCGAACACAGCCCTCTGCGTGGGCCCGAAGATTGAGTATGCGTGCGTGCGTACATATAATATGTATAACGGCGACCCCATCACCGTTGTCATGGCCAAGGCGCGCCTCGCCGCCTACCTCAACCCCGCGGGCGAGAACATGCCGCTCGGGGACTACAAGCCGGGCGACAAGGTGATCCCCTGGCAGGTGGTGGCCGAATACACGGGCGCCGACCTCGTGGGCATGCGCTACGAGCAACTCCAGCCGTGGGTGCGCCCCGACGGCGATGCCTTCCGCGTCATCCCCGGCGACTATGTGACCACCGAGGACGGTACGGGCATCGTGCACATCGCCCCCACCTTCGGTGCCGACGACGCCTTCGTGGCGAAGGCGGCAGGTATAGCGCCCCTCCATCTGATTAACAAGAAGGGCGAGACGCGCCCGATGGTCGACCTGCGCGGCAAACTCTACCTCATGGACGACCTTGACGATGAGTTCGTGGCTACTCATGTGAATGTCGAGTTATATAAACAGTGGCAGGGACAGTATGTCAAGAATGCCTACGACCCCGCCAAGGACGCTGACAGCGAGACACTTGACGTGGCCATCTGCATGGACCTCAAGGCGCGCC
>JABUTZ010000001.1:0-8257 GCA_021443415.1 Bacteroidaceae bacterium | reverse complement strand
TGGGGCACTCCGCTGCCCATCTGGCGCAGCGAGGACGGCGAGGAGCTCTGCATCGGCAGCGTCGAGGAACTTTACAACGAGATCGAGAAGGCTGTCGCCGCCGGTGTGATGACCGCCAATCCGTTCAAGGAGAGAGGCTTCGTGCCCGGCGACATGAGCCAGGAGAACTACGACCGCATCGACCTCCACCGCCCGTACGTCGACAACATCACGCTCGTCTCGCCCTCGGGCAAGGAGATGCGGCGCGAGCTCGACCTCATCGACGTGTGGTTCGACAGCGGCGCGATGCCCTAC
Organism: Bacteroidaceae bacterium; assembly: GCA_021443415.1. Taxonomy (GTDB): domain Bacteria; phylum Bacteroidota; class Bacteroidia; order Bacteroidales; family Bacteroidaceae; genus Physcousia. The sequence goes on along the minus strand of JABUTZ010000001.1, from coordinate 7,963 downwards.
GCCCAAATCCACTATCCCTTCGAGAACAAGGAGGAGCTGGACAGCCGCCAGTGCTATCCCGCCAACTTCATCGCCGAGGGCGTCGACCAGACGCGCGGGTGGTTCTTCACCCTCCACGCCTTAGGTACGATGATATTCGACTCCGTGGCGTTCAAGGCGGTCATTTCCAACGGACTGGTACTCGACAAGAACGGCATGAAGATGTCCAAGCGCCTTGGCAACGCCATCGACCCGTTCGGAGCCATCGAGGAGTATGGCACCGACGCCGTGCGCTGGTATATGATCACCAACAGCCAGCCGTGGGACAACCTACGCTACGACCCCGCGGGAGTGGCTGAGGTGACACGCTCGTTCTTCGGCAAGCTCTTCCAGACCTACTCGTTCCTGACCATGTACGCCAACGTCGATGGCTGGAACTATAGCGAGAAGGACGTGCCGATGGCTGAGCGCAGCGAGATGGACCGCTGGATCATGAGCTCCCTCAACTCGCTCGTCGCCGACGTGACCGCCTGCTACGAGGACTACGAGCCCACGCGCGCCGGCCGTCTCATCCAAGACTTTGTCGTCGACAACCTCAGCAACTGGTTCGTGCGCCTCAGCCGCAAGCGCTACTGGGGAGGCGAGATGACCACCGACAAGGTGTCAGCCTACCAGACCCTCTACACCTGCCTCGAGACCATCGCCTGTCTGATGGCACCCATCGCCCCCTTCTATGCCGACCGTCTCTACACCGACCTCACGCAGGCGACGGGACGCGACACCGGGAGCGTGCATCTCGCCATGTGGCCCAAGGCGGACACCGCCGCCATCGACAAGGCTTTAGAGAACCGCATGGAGATGGCGCAGAAGATAACATCCATGGTGCTCTCGCTCCGCAAGAAAGAGCACATCATCGTGCGCCAGCCCCTCCAGAGCATCATCATACCCGCCACCGACGCCCAGCAACAGGCGGCCATCGAAGCCGTCAAGCAACTCATCCTCGACGAGGTGAATGTCAAGGAGTTGAAGTTCATGGCCGGCGACGGACTGCTGGTCAAGAAGGTCAAGTGCAACTTCCGCACCATGGGCAAGAAGTTCGGCAAGCAGATGAAGGAGGTGGCCGCCGCCGTCGATGCGATGGCACAGGCGGAGATAGCCTCCCTCGAGCGCGACGGGCGCATAGTGCTGACCCTCGCCTCGGGCGGGACAGCCGAGGTGGAGCTCGCTGACGTGGAGATCATCAGCGAGGACATACCCGGCTGGACGGTCGCCAACGAGGGCAGTCTGACCGTTGCCCTCGACCTGACCATCAACGAGACACTGCGCCGCGAGGGCGTCGCCCGCGAGATAGTCAAGCGCATACAGGCACTCCGCAAGGAGAGCGGACTGGAGATTACCGACCGCATACGCGTCGCCGTCGGCTCGCATGCCGAGACCGACGAGGCGGTGGCTGCCTTCCGCGACTACATCGCCTCGCAGGTGCTCGCCGAAAGTGTCGAGGTGACTGCCGTCACAGCCGACACGGTAGTCGACTTCGACGACTTCACCCTCCCCGTAACCATCGCCAAGGCATGACGCTCGCACGCAGACAGTCCATCGCCGCCGCCGCCATAGTCGTGGCGGTGGTCGTCATCGACCAGGTCATCAAGTTAGCGGTCAAGACGGGCATGTACCTCCATGAGAGCATCCACGTCACCGACTGGTTCCAGATCGTGTTCACCGAGAACAACGGCATGGCGTTCGGCATGGAGGTGGTGCCCAAGCTGCTCCTCACCTCGTTCCGTATCGTCGCCGTGGCGGTCATCGCCTGGTACATGGTGCGCGTCATCAGCCGCCGTGCGCCATGGGGCTATGTTGTCTGCCTCGCCCTCATCGTGGCGGGAGCCGCCGGCAACATCGTCGACTGCCTCTTCTACGGCATGATCTTCGACAACCCCATGCCCCCGTTCACGGCGCAGCTCGTGCCCTGGGGCGAGGGCTACGGCACACTGATGAACGGACGCGTGGTCGACATGTTCTACTTCCCCTTGGTGGAGTGGAACTGGCCCCGGTGGTTGCCCCTCTGCGGTGGCGAGCACTTCATCTTCTTCAGTCCCATCTTCAACTTCGCCGACTCCGCCATCAGCTGCGGCATCGTCGCCCTGCTCATCTTCTACCATGACCGCCTGCAGAAACTTTAGGTCGCGCCCGGTGTGCGTGCTTCTCGCCATGCTGCTGATAGCCGCCTGCCACCCCGGTCGTCCCAACTATATCATCGACGAGGACGACATGGAGGAGATACTCTACGACTATCACCTTGCGCAGGCTCTGGCTGACGTGCGTCGCGACAGTGTCGACTACTACCGCTACGCCTACGTGCAGAAAGTCTTTGAGAAGCACGACGTTACGGAGCAGGAGTTCGACTCCTCGATGGTGTGGTACGCCGCCAATGCCGACGTGCTCTTCAAGGTCTATGTGCGCCTCCACGACCGCCTCGCGGCGGAGGCCGCGGCGGCAGGCCTCGACGACTCGGAGAGCGAGTACGCCTCGCTCACCTCGGAGGGCGACTCCGCCAACATCTGGTCGGGGGCCAAGATGATTGTCCTCACCCAGGCGACCAACGTCAACCACCTCACCTTCACCTATCGCGCCGACTCCACGTTCCTCGCCGGCGACGAGTTCATCTTTAACGCCGGCACGTTCTTCCTCCAGCGCGACGGCCAGCGCGAGGCTCTGGCGGCGCTCACCCTCCGCTACGAGGGCGACAGTGTCGTCTCGGAGGTGCAGTCGCTGCATGGCGACCAGGAAATAGAGGTCAGGATACGCGCCGACAAGGAGCATGAGCTCAAGGAGGTCGGCGGCTTCGTCTTTTATCCCACGTCCGAGAACCGCGACAAGTACGCGCGCCGCCTGTTCGTACTCAACCCCGTGCTGGTGCGCATCCACCACTAAAATCCACAGCCCCATGCCCCGACACGCCTATCATAGGGCCGTCCTCGCCGACGGCAGGGTAGTGGACCACCCCGTGGTCGTGGTGACCGACGCCGACGGCCACCAACTCTCGTGGCACAGTCTCGAGGGCGAGGAGGCGAGCACCGTATGGGTGGGAGGAGATGTAAAAATATGCATTGCATGATGTAACCTTTCAGAATGCGTGCGTGTCATAAGGATAAAGATGCCATTTGGTTATGCCGATGGCTCTGCAGGAGAGCATAAATATTCAATAGCAAATCAGTAAAACACAAAGCAATATGTTGAAACGTAGCATCACCCTTTTAGCCGCTGCAATAGGCTTTACGTCAGTGGCTCTGGCACAGGACGACGACATGTATTTCGCATCGTCGAAGAAGAAGGCGAGTGCTTATAGCGCCCCCTCGTCTTACAACCAATCGTCATACCGCCCCTACAGGATCGAGGCTGACCATAGCGTCGCCGACTACGGAAGCAACAACTTTGACGTCGACAACTACAATCGCCGTTACTCCTACTCCAACACAAGCGGGTTCGACCGCGAGATAGACTCCATCGCCACTACGTCCTATACGCAGGGCTATTCGAGCGGCTACTCAAGGGGTTTCTCCGACGGCGAGGACTTTGCCGTCAGCAACCGCCTATTCCGCTACCGCTATCCGTCGGTCTATGTGTCCATCGACCCATGGTTCGACCCGTGGTTCGACCGCTGGTTTGACCCGTGGTTCGATCCCTGGTACTACAACTGGCACCACCCCTGGCACATCGGCTGGGGCGGCTCTTGGGGCGGTTCTTGGGGCTGGGGAGGCTCTTGGGGCTGGGGCTCATGGGGCTGCGGAGGCTACATCTCGTGGGGTTATAACTGGGGCTTTCTTCCCCGTCATCCCTACCGTCCCTGGCACCAGCGTCCCATCTACTACGCTCACCGTCCCGGCAACTATATCGGTGGCATAGCCGCCGGCCGCCCCTCGATAGGCGGAGGCCGCTCGGCAGGTGCACGCGGAGGCTATAGCGTCGATGGCAACGGCACACGCCGCGGCACGGGCTACACCATCGGTGGCAGCGCCGGCTCAGGCAGAGGCAACGGCGGCAGAGGCACCGGCGGCAGAGTGGAGGGTGGCAGAAACTCCGGCGGCACACGCAGCTACGGCTCCTCGTCCGGTCGCGGAACTGGCTCTCGCGGCTACGGCTACGACCGCACGGCGACCCGCGACTACAGTTCAAGCCGTTCGACCGTGCGCGACTACAACTCGGGCAGCACGTCGAGCCGTGGCACCCACACCGGCAGCACGTCAAGCCGCGGCTACGAGTCGGGCGGCACGTCAAGTCGGGGCTACGAGTCGGGCAGCACGTCAAGCCGCAGTTATGAGTCAAGCACCACGCCCAGCCGTGGCTATGAGTCTCGTGGCTCTTCAAGCCGCAGCTATGACTCAAGCCGCAGTTCTGCCAGCCGCAGCTACGAATCGTCACGCAGTTCGTCACGCAGCTCATACGGTTCGTACGGAGGTTCATCGTCATCTTCTTCCTCTTCCCGTGGCACCCACGGCGGTTCGTTCGGTGGCGGCGGCTCACGCGGCGGCGGACGCAGATAGATATTAGAGAATAAAGAATAGAGAATAGAGAATAAAGAATAGAGAATAAAGAATAAAGGATTACTGTTGTTGCGTGAAATCTTCGCCGTTCGCGTGTCGATAATAGATAGACCAAGCGAAGTCAATAAATTGTAAATGACGAAAAATCGTAAATAAATTGTAAATAGTAAATCGTCAGATTGTAAATTCCCAAGACATCTGCGTTCATCTGCGTTAAAAAATCTCTCCGTGTTAATCTGTGTCATTAATCTGTGTTAATCTGTGTCAATTATGAGAAAGTATATCATTTTAGCAGTCGCTCTTCTGTCGGGTTCGGCTTTGCGGGCCCAGGAGACGATGCTCAACAACTACATTTCCAATACCAGTGACCTGTTCGGTACAGCCCGCTACGTGGGCATGGGAGGAGCCATGGGCGCCCTCGGCGCCGACGTCAGCGCCATCACAAGCAATCCCGCCGCCCTCGGCCTCTTCCGCCGCTCGACCATCTCGCTGACCTTCGGCGGCATCCGCCAGTCGGACACCAACACCGAGGACAAGAGCGCCGTGAACGCCAGTTTCGACCAGGGAGGTTTCGTCCTCTCCTTCCCCTCGGGCGACAGAGGACTGAAATACATCAACTTTGGCTTCAACTACCAGAAGCGCAACTCACTGACGCAGACCTTCATAGCCGATGACACCAACGCGAGCCTGTTCGACTATCTCGACCCCGTGAGAACGTATTTCGGGGAAAACTTCTCAAATACCATCGTGAAAAATGCCGAGGCGGCTGGCCTGTTCGGAAAGTTTGAAGACGGTGTCGATCCCTACATGACGAAGAAGTATTCCGGCAACCGCTTCATGCGCACCATCTCCGGCCATGTCCGTGGCTTCGACTTCAACCTCTCGGGCAATGTCGACGACCGCTATTTCTTCGGTCTCACCCTCGGCCTCAACGACCTGCGCTATGCCAGCAACGCCTACTACGACGAATATCGCGGTGCGGCGGCTGACAAATATGACTTCTCCTACAACAACTACCAGGAGATTCGCGGCACCGGCTTCACAATGAAACTCGGCTTCATAGCCCGTCCCTTCTCCGAGTCGCCCTTCCGCGTGGGCATCGCCATCGAGACCCCGACATGGTACAAGCTCAGCTATCGCGGCGAGAGCGAGTTCGTGACGCATTTCGACCAGGGTACGGACACCAAGGGCCTGTTCAAGCACGTCGACCGCGCCGTTCCCTACTCCATGGATCCCTCGACACTCCAATACACTCTCTACACCCCGTGGCGCTTCCGCGTCAGTGCCGGTCACACTTTCGGCACGCAGCTGGCTGTGGGAGTCGAGTATGAGTACTGCGACTACGGAGCCACCAAGATGGGCTATCCCAAGAGCGGCAGCTACTACGACGGCTATCGCTACATATCCAGCTCGGGCAGCGAGGAAGACCGCGCCATGACCAAGCAGACCAAGGCTTCGCTCCAGGGAGTCCACTCGTTCAAGTGCGGACTTGAGTTCAAGCCTGTTCCCGAGTTCGCCATCCGCGCCGGCTACAACTACTTCGGAGCCTCGAGCAAGAAGGGCGTCCATACCGACCACACCATCGACAGCTATGCCACCCAGTTCGTCACCGGCACCGACTTCATGCTCCTCGGCTCTGTCAACCTCATCACCTGTGGTCTCGGCTATGCCGGCAAGCACTTCTATGCCGACCTTGCCTACAAGTTCCGCATGCAGAAGGCCGACTTCTTCCCATTCCACGACTACAACGCCGCCGTCCAGACCTCGCGCCAGCTCAATCTCGACCGTCACCAGCTCCTCCTCTCCCTCGGCTACAAGTTCTGAGTGCGGCACATTTATATACCATCAGAAAGGGTTCTGCCAGGTTTATCGGCGGAACCCTTTCTTGTATACATTGGTTTGCGTGTCCGATTGCTCAGCATGGTTTTCTGCTACAAAATGCACCCATACGGCAAACAATCTGCGGCGCGCAGTGCGTTGTATCTTATTTTTTTGTAACTTTGTATGCGGAAATGTGTTCGCAAGGCAAAAAACACGCTTTGGCATGGCAAATTTCATCAATCTGGGAAACCAACGATTCGCGGAGTCTTTGGGCGAGAAGTATATCGACAAGACAGGGCTGATAGCAGAAATCAACGCAACCCTGTGCAAGGAGAATCGCTTCACCTGCGTGAGCCGTTGCCGCCGCTTCGGTAAGTCGATGGCGGCGAAGATGCTTTGTGCTTACTACGACAAGTCGTGCGACTCGCGCGAGTTGTTCCGTGGGTTGGAGATTGAGAATCATCCAAGTTTTGAGACGCATCTCAACAAATATCCTGTCATCTATGTTGACATGACTAACTTCCTGACTGACTATGGTCACGACAACAGGATTGTAGATTACCTGCAGGCGGATGTAATAAAAAGTGTTGTGAAGGCATACCCCGACGTGGAATTGTCAAACAGCGAGAGGCTGATGGATGTGCTTATCGACATCGTAGGTGCCACGGGCGAGCGGTTCGTCTTCATTATCGACGAGTGGGATGCCATCTGCCGTGAGTTTGAGCGTGGCGAGAAGGCAATGGATGAATATGTAAACCTCCTGCGCCGCATGTTCAAGAGTGCGGACGCAGTCAGTGTCTTTGCCGGAGTGTATATGACAGGCATCCTCCCCATCAAGAAATACAAGACGGAGTCGGCGATGAATAACTTCTGGGAATACTCGATGATCGACCCGGAGCCGCTGTCACGCTACTTCGGCTTCACACGCGAGGAGGTGAAAATGCTCTGTGCCAAGCACGGCATGCCCTACGAGGAACTTGAGAAGTGGTACGACGGATATAGCATCGGCACCGAGCCCTCGATGTTCAATCCCAGTTCGGTGGTCAAGGCGCTTGCCAAGAAGAATTGCTTGAACTTTTGGGCTACGACAGGTGCTTTCGATGCCGTCACACGTTACATCCAGATGGACTACGAGGGCCTACAGGGTGATATAACGAGCATGCTGGCAGGAGGACGTTGCAAGGTGATAACGTCAAGTTTCGGCAACGACCCTGCCATCGTACGCAATCGCGACGAGGTGCTGACTCTCCTCATCCACCTTGGCTACCTTGCGTACGATGCAGCCAACCACGAATGTTACATTCCGAATATGGAGGTAGGTGAGGAGATGCAGAACGCCATAACCGCGAACAATTGGACGAATGTCATTGATACCCTAAAGGACTCCGACGATTTGCTTCGCGACCTGCTTGACGGTGAGGCGGAAAAGGTGGCTGAAGGCATAGACGCGGCGCACGAGCGCAACGCGAGCATCCTGAAATATAACGACGAGAATGCACTCGCATGCGTAATAACCCTTGCGCTATATACCGCCCGCAACAAGTATAAGATTGTACGCGAGATGCCGACTGGGCGCGGCTTCGCCGACATGGTGTTCATCCCATGGCACAACGTAAACCTCC
>JABUTZ010000019.1:17632-19163 GCA_021443415.1 Bacteroidaceae bacterium | reverse complement strand
GTCTCATCTTTGGCTATTAGCCTCTGTATGTCGTTTATTGTCATATCTTTGTTGTATTACACTATAGTCTGCTATGACGGCTGTCTCAGACATACACCTTACCGTATTTCATCTCACGCTCCAGGCAGTCGAACATGTACACGGGACTATGCGCATACAGATGCGTGCGCTCGTCCTTCAGCATCCGGAAAGTCTCCGAACAATAGACGATGTTCATCGCCTCCGCCAGCGAATTCCCGTAGTTGTCGGTAAGGGCGACAATCAAGTCGCGCACCAACGCCTCCTGCATGTATTTCACGTTCACCTCGGGCATGACGTTCATAGATTTACAACTGCAAATTTACACTTTTGTGGCGAATGCGCAAAATTATCGCACTGAAAAAATCATGCCTCCCCAAATCGGGTAAACGGTGTTTACCTTTTTCACACCTCGTCATCAACCCCCAAGCCTTCGCGCTTGAAATAGGCTTCGGCGAGGAAGAGCAGGATGTTGAGCTTCCACCCCTGGTCGGCATAGGGCTTCATCGAGAGGCGCAAGCCGGTCAGGGGGAGGTGGCGGAACTCCTCGGTGATGAAGTGGCGCAGGGATTTGGAACGGACGTTCTCCTCCGCCTTCACCTCGGCGGGTACCACCCTGTCGCGGCACTGCACGACGAAGTCCACCTCCATGCTCGAGTTGTCTTTCGAATAGTAGAAGATGTTCTTGTCCATCTGGTCATGCAGCTCGAGCGACTTGAGTTGCGACAGCACGAAATTCTCCGTGAACGAGCCCTTGAACTCCACGAAGGCGCCCATGCCAATCAGCATCTCGCGCGAGCGGGTGCCAGCCATGCACGCCAGCAGTCCCTGGTCGAGCATATAGACCTTGAACGCAGACTCGTCGGCATAGAACTTGAGCGGTTCCTCGGGCTTCGTCACCCGCGCGATGCGATAGACAAGCCCCGCGTCCACAAGCCATTGGATGGCCTTGTCGAACTCCGACAGCCTGCCACCTTTCTTCAAGTCCTTGAACATGAACTTCTTGTTCTCCCTCGCCAGCTGCACCGGAATGCTCTCCCACACCAACCTGATGCGCTCCACGTCCGTCGCCGCGTGCTTGCCCATGGCGCGGCTGTAGGTGGCGAGGATGGAGCGCTGCACGCGGCGGGTCTCCCTGGCGTCATGGCCCTCAACCCATGTGCCGACCGCCTCGGGCATGCCACCGACGAAATAGTACTGGCGCAGATATTCAACCAACGTGTCGTGGTGAATTGCAAGCAACGACCAGCCCCAACCGTACTGTTTGCCGTGTTTGTCTTGTGGATAGACAAAGTCTTCGGTGACGATATATGTAGCCATCTGCAAACGAGTGATGTAACCATCAAACTTGCTGCGCATCCCTTTGCCGTCAAAGCCACAGGTGGCTCTCAATTCGCGAGTTATCAGGCTGCCGTTCTCTTTGAGTGTGGTGAGGATGGCATCCTCGATTGTTCCTTCCTCTGGCAGTGGGTATTTGCTGCGTCGATAGTTGCAGAAGTCTGCCCACCATTCC
>JABUTZ010000019.1:0-17478 GCA_021443415.1 Bacteroidaceae bacterium | reverse complement strand
TAGCCGTGGATGCCGCTGTCAAGCAATGGCAGAAATCCAATCTCATGGATAAATGCCGCAAGAGTTGTGGCTGAGTATATGTCGGGATGCTTCATTTTCGTTTAATCTCTTCCAATGAGTAAATTCATTGTACGTCATATAATTATTTCCGCTGTTCGCCCACTAACTCGTAAAGTGCCACGGGCCCATACTCCCACAACTTGCTGCTTTCCTGTTCCAGCGCAGCGTATGTCGGGCTTTTATAAAGCGCACGAATGGCATCCACCACCGATGTCTTGTGGTCGTCGATATACATCTGTGCCATCCAACTCAACTTGCCGGGAAGCAAGAGATGGAGGTTCTGTTGGTTTATTGTCAAGTTCATTCCAGTACGAGTTTCATTGATTCAACAAACTTCAACATACCTAATGCCTTTTCTGTGTGAAAGAGCATTTGGTCAACTAACTTGTAGGCTCGGAGTTCGACTTGTATTCCTCTATGCACCACGATACAAAATATGCTATGTCTCGTTCCATATCTTTGTATTATCCTACGACTGCATGCTTTTTAAAGGAGATTGCACCATCATTCACTTCCTCCTCAATGCAAAAGTAGCAATTCTTTGCGAAAGCGCAAAATCATCGCACCGAAAAGTTGAGAACAACCATCGGTCTGCCCACTCCGATACTGGCACTTGAAGGGTGCAACTATGAACAAAAGGGGATGAAGTATCTATTGGTTGTTTATTCTACGCTTGAATCGAAATAGACACAAATCATGCCTGCCGAGCAATATAATTCCCATTAAATTGGGAATAAAACGAAAATTTATTAATTTTTATTTGCTTTAGATTTGGTAATATAGCAGAAAACATGTACCTTTGCAGCCAAAAGAATTGCAATGGTAATAGTAAAGTATAAGGACATAGAGTTAGAAAGTCTTTTTGCTCATGGCAGTGGCATGACTTTTAAGAAGGCAATGAGCAAGAAATTGTTCATGAAGGCATTGTATAGCTTCAAGAACCTCCTTTATATAATAAACAATGTGGTCGAATTGGAGTACTACCGATACTTGCACTACAAACGCAACCCTACATTTAGTACAGTAACGGTAGAAGGAGCAAATCTGACTGGTAACATTGTATTTTCCGAAGAAGATCAAGGCAAGAGCATTACAATACACAATTTACTAATATAATAAAGGACTATGGCAAAGAAAGAAGCATTTGATGCATTATCCAACGTGCATCCAGGCTTCATCATAAAGATGGAGCTTAAAGCTCGCGGAATCAAGCAGAAGGATTTCGCCGAGAGAATTGCCATACAGCAGTCTCACCTATCAGAGATTCTCAAAGGCGCCAGAAACATTTCCGACCAAATGGCCGAGACATTCTCGGATGTCTTGGGCATTCCTTCTGCACACCTCATACAGCTTCAGGCGGAGTTTAACTTTAAAAAGAAGTCTGCCCAGATCAAAGACATTGCAGAGCATGAAGCAGAAATGACGCTCAATGAATACAATGTCATCTACGACATGAGACTTATTTTCAAGCATGTCGGTATGAGTACCTGCTCTTCGTCAGAAAAATTGCAATTCTGTAAAAGCTCATTGCGTTTTGCCTCTCCAATGGAACAACAGCGCAGATCGTATGGTTATTATCGCAGGTCTGAGAAAACAGGCCTTGATAATCGTATGATTTCCACATGGTCAGTATTGGCTCAATACGAGGCGGAGAGACAACCAAAACCCTCAGGCAAGTTTGACAAAGGAAGAATAGATATGCTTGCCCGGGACCTGTCGGTTATATTTAATGAAAATTACAACACAGTCAACCGAGTAGCATGGAAACTGTCAGAGTATGGCATCAAATTCTGCGTAGTTCCCAAGGTTGAAAGAGCTTCTATCGATGGTTACTCATTTGTCTCTGACGGACAGCCTTCTATCGTTATCACAAAGAGGTATAACAGAATCGATAACATGGCTTTTGCGGTACTACACGAGGTTGGTCATCTGAAATTACACATTGATGGTGATGACGAAAGAGTTACTATTGCGGATGCAGACGAACTCGACACAAAAGAAGAACGCGAAGCGAATAACTATGCGTCCCAGGTTCTGTTGCCGGACAGTGTTTGGCAGGATGCTCCTGAAACCTCAATGAATCCTCGTCTTATACAGCAGAAGTATTCTGCATGGGCAAGGAGAAAGGGGTTGAACAAGTGGATTGTACTTGGAAGAATTTCGCATGATACAGGAATGTACATGTTTAAGTCTGACAAGTCAAGAGAGATTCAATAACTTAAAACGTGAACTAAATGGAGAACAAGATATAACAGACAGAGACGAAAAATCCCCGTGTTACCTGGGAAATAACACGAGGAGCAGAGGTCTGGCTTCGTCGATTGGAAGACCTTTAGTCTCACAAAAGATAGGACATGTGCCTCATAAGTCATTGCAAAGTTACTCAAATTTTGTCTGAAAACGCACATTTTGTCCCGAAAATCGACTTGTGAGTATTGTTTTTTACATTAATTGCATAAATTTTCAAAGTTTATGATACAATTAGAACTATTTGAACCATTCGCAACTTATGCCGATGGTTTGAAAGGACAATGCCAAGGCGACAACAGGATTAAAGGTTCCGTGTTTGGTCTTGGATATTGTTATGGGGCAATGCGTTCCGGAAAATATGGAATCCCTGAATTAAAAGCTTACCATGACGCAATTCCCGAGAATTTTGTCACTTATGGTGAAAGCTCGACCACAAAAGATTATTCATGTGGTCTTGCAAGTTTTGACGATGACAAAATCTTAGAAAGAGTTTGGAACAACTTTGACAAGTATATCCCTACGTTTTCAAAGTTTCAGTGTGTCGGCGAACCCGACTTCTCGTTAAAACTCGAATATCCTCTTGCGGTGCAGATTGCGAACACCTATCGCAATCATGCCCTTGCGTACGCCATGCAGGAGGCAACCATCAAAGTGTTGCCTTCCCCATCCTGGAGTTCTACCGAATCACATGAATTCTGTTTTGATGGATATGGAAGAGGGGGTGCTGTATTGATTTCCACAATAGGTACGCTGAGAGACGAACGTTCAAGCATGTATTTCAAACTTGGTTTTGAAGAAATGCTTAGACGTTTGTCTCCTGATGCAGTTGTATTATATGGGGATGTAAACGAGTCGCTCTTAGAGTGGCTTCCCAAACAACTGCATATAAGTCATGTTGAACATAATCGATTTGTAAGAGCAAGAAGTCATGGGAGCAAGAGGAGCATTTGATCCAAACTACGGCAGAAGTGGTGGAATTCCAATAGAGAAAAGGAATTATTCTTGTATTGGCACACTTAATGACATTAAAATCATTCAGTGCGACAAGTTTTCGAACAATCCTACGACCACTTATTCAAACACCTCGAATACAACTTATTATGCGCATTCGAAGGAAAACAATAGAATTGAGCATATCTACTATTTTCGAAATCATAAGCTTGTAAAAAGTGTTGATTTCAAAGCTGGCGAAGTTCCTCATACTCATTATTGGAATCATAGTAATGTTGGTCGCAAAAGGCATGACTCACACAACACTCACCCTCTAACTGATAGAGACAGAAGACTCATGCATGCTGCTCAAAAGTATAATCAAAGTATCTAAAATTATGGATAAAAAGGTAATCAAAGAACACTTTTGGAAAACCGGTGTTGACGGTGATGTCAGACTGACAACTGACGAACTTGGATGGCCTGACATGCTCAAAGAAGAAGCATTGTCAGACTATCCGGAAACGATTTTTCGACATTGTGTTGAAATTGTTGGTTTTAACCTCCTGTTTTATTGGACAAGGGATGAGAACTTCTACGCTATCGAAACCGAGAAAGATCCGATAGAAGTCCGTCGTATTGCGCTTGATCCGGAATGGGATGGGAAATGCGAGTTCATGAAAGCAGGCATTGACAAAGCAGGACCTAACACGGCATCAGCAGGTGAACTGCTGGCTTCGTTCAAAGACCCAACCCGCATCTGGACAGAGTTGACAATTGACGGAATCCCCATTTCGCAGGTTTTGGAAGAGTCTGCAATCATAACATGGGATTAGTATCGGCAAGACTGTCGTGATTCTATTAGGTCACATTTTCTTGTGTATCACACCTCGTCATCAACCCCCAAGCCTTCGCACTTGAAATAGGCTTCGGCAAGGAAGAGCGGGATGTTGACGTTCCTTTTCATGCCCATTTTTTTGCGTGTTTTTCCTGTTCGCCGCAAAATTACTGAAAATAAACGTATTCGCCAAATATTTTACATTTTTATGAGGGAATGAAAGCGCATTTTTTACACTTTTATGAGGGAATATAGGGGCAAATCCCACACTTTTATGAGGGAACATAGGGGCAAATCCCACACTTTTATGGGGGAACGACAGGACGGTCCCAAGCCGCATTCCCGCCAAAGGGACATGCCTTATGTTTGCAGAGCCGCAAAAAAATATCGGCCGTCGGGGCATCTTCGTGTGGCAAAAGTTTTACGATTAGGGCTGAAACTCGTATCTTTGCAAACGGAAAACACGAAAAAGACAGGGACACCGAATATGAAACGCCTTTCCATCATCATGCTCGCCGCAACGGCGGCGGTCGGGCTCCACGCCCAGGGCATCACGCTCGAACGGGCGCAGGCGGCGGCTCGCGACAACTATCCGGCGGTGAGGCGCTACGGGCTGATTGAGCAGACGGCGCAGTTCACCCTCAGCAACATAGCCAAGGGATGGCTGCCGCAGATAACCGCCTCGGCGCAGGCCTCCTACCAGAGCGACGTGGCGGCGCTGCCCGACGCACTGACGGCGATGATGAGGCAGAAGGGACAGGAGGTGCTCGGACTGCGCAAAGACCAGTACCGCCTGTCGATAGACGTGCAGCAGACGGTCTATGACGGCGGCTCCATCGCGGCGCGCAAGAGGGTGGCGAGCGCCCAGGCGGCGGTGGAGACGGCGCAGAACGACGTGGAGATGCACGCACTGCGCTCACGCGTGGACGACATCTTCTTTGGCCTGCTCCTCGTCGGCGAGAAGATACGACTCTGCCAGCAGCAGCAGGAGGTGCTGCTGGCCAACGAGGACCAGCTCGCGGTGCTGTGCAGGGGCGGCGTGGCGACGGAGAGCGACCTCGCACTGGTCAGGGCGGAACGGCTGACGGCGGCGCAGCAGCAGACACAGCTCGAGACGCAGCGCACGACCCTGCAGCAGCTGCTCTCGCTCTACGTCGGCGAGACGGTGACGGAGGCGGTGAAGCCGGACGAAACGGAGACCGCCGGCGCCAACCAGCGTCCCGAGCTGCAGCTGTTCAACACGCAGACGCTGCTCGCCGACGCCCGCGAGCGGGCGCTGAAGTCCGGGCTGCTGCCGCGACTGACCCTCTTCGCACAGGGCTTCTACGGCTATCCGGGACTGAACATCTACGAGGACATGTTCTCGCACCGATGGTCGCTGAACGGCATCGTAGGCACCCGGCTGACGTGGAACATCGGGGCTCTCTACACCAACCGCAACGACAGGCAGAAGCTGGCGGTGCAGCGGCAGGAGATAGACAACGCGCGGGAGACCTTCCTCTTCAACAACCGCCTGCGGACGACGCGCGAGAGCAACGCCCTCGAGGGCTACCGCCGGATGATGCGCGAGGACGACGAGATTGTCCGCCTGCGGCGGGAGGTGCGCCAGGCCATGGAGTCGAAGCTGAGGCACGGCATCGTCAACGCCACCGCCCTCGTGGAGGAGGTAGCGCGGGAGAACCTCGCCCTCATCGCCCGCGCCACCCACGAGGTCGAGATGCTCAAGGCGCAATACGAACTGAACAATCTAAACGGTAGATAACAAGATGAGAAAGACATTGTTATGGATAGCGGCGATGACCGCGGCGACGGCTTGCGAACGGGGCGACGCGGCGTTCGACGCCTCGGGTGTGTTCGAGGCCAAGGAGGTGGTCGTGTCGGCCAAGGTGCAGGGCGAGATACGGGCCTTCGACTGCGAGGAGGGCGACATCGTGGCGGCGGGCGACACCGTGGGCTTCATCGACATGACCCAGCTGAGCCTGAAGCGCGACCAGCTCGTCGCATCGCGGCGGGCGAACGACTCGCGCCGCCTGGACCTCCGCTCGCAGATAGCGAGCGTCAGCCAGCAGATAGCCAACGCCCGCAAGGAGAAAGTGCGCTTCGAGGCGCTGCTCGCCGACAAGGCGTGCACGCAGAAGCAGGTGGACGACATCGGATACCAGATCGAGGTGCTGGAGTGCCAGCTCGCGGCGCTGACCGAGCAGGTGGGCTCGGCGAACAACGCCATCACGGAGCAGAGCGCGAGCCTCGCGTCGCAGATAAGCGCCGTGGCGGAGCAGATTGGCGATGCCTGCATCACAGCGCCCATCGGCGGTGTCATCCTGCAGAAATACCTCGAGCGCGGCGAATACGCCATGCCCGGAAGACCGCTGTTCAAGGTGGCGGACATCGGCGACATGACGCTGCGCGCATACGTCACCGCCGACCAGTACAACACGCTGCGCATCGGGCAAACGGTCAGCGTCACCATCGACGGACGCGAGCAGGCGTACGAGGGCAAGGTGACCTGGATCAGCAGCAAGGCGGAGTTCACGCCCAAGACCATACAGACCAAGGACGAGCGGCAGAACCTCGTCTATGCCATCAAGATCGGCGTCAGGAACGACGGCGCGATCAAGATCGGCATGTACGGCGATGTGAAGTTTTAGGTGCGCAAGATGCCGATGCTTTCACTCCATAATGTCACCAAGACCTACCAAAGGGGCAGGGTCAGGGCGCTGGACGACGTCTCGCTCGAGGTCGCGCGGGGCGAGTTCTTCGGGCTCATCGGCCCCGACGGCGCCGGCAAGACGACGTTCTACCGCCTGATGACGACGCTGCTCAAGCCCGACGCGGGCAGAGCCACGGTCGACGGGTATGACACGGTGAGCGACTATAAAAAGATACGGCAGAACATCGGCTACATGCCCGGCCGCTTCTCGCTCTACCAGGACCTGACGGTCGAGGAGAACCTCAACTTCTTCGCCTCGGTGTTCGGCACGTCGATCGGGGAGAACTACCACCTTGTGGGCGACATCTACCGCCAGATCGAGCCGTTCAGGACGCGACGCGCGGGGAAGCTGTCGGGGGGGATGAAGCAGAAGCTGGCGCTGAGCTGCGCCCTCATCCACGCTCCGAAGGTGCTGTTTCTCGACGAGCCGACGACGGGCGTCGACCCCGTGAGCCGCAAGGAGCTGTTCGCGATGCTGAGGAAGCTCAACGAGGAGCATGGCATCACCATCGTGGTCTCCACCCCCTACCGCGACGAGGTGATGGCGTGCTCGCGCATCGCCCTGCTGCGCGAGGGCAAAGTCACAGCCGTCGGCAAGCCGGAGGAGGTGATGCCCGCGGAGCGGAGGATAAGCGCCACGCGCGTGCTCCGGGGCGAGGACTATGTCATCGAGGCGGAGGGGCTGACCAAGCAGTTCGGCGACTTCGTGGCGACGGACCATATCTCTTTCAAGGTGCGCCGCGGCGAGATATTCGGTTTTCTCGGTGCCAACGGAGCCGGTAAGACAACGGCGATGCGCATGCTCTGCGGACTGTCGCAACCGACGGACGGCAGAGCCTCGGTGGCGGGCTACGACTGCGCGACGCAGTACGAGGAAATCAAGCGCCACATCGGCTACATGTCGCAGAAGTTCGCACTCTACGACGACCTGACCGTCGAGGAGAACATGGAACTCTACGGGCGCATCTACGGCATGAAAACCAGCGAGATAACGTCGCGCACCGACGAGATGCTCGGCGACCTCGGGGCGGAGAACATCCGGCGGGCGATGGTCGGGGCGCTGCCCCTCGGATGGAAGCAGAAACTGGCATTCTCGGTGGCGATATTCCACCGCCCGGGCATCGTCTTCCTCGACGAGCCGACAGGAGGCGTGGACGCGGAGACGCGCCGCCAGTTCTGGGAGCTGATCCACAGGGCGGCGGACCAGGGCATCACCGTCTTCGTCACCACCCACTACATGGACGAGGCGGAGTACTGCGACCGGGTGTCGATCATGGTCGACGGCAAGATCGAGGCTCTCGACAGCCCGGCGGCGCTGATGGAGCGATACGGCGCCGCGACGATGTACGACGTGTTCCTACACCTCGCCCGCAAGGCGAAACGAAGCGAATAGACTGATTTACGGATTTACGGATTTACAATTTACAATTTGTTTGAGGACAAAGGGTTCGCAGAAAAGATGAAGAAGAGCCTGTTCATAAGTTTCCTGCACAAGGAGTTCCTCCACATCCTCCGCGACAAGGTGACCATACTCATACTGGTCGTCCTGCCGCTGGTGCTCATCTGCCTCTTCGGCTTCGCCATCACCACCGAGCAGAAGAACGCGCGGGTGGCGGTGGCGGACCTGATGCGGGACGAGCACTCGGCGGCGATCATCCGGGCGGTCGACGCCAACAGGTATTTCGACGTGGTGGCGGTGGAGGGCGACGCACGCGGCATCGAGCGGCACATCACGGGCGGCGACGCCGACATCGCGCTGATCCTCGACGACGACCTCGGGGTGCAGATCCTCGCCGACGGGTCGGAGCCCAACCAGGCGCAGAGCCGAGCCGTCTACCTGCAGCAGGCGCTGCCGCGGGGAGTGCCGTCGGCGGTGGCGATGACCGGGGGAGCCGTCTCGACGCGCATGCTCTTCAACCCGCAGCTGAAGTCGGAGTACAACTTTGTGCCCGGGGTCATCGGACTGGTCATCCTGCTCATCTGCGCGATGATGACGAGCATCGGCATCGTGCGCGAGAAGGAGACGGGCACGATGGAGGTCCTGCTCGCGTCGCCGCTGCCCCCGCTGACCATCATCGTGGCAAAGCTAATCCCCTACTTCGTCGTGTCGAGCGTCAACGTGGTCAACATACTGCTGATGTCGCGCTTCGTATTGGGCATCCCCCTCTCTGGCAGCGTCGCCACCTTCCTGCTCCTTTCCGTCGTCTACATCTTCGTGTCGCTCGCCCTCGGCCTGCTCATCTCCACCGTCGCCAACTCGCAACTCGTGGCGATGCTGCTCTCCGTGCTACTCATCGTGCCGGGCCTGTACCTGTCGGGCATGATCTTCAGCATCGAGTCGATGCCCGCGGTGTTCCAGCGCATCTCCGTCGTCGTGCCGATGCGATGGTATGTCGACGCGACGAAGCGGCTGCTCATACAGGGCGTCGGGTTCCGCTACGTGGCCAAGGACCTCGCGGTGCTCTGCATCGAGGCGGTGGTGCTGATAGGCATCAGTCTTAAAGCGTTCAAAACCCGGCTGCAATGATCCTATTCCATCTCATAAAGAAAGAGCTCAGGCAGATGGTCCGCAACCGGGTCCTGCCACTGCTGTTCGTGCTGGTGCCCGCGGGACTGGCGAACATGATCCCGCGCCTCGCCACGCAGGAGGTGAAGGGGCTGCGGTTCGCCGTCGTGGACAACGACCACTCGACGCTCTCGCGACGGCTCGTGCATAAGCTCGATGCGAGCGTCTACATCGACCTTGCCTATGTCGCCTCGTCGTACAGGGACGCCATGGCGCAGGTCAACGCCGGCGCCGTCGACGCCGTCGTGGAGATTCCCGACGGCTACGAGAAGGGCTTTGTCGTCGGCGACGGGACGCCCATCGTCCAGGTGTCCGCCAACTCGGTCAACGGCACCAAGGGTACGATGGCGTCGATGTACGTGACGCAGGTCGTCAGCGACTACGCCGACGAGACGCTGCCGCCGACCATTGGGCGTACAGGCCCGCCGGCGCTGCGCTTCCTCTTCAATCCGCGCCTCGACTACAAGGTGTTCATGATTCCCGCCGTCTTCGCCATGCTGATGATTCTCTTCGTCGGGTTTCTGCCGGCGCTCAACATCGTGAGCGAGAAGGAGAAGGGCACCATCGAGCAGGTCAACGTGTCGCCAATCTCGCGCTTCGACTTCACGCTGTCGAAGATTGTCCCCTATGTCATCATCGGAGTGCTGATGGTGCTTGAGGCGATGGTGGTGGCGCATGGGCTCTACGGCATCACCTGCGCCGGCAGCGTTCCGCTGCTCGTCGCCGCCACCCTGCTCTTCTCGATGCTCATAGCCAGCCTCGGGCTCGTCATCTCCAACTACGCCTCCACGCTCCAGCAGGCGGCGCTGACGATGTGGTTCTTCCTGATGGTCTTCCTGCTCATGTCGGGCATGCTCACGCCGATAGCCTCCATGCCCGAATGGGCGCAGTGGCTGACCGTAGTCAACCCGATGCGCTACTTCATCGACATCATGCGCTCGATCTACATCAAGGGTGCCACAGCCTCGCAACTCATGCCGCAGTTCCTCGCCATCGCCCTCATGACCGCCGGCGGCTGGGCGTGGGCGATCCTGTCCTACAGGAAATCGTCATGATTGACGCTTTTTTGGCGCAATCGCCATTTGTGGGTATTGCACAATTCGCCGATTAGCAGTAACTTTGCAGTCGGAAACAAAAAAACGACGGCGCGATGCGACTGACAGAGATACGGAGAGGCACGACGGTGACGGTGACGGCAGTGGGCGGTCACCACCACATCCATGAGCGTCTGTCGGAGATGGGCTTCGTGCCGGGACGCGAGGTGACCCTGCTCTACAAGGCCCCCACTGGCACGCCGCTGGTCTTCAGCGTGATGGGCACCGAGGTGGCCCTGCGCCGCGACGAGGCGGCGAACGTGCTCACCGACACCCCGCTCCAGTCCGAGGACCACATCCTGAGCCACGACGACCTCATCAGCAGCGTGCGCGCCAGCGCCCACCGCATCAACCGCATCAACCATATCCCCAACGCCTGCGCCGCCTGTGGCCACAGGAGCGCCTGCCAGTCATGTCCGCAAAGGCGCGATGCGGCAAAGCCGCAAGGAGAGAAGAAGCAGCTGACCGTCGCCCTCATCGGCAACCCCAACTGCGGCAAAACCTCCCTCTTCAACGCCCTCTGCGGAGCGCACGAGCACACGGGCAACTACAGCGGCGTGACCGTGCACAGCATCGAGGGACGACGGCGGCACAAGGGTGCGAGCCTGCGCGTCATCGACCTGCCCGGCACCTACTCGCTCCACGCGTTCAGCCCCGAGGAGGCGTACGTGGCGCGCGAACTGGACCGCGGACACATCGACGTGATTGTCAACGTGCTCGACGTAAACAGCCTCGAGCGCAACCTCCTGCTCACGATGCAGACGCGCATGATGGGCATTCCGATGATTGGCGCCCTAAACATGTACGACGAGTTTCGCGGCAGCGGGAGCAACCTCGACATCGAGGCGCTGAGCCAACGGCTCGGCATGCCGCTCGTGCCCACCGTGGCGCGCACAGATGAGGGGATAGAGGCACTCTTGGACACCATCGTCTCGCCTTTGAGCGTGCCCGACGGCAACGGCGAGGAGGCTTCGTTCCCAGCCATAGCGCGCTTGCTCTCAGGCATCTATGACAAACGGCGGTCGCCGGCCGAGAGGCGCACGACCATCATCGACCGCTTCGCCGCCGCCACATGGCTCGCCTATCCGCTCTTCTTCGTCCTGCTCTGGCTCATCTTCTGGCTCACGTTCACCGTGGGACAGTATCCGATGGACTGGATCGACACGGCCGTCGACTGGATAGGCGCAGGCATCAACAGCCTGCCGCTGACGGGAGCGTGGTGGGAACACCTGCGCGCCCTGCTGACCGACGGCATCCTGGGCGGCGTGGGCAGCGTGATCGTCTTCTTCCCCAACATCCTCATACTCTACCTCCTGCTCACGATGCTCGAGGATAGCGGCTACCTCTCGCGCGCCGCCCTGCTCGCCGACCCCGTGCTGTCGCGCTTCGGACTGCACGGCAAGTCGTTCATTCCCATGCTGATGGGCTTCGGTTGCAACGTGCCCGCTGTGATGGCTACGCGCACCATCGAGACGGGCAAGTCGCGCCTGATCACCCTGCTCGTGCTGCCGTTGATGAGTTGCTCGGCGCGCATTCCCGTCTATACGGCGTTCGCGGGTGCTTTCTTCATGCGCCACGCCAGCCTGGTCATGCTCGCCCTCTACGCCCTCGGCATCGTGACCGCCATCTTCGTCTCGGCGCTGCTCAACCGCACCATCATGCGCGGCCACGGCAGCCATTTCGTCATGGAGCTGCCTCCCTACCGCCTGCCCGACTGGGGCAGCGTGTGGACCCACTCGTGGGAGAAGGGCCTTCAATACCTGCGCAAGATGGGCGGCATCATCATGCTTGCGAGCATCGTCATCTGGGCCCTCAATTACATAAAGGTGGCGCCCCCCTCAGATGCCTCGCCAACCGCCGAGCGCATAGAAAACAGCGGCTACACCGCAAATGCCGAGCGCAGCGAGACCAGCGGCTACACCGCCAACGCCGGCAACGCCGAGAACAGCGAGCGCGCAGAAAATCGCGGTTACACCGCCAACGCCGGCAACGCCGAGAACAGCGAGCGTGCAGAAAACAGCGGCCGCACCGCCACCGACGAGCGCAGCGAGGCGGCGCCCCCCGAGGTGAGCCTGATGCAGCTCTTAGGCCAGGCCATGGAGCCGGTCATCGCCCCGCTTGGCTTCGACTGGCGCATGGGCGTGGGCATACTGGCGGGCGTGGGAGCCAAGGAACTGATGGTCAGCACGCTTGGCGTGCTCTACGGTGCCGGCGAGACGGAGAAGCAGTCAGAGACGCGCCTGCAGGCAGCCATCGCCGCCAACACGACACCGTCGGCCGCCCTCGCCTACATGGTGTTCGCCCTGCTCTACTTCCCATGCATCGCCACACTCGCCGCCATACACAAGGAGACCGGCCACTGGCACCATGCCGCATTCGTGGCCGCCTACACCACCCTGCTCGCCTGGCTCGTCGCCTTCGCCGTGGCGCAGATTTTCTGAATAAGACGCATAGGAATCATAGGCATCCTAAGACTCCTACGACTCCTAATATTCCTACGATTCCTAAGACTCCTACGACTCCTAAGATTCCTAAGATTCCTAAGATTCCTAAGATTCCTAAGACTCCTAAGATTCCTACGATTCCTAAGACTCCTAAGATTCCTAAGATTCCTAAGCCTCCTGCGCCATCCGCAGAAGCCCTATTCGCAGAGCGCGTCCAGTTCGGGGTGCGTGCCGAGCTTGCCGTCGATGAGGCAGACGGAGGTGATGGTGGCGCTCACGCAGAGCTTCATGTCCGAGGCGCGCCAGATCTCCTGCTGGAAGAGGTACTTGACACCATCCTTCTCCACGCGCAGCTGGCACTCGTACTCGTCGCCGGGGCGTAGCGACACCTTGAGCGACATCTGCACACGCGCCACCACGGCATCGATGCCGCGCTCGTGAAGCTCGGCGAAACTGACATGCTCGGAGAGCAGAAACTCATGGCGCGCATGCTCGAGGTAGTGCATGTAATTGGCGTTGTTCACTATCCCCTGCAGGTCGCACTCATAGTCGCGCACCTTGTCGCGCGACACAAATCTCGGTTCTTTCATACGTTTGCTCTTGTTTTTGCCAAGACAAGCACTACGTCACTAAACCGCCCGCAGTGCCTATCTCACTGTTTTTCAATGCAAAGTTACAACTTTTTTCCTTTACCTCCAAATCCTTTCCGAACTTTGGCGCATTTTCGCTCCGAACTTTGGCGCATTTTCACTCCGAACTTTGGCGGCAATCCGCTCCGAACTTTGGCGAATTTTCGCTCCAAACTTTAGCGGCAATCCGCTCTGGCCTTTGGCAAAAACAGCGGTTGAACCGCCCCAAAAAAGGCAAGCCCAGGGCGATATGCCTTGGGCTTGCGATTATCCGATGTCCCAAAGCGGCGAAAGGCGCGCTTTGGATTCCCTCCCCGGTCGGGGAGGGAAGGGAGGGGCATTACTTAACCACGCACTTCTTGCCGCTGACGATGTAGAGGCCCTGCTTGGGAGCCGCCACACGCTGGCCGGCGAGGTTGTAGACGGCGGCGGGAGCGACGCTCTGGCGAACCTCGTTCACACCGACCTCGATGATCTCCTCCTCGGGAACCTCGACGGCGCGGAACGTAGAACCGGCGTCGTAGCCACCTGTCCAGTAGGCGAGGTTGGGCGAACGGTAGTTCATGGCCACTGCGTAGTCCTTGTTGAAGATGAAGAAGCCGCCTGCGTAGTACGAGCTTGAGACAAGCATCCATGTGGTGCTCAAAGAGGTCTCGCCGTCAACGATGTGCGGATAGGTAGCACCGCCCGTGTTGCCGTCGTTGCGCGGATCCTCGGTGGCCATCACCGAACCGTTGAAGTTGACCATCTGCATGCCGTCGAAGGGATTGCCCACGAACGACCACATGGCGGCGGGTTCCTTGACGGGCTGCGTGGTCTGTGCGGTCACGCTGATGCTGGGCTCGGCGCCCACGATGTAGGCGTTTTCCTTGATCCAGATGTAGTAGTAGTTCTTCTTGCTCTCGGTGCTGAGCTGGACGGGGGCAGAGGCGCTCCATGTGCAGGGCACGTCGACGGTCGTGCCGTCGTTGTCGGCTGTGAGCACGGGCAACTCGGCCTCGGTGAAGTCGGGCAGGTCGGTGGTAGCCACGGGCGAGCCGTAGTAGCCGACGGCCACGACGGTGTTCTTCGTCTCACCCTCCCACTGCAGGTTGAGCGTGATGCTGCCCTTCTGGGCGAAGAAAGCAGACTTGTCGAAGTCGTCGTCGCTGTCGCTCTTGAAGGTGTAGAGGCTGTCGGTGATCATCTCGTATGAGAGGTTGTGGTAAACCTGGCTGTAGCCTACGCCGTAGGTCTCCTCCTCGACGAGGAAGCCGATGTTGCCGTCCTCCTGCAGTACCATCGCCGAGTAGGCGGAACCGAGGTAGGAAGCCTGGTAGCCCTTAGTCCAGTTGGCGGCGAAGCCGCTTGCCGAGTTGATGTCGCCCATGCCGGCGAGCTCCTTCCAGTAGATGCCCACGTTGGCGCGTCCGCTGCCGAAGGGGATTGACTGCATGGCGAGATAGACGCACTTGTCATCGGCCTTGCGCTTGGCGGGCACGATGAGGATCTCGCCGTTGCAAGAGTTGTTGCCGGCTACGACGCCCTTGTTCGAGCCGTTCGAGTTGGCCTGTCCGTCCCACGCACCTGTCGCGTAGGTGTTGTCAGCCCAGCGCCAGATGTTGAAGATGCGGCCGCCGTTGCAGCGTGACGAGTGGAGCACGCTGCCGTCGGGAAGTTCCTCGACCTTGGCCTCGTCACCGCCCGAGGTGATGGCAGGCGAAGCAGAGCCGCCCAGGACGGTCCATGTCTTGCCGAAGTCATCGGTGTAGATGGTGTAGTTGATGCCACCGCCCGCCGATGTGCGGCAGAGGATGCCGCCATAGACGCGGTAGTAGTCGCCCTTCTTGACGAACTTGCTCTGCGTGAAGCCGCCCGAACCTACGAAGAGGCTCTGGATGTTGATGGCGTCGAGCTGAGAGTAGATCTGCTCGCTCACGTCAACGGGCTCGGTCCATGTCTCACCGTCCTCGGAGAAGTAGGTCTCGACGCCCTGATGGTTGGTGCGTGTGGCACCGGTGTACATCACGTTGCCCGAGCATGAGACGGCGAGGATCTTGCCTGTCTCGCGGTCGGCGATGCTCACGGGGTCACCGAACGAATACCAGCGTGTGCCCTTCGACGAGTTCCATTCGCCCTTGACGACAGTCTTCTCGTCGCCCCAGGTCTGTCCGAAGTCATCAGAAACACGCGAGTGGATCGACACCTCGCCACCGCCTACGTCGACACCGCCCGGACGATAGTCGGTCAGCGCCACTACGCGTCCCTTGTGGGTACCTGCGGGAATGGAAAGGATAGACGGAATGCGGTAGGTCACGTTGTGCTCGGCGGTCTTGTCATATACGAAGATGACCTGCTTGGTCTCGGGAGCCTTCGACTTGACCACGGTGGCCACGAAGTTGGTGAGCAGCACGCCCTTGTTGTCAGCCTTGGTCTTGATGGTGAATGAAATAGAAGGCTTGTTGATGTCGTGCGCCTCAATGGTGCCCGGAGTCTCAATCTCGGTGCCGCCGTCGATGGTGACAGACGACCACTGGCCGTCGATGATCGACGTGTTGAAGGTCAGGTCGCTGATCATGTAGCCCTCCTCGACAGCCACCGTCCACTGGTTCTCGCGCGGAGTGACGGTACCCATGTAGAGCTTGGGGTCGCCGTTGCCGTCCCAGGCCATGTTGTTCTGGGGGCATGAAACGGTCATGTAGGGGTCGGTGGCGTTGGTCTTGTAGGAAGCAGCCCATGTGCCGGCGGGATTAGTAGCCGTCCACACGCCCGAAGCCTGGTTGAAGTAGAGCTGTACGGGTACGAACGCCTGCTCGACAACGAGGGTGAAGTCCATGATGGCGCCGCCGTTGGCCTTCATGCTGCCGCCGAGGTGTCCGCTGACCGAACCGGCGGGGTCGATGTCGTTCCAGTCAATCTTGACGCGCACGCGGTAGGTGCCGGGCGTGGCGGGAGCCTTGAACTTGGGGCAGTTGACGGTGCTGCGAGCAGAGCCTGTGATCTGCGTGCCCACCGAGTTCCAACCCGGGTCCTCTGACGCCTCGCTGTCGAACGAGTAGAACGACCAGCTCACGAGGTCGGAGCCCTCGAGGGCCTTGTGGTTGGTCTCGTCCACGTCGTTGCTGAACTGCTTGTCGTTGTCCAGGTCGATGTAGACATAGGCGCTCATCCACGTGCCAGTGTAGGTGACGGTGAGCTGGATCTCCTCGCCCGTGGCGACGGTGACCTCGCTGGCGGTGGCGTCTGTGAACAGTGCGTGTCCCGTTCCTGTCGCCCAGTCGACGGTCTGCTGTCCATACTCAGGGCTGGTGACCATGACGCTCGACGGGTAGCGACTGCTGTGTTCCGACTTGTCGTCCGCCGTGTAGTTGGTCTTGTAGTCCTGCGCAAAGCCGGAAATCGCTGTCAGCAACATTCCGACCATCATTACGTAAAACTTTTTCATAAATGGTTAGATTTGGTTAATAAAAAAATGTTTTCCACGCAAAGTTAATCATTTCCGCGCAAAAGTCCAAGCATCCGCCCCCTTTTTTTGCCGTCGCGCGGAAAGAAAAAGCATCGGGGCGCTCGCGGGAACCTGCTTTGGTTCCCCGAGCGCCCCAGCTGTTCGGTCGGCGTCCGCCTTGCGGCGAATGCTTGCTATCTGTCGGCTACCATTCCTCGCCTTCCATCACTCCCTCCCATTCGCGCACGAGCTGCGGATTGCCCGACGGGGTTTCGTGGAGGGTGGAGTCCATATCGTCAGGGGTGTTGTCTATCGACTCGGCGATGATGGCCGTCATCCTGACGCCCACGACGGCCACTCCCGGTGCCATATATTTCTTGTTCATCTTTGTCCGTTGATTTTTAGTTGATAACAGGGTTTGCGCTTCACTTTACCACCTTCTTGCCGTCGATGATGTAGAGGCCCTTGCGGGCTGTGCTCGCCTCGCGGCCGCTGAGGTCGTGGCACTTGCCGGCTGAGGTCTTTGTGAGAAC
>JABUTZ010000018.1:101368-105414 GCA_021443415.1 Bacteroidaceae bacterium | reverse complement strand
GACCTGCAAATGGCGGAGGACTATTGGGAGAACATACGGCAGAATGTGGTGAATGACACCTTGTCAGACACCAACAACACATTCTGGCGAGAGGCGGACAAGAAACTTTTCCATGTACGCCCTAAGGCACAGACGAGCCGCCAAAAATATACCAGTCCCCTTTCGGGCATTGAGGTGCCGAAGAAATGCTATTGGTTTAATCGTAAATACGTTAAGCAAATAATAAACGAAGAATGTCAGTGAAAGGATATACAATTACAGAGGAAGATTCTGCGCAGTTTCTGCTCTGCGAGCCAATCGCGGATTATTGTCGGGCGACACGCAGGCAGTATGTGCAGTGCTCGTTGTTCGACAACGAGAAGGTGAAGACGGCGGAGGGCGACATACGTGTCGTGGAACTCTTTGCCGGTGTAGGCGGTTTCCGCATAGGGCTGGAGCGTGCGTCGAAGCATTACAAGACGGTGTGGAGCAACCAGTGGGAACCGTCAACCAAGCGTCAGGACGCATCCATCATATACGCGCATCGCTTTGGCAGTGAAGGACATAACAACGAGGACATCAACACAGTTGCCACAGAAGACATACCCGAGTGTGACATGCTGGTGGGCGGTTTTCCCTGCCAGGACTATTCCGTTGCCACCACGCTGAAGCGTTCGGGAGGCATCGAGGGCAAGAAAGGCGTGCTATGGTGGCAGATATACCGCATCATCGACGAGATGCTTGTCAAGCCTCGTCTGCTCTTCTTCGAGAATGTGGACCGTCTGCTCAAGTCGCCGGCGACGCAGCGCGGACGCGACTTCGCCATCATGCTCGCATCGCTGAGCGACCTCGGATATGATGTCGAGTGGCGTGTCATCAACGCCGCTGAATACGGAATGCCACAGCGCCGCCGCCGTACGTACATCGTGGGCTATCGTCATGACAGCGAGATGGCAAAGGAGGCAACAACACCTGCCGACCGCATCCTGTCGAGTGGCGTTTTCGCCCGTTCGTTCCCCGTGACGACGAGCAGCCAAAAGGTGACGGAATTTCAGATTGACGGCACCTTGGACATCGTGTCGGCGGAGTTCAACAAGTCGGGCAGGCCGCATGAGTTTGAGAATGCCGGCTATATGACCGCCCGCAAGGTCTATACCGTCAGGACGGCGGCTGACTACGATGGTCCTTACCTCACGCTCGGACAGATACTCCAACCCGAGAGCGAGGTGGACGAGGCTTTCTACGTGTCAGCGGACGACTTGCCCAAATGGCAGTACCAGAAGAGCGGCAAGACACTGATGCGCACCAATGCCGACGGTTTCCAGTACAAGTATTCGGAGGGCGGCATGGCTTTCCCCGACTACCTCGACCGTCCCTCGCGCACGATTATCACTGGTGAGGGTGGTGCCGCCCCCTCGCGTTTCAAGCACATCGTGCTCACTCCCGATGGTCGCTACCGCCGCCTGACTCCCGTCGAGTTGGAGCGTCTGAACATGTTCCCCGACGGTCACACCGAGGGTGCTAGCGACTTGCGCCGTGCCTTCCTCATGGGCAATGCCCTCGTGACGGGCATCGTCGAGAAAGTGGGCATCACACTGTCCTCCCTCGCCAGGTAGCCTCCCTCGCTACGCTTGTAGGGCGTTGATGAAGAAGGTGATGATGACGCTGTTGATGAAGTCGGCGAACATGCTGCCGACGATGGGGATGAGGAGGAAAGCCTTGACGGAGTGACGATATTTCTCGCAGATGGCCTGCATGTTCGCCATGGCGTTGGGCGTGGCTCCCATTCCGAAACCGCAGAAACCGGCGGTCATGACGGCGGCGTCGTAGTCGCCGCCCATGGCGCGGAAACAGACGAACTGGGCAAAGAGAAACATGAGGAGCGTCTGCGCGGTGAGCAGGAGGAGGAGCGGAAGGGCCAGATCGGCAAGCTCCCACAGGCGCAGGGTGACCATCGCCATGCCGAGGAAGAGCGACAGGCAGATGTCGCCGAGGTCGCTGATCTGGTGCATGGGAATGGTGAAGCGGTTGGTGTGCTCGCCATAGTTGCGTATGACGGCGGCGACGATCATCGAACCGATATAGATGGGAAAGGTGAGACCGGTGAGCGAGAGGGCCTTGCTGACCAAGGTGCCGATGCCGATGGCGGCGATGAGCTGGAAGACGGCGATGGTGTAGGACGTATGGAGGCGCTGGGAGGCGGTGGATTGTTTGCCAACCTCAGGCACCTCGGTCTCGTTGTCGTCGGATGAGTTCGTGAGATGGTACCTTTCGATGAGACGCTCTCCGACGGGACCGCCCATCAGCGAACCCGCCACAAGACCGAACGTGGCGGCGGCGGTGGCGAGGGTGGCGGCGCCCGCCACACCCATCTGCTCGAGCAGCGGACCGAAGGCTCCGGCGGTGCCGTGACCGCCTACCATGGGAATGGAGCCGGCCGTCATGCCCGTCATGCCGTCCAGGCCGACTGCCATGGCGACGCCCACCGCTGCCAGATTCTGGACAACGATGGCGATGGCGACAAGGGCGAGGAGCATAAGGAGCGGACGGCCGCCCTGACGCACCGTTCTGATGTTAGCCTGAAAACCCACCGACGTGAAGAAGAACACCATGCACACCTCCTTGAGCGTGTCGTCGAACCGAAGGTCGAAAGCCCCTGTCAGGTGGACAGCCAGGGAGATGAGGGCGAACAGCAGTCCGCCAATCACGGGCGAGGGAATGCAGAAACGCTCAAGCAGGCGGATGCGCTTCTTGAGCATGTCGCCCACCCAGAGGGCGAGGACGGCGATGGCGAGTGTCTGATAGAGGTTGAGCATTGGTGCTTATGGGTGTTTGGTGGTTATTATTGCAGATGTGTCCATACGCAAAAAAACAGCGGAGTTGTCACAACGTCGCTGTCATTCGCTTGTTTTTCGAAAAAAACAATCCTTTTTAACCTAAACTAACCAATACCTAAATATATGTTGCGCTTCTCAGCGCCTCATTTTCTTTTTGCACTGCAAAGTTACAACCTTTTTTCGCGATACGGTGCAAAAGAAACAAGAAAACCGCTCTTTCGGGCGGTTTTCTTGATTTATGTCAAAACTTCATGTGGGTTTTCTTGATTTATGTCAAAAAACGAACTTCATGATGTCGTTGTAGATGGCGAGAAGCATGAGCGCCATGATGAGCAGGAAGCCGATGTTGATGGCCCGTTCCTGGAACTTTTCGCTGAACGTGTGGCCCGTGACCATCTCGATGATGGTGAACGTGGCGTGGCCGCCGTCGAGACCGGGAATGGGCAGCACGTTCATGAACGCGAGGATGACGCTGATGAGGGCGGTCATCATCCAGAAGCGCATCCAGTTCCACGAACTGTCGAAGAGGCTGCCGATGGTGCCGAACGAGCCCACGCTCTTGGCCCCCTCCTTGCTGAAGAGGTACTTGAGCTGGCCGACATAGTCGACCAGAGTGTTCCAGCCCAGGGCGCAACCCTCGGGGATGGCCTCGAGCAGCGTGAACGACTGGTGGTCGAGGTCGTAGTCGGGAATCATGCGCCTGAAACCCATCTTCAGGTCCTCGTTGAGCGTGATGCGAGCCATGCGGCAGACGGTGTCGCCGGGACAGAGGAACTGCACCGTAATATTGCGCATTCGCGCGCTGTCGGCGGCTGTGCGGTCGGGCGAGTTGTAGAGATCGAGGCGCGGGTCGAACAGCTCGTTGTACTGGTTCCATGTGCTGATGTCGGTGAGCACGCCGTCGCAGTCCTCGATGGCGGTGAGGCGCGTGCCGGGCATGATGCCTGCCTTCTCGGCCGGCGAACCGGCCACCACGCTGTCGATGATGGCCTCGCGGAGAGGGGCTAAGAAGGGAGGATACTCCTGCAAGATGGTGAGCAGGGGGAAGTCCTCGGGCATGTCGATGACCGTCTCCTTGCCCATGCGCTCGACGGTGACAGTCTTCGCCTCAGCCATGTCCATGAGAATCTGGGCCGAGCTGTAGACGTCGATGCGCGTCGTGTCGATGCGCAGCAGGCGGTCGCCATGCTCGAAGCCCATCTCACAGGCTGTCTTGTTGAAGTAGAAGCC
>JABUTZ010000018.1:86891-100846 GCA_021443415.1 Bacteroidaceae bacterium | reverse complement strand
TATTTGGTTGATTTACGATTTTTCGTTGCTGGTGTTTCAACGCAGATTGACGCAGATATCGTTTTCCTTGAGACGTTGTTGTAGGTTCCGTGTCGCAAACGATAGTTTGCGAACAGCCAGCTGACTCGTCCCCCAAAACTATCCCTTTATTCTCTATTCTTTATACTCTATTCTTTCATTCTCTACACTCTACACTCTACACTCTACACTCTACACTCTATTCTCTATCCGATTCCCGGTATGTTGATTCCATTGATTTTCTGGTACAGGTCGAGGGCATAGACGTCGGTCATGCCACTGATATAGTCAAGGACCGCCATGATACGGCCGTAGAGCGTGGGCGCCTTGGTGTCGTACTGCGACGAGACGCGGCTGAGGAGAAGCTGCGAGTAGGCCCGCTCGGGGTGGCAGACGGCCTCCACCATCAAGCCCGTGAGGTGGGTGATGATGCGGAAGCCCGCCAGTTCGACGTCGAGCACGTCCTTGCAGTGGTAGATTTTCGTGAACGCCGCCTCGACGCAATTCTGGTACGCCTCGCGCGCCACGGGCTCGATATGCTTGATGAGCGAACCACGGAACGTACCGGCGAGGATCTCGTCCTCGTGCTCGACGAAGACGCGCACGCACTCCTGCTCGAGCTTGCCGATGACGCACGAGCGCAGGTAGACGATCTGCTCGTTGACATCGCCCAGCATGCCCAGCACCCGCCTGATGCTCACGAGGCGCTCCTCGTCGAAGAAGGCCATGAGCAGGGTCGTCGCCTCCTCGTCGGAGAGGATCTTGAGCTTGTGGGCGTCCTCGATGTCCATGATCTCGTAGCAGATGTCGTCAGCCGCCTCGACGAGATAGACGAGCGGGAAGCGGGCGTGGCGCACGGTGCCGTCGGGATAGGCGACGCGCTCGATGCCCAGCTCGGCGGCTATCTGCTCGTAGCTCGCCTGCTCGTCCTGGAAGAAGCCGAACTTCTGGTGGTTGCCCGCCATGGTCGACGGATAGGGGTATTTGACTATGCTCGCCAGCGTGGCGTAGGTCATCACGAAGCCGCCCTTGCGCCGTCCCACGAAGTGGTGGGTGAGCAGGCGGAAGGCGTTGGCGTTGCCCTCGAAATGCGTCAGGTCGTTCCACTCGCGCTCGGTCAGGCAGTCGCCCGTGTCGGCGCAGCGGAAGTTGTGGACCCACTGCCCGTCGCCCTCGCTGAAGAAGGTGCCGATGGCTCGCTCGCCCGAGTGCCCGAAGGGCGGATTGCCCATGTCGTGGGCGAGGCAGGCGGCGCTGACGATGGAGCCGAGCTCGGTCATGTACGTGCCGGCGAGCTCGGGGTGGCGCTCGATGAGCAGGCGCGACACGTCGTTGCCGAGGCTGCGGCCGACGCTGCTCACCTCGAGGCTATGCGTCAGGCGGTTGTGCACGAACACACTGCCGGGCAGCGGAAAGACCTGTGTCTTGTTCTGCATACGGCGGAACGGGGCCGAGAAAATCAGCCTGTCGTAGTCGCGCTGAAAGACCGTCCGGTCGTCGCGCCGCTCGTTGTGATAGTCCTCCAGTCCGAGCCGCTTGCTGGAGAGCAGTTGTTGCCAGTTCATCATATAGCGTGCAAAGATAATAAATTGTTCGCAGTCCGCCATCCTCTGCGGACAGTTTTTGGGCTTTTCACCTTAATTATTTGCGTATGTGAGAAAAAAGGCGTAAATTTGTGGCTGATTTCACACACGCACCCCCAAGGGAGACACACACAAATCCGACGATGAAGCGACTGCTTTTACTGCTGTTTGTCGTGGCGATGGGCATCAGCGCCATGCCACCGCGCAAGCACGAGGCCAGGGCCAACGACCCCGACCGGCTGCCCGTGCAGGCTCCTGCGGCGGTAGCCATCGCTGTGCCCGAGGTCATCGTGCCCGCCCTGCGCATCGCCATCGCCGAGAGCCGCTACGGCACCACGGGCGTCAAGCTTGTGGAGACGGCGAAGCGATACCTCGGTTGCCGCTACGGCAGCGGCTGCCAGGGGCCCGACCGCTTCGACTGCTCGGGGCTGACCAGCTGGGTCTATGGCCTCGAGGGAGTCAAGCTGACACGCTCGAGCCGCTCGCAGTACGAGGAGGGAATCGCTGTCTATGCCGAGGAACTCATGCCCGGCGACCTCGTCTTCTTCGCCCGCGGCGGCAGTCCAAGCAGCATCTACCACGTGGGCATTGTCGTCGACGCCGACGGACGGGGCGGTTTTCGCTTCATACACAGTTCGAACAGCGGCGTCGTGGTGAGCAGTTCGGACGAGGACTACTACGCCCGCCACTATTACGGCGCCCGCCGCATTCTGACGGACTGAAACAAAGAGAGGGAAAGAGAAAGGGAATGAAAATCAGTATCATAACGGTGACCTTCAACGCCGGGAAGACCGTCGAGCGCACCCTGCGCAGCGTCGCCTCGCAACGCTTCGCGGACAGCGTGGGCGAATACACCGCCGAGTACAGCCAGGGGCGCGAGTACGAGGTGGAACACTGGGTGGTCGACGGAGCCTCCGGGGACAACACGATGGAGGTGGTGTGCCGCTACGCCCAGGTCAAGTGGGTGTGCGAGCCCGACAACGGCATCTACGACGCCATGAACAAGGGTCTGCGGCTCGCGACGGGCGACTACATCGTCTTCCTCAACGCCGGCGACGCCCTCCACGACACCGACTCGCTGCGCAACGTGTTCGCGGCGGCTCGCGAGGCGCAGGCCGCCGGCCAGCCCCTGCCCGCCGTCATCTACGGACAGACGGAGTGGGTCGACGAGGACGAGCGGTTTATCGACATGCGCAACCACTGGGCTCCCGACCGTCTCACCTCGCGCTCGTTCCTCAAGGGAATGCTCGTCTGCCACCAGGCCTTCTACGCCCGCACCGACCTGGCGCGCGAGACCGACTACGACCTGCGGTGGCGTTTCAGCGCCGACTACGACTGGTGCATACGGCTCATGCGCACAGCCGAGCGCCGCCACCTGCCGATGGTGAATACCAACTACATCCTTGCCAGCTATCTCGCCGAAGGCATGACCACCCACAACCACACCGCGAGCCTGCGCGAACGCCTGCGCATCATGGCCCACCACTACGGCTGGCTCGCCGCCTTCTGGCAGCACGTCATGCTGGTCCTGAAAAATATGTGGAGCTGAAAAAATCTCCCGTTAACTCCCGCTAACTCCCAGCGCCGCAGGCGCATAACTCCCACTAACTCCCATTCATTAACTCCCAGCGCCGCAGGCGCATAACTCCCGCTAACTCCCGCTAACTCCCAGCGCCGCAGGCGCATAACTCCCACGAGCGTAGCGAGTTAACTCCCCTTCACAAGCTTATAGACATCGCGCGGTTCGCCCACGAGCCAGAGCACGTCGCCCTCGCCGAAGACCTCGTTGGGGGCCGGGGCGTGGAGTTCCTCTCCCTCGCGCTCGACGCCCACGATGAGACAACGGTAGTCCTCTCGGCTGCGGCAGTTGATGACCGTCTTGCCGAAGAGAGGCGTCGCGCGGCCCACCTTCAGGCATCGCAGGGTGGTCGGGTCGTGCGCCTCGCCCTGGGGCATGAGACTGCCGTTGAGGGCCTCGTCGAAGCGCGCCATCTGCTCGTCGGTGCCGATGACCTGGAGTCGGTCGTTGGGATAGAGGCGCATGTCGCCGCCCGGGATGTTGTGGCGCATGTCGCCGCGCAGGATGCTCACCACGTGCACACCGATCTTCTTGCCGAAACCCAGCTCCATGAGCGTGCGCCCCGCCCAGCGGCTGAGGGGCGGGAGCGTGTAGTCGACGAGGTGGAGGTCGTGGCTGAGCAGACGACCCTCATAGTCGGGCTTCCTCTCGCCGCGCATCTCGGCGGCACGCTCGCGCGAGGTGAGGTTGCGCATGAAACTGCGCTCGATGATGTTGCTCTGCCTGCGTATGCGCTTCGAGTAGATGAGCACGATGACCACGAGGGCGGCGATGCCCGCGAGCATGCCCACCGAGAGGGTGAACGTGAGCGAGAGGGCGTACATGACAAAGAGCACGACGAGCATGACGCGCAGCACGATGGTGGCGACGAGCTTGGCGCAGTGGGTGCGGCTCTCGTTCCAGAGCGACATGAACTCCTCGCTGCCCGTGCGCGCCACGATGATCGAGCGCAGGAAGGGCGAGAGGCAGAGCATGGTGACGGCGGCGGCGAGGATGGTGCCCCAACGCCCCGGAAGGAGCCGGAGGACAAGCGGTTCGAGATAGCTGTGGCAGACGAGCAGGATGGCTATGCAGACGACGAGGTGGATGATGACTACCTTGACGATGGACGAGAGGATGGAGTGCCAGCGGTCCTCCTCGTTCATGGTGCGCGCCCCTGCGCTGTGGTTGAGGAACTCGAGGGTACGCCGTGGCAGCGTGCGCTCGAGGAAGGCGTAGACAGGGTCGGCGGCGCGCATCATGAAGGGTGTCAGGAAGGTGGTGATGACACTGACCGCCACGACGACGGGATAGAGGAAGTCGCCGGTGACCTTGAGCGAGACGCCGAGGCTGGCGATGATGAACGCGAACTCACCTATCTGCGTGAGCGACAGGCCGCTCTGCACGGCTGTCTTGAGCGGACGGCCGGCGAGGAGCACGCCGACGGTGCCGAAAAACGACTGTCCGAGGATGACGGTCAGCGTGATGGCGGTGATGGGGAGCCAGTAGGTGGCTATCATCTGCGGGTCGACCATCATGCCCACCGACACGAAGAAGATGGCCCCGAAGAGGTCCTTGACGGGCGCCACGAGGTGCTCGATGCGCTCAGCCTCGACCGTCTCGGCGAGGATGGAGCCCATGATGAAGGCTCCGAAGGCGGGCGAGAACCCCACCTTGGAGGCGAGCAGGACCATGGCGAAGCAGAGGCCGAGGGCGGAGACGAGCTGCGTCTCGTCGCTCATCAGACGGCGCGTGCGGCGCAGGAGCGTGGGGATGAGGAAGATGCCCGTGACTATCCAGATGACGAGGAAGAAGACCATCTTGGTGATGCCCCAGATGAGCTCGCCCCCCTGGAAGTTGCCCGTGGCGGCGAGCGTGGAGAGGATGACCATGAGCACGATGGCGAGGATGTCCTCGAGGATGAGCACGCTGAGCACGAGCTGGGCGAACTGCTTCTGGCGCAGCCCGAGGTCGCCGAAGGCCTTGAAGATGATGGTCGTGCTGCTCATCGCCACCATGCCGCCGAGGAAGAGGCAGTCCATGCGGCCCCAGCCGAAGGCGGCACCCACGCCCACGCCCGTGATGATCATGCCGAAGATGATCGTGAGGGCGGTGATGACCGCCGACGAACCGACGCGGAAGAGCTTCTTGAACGAGAACTCCAGTCCGAGGGCGAAGAGGAGGAAGATAACACCTATCTCAGCCCATGTCTCCACACTCTCGGTGTCGACCACGCTGGGGGTGAGGGCGAGGTGGGGCCCGGCGATGAAACCCGCCACGATATAGCCCAGCACGACGGGCTGCTTGAGCCACTTGAACAGCAGTGTCATCACTGCCGCGCAGATGAGGATAAGGGAAAGGTCGGTAATGAGGGTGGACATGGTCTATTTGTTGAATGCGCCTGGCGGCGCGTTTGAGATTGTTTGGGTGCGCCTACGGCGTGTTTGAGATTGTTTGGGTGCGCCTACGGCGCGTTGTTACGGTACCGGGTCGTATCCGCTGCCGCCCCACGGGTGGCAGCGCAGGATGCGGCGGACGGCGAGGTATAGTCCCCGCAGGGGTCCGTGCTTGCGGATGGCTTCGAGGGCGTACTGCGAGCAGGTGGGGGTGAAGCGGCACGCGGGCGGGGTCAGCGGCGAGATGCACCGCTGGTAGAAGACGATGGGCAGCGTGAGCAGCCTAATCAGCAGTTGGCGCAGCGCTTTCATTGATCTTTTGCAGTACGGAGCGCATGGCGCGCACGACGCGGCCGCTCTCCACGGGCTCGGCGCTGAGCCAGACGAAGGCGACGCGCAGCGGCGACGGCACATGCAGCATTTCCTTGTTGAGTCGGTACGCCTCGCGCATCTGGCGCTTGGCGCGGTTGCGGTCGACGGCATGGCGCAGGCGGCGCTTGGCGACCGACATGAGGGTCTGGGTGGGGGCGGTGTCCGAGGGCTTGAAGACGGCGCGGATGGGGAAGGCGCTCACCGACTGCGCGCCGCCTCCGAACAGGTCGTCGATCTGCTTGCGGCTGCACAGGCGCTCACTCTTCCTGAACGTGTGTCTCATTCCTCGTTCTGCTGAGCGACGTAACGTCCTATCGCCATGGTCATCGACGGACAGGCGGGCGTGGGGGCCTCGACGTCGAGGCGCAGGCACGACGAGCGCACCTCCTGGCAGGTGGTGGCACCGAAGGCGGCGATGGCTATCTTGCCCTGGACGAAGGCGGGCATGTTCTTGAACAGCGCACGCACGCCCGAGGGACTGAAGAAGACGAGCATGTCGTAGTCGAAATTGGCTTTCTCCTCCTCAGTAAAGTCGTTGCTCACGGTGCGGTACATGACTCCCTCGGTGTGGGTGAGCCCCTTGCTGTCGAGCAGACGCTTGACCTCGTCGGTGTGCACGTCGCTCTGCGGAACGAAATAACGTTCGTTCTTGTGGCGGAGCATCTGCGGGATGAGGTCGTCGACCTTGCCCGTGCTGCCCCAGAACACCTTGCGCTTGCGGTACTGGACGTAGTGCTGGATGTAGTGGCTGATGGCCTCGGTGATGCAGAAATACTTCATCGTCTCGGGTATCTGGACGCGCATCTCCTGGCAGAGCTGGAAGAAGTTGTCGATGGCGTAGCGCGAGGTGAAGATGACCGCGGTGAAGTCGGAGAGGTTGATCTTCTGCTTGCGGAACTCGCGGGGCGTGATGCCCTCGATTTTTATGAACGGGCGAAACACCACCTCGCATCCATAACGCTCGGCTATGTCGTAGTAAGGGGACTTCTCGGTCGAAGGCTTCGGCTGGGATACAAGTATTTTCTTAATCATTTTTTCTCCGCACAATTTCTATGCAATTTCAGCTCATGGGTAGCAGCAAAAATGCCTGAAAGAGTGTCACCATGGCAGGCAGCATCAGTTCCAGCGTGCAAAGGTACAACAAAAAATGGAAACAGCCAACCATTTTGCCGAAAAACAGCCTCCAGGCACCCCATATTGTCACCAAAAGGCCGGGAAGGCAGGCAATAAGGCACAAAACGAGGGAAAATGTGATACTCAAATCGTTGCACACGGCGACCATGGCGGCGGCGAGCACGCAGACGGCATGGAGGGTGAGCGAGAGGCGGTAGACGCACTGCCAGCGCACCTTGGCGGCGGGGGGGAAGAAGGTCCAGTTGACGAAGCCCGTGAACCACCGTTTGAGCAGCAGGAAGGCGAGCCAGAGCGTCCCGCTGGCGAGCAGGAGGACGGCGACCATGTAGTCCATGTAGAGCGCGGGGCCGGAGAGCTTGGCGATGGCGTCGAAGAGCATCGGCGGCAGGGGGCGCGTGAGTGTGGCGGCGGGGTCCCAGAGGCGGTGGGCGACGAAGAGCGAGAGGACGGCGGCGGCGGCGGCGAGCACGACAGCCATCATGACGGCGAGCGTGCGCGCACGGCCTGTCGCCTGCATGTGGGCGCTGTCGAGCCCCTTGCGCGAACCCTTGGGGGCGAACACGCTCTCCATCTGCAGCGTGATGGTCTGGCGGAACGCGGGGAGGAGGAGGCAGACCATGACGAAAGCCACCGTCAGCAGGGCGGTGACCGTGTCGTCGTCGGTGGCGCGCCAGGCGTGCCCCATGCCGTATATGGGTGTCAGAACTTGCACTTGCGGCGGTCGGAGTAGTCCTGGTTGCCTTCCGTCTCCACGATGCGCACGGCCTCCTCGGCACTCGTCGCCACGGTCCATATCGTGGCGTACCAGGGGTTCATGAAGCGCTCGTCGATGGTGCGGCGCAACTGCTCGAGCAGGGGGTCGTAGTAGCCGTCGAGGTTGACGACGACGATGGGGTGACTGTAGAGGCCGAGTTGCTTGAGGCAGAGGAGTTCGGAGAGTTCGTCGATGGTGCCGACGCCTCCGGGCAGCACGATGGCCCCATCGCTGAGGTCGGCCATGAGTTGCTTGCGCGCCGCCATCGTCTCGGTCACCTCGAGGCGGGTCATGCCCGTGTGGTGCCAGCCTTCGTCGATCATGAACCGGGGGATGACTCCCACCGCCTCGCCGCCCGCCTCCATGCAGGCGTTGGCGGTCGCCGCCATCAGCCCCATGTTGCCGGCGCCGTTCACCACCGTGTGGCGCTTCTCGCCCAGCAGACGGCCGACGTCGCCCGCCAAGCGATAGTATTTGGCGTCAATCTTCGTCGACGACGCACAATAGACTGCTACGTTCATATATAATTAAGTTTCGCTTCGCTCAACTTTCTGGGTTTGGGGGTTTTGGCGGTTTTGGGTTTATGGGTTAATATACTTTTGAGGATTGAATATAACTTCAGATAGTCCCGCTAACTCCCGTGGAAAAAATCCCTGATTTTTTCTACATAATCGAGCTTCTCCCACGTGAAGAGCTCCACCTCGATGGTGCGGTCGCCGTCGTAGCGGCTGTGGAAGACCTTGCGCACACGGCGCGGCTCGCGTCCGAAGTGGCCGTAGGCGGCTGTCTCCTCGTAGATGGGGGCGCGGAGCTTGAGACGGTCCTCGATGGCTCGCGGACGGAGGTCGAACATGCGACCGATGCGCTCGGCTATCTCGCCGTCGCTCAGCGCAACGTGGCTGCTGCCGTAGGTGTTGACGTAGATGCTGATGGGCTCAGCCACTCCGATGGCGTAGGAGAGCTGCACGAGCATCTCGTCGGCTATGCCCGCCGCCACCATGTTCTTGGCGATGTGGCGCGCGGCGTAGGCCGCCGAGCGGTCCACCTTCGAGGGGTCCTTGCCCGAGAAGGCTCCACCGCCGTGTCCGCCCTTGCCGCCGTAGGTGTCAACGATGATCTTGCGGCCCGTGAGTCCAGTGTCGCCGTGGGGACCGCCGATGACGAACTTGCCCGTGGGGTTGACGTAATACTTGATGTGGCCGTCGAAGAGGGCGCGTACTTCCTCGCTGTTGATTTCGGCTATGACGCGGGGCATGAGCACTTCGATGACGTCGCGGCGTATCTGCTCTTGCATGGCCTTGTCCGCCGCCAACTGGTCGCCGTCGTGGGGCATGATGAACTCGTCGTGCTGGGTCGATACTACTATTGTATCTACGCGCACAGGATTGTGGTCGCCGTCATACTCGATGGTGACCTGGCTCTTCGAGTCGGGGCGCAGGTAGGTCATCTCCTTGCCCTCGCGGCGTATCTCAGCCAGGGTGTACATGATGCGCTGCGCGAGGTCGAGGCTGAGCGGCATGTAGTCGGGGGTCTCGTTGGTGGCGTAGCCGAACATGATGCCCTGGTCACCGGCTCCCTGGTCCATGGCGTTCTCGCGCTCCACGCCGCGGTTGATGTCGGGGCTCTGCTCGTGCAGTGCGCTCAGCACTCCGCAGCTCTCCGCCTCGAACTTGTACTCTGCCTTGGTGTAGCCGATGCGGCGCAGGGTTTGGCGCACTACTTCTTGGAGGTCGACATACGCCTCGCTCTTCACCTCGCCGGCGATTATCACCTGCCCCGTCGTCACCAGCGTCTCGCACGCCACCTTCGACTGGGGGTCGTACGCCAGCATGGCGTCCAACACGGCATCACTCACTTGGTCGGCCACCTTGTCGGGATGTCCTTCCGATACGCTCTCGCTTGTAAACAAATACTTTTTCATTGTGAATTTAGCATTTTTTTGTGTGGTTGCAAGCAGCTCAAATCTGTCCACAACAATAAATCGGGTGCAAAGTTACACATAATTTTTCATATATGCGACCTTGCACCGACCGAAATGACAATTATTTTGCTTCCTCAATGCGCTTCGAGCCAGTTCGCGCCCCAGCCGCCGTCGGCGATGAGGGGGACGCGGAGGCTGACGACGTTCTGCATCTCCTCCATGACAAGCTGCTGGAGGCGTTCTTCCTCGTCCTTGGGCACGGAGAAGTTGAGTTCGTCGTGCACTTGGAGTATCAACTTCGACTTCATGCCCTCGCGCCAGAGTCGTTGCTGGACGCGCACCATGGCTATCTTGATGATGTCGGCGGCTGTGCCCTGGATGGGGGCGTTGATGGCGTTGCGCTCGGCGAAGCCGCGCACGGTGGCATTGCGGCTGTTGATGTCGGGCAGGTAGCAGCGGCGCCCGAAGAGTGTCTCGGCATAGCCGCACTCGCGTACCTTGGCGATACTTTCGTCCATGTACTGCCGCACGCCGGGATAGGTGGCGAAGTAGCCCTCGATGAGTTCCTTCGCTTCGCCGCGGGGCATCTCAAGGCGCTCGGCGAGACCGAAGGTGGTGATGCCGTAGATGATGCCGAAATTGGCTGTCTTGGCTCGTGTGCGCTCGGTGCGCGTCACCTCCTCCACGGGTTTGTGGAAGATCTTGGCGGCGGTGGCGGCGTGGATGTCGTGGCCCGAGAGGAAGTCGCCCACGAGTGTCTCGTCGCCGCTGAGGTGTGCCATCAGGCGTAGCTCTATCTGGCTGTAGTCGGCTGAGAACCAGCGCTCGCCCTCCTCGGGTATGAACGCACTGCGTATGAAGCGGCCGCCTTCGTCGCGGATGGGTATGTTCTGCAGGTTGGGGTTGCTGCTCGAGAGGCGGCCCGTGACGGTGACCGCCTGGTTGAACGTGGTGTGGATATGTCCCGTCATGGGGTTGATGAGTGCGGGCAGGGCGTCGACGTAGGTCGAGAGGAGTTTCTTGATGCCGCGGTGCTCGAGGATGAGCGGCACTACGGGACTGACGGTAGCGTAGGCGCGCAGGGTGTCCTCGTTGGTGGCGTAGTTGCCGCCTTTCGAGCGCTTCGCCTTCGGGTCTATACGCAGGCGGTCAAACAGCACTTCGCCTACTTGCTTGGGCGAGCCGAGGTTGAACTCAACGCCTGCTTGCTTGTACGCTTCCGCCTCCAACTCGCCGAGGCGGTGGCGCAGGTCGGCGCTCGATGCTTGCAGCGTGGGCACGTCCAGTCGCACGCCGTTGCGTTCCATCTGCGCGAGCACGGGCACCAGTGGCATCTCGATGTCGCGGAAGAGGCGGTTGTCGCGCATCTGCGGTTCGAGCTGTCGGTAGAGGGCGGCGATGACTTGCCCGCGGTTGTCCTCGCTGACGGTCTCGCCGAGCATGGTCTCCGCCATATAGGCGAGGTCGTGCTTGAGTTCGGGGTGCAGCAGGTAGTGGGCTATCATGATGTCAAACAGCGGCTTGTCCGTCGCCCTTATGTCAAATTGCGGTTTCTCCTCATTCTTTATGTCGAACAGCGACCTGTCCTCCGTGTTTATGTCGAACAGCGACCTCTCCCCCGCCCTTCCCTCTGCCGCCAAGCGAGAGAGTTGCTGTTTGAGGTCATGGCCGACAAGTACGTCCTCGGGCAGGTCCGCACTCGCGGTGAAATCGGTGTTTTTTGCCGTTTCGACGGTCTCCGCCTCGTCGAACATGTCGAAGAGGTCGCGCATGCCGCTGTCGTCGCGACTGGCGACTGGTTTGGGAGCCGGTTTGGGCTTGGCAACCTCGGTGGAATCGCCGAATTTCTTCTTCATCAGACTGCGCATCTCAAGGTCGGCGAACATCTGTCGGAGTGCCGCCTCGTCGGGTTCCTTGAGGGCGAGCAGGTCCATGTCGAGCTCTATCGGTACGTCGCGCCGTATGGTGGCGAGGAATCTGCTGAACTCTATCTGCTCGCGGTTGTCTTCTATTTTCTGCTTGAGCGCTCCCTTGAGTTGGTCGGTGCTGGCGAGCAAATTCTCGATGGAACCGAACTGCGCGAGCAGTTTGACGGCTGTCTTCTCGCCCACGCCGGGACAACCGGGTATGTTGTCGCTCGCGTCGCCCATCAGTCCGAGTATGTCAATGACTTGGTCAGTCGAGGCTATGCCTACTTGCTCTTTCTCAAGCCAGTATTTTTTCAGCACCTCATCCACTCCCATCACCTCGTACTGCCCTTGATTGTGGCGCGGACGATAGATGCGCACATGCTCGCTCACGAGTTGTCCGTAGTCCTTGTCGGGCGTCATCATGTAGGTCTCGATGCCGCGCTCTCCCGCCTGTGTGGCGAGCGTACCTATCACATCGTCCGCCTCAAAGCCTGCCACCTCGAGTATAGGTATGCGGTACGCCTCAAGTATTTGCTTGATTACGGGCACACTCCACGCGATGTCCTCGGGTGTCGCCTCTCTCTGCGCCTTGTATTGCTCGTATGCCTCGTGGCGAAACGTCCCTCCCTTGGGGTCGAACGCCACCCCGATATGTGTCGGCCTCTCGCGCGTCAGCACATCCTCCAGCGTATTGAGAAATCCCCACACCGTACTGGTATGCTGCCCCTTCGAATTGGTCAAGGGTCGGTCAATGAAAGCGTAGTAAGCACGATAAATCAGTGCGTATGCATCAAGGAGAAAGAGTTTCATTTGTTTGCGGGAGTTAGCGGGAGTTAATGAATGGGAGTTATGCGCCTGCGGCGCTGGGAGTTAACGGAATATGGGTGCTTTCAGCACCATTCCGCCCACAAAATTACACAAAATTCCCCTAACTCGCCCCACCCCACCCCAAAAATCTTCTCTCCGCCACCTACCTCCCCTCCCCAATCGCCCGCCAAATCCACCAACGAAATTGCGCCAAATTCACCAACGGAAATGCGCCAAATTCACCAATTTTACACCTTTTTTATGGCAAAGAGAGGAAAAAAACGGGGGCGAAAGGGCGGAAATGTGGAAATTTTGACTAACTTTGCAACGGATAATGTGCCGTACCGTAGATGCTCAGTGCAATAAGGCAACCGATTGAGGCAGACATGGCGCGTTTCGAGGAGATGCGCGCAGGTGTGCTGTCCAGCCCCAACCCGCTGTTGGGACTGGCTCTCGCTCATGTGGCTTCGCGCCAGGGCAAGATGATGCGCCCGATGCTCGCCCTGCTGATGGGCAAGTCGTGCGGGGAGAGGCTCGGCGACGGGATCATGCACGCCGCCCTCGCCCTCGAACTGCTCCACACGGCGAGCCTCGTGCACGATGACGTGGTGGATGAGAGCGACCGCCGACGCGGCAAGGCGAGCGTGAACGCTTTGTTCGACAACCAGGCGGCGGTGCTCGTGGGCGACTACATACTGAGCCTCGCTCTCGGCGAGGCGGCACGCACGGGCAGCACGCACTTTGTGGGAGCG
The DNA here is from genome assembly GCA_021443415.1 of Bacteroidaceae bacterium. Lineage (GTDB taxonomy): Bacteria > Bacteroidota > Bacteroidia > Bacteroidales > Bacteroidaceae > Physcousia. The sequence continues at coordinate 87,641 of JABUTZ010000018.1, read as the reverse complement.
ATAGCGCAGCTGGGACAGGACCTCTCGGACGGTGAGTTGCTCCAGCTCCACAACATGGACCTCGAGGAAATAGGCGAGGAGCAGTATTTCGACGTGATACGCCGCAAGACGGCGACACTCTTCGCCACTTGCTGCGAGGCGACATACATACTCCGTGGCGAGGAAGCATCGGAGGACACCCTTGAACAGGCACGAAGACTGGGCGACCTGATTGGCGTCATCTTCCAAATGCGCGACGACATAATCGACATCGTGGCTACGGACGGGGCGGAGAAACCCGCGGGCAACGACCTGCGCGAGGGCAAGCTGACACTGCCCGTGATCCACGCCGTAGCCCTCGACCCCTCGCTCACCGACGCCGCCCTGCGCGTGCGCCGCCGCGAGGCATCGGCGGAGGACATCTGCACACTGACCGCCGCCGCCAAGGCCCATGGCATCGGCTACGCCAACGCACGCATGGAAACCCTCGCAGCCGAGGCACACGAAATAGCCGACGACATCTGCGCCGAAAACATCGCAACAGCACTGCACACATACATTGACTATGTGGTGAAAAGGGAAAAGTGAAGATTAGAGAATAGAGTGTAGAGTGTAGAGAATAGAGGGATAGTTGGGGGGGGCGGATCAGCTGGCTGTTCGCAAACTGTCGTTTGCGACACGGAACCTACAACAACGTCTTAGGGCAAAAGATATCTGCGTCAATTTGATTTGAAGCAACGAACTACAAGAGCATCTGCGTTAATCTGCGTT
>JABUTZ010000018.1:84032-85462 GCA_021443415.1 Bacteroidaceae bacterium | reverse complement strand
TTAATAAATGGGAGTTAATAAATGGGAGTTAATAAATGGGAGTTAATAAATGGGAGTTATGCCTGCCTGCGGCAGGCTGGGAGTTAACAGAAAAAATACTCCCGCAAAACCATTCCGTTAACTCCACGAGCGTAAGCGAGTTAACTCCATGAGCGAAGCGAGTTAACTCCACGAGCGTAAGCGAGTTAACTCCATGAGCGAAGCGAATTAACTCCCATTAACTACAGTTAAAAAACAAATGGAAATAAACGAATTGGGTGAGTTCGGACTGATTGACCATCTCACCTCTGGAATAGAGAGGCAGAACGAAGGGACGCTCAAGGGCGTGGGCGACGACGCCGCCATACTGCAGGCGACAGAGGGACACCGCACGCTCGTCACCACCGACCTGCTGCTCGAAGGCATACACTTCGACCTCACCTACGTGCCACTCCAGCACCTCGGCTACAAGTCGGCACAGGTCAACTTCAGCGACATATACGCCATGGGCGGCATGCCGCGCCAGATCACCGTATCGCTTGGCATCAGCAAGCGGTTCAGCGTGGAGGACATCGACAGCCTCTACGCGGGCATACTGACCGCCTGCCGGGAGCATGGCGTGGACCTCGTAGGCGGCGACACATCGGCGTCGATGACGGGCCTGACCATCAGCATAACGTGCATCGGCGAGGCTCGTCCCGAGGAGATCGTGGAGCGCGGCGGAGCACACGACACCGACCTCGTATGCGTCTCGGGCGACCTCGGGGCGGCATACATGGGACTCCAACTGCTCGAGCGCGAGAAGTCAGTCTACATGCAGCAACTGCGTGAGGCGCAGAACGCCGCCAGCAAGCCCGACGAGTTGCCGGCGTTCCAACCCGACTTCTCGGGACGCGAGTACCTCCTCCAGCGCCAGCTGCGCCCCGAGGCGCGCCGCGACATCATCCTCGCCCTGCGCGAGGCGGGCATCCGTCCGACGGCGATGATGGACATCAGCGACGGACTGAGCAGCGAACTCCTGCACATCTGCAAGCAGTCGGCCTGCGGCTGCCGCATCTACGAGGAGCGCATACCGCTCGACTACCAGACGGCGGTGATGGCCGAGGAACTGAACATGAACGTGACCACGGCGGCGCTGAACGGCGGCGAGGACTACGAACTGCTGTTCACGGTGCCCCTCACCGACCACGACCGCGTGGTGCAGATCCCGGGCGTGAAGGTGATCGGACACATCACGAAAGCGGAGCTCGGACACGTGCTTGTGACCCGCGATGGGGGCGAATTTGAGCTCAAAGCGCAGGGTTGGCAGGCTAAATTGTAAAAAAAGCGCAAAAACTTTTGGCTGTTTCGGAAAAAGTGCGTACCTTTGCACCCGCAAACCCGAAACAACCACGGTGCCATAGCTCAGTTGGTAGAGCAAAGGACTGAAAATCCTTGTGTCCCCGGTTCGA
>JABUTZ010000018.1:77506-83984 GCA_021443415.1 Bacteroidaceae bacterium | reverse complement strand
TGTAGTCTGTAGTCTGTAGTCTGTAGTCTGTAGTCTGTAGTCTGTAGTCTTCGCGAGCCATGCTCGCGAAACATCATAAGTCCTGGCGGAAGGTGGAGACGAGGAGTCCCGTGCGCACGCTGCGCAGCGAGACACGCGTGTCGTCCTGCCATGCGTAGCGCACGGCGACACATTCGGCCTTGCCACGGGCGAGGATTACCTTATTGTCCTTTACGGTGGCGGCGACGGGGCGGTAGATGCCGTCCTCGCCGGATATCTCGAATCCCTCGGTGTCACCCTCTACGGGCTCGGAGAACACGATGACGACGCTCTCCTTATTATTGAATATTGAGACAACGCGCGGGGACTCATCGCCACGGAGGATGGTCCGGGCGAGACGAGCGGCCTGGATGTCCTTGCGGTTGGGGTGCACATTGCGCGACTCGCCCACGTCGTGCGTGACTACGAGGTGGGTGTTCGGCTCGAGAGCGAGCCTACGCTGCAAGTCGCGGAAACGTCCCCACGACGGACGTCCTGCGATGGACGCCAGCTGCATGGTGTAGAAAGGCAGCGGCTGGCCGTCGGCACTCCGAAAAGTGCGATTCCATCGCGTGGTCATAAGCCGCCACAGCCGCTGATAGGCCTCAAGGTTGTGGGCGTTAGACTCGCCCTGGTACCACATCACGCCTCGCAGCGTGAGCCCCTCGATGGGCAGTATGCTGCTCTCGTAGAGGTAGCAGGGGTCGAAGGGATGGCGCTGGAGAGCGTCAGCGCTGCCATCGGTGTTCATGCTGATGCAACGGCGCACCCAGTCCTGGAGGAAGTCGCACTTGGCGGGACGGGATGAGATGAGCAGTTCGGGAAACTCCCATTCCACCGACTCGCGGTCCACCCACGCCTCGATGCCGCTGCCTCCGATGGCATTGGCAATCAGGCCGACATGACAGCCGAGCGAGTCCGCGATGGCGCGACCCACACGGTAGGCGATGGCGGAGAAGTTGCCCACGCTCTCAGCAGTCGCCTGCTGCCAGCAAGCGGGACGTATGAACTGGAGGCGGTTGGTCGCGACGAGGAGCGAGTCTTCCCAGCGGCGGTCGGTGGTGATGCCGCACTTGCCCTGCATGCGGTAGAGATGCACGCGGCCGTCGACCTCGTCCGCCGCTCCCGACCGGCATATCTGCGGACGCAGGTGCATGGGCAGGTTGTTGTTCACCCACTCCATGTTGCTCTGTCCCGAGCAGAGCCACACCTCGCCAAAAAACAGCGAATCGATCGTGAGCGTCTGCTGCTTGGGGGCGATGAAGAGGTTGCCCGCCTTGTTCTTCAGCCGTCCGTTGACAGTGAGGCGGTAGGGACCGCCGGCCGGTTTCGCCGGCAGTGTCACCTGCCACTCACCATTGGTGTCGGTCTGCGTCACATGGCGCTTGCCGTCCAGCCTCACCTCAATCTCGTAACCCTCCGGGGCGCGGCCGCGGAGCACATTCTCGGCATCGCGCTGCAGCACCATGCCGTTCTGGTAGATGGCGGGCAAAGAGAGGGGGGTCTGCGCATGGGCGGTGATGGCGTCATAGACGGTCTGGGCGAGGATACGGGCACCCTCGGGATTGGGGTGGAGGAAATCGGGGAAGAGGTTGGGGAAGCGGTGGAGAGGCGTGTAAAGGTCGATGAGACCGACGTTTTTTGCCTTCGCGATGCGCCTTATGTCCTGCTGGATGAGTGCATGCCAGTCGCGCGTACCGCTGAGGAAACGCTTGTGTCCCTCGAAGATGGGAGTCATCAGGCAGATGTACATCCGGCACGAGGGGTTGGCGGCGCGCAGCGAGTCGATGAGCATGTGGTAGTCGGGGATGAACTCCTCGCCGCGCTGGGCGTAGTTGCGCGGGTCGGTGTCGTTGAGTCCGAGGTGGATGACTACGATCTCGCCCTTGAAATCGATGGCGGCGCGGTATTCGGGCAGCTTGTGGTAGGGGTTGTGCCCGTTGCGCATCAGCGTGGCTCCCGAGTGGCCGAAGTTGCGCACCTCGAACCGCTCGCCCAGCATCTGCTGCAACTGGTTGGGATAGCACGTCCGCTCGCGGTCGGGCAGCGTGTAGCCATACGTGACACTGTTTCCCACACACGAGACGCGGATCTTGTCACCTGCCGTAAGCGTGAGGGCGATGATGAGGGATACCGATAAAGAGAAATAGCGAAGCATGGTTTTCTGAATGGGAGTTATGCCTGCCTGCGGCAAGCTGGGAGTTAATGAATGGGAGTTATGCGCCTGCGGCGCTGGAAGTTAACGGTAGGAATGTTACAGGAGACTTCAGTTAACTCCACGAGCGTGAGCGAGTTAACTTCAGATAACTCCCGTTAACTCCCGAAATCACTTCATCACCGCCTTGCGGTTGTTGGAGATCACGAGGCCTCTGGGTTGCGAGAGGCGCTGGCCGCTGAGGTTGTAGTAAGAGGCGGGTATGATGGCAGTCATGGGACAGCTGACGGCTGTCTCCATACCTATCGTCACGTGCACGTCATAGACATTGCGGCTGGAGCGCGAGGTGGCGAGCATGGGCTGTACCTTGGACGCACCGCCACCAAGGTCGGCGACCGAGGCGGCGACACCCGTAGGGTCCTGCCACGCGTCGTCGAAACGCAGGCGCAGGCAGGTCTTGCCCAAGGTGGCATCGGCGGGAACGGTGAGCGAGAACGAGGCGGCGGGCATCATGGCGTTGCCAGTCGTCGAACTGGGTTTGTAGCCGCCGAGCACACCCACGCAGTCGCCGGCCGTGGCGGTAGTCGCCTCGGCGAACTCGCCGTCGCCGTTGGCGTCCAGATAGGCGGTCAGGCGCGCCCATATCATCTGGTCGTTGGCTGTCCACGAGACATTGTATGTCTTGCCGGGGTTGAGCACCACCGACCCGGCGTCGACGACCGTCTGCACGGGATTGGCGTCGTCGTTGGCAAAAACCTCGGTTTCACCGATGGACAGGCTGGTCAGCCACGCTCCCGAGTCGTGCACCTTGCCCTCCTCGCTCGTGCCTCCCTTGCCACCTGTCTCGGCGATGTGGCTCCATGGGGCGACGGGGTCGACGATGTCCGCCACCATGAGATGCACGTCATAGACGGTGCGGTTGGTCGAGTAGTCGGGTTTGACGGGATAGTTAGTCTGCGAGGGGCTCTCGAGGTTGGGGCACGCCACGTCGGACATGCACTGCGCCTCGACCGTCTCCATCCAGCCGCCGTCGAAGCGCAGACGCAGGCAGGTCACCCCGTAGGGAATGTCCTCGGGCACCTGGAACGTGATGCTGCAGTTGTTGAGCTGGGTGTTGGCGTAGTTGCCCTTGCGCACGCCGATATAGCCCAGGCACTCGCTGTAGGCTGTCGTGTGCTCGAACTCGTGGTTGGCGTTGCGGTCGAAATAGGCGCTCAGTCGCGTGCTCTGCATGTTCTGTCCCGTCCAAGCCACCGTCACCGTCTGTCCCGGGCGCACGTAGGGAGCCACCGACGAGTCGATGATGATGCCGGGGCCGTCGGCGGGATTGCTTAGGTCGAGGTTGCCAGAGTGAGTATAGACAGTAGTGCCGTTGACGGTGATGGTCTTCAGGCACTGGTTCTCGGCGTTGATGCCCGTGCGGTCGCCGTTGGCGGTCACTGCCGGCCATGCGGGGTCCTCGCCCCCCTCGCTGCCGTCGAAACCCGTCATCACGATGATGCGGGCGCCGTCGCTCGTGGTGATGCGGCACTTGACGTTAGGCAGCACGAGCGAGGGCAGCGAGCCGTCCTTGCGCTCCGTGTCGTCGAACGTGCCGTTCATGTTCTCGTCGAACATGTAGCTTGTCACCGCCGAGCCCGTCGTCCTGCGCACGAAGATGCTGTCAAGCGAGGCGAGCACCGCGGCGGGTTGCTTGCCGTACATATTGATGCGTATGCGGTCGGCGGACGAGAAGTCGGCGTTGACCCACGGACTGTAATACTTGCCGTTGGCGAGCCGTCCGAAGTACTTGGCGAAGAGCGTCGCCGCCACCTCCTTCGGATTGCCCTCGGGAGCGGCTGTGTAAGTCTGGCTATAGACGATCGAGGGCGCGTCGGCATAGACCGAGTTAGTAGGCACGGACATCTCCTTGCCCATCTCGCGACCGTAGACGTAGGGCAGTTCGTACTGCGTCATCCACTGCCATGCCGTCACGCCGCACGAGCCGTTGGCCTTCATGTCGTCGAAGAAGCGCACCCAGCGCGGTTTGTAGTAGTCGCGCACGAGGCCCTGCCACTCGCGGTTGCCGTAGTCGCGCAGCCCGCCCTGGTTGGTGGCGGCTCCCGTGTTGCCCCACGTGGTCACCAGCATGCGAGCGTTCGCCTCGAGCCAGTTGGCGTCGGCGGCATGGCCCGCGTCGGCGGCTATCTGGCGGGCGGCTCCCGCCCACTTGCCCATGCGTAGGTCGGGCACGGTGCCGAGGAGGGCGTCGATGTCGTCCATCATGGCGAGGAAAGCGTCGGCCTGGGCGGCGAAGCGCGCTCCCTTGGCTGTCTGCGTCGCCATGTCCATCTGGAGCGTGTGGGCGTAGTCGGTGACAGCCTGACGCACGAAGTCCACGACATCGTATTCGTAGTTGGTGCCCGAGGCTGTGGCGGCAAGCAGTTTCTCCGCCGCCTCGATCACCTTGCTCTTGTCCCAGTTGTAGCTGGCTCCCGCCCAGCTCGACGCTCCGTCGCCCTTGAGGTTGGGACGGGCGCAGAAGACTGGTTCGCGGCAACCCTGCTGGTTGCTGTTGGTGCTGGCATAGACGGTGGTGCGCAGATTGTCCCACGCCTCCTTGACTCCATTGTCGTCGACGCCATAGCGGCAGACGGTGTACTCGTCGAGCCACGCCTTGCCATCGGGCACGGAGCCGAGCCACGGCAGTTCGAAGAGCAGGTCGTAGAGCAAGGCGTTGGTCTCGATACCCTCGGGAGTGGCTCCCACACCCACGAGTGTGCCGTTGGAGCCTGTCGCGCCGCCCGTCGAGAGGTGCGACCGGTACTCGTCGAGCATCATCTTCATGCATCCATACATGCCTATGTTGCCGCCGTAGTTGTGGAGCATGCAGAAGAGGTACTCCTTGGCTCCGTAGCGGTTCTTGTAGGTCAGTCGCTCCGACGAGAGGTCGAGGAGCAGCGTGTTGGCGTCGGGCAGGGCGTTGATGCGCGACTGGTCGGCGTTTGTCTGCCATTCCTGCGCCACCCAGAGGGCGTTCGGGCTGGCGGCGTTCATAGCCGTGCGGGCCGCAGAGCAGGCAGAGGCATAGTCCATGCCACTCGGAATGCCGCGCTCGTGGCAGGGGTCGATGCTGAAAGCCGTGGGCATGAAGCCGTACACATCCTTAATATATGCGTAGTATTGCTCCGCCATCTTCGTGTATGCCGCGCCCGGGGCGATGAGCAGGGGTGTGGTGAATCCGCACCACGTGCCGCTGTACGAGGTCACACCCGTGTCGTTGACATACTTCTGCGGAGCCATGCCCACGTAGCCGGGCAGGCAGGGTGTCATGCCAAGCTCGCGCATGCGGTCGGTGATCTTCCTGCCGAGAGTCTTCTGGCGCTCGTACCACCACTCGGGGTTGGCGCCGCCATGTCCGATGAGGTTGTTCATCAGCCACCAGCCCTGGTGGGCGGGACCGGCTACGAAGGCGCTCGCCTGGTCGTGCGAGAAGCCGAACTGCTCGCGCAGCATGTAGTACCACACGGCGTCGACGCCCACTATCTGCAGGGGCAGGTTGACACCGTGGAGCGCCATCCAGTCCACCTCCTTCATCCATCGCTCCTCGTCCCAGAACGACATCGAGTAGGAGAAGGTGCAGTAGTTGAGGTAGTAGCGCCACTTGCCCGTCGCCGCGTGCACCGTCTTGTCGGCGGGAGCGGGATAGGCGGCAGGCGTCTGTCGCAGGTTGTTCCACGAGATGTTGACGCGGGCGTCGTGGTTGAGATACCAGTTCAGGCCCGTCGTCAGGGCCGAGAGCGTGTTGCCCGTGACGGTCACGGAGCCCTCGGAGCCGGAGAGCTGGAACGCCTCCTTGCCCTGGTTGAGGCTCTCGTCGAGCTTGAATGTGAAATGACTGCTCGCCCCCGCGCCGCACACGCGGTCCACAAGGTCGATGACCGGCTGCACGTCCTGCGCCGCCACCGCACCCGCCACCATCATCGCCACGGCGACGACAGCCCTACGTATTTGCTTCATACCTTTTATGATGATTTGTGTTTGTACGATGCAAATATACCTCTTTATTTTCAAACAGCCAAACTTTTCGGCAAATTATGAGCCAGCGGCGCAATTGTCGCAGTCAGCCGCGTCACTTTTCGACTGCGCCAATGCGAGACGCGCGATTTTGGGCTTTTTCTTGGAAAAAGAAGCGGCAAAGGTTGGCTATGTGACATTTTCTTATTATTTTTGCCAATGTATTGACGAGAAAACAAATCACCCAACCCTATGCCACAGAAACTTTTCCCGATCGGAGTGCAGGATTTCAAGGGCATGATAGAAGAC
>JABUTZ010000018.1:68077-76195 GCA_021443415.1 Bacteroidaceae bacterium | reverse complement strand
ATAAGGTGGGAGTGGGCTTCGACCCCGCCACCAACAACATGGACCGCTGGATCATAGCCCAAGGCTGCGAGTGAGCGAGTGCAAGGACGTGCAGGAGGTGTCGGCGGGTAATGAATATGTGGCGGATGGCTAAACTGCGGAATCAAGGCGTATGATATGGTCTCATCATAGCTCCGAACGATTGAGGGCATACCTTCACGCGAACAGATATGAGTTGGCGGGTGTGTTGGCAGGGTCGCTGGCGCTCCATGCCGCTTGCTGGTTGTTCGTGGGCAAGGTGCTGGCGCACGGTGTCGCCCTTTCAGTCGGCGGCATGGTCGCCGAACTCTTGCAGAGCATCCTGTCGGCATGTATGCTGTATGTCGCGATGGACCGCATGGCTCTGATACCGCTGAACATCAACGCCACACGCTTGCGCTTTTTCGTTTTGGGCGGCATACGCGGACTTGTCGCCCTGATTTACCTGGCAATCGTCGAACTGCCATTAAGCCTGCTTATGTGGCACGGCTCCGTCGAATTCGTCCTCCAGACTCTGTTCATCCATCTCTCGCTTTCCCTCGTCATACTGCTGTATATCACCGAACGCACCTACCTGATGCTCATCATGGAAAAGGAGCGGGCGCTCGTCGATGCGATGCTGATGCAGACTGAACTCCAGTTGCGACTGACGCGCAGCCAACTCAACCCGCATTTCCTCTTCAATAGCCTCGCGTCACTGCAAGGCATCATTCATACGCGTCCCGACCAGGCGGAGGCTTTCCTTGTCCGCCTGTCCAAGGTCTATCGGTTCATCCTCCGGAATGCAGAAAAGGACGTAATCTCGCTGGCGGAGGCCTCGGACTTTGCCGATTTGTACCTGCATCTGTTGTGCGACTCCTCGCCCGAGTGCTTCGTTGCAACGAACAATATCCCCGAAGGCATCGCGGGCGACATTGTGCCGATGGCCATGCAGATAGCGATTGAGAACGCAGTGAAGCACAACAAGCATACGCGTCGCGAACCGCTCCATATTGACATGTATGTCGAGCGTGGCTGTGTCTGCGTGCGCAACAACTATAATCCTGCATCTACGATGGAGGACTCCACGCGTGTCGGTTTGGGCAACCTACGCCAGCAGTATCAACTGCTTGGAAACATGGAGGTTGCCGTTGAGATTGCCGATGGTGATTTTATCGTTCGTTTCCCAATCATTCCACAGCCATGAAGTGCCTGATAGTCGAGGATGCCCCTCTCGTGTTCGAGGATTTGCGCGCACGTCTCCTGCGCCGGAACGACCGGATTGATGTCTTCGGCCCTGTAACCAATCTTGTTGACCTTGAGCGTGAATTGTGCGATGGCGAAAGCTACGATGTCATCTTCATGGACATCCAACTTGAGGACGGCTGCTGCTTTGATGTGCTGCGTCGTGTCAAAGTCGCCACACCCATCATTTTCACCACTGCCTACAACGATTTTGCACGTCAGGCATTGGACGCAGGCTGCATAGCCTATCTTGAGAAGCCGTATACGTCCGACGAACTCCATGAGGCTTTGCGCAAGGCGTTGGCGCTGAACTACGGCATGAGCCAACTCCCCGGTCTCTTGGAGAGTATGGGCTATGGTTACAATCCCAAGTACAAGGAGACGATTGTCATCAAGGATGTATGCGCGGAGGTGGTCGTCAAGGTCAGCGACATCGTATGTATTGAGACCTACGGCAAGGGCAAGTCGCTCGTCCATGTCCGTGGTCGCTCGGCGGCATTTGTCTATGACCGAAGTGTGACGCATTGTGAGTGTCTACTCAATCCGTCCAAATTCTTCACCGTCAGTCGCAAGGCGATCGTCAATATCGACGATATCGAGTCTGTCGTGCGCAACCATACCGACCGCGGCGGACGCATTGTGCTGAAGAACTGCGACGTGCGCCCCGACATCAGCCGCAGTCGCAAGGAGGCGCTGCTCAAACAGCTGAGATAGGATCTGCCGATGACGCTTGGGAAAATAAATCGGCTGTTCATTCCTCCCTTTGGTCGTTTCATTCCCTCCGCTGTTGCACATCCCGTCTCTGCGTCGTAACTTTGCGTCACGAACCAACAAAATGTCAACCCTATGACAGGAGTGTTTCTTCCTTGCGATGGAGTGATTGTCATCCTTATGACGGTGGCATACCTCCTATGCCCGGAGTCCGTCTTTGGGCGCAAGACCGAGCATGGTCGCATGGTGTTGTGTGCAATGAGCGTCTATGCGTTTATCCTTATGGCTCTCCATTTCGTGTTCTACGAGGAGTTTGAAATGTCGGGCGGCCTGCATCTGGTTGCCATTGCGCTTGCTGCCCCGGTGCTCTTCTTGACACACGTTCTCTATCCTTACCGACAAGAGCGTCGTGACCGACATGTGACATTCTTTGCGGGATTCATATCCGTAGGAGAGGTGTTGTCCGTCCTTGCTGTCTGGTATCTCGTTGCCAACTCCAACATGTAATTTGCAAGAAGGTTGCAGATTGTTGCCCCCAATGTATACTTTTTTGACAACTTTGCACGTTCATAAAATGTTAGGAACTAATCGTTAAGCCTATGAAAACTCATCTGCGCGTGTGGGACATCCCGCTGCTCAACGCACTGCCGTTGGCGATTGTGATGGTCGTGTCCTATGTTTACTGGAGCTATGTACCAAAACCGGATTCGGCACTGGTGGCAATCTTTGAGACTCGCATCGTCAGACTGCTGGTTGGCTGGCCTGTGTTGTTTGCCATCAACCTTGCCGTTGGCTACCTGATGTGCTTCGCCACCAAGAAATGGGGATTTATGGTCACCGCCTCCGCCATGGCAGTGCTTATGGTTGTTCTCTCCTTTTTGCCGTCAGGATGCGATTATATCCTCTATATATTGCTCCCTTTGCTCGCCATACTTGCCAAGAGAATGAGAGACAGGGACAGAATCCTGAACCTTGTTGCCGGTGTGGCACTGCTATGTGTGACTGGCTTTGTCGCCTACGTCATCTACATTGGCCGCAGTGTCGCGGAGCCATGCGACGATGTGCTGCTGATCTCCCGATATGCGTGTTGTGCAGTTGTAGCAGGTTCGTGGCTGTCCTACTACCTCATGCCGCGTTTTGTGCTGCCTGCGCTCTACCTCCTCGCACTCATCTTGCTGTTCGCCTTCGTGCCTGTCGTATCGTGGCAGATATTCATCTTGCCTGCCACGCTAACGCTTATATTTTTGTGTTATCACAACAAGTGGTACATAGCACTATTCGTGAGAAAGAGAAAGGAATGAGAATCATGCCCTAAGATTTGTTTGAACAAATATATACATTGAGATATGAACACAAAAGTTAGATTATACGATATACCTCTGCTCAATGCGTTTCCCATAGCGGTGGCTATGGCCGGCGAGTTTGTTTACAGAAGTTTCATGGACTCGTCGGCAGATGCAGTGACGATACTTTTCGAGGTTAACTTCGTCAGGTTGTTCGCCCTGTTTCCACTCCTGTTCGCTGTCAACCTGATAGTCGGCTATCTGGCATGCTTCACAGCCAGGAAGATGGGATTCGTCGTCGCCGCAGCAGCGATGGTTGTGCTGACAGCTGTTGCCTGCCTGTGGGAGACCGGCCGTGTCTACGCCTTGATGGTGATGATGCCGATGCTGGCCGTAATGGCAAAGCGATTGGCGGACAACGACAGGCTGCTGAACGTTGTCGTCAGCGTCGCACTGCTCTGCGTCATCGGCTTCATGGCATATATCGTCCATACGGGACGTGGTGTCGTGGAACACGATCCCGGTGTGATGACCATCTCCCATCAGGTGGCTTGCGCCCTTGTCATCGGTTCGTGGCTCTCGTATTACCTCCTGCCGCACTACGTCATGCCCGGCCTCTACATGCTTGCCCTTGTCCTGCTGTTCGCCCTCGTGCCGGCGGTTTCGTGGCAGATTTTCTTCCTGCCCGCCTTCATGCTGCTGATGTACTGGTGGCACTGCAAGCGATATTACATAGCGTTTGTGGTGAAGAAGGAAAGGCGACAAGCTGCCTGAGTAGCGGAAAAAAGCCTTTTACCATCACCAGCCGCCCCACGCCTCGTCTTCGTCGTCGAAGTCGTCGAGGGCGCGGACGCCCTGGAACTCCGCCTCCTCGTCGTTGAGGTCGGAGCCGAAGGTGCAGATGCGGGCTGTCGGGCGCAGGTGGATGGTGGTGAGCGCTGGTCTTATGTATTTTTTCATGTTGGTTGGCGGGGAGTTATGGATATGGGGAATGTCATCGGAGCGCCGGCGGGACACGTGGCTCAGCGCAGCTGGTCGCCGAAGATGTAGTCGACGTAGAAGAGTTCGCCGCCCTTGGCGTGGTTCATGTGGTCGTAGTCGGGCGACCAGAGGCCCTTGTACATGTGGACGAGGATCTGGTCGGTGTTGTCGATGTCGCGCACGTGGGCTTGTTGCGGTGTCACCTCCTCTACCCAGTCGTTGTCCTTCATGATGCCGTTCCTGACAGCCTCGAGATTGGCGTAGGGCACGACGCCGTCGCCCTTGAGGTGGTAGAACGTGAGGAAGGTCTTCGGCACCCATCCGCTTGCCAGCTCGTTGGTCTCCATGGCGCGGATGAGACACTTGTACTCGTTGGTAGTGGTGTTGAAGAAGCCGTCGGGAGTGATCACCTTGTCGGAGAAGATGTCGACGGGAAGGACGCTGGTCATGCGCTTGCGGATCTCCAGGTTGAGGTCCGTCGTGGTCAGGTTTTTGTTCTTCAGCATGTCGATGATGCCCGTGGCGAGGAACTTCTCGGTGAAGTAGTCCTCGACCTCGACCGTGCGCATGCAGCCGTCGCCGTACGCCTCCTTGGCCGCCGCCACGATGAGCGGGAGCACGCAGGGATACTCCAGGCCCTTGCCCTCGCGCCCCCACTGGAGATACTGGTTGACGGTGGCGAGCGTGGAGTAAGGGCCGTCACCGCAGCAAGTCTCCCAGAGGTTGAGCGTCTGCTTGACATGCTTGGGACAGGCGTCGCTCTCGAGGTACTTGTGGCACGCCAATGCCGTAGCCCCACCCTGCGAATAGCCCACTATGCAGGTCGAGAAAGCGATTTCGCCGGACGGTTGGCGCCCCAGGCCGTTGCGGGCGAAATCGACCGCCGCCATGCAGCCGTCGATGCAGTTGCGCGCCGTGACATCGTGGATGAGGTAGGGATGCTGGCGGTAGGCGCTGATGCCGTAGCCGCAGTAGTCGGGGCAGACGACCATGAAGTCCTCGTCGCAGAGGCGCTTGATGTCGCCGTCGACAGGACCGCCGCCCGTGGGAGCCTCGAAGGTGGAGGTCACCGTGGGGTGGCAGGCGAGCAGAATGCCGTCGTATTCGTAGTTCTTCTGGAAATAGATGGCGGCGGAGAGGCGGATCGAGTCCCTGCGGCCGTTGAAACTGATGTAGCTGATCACCCACTTGTGCATGTCGAGAGTCAGCACCGCCGCCTTGCGCGGCCCTGCGACGGCAGAGTCAGCCTGGGCAAGTTGCCCGACGGGAGCCTTCTGCTCCAGCGTATGGCTCTCCACCCTGACACCGTAGGGATTGCCGCTTGCGTCCAACGAACGCTGCACCGACTGCACCAAAACCCTGTTGTCGTCATGCGTCATGCCGTTCACGCCCTGCGCCGAGGCGGTAAAGACGGAAGCCAGGGAGAGGGAGACGAGCGAAAGAAAGAACTTGTTCATAGCCATTACTTCATTACCTTTTTGTTGTTGATGATAAGCACACCCTTGCCGTCGGCGTCGGCGACGCGGCGGCCCGAGAGGTCGTAAACCGAATGCTCGCCGTCAGTCGCGCGCGCACCGCCGATGCCGGTCGTGATGTCGCCGAAGGCGAACAGGCAGGCGCGGGCCTCGGACGAGAAGTCGGAGGGCAGGAGGTACGCCTTGCCCGCCGCGAGCGTCTTGCCGTTGCTGAAGCGGTAGAAACCCGTCTTGGTGGCTGAGGAGTTGGTGCTGAGCACATAGACAAAGCCATTAGCGCCGCTCACATCGTCGACGGGCGTGGGCGCGCTCACACCATGCAGGAGGTTGCGCTCGTAGATGTCCTCGTGCTTGCTGCCGTCGGTGACGTAGGTCATGAAATCCTCGTCGCCGACGACCGCGCCGAGCGTGGTCCGGATGATGACCGGCTGGGCGGCGGTGATGATGCGGTCGGGAATCTCCTCGATCCGCACCTTGCCGTCCTCCTCGCCCGTGACCGTATAGACGCGGCACCACGAGGGAGCCAGGACATGGTGGCGCTCGTCGAAGAACGTCGTGTAGCCCTCGAGTTTCTCGTGGAAGGCCACCGCCCTGCGCGACGTAAGCAACAGAGTGGTGACATCACCGGGCAATGCGCTGTCGCACACGATGTTGTTGCACGCAAGGTCAGCCGCCAGAGCCTTGTCCGTGCGATAGACCACGTCGCCAAGATGGTGCTGGCGGGACTCGCCGTTGACCAACTTGATCACGCCGTCCTCGACCACATACTCATAAGCGTCCGTCCGGGGAGCCACCTCCTGCTCGCGTCCGCCAAAGGCGAACTCGGCGGTCTGGGCGGCGTTGCGGTAGGTCTCGGGGCGGTTGTCGACAAAGATCGTGTTGTTGTGGTAGAAATCCCTCCACGCACCGATGATGTCATCGTCGAACCTTGACTTGATGACATAGATGCCGCGAGGGAGCGTCTTGTGGCTTGCGATGTCGATGCGCGTGACCGTGCTGTTGAAGTCCTTCATGCCCTCGACCTTGCCCTCGTGGTCGGCGACGGCGAAGTCGAAGGTAGCATCCTCGCGCTTGAGGCCGTAGACCTCTGCGTTGGCGCCGAAGTAGTAGGAGTCCCACTCGAAGGGAATGTTCACCACCTCGTACTGGTCGGCGACGACGCTGTGGGCGATGGTGGCATGCTCGTAGTCGCCACTCTCCGCCTCGCCGCTGCCGTCATAGTCGTTGTTGCGGCGGAAGGGGTGGTTCTGGAAGAGGGACCACGGAGCCACGTCGAAGTCCACCTTCGAGGTGTTGGTGTCGTAGGGCGAGTAGAGGCGCGTCTTGGCGTATGCCGCGGCGCTGAAAGCGTCCGTCGCACCCGCGCCCATGTTCTCGCCGTCGGAGATGAGCAGAATCTCCGCTATATTGTCGCTGTTGACAAACGCGTTGGCTCCCACCTTCACCCTGCCGTCGCCGAAGACGAGGCTCTCGATCTTGGGGCAGGCGGAGAACGCCTCCTCGCAAATCTCGGGAGCACCCATGATCATGACGGTGTTCAGCGCCGAAGCCCACTCGAAGGCACGCGGACCGATGCGCTTGATGTTGGAGGGGATGCTCACCACCTTGAGCTGGTTGAAATTCTCCCACTGCTGGGTGGTGATGCTGTCGATGTTGTTGCCGAAGGTAATCTCGATGATGGACTTGCGCAGGTTGCCCCACTCCTCACCCTTGAGGACCGTTCCGTCCTGCCGGGTGATCAGACGGTCAATCATGAGCGAGGCCACCGCATTGTCGCCGTCGGTGTAGAGGTCGGAGCCCGGGGAGCGAAGGAAATAGAGGGGTTCGGGACTGTAGAGGAAGTTGACGTTGCGCAGGGCCTTGATGCCGTAGAACAGGCTGCGGATGTTCTTCACCTTGGGGCCGAACGAGGCGGAGATCAACGCCTCCTTGGCGGCTATGAACGGCGAGTCGCCATCGGTGTCGTACTCCACCTGGCGACCGAAGTGGACGGAGGCGATGAGCTTGCAACCCTTGAATGCGCTCGCCAAGGTGGAGAACTTGATGGTCAGGTCGCTGTCCTCGAGTTCAAGGGCGCCCATCGTCGTGCAGTCGCAGAACGCCTTGTCGCCCAGCGAGGTCAGACCGGCGGGAATGAACACGTACGCCAGTTTGTCGCAGTCGTTGAAGGCGTTGTACTCGATGGTCTGGATAAACCTGCCGAAGTCGATGGCGTAGAGGTTGTCGCAGTTGTAGAAGGCATCGTGGCCAATCTTCGTGAGCGGATACTGGCCGAAGAGACCCGTGAACTTGGCGTCGGGGCACTCGTTGAAGGCATTGTAGCCAATCTCCCTCAGGCGGAAGGCATTGGTGAAGTCGACCGACTTGAGGTAGGTGTTGTGGTTGGCCGCCGTGCCGTTGAACGAACGCTCGGTGACGCAGGTCGC
>JABUTZ010000018.1:64889-67197 GCA_021443415.1 Bacteroidaceae bacterium | reverse complement strand
TCGTCACCACATCGCCATCGATGGAAACAAACCTGCCGCCGGCACCGCGGAAAGGATAAGGGAAGCCATCGTGCTGATACCACACGATGCCGTTTCTGCCGCCCACGTTGAGTCGCTGGCAGAGATGGCCGTCCCGCACGTCGTCGGCAGTCACCTGGGTGGCGGCGTTGGCACTGCCCACCTTCGAGGCTTCGTCCGTCACGCAGTAGTAGTTGTTGAGGAAGGTGTGATGCTTGGCGCTGCGGTAGTCGGTGAAGTAGTCGTGGGTGTAGGAGTCGCCCACCTCAAAGGTTGCCATCACGTAGCAGCTCTTGATGTTGACCATGTGGGCGTTGGTGCCGACCAGGCCGCGCGTCTTGGTGCAGTTGGGGGCGATGACAGAGCCGATGAAAGCGCAGTTTTCGATGAACGTCTCGCCGTGGCTAACGCCGAGGATGCCACCCACACCGTCACCGTCAGTGCCCGAAGGAATGGCCTCAAAGTTATGGACCGTGGCATCGCTGACGCAGTTGACGATGCGCGTGCCCGTGGCGTCGCCCACGATGGCTCCGACGTAAGGATGGTGAGACTGGAGTGTGCCCGACACCTTAAGGTTGCGGATCTCGCAGCCCGGCTTGGTATATTGGAACAAGCCCCAGGGCGTCGCCGCCTCGCTGCGGTTCATCATGCTCACCATCGTGATGGTATGCCCCTGTCCGTCGAACGTGCCGCGGAAGTGGAACTGCTCGTCGCCTGTGCCGACGGGCGTCAGGCGCACGGTGATGTCGGCGGTGAGCATCGCCTTGGCGTAGGGGTCGCCGATGGCAACCACCGAGTCGCGAAACTGCTCGAAATCGCGGTCGGAAGTGATCACGTACCACCCGTCGGCGTTCTTCCTGAGCGTTGACAACTGCTGTCCTACGGACGGCACCGCCACGGCGAGGCACACGAGCATCGCCCACAACTTATTTACAGACCTGTTCATAATTTCGTCGCTTTAGGCATAATCAACTGCAAAGTTACAAAGAATTTTTGTGTTGCCACAGACAAATACGCAAAAAAAGAGCCACCCAAGGGTAACTCTTCTCTTGTGCGCTTCAGGATGGGCTTGAACCAACGACCCCATGATTAACAGTCATGTGCTCTAACCAACTGAGCTACTGAAGCAGGTGCTTTGGGCAGGGTTCCTTCCTCGTGAGGAGCGGCTTCCTTTCCGTTTGCGACTGCAAAGGTACGGACTTTTTGCGAACCCACCAAATATTTTTACATTTTTTTTCGCATATCCCCCACAAATCGCCCCTCAACCTATTACTTATTACCTATTACCCATCACCCATCACCATTAATACCGCCACAACGTATTACTTATTACTTATTAGCTATTAGCTATCACCATTCTTCCCGCCACAACGTATTACTTATTACTTATTACCTATTACCTATTAGCTATCACCGTTCCGCGTTCGCCCCGAATGTCGGTGGCGGAGGTGATGAGGACACGGCTGACACCGCGGCGGAGGGCATCGAGAGCGTTCTCGATCTTGGGCAGCATGCCACCCGAGATGGTGCCGTCGGCGACGAGCTGAGAGAATGAAGCGGGCGTGATGAGCGGGATTACCGAACTGTCATCGTCGGGATTGGCGAGCACGCCAGGTTTCTCGAAGCAGTAAGTAAGCGTCACCTCAGCCCCCTCGGCGGCGAGAGCGATGGCAGCGGTGGCAGCTATGGTGTCGGCATTGACATTAAGCATGGAGCCGGCACCGTCATGCGAGAGAGGAGCGAGGACAGGCACGATGCCATCGGCGAGGAGACGCAGGAGGCGTGCGCCGTCGGCGGAGTCGATGTCGCCCACAAAACCGTAGTCGACCTGCTCGCCATCGACCATGCGAGGGGGACGGCGATGGGAGCGGATGATGTTGAGGTCGGCACCCGTCAGTCCGAGGGCGTTGACGCCCATCGCCTGGAGACACGCCACGACAGACTTGTTGACCAGACCGCCATAGACCATCGTGACGACGGCAAGCATCTCGGCATCGGTGACACGTCGGCCGGCGACCATGCGAGTCTCAAGCCCGAGACGCTCGGCGAGACGCGTGGCTGAGCGTCCGCCGCCATGGACGAGGACACGGGGGCAGTCGAGGGCGGCAAACTGCGCGAGGAGCGACCGGAGCGACGCATCGTCCTCAACGACGGCGCCGCCCACCTTGACAATACGAATATCGCTGTTCATGGCTTACTCAGGCTGGGCGAGAGCCTCCTCGATGGCCACCTGGATGGCGGTGCCGCAGAGGTTGCTCTTGACGATGCGCCCCTTGCGGTCGATGACGAC
>JABUTZ010000018.1:61351-64880 GCA_021443415.1 Bacteroidaceae bacterium | reverse complement strand
ATGGCGTGGAACTGATACTGCTGCATCGCCTCGGTGCCGGCATCGGGAGTCCAACCCTGGAGCCAGGGCATCTGCTCCTCATTGACCGCCTTCAGCCAAGCGTCGCGACGACTGTCGATGGACACATTGATGAACTCGACGGGCTGGTCCTTGAAATGCTCGTAGAAACCCTTTAGCACGGGAATCTCGCGGCGGCAGGGCGAGCACCACGAAGCCCAGAAGTCGATGACAACGACCTTCTTGCCAACGAATTCGGAGAAACGGTGCTCTGTGCCATCGGCGGTGGTAAACGCAAAGTCGGGAGCCACCTGACCGGGGGCCGACAACTCGCGCTTGCGCTTAGCCATGCTGGCACGCTTCTCATACTCCTCCACCACCCTGCGGCCAGCCTCGCTCGAAGCAGATAGAGTCTTGAGCGTAGTCTCGATGAGTTCGAAGTCGTCCTTCATCTTAAGGCGGCTCAGGGCAGCCATCACAGCCTCGCGGTCGGCATAGTGGCGCGCGATGAAACGCATGAACTCCGCCGTGGTGACACCCACGACGCTGTTCAGCTGGCGCGACATGCGCTTCTTGGTGTCCACGTCCTCCAGCCCGCTCTCGAAGACCGTCTGTCCGTTGCCCATCTGGAGGATGAAGTTGCGGTACGCCTCCATGTTGATCATGTTCATCACCTCGGCGTTGCGCCCGCCACGCTGGTCGACATAGATGGGCATGTTGGTGCGCTCGGTGTCGGTGTCGCCCCCCTCAAAGTCGATTGTGAGCGGTTCGTCGCAGAGCCACACGGTGACCGTCTGCCACCCGCCGCAGTCGATGACCGCCTCACCCTCGCTGTCGTAGTCGACACGCAGGGTGTAGGAGCCGTCGGCGGCGATGCCCGTGCTGGCGAGTTCGTGCGTCTCAGCTCCGCGGTAGACGTAGGCGCTCACCCTCATGTCCGGCGAGCTGACCTTGGCGACATGGCCCGTGATGATGGTCTGGACGGCAAAGCAGAGTGTAGAGTGTAGAGTGTAGAGTATAAAGGGCAGAACGAACTTTTTCATGGGGCTTCTCCTATTTCTTTTTATATATTATCTTGACGGGGCGGTGGCAGATGTTGTCGTGGCGGGCGATGACGGAGCCGGTCTGGGTGTCGATCTGCCAGACATGGCCGTTGAGGCCGGACTCGTTGGGTTCGTAGAACGCCACGTAGGTGGTGAGGTGGTCGGGGGCGAACGCCATGCTCGTGATGCGCGCGTCGGCGCTGCCCACGGTGGCTATCGCCTCGGCATCGTGCACCATCTGGGCGGAGTTGAATATCCACTTGCGCACGGCGTTGCCCTCGGCGAAGAGTACACTGCCGTCAAGCTGGGTGGCGAGCATCGGAGCGTCCTTGTCGATGACGTAGAACGGGCGGATGGAGACAGATGTCAGACCGCCGTTGTCAGCCAGTTTGTTGTCGGTCACCCACCAGTCGCAGTGGAGGAGGACACGATGGAGCAGGATGCCCTTCTGGGCGAGGACAAGAAGCTGGGGTTCGGACTTGGAACCCGAGGGAACCTCCGCCAGTACCATGCCGCAGTAGGTGCAACCCTCGAAGTAGTTGTCGCCCGTGAGAGCATAGCGACCGTCCACCTTCTGCATCTCGCAGTGGAAGGCAGTGCTGCAATAGTAGGGGCCGTAGCTGTAGAGGACGGCGCAGAGGTCGCCCATCGTCTTGTCCCACATATAGAGGTCGTAGTAGCCGCCCGAGTAGGAGTTGAGCAAGCAGCGCTTCTCGTACTCGTTGGGATAGCGGCTCGAAGGCGTCAGTCCGCCGTCGGAGGCGGAAAAGTAATAAATCTTGCCGTTCTCGCAGATGACGGGGAACGACGTGCCCGTGTAGGCGTTGCCCGGCACACCCACGCGCACGGGGTGGAAGTCGGGATATTCGGGAGCCTTGACCACGTTCTCGAGCACGAAAGTCTTCTCGTCGATGTAGAAGATGGCACCGCCGTTTGCACCATCGCCCGCGCACGCCATCATCAGGTTGCCGTTGCATTGGAGGATGTCCGTGCCGCAAACGGTGAGCGCTTCCTCGCCCACGTTGTTGGCGGCGTAGCAGTCGTAGTCGTAGAAGTAGTCAGGCTTGGTTGTGTCCGTCTGGCGGAGCATAAAGGCGAGCGAGGTGGCACCCGACGCATCATCGACGGCGAGCACGGCAACGCCCTCCTCGTAGATGGTGTTGACATTGATGACGAAAGGGCGGAAGGCACGTCCGTCCTCGTTCTGCACGACGAGGCGGCAGCGGTAGGAACCCAGTTTGTGTCCCGTGTAAGTCAGCGTGTTGCCCACGATGATGCTGTCGCCAATCTCCCATGTGCAAGTCAGCGACTTGCCGGGCATCGTCTGCGTCAGCTTAGGCGAGATGGTGAGCGTCTCGAGTTGGCCGATGTTATAGACGGCGAGCACCGACGTGGTGTCGATGGTGATGAGGCTGATGTCGCCCGTGGCAGCTGTCGTCTTGTCGTCGTAGCAAGAGGAGAGCGTGATTAAAGAATAAAGAATAAAGAATAAAGAATAAAGGAGGTGTTTCATTGGGCGTGATTATCAGTATGGATTGGGGAAGTCGAAGGGGAAGTCGGGGTAGAGGGCGACGATGGCGTCGTGGTTGGCGGGGTCGCTGAAGTATTCGTACATGGGGCCGAAGACATACTTGTTCATGATGGTCTGGTAGGAATGGAAGTCGCCGTAGGGCACGTGCTCGAGGTTCTCGCCATACTCGACGACCATCTTCTCGTAGGTGCGCGGCTGGTGGGTGGCGATGGTGTGGAAATACTCGACCATCTTGATGAACTTGAGGGGGTGCCAGACGCCGAACTTCGTCGTGCTCCATATCTTCACGCCGCTCGGCGAGCGCCATTCGGGTTGTTCGACGGCATTGCTGAACGTGAGCACACGCCACTGGTCCTTGTCAGCGAGGACGGGGCTGAAGCCACCACCCTTCTTCACGCGCACACCGAGGCGATAGACCTCATAGTCGGGATATTGACCGCCCAGGCCGTCGCGCAGGAGAGTGACCGTGATGGTGCCGCGCGTGGAGCCGGCGGGGATGATGCCCTTGCCCAGTCGGTACTGCCGTCCCTCGACAGCCGTCGTGGTGTCCATCACCTCGTAGAAGAACTCACGGTCGTGGTCGGCGACAGTGCCGAGGAGCTGGAGCTGGAACTTATAGTCATGCGTGCGCACATCGACGGGTGTCACTCCGAAGGCATACTCAAGCGTGTCGCGCGTGAAATAGACACCGTCGTTCGTCGCGTCGTAGGTCATGTATTTCTCGTTGTCGCAGGAGAAAAGCAAGAGAGCAAGGAGAACAAATGCCCCCCTCCGGCTCCCCCCAACTGGGGGGAGAGAAAGGATGCGGGAAAGTATTTTTTTCATGTTGTGGGATTTTTCGGATTTTCGAGATTTTCGAGTTCTCGAATTTTCGATATATCGATATAACATTATAACGACGCACGGCGAGGATTTCGAGATTTTCGTGAGCCCTCCCCAGTTGGGGAGGGTTGGGAGG
>JABUTZ010000018.1:43831-61331 GCA_021443415.1 Bacteroidaceae bacterium | reverse complement strand
GGCGGAGTGAAGATGGCGTCGGAGGGTTGGATGGGGTCGGGGTCGGCGTCCGAGGCGCTCAGCTTGACGGCGGGGAAGGCGATGTGCTGGCGCTTGCGGGAGAAGAACTCCTGTCCCTCGCCCACCATCTCGCGGTAGCGCTCGCGGTTGATCTCGTCGATGGTTATGGCGTCGGCGTCGCTGTATGTCACTCCGCGGCTGTCATAGACATCGTGGAGGTAGCGGGCGGCGCTCACGGGGTCGCTGTCGAGGAGGCACTCGGCGGCAATGTAGTACATCTCGCAGAGCTTGATGAGGTTGATGCCCGGAATCTTGTCCGTGGTGGTCGTCGTGACGCCGAGGCGCGCGTTCTCGTCGCTCAGTTTCATCAGGCGCAGGGTGCTACTGCCGTCGTTGTATCCGAAAAAGCCACTGCGCGAGTCACCGCCGCGGCGGTCGGTGTTGACATAGTTGGCGAGGAGCGAGGCAGACGGGTCGTAGCTCGAGAAACTCGTCGTGCTCTGCAGTTTGGCGCCCACAATCTCGTCGTACCATTTCTGGTAGTAGATTCCGAAGAGCGTCTCCTCGCCGTACATCATGCCGTGCTGGGCGACGGTGAACGAGGTGGGCGTGGCGAGGCGGCAACCGCTCTGCTCAATCACCTTCTTGGCGTAACCGAGGGCCTCGTCGCGCTTGCCCATGGTGAGATAGACACGGGCGAGGGTGGCGCGCACGGCATGGAGGTTGAGGTGGATCTGGCGGTCCTTGATGAACGACGAGGTCGCCTTGTACTCCTTCTCGCAGTCGAGCAGCTGCTCGGCGAGGAGCAGGTCGGCGAGGATATGCTCGTAGTTCTTCTCAAGAGGCTCGAAGTCGGGCGTGACGATGGCGAACTGCGTGGCGTAGGGTATGCCGTCGGCCTTCGGTTGACGGGTGACCTGGGGGGCGAAGAGGCGCACGAGGTCAAAGTGCATGAAGGCGCGCAGGGCGAGGGCCTCTCCGCGATAGACACGGTAGGGATAGGTGGTGGCGGCCGCCACGTCAGAGCCGTTGAGCACGGAGTTGACGTTGGAGATGTTGTTGTACATCGCCGTCCAGATCTTCTCCATGATGTCCTGCACGCTCGTGTTCTCGTAGTTGAACACCTGGAGGGCCTCAACCGTCGTGTTGCCCTTGCACGAAAGCTGGTGGGCGAGCACGTCCATCGTGCCGAAGGTCATGTTGCTGCCGTAGAGGTTGGCGGCGCGCATCTTGGCGTAGCAACCGTAGAGGGCGTCCTCCACGCCGCTCTGCGAGGCGAGTATGTCGTCGCGCGACACCTGTCCCTCAGGGGTGATGTTGAGGAACTTGTCGCAGGAGGTGAGCAATAGAAGGAAACAAAGAATAAATGCCCCCCTCCGGCTCCCCCCGAAATGGGGGGAGAGAGAGCCCCCCTCCGACTCCCCCCGAAATGGGGGGAGAGAGAAGATGCGTGATAGTATTTTTTTCATGTTGTGTGATTTTTCGAGGTTTCGATATATCGAGATTTCGAGATTTCGAGATTTCGAGGTTTCGATATATCGATATAACGTTATAACGACGCAGGGCGAGGATTTCGTAAGCCCTCCCCATTTCGGGGAGGGTTTGGGAGGGGCTTCTCCTACAGAGTCACGCCGAGGTTGAACTCAAAGCCCTGGCTGTAGGGGTAGTCGGTGCCGCGCTCGGTCTTGACGGTGGAGATGCGGAAGAGGTCGGTGAAGTTGATGCCCACGCGCAGGTTGCGCACATGGATGCGCTTGCAGATGTTCTCGCCGAACTGGTAGCTCAGGTTGAGCGTCTGTAGCGTGAGCGTGTTCTCCTGCTCGGCGAAGCGGTCGGTCTGCTGCGGACGGCTGCTGTCGGCGATGTTCTTGTACATGGTCACGTCGCCCGGTTGTTTCCAGCGGCTGTCGAAGACGCGCTGGTCGGCATTCTGCTTGGGATTGCTACCCTCGACCTTAGTCACACGCGTGAGGTTGTACATCCACGCTCCGTAGCGCACGTTGAAGAGGGCGTAGAGCGAGAATCCCTTCCAGAAGAGATTAGTCGAGACGGCGCCCGTAAAAGCTGGTTGCGTATCGCCGATGTACACCTTGTCGCTCACATCGTAGGTGAACGTCAGCGAGCCGTCGCGCTTGATGTATATCTCGCGGCCCGTGGCGGGGTCGATGCCCGCACTGCGCACCAGCTTGAGGGCCGTCAGGCTCTCGCCCTCGGCATACTGGGCGAGGGGGCGGAGGTAGGAACTCTGGTTCTCGCGGTTGCGCTCGTTGAGTTCCTTGAGAGCGTTGGACATCTTGGTGATCTTGTTGCGGTTGATGTAGCCCATCACACCCACCTTCCAATACAGGTCGCGCGTGCGTATGGGATAGAAGTCGAGCTGGTACTCGAAGCCCCAGTTCTGCAGTTCGCCGATGTTCTCCTTGGCGCTCGTCACACCCGTGCTCGGCGCCTTGCTCTTGTCGAGCAGGAGGTCCTTGGTCTGCTTGAGGTAGATGTCGAAGACGAAGTTGACGCGGCGGTCGAAGAGGCTCACGTCGATGCCGCCGTCCCACGACATCGTGCGCTCCCAGCGCAGGTCCGTGTTGCCTATGGTCTTGGGCACGGCACCTATGCCGTTGCGGTATTCGTAGTCGCTCTTGTACTCGTACATCGTCACCGCCTGGAAGGGGCTGAAGCTCACCTTGCCTGTGTAGCCCACGCTGCCGCGCAGCTTAAGAATGTCGATCTTGTCAGCCACCGACTGCATGAAGGGTTCCTTGTTGATGTTCCAGCCGGCGCCCGCCGCCCAGAAATGACCGAAGCGCTCGTTGGCACCGAACTGGCTGCTGCCCGTCATGCGCCATGTGAAGTCAAGGAGGTAGCGGTTGCGCCACGTGCCCGCGCCGTTGACAAAGAAACCCACGTCGGCCGTCTCGCTCTCGCCTCCGCTCGGCTTTGTCGCCTTGGTGGAAGCCGCGTAGTCGAGCGACGAAAGCTGGTCGTTGAAGAAGCCGTAGAACATCGTGCGCTCGTTCTTGCTCTTCGAGTGGTTGATCTCCCAGCCGGCATTGACGCTCACGAGCGAGTTGTCGGCGAAGATATGGTTGTAGGCACCCATGATCTTGGCGCCTATGCTGCTGCCGCGCAGGTTGGACTGGGCGCGGTAGCCCTTCTGCGTCAGGTCGGTCTCGTACTTGAACTCGTTGGACTGTGGCGACTTGAAGCTCTCGCTCCAGCCCGTGTTCGAGCGCAAGTCGAGTTGTCCCGTCAGACGCCAGTCGCGGGCGATCTGCCAGCGGAAATCCGTCGAGTTGGCGAGAGCCGTCGTCCCGTTCTTGTCGTAGGAACCGAGCGACGCCTCATAGAGCGGATTGGCGAGGTCCCACGCCAGGTCGTTGTTCAGCGAGCCATCAGCCTTGTAGATGGCATCGTAGGGGTTCATCAGCGCATACTGGGCGAAACTGCCGTAGGGAGAGTCCTTGGCACTCACCTCGCTGTAGGTCAGTCGGTTGGAGATGCGCAGACGGTCGCTGATGGTGTAGTCGAGGTTGAAACCTATGCCGTAGCGCGTGCGGTAGTCATCGCGCATGACACCCTTGGTGCTGCCGTAGCGTCCCGTCAGTTCGTAGCGTATGCGTCCCGAACCGCCATAGACGCGTATCGAGTGGTCGTGGGTGAACGCCGTGCGCACGGGCTGCGAGAGCCAGTCGGTGTTCTGTCCGCGGCGAATGGTCTGGTAGCGCTCGTTGTAGAGTTGGTCGAGGGTGTACTGCATGGGCAGTCCCGTCTCGGCGTCCATCGCCCCCGAAGCGGCTGTGTAGAGTCCGGCGAGCCGCTCATACTCCAGTTTATCGGCGGCTGAGAGCAAGTGGTAGTCGCTCAGGACGGGGAACTGGACGTTGCCCGTGAGGTTGTACTGGACGCGCGGGGCGCCCTCCATTACCGGTTTGCGCGTGATGACGATAACGCCGTTCGCCGCCTTGGCTCCGTAGAGGGCTGTGGCGGCGGCGTCCTTGAGCACGTTGATGTTGTCCACCTCGTTGATGTCGAGGTCGTAGAGGTCCTGCATCGAGATCTCGCGTCCGTCGAGGATGATGGTGGGCTGGTTGACCTGCTGGCCGTCGTTGCTGAACGACGACATGCCGCGCAGTACCAGTTCGGGCACGTGGTTGGGGTTGGAGCCAGCCGCATTGTCCACCATCTTCTCCATGCCAGGCGTGAGCGAGGCGATGGCGGTCATGATGTTGGTGGCGGACACCATGCGCAGCTCGTCGCCCGTGATCTGCTGGACGGCACCCGTGTAGCTCGTCTTGTTCTTGGCGAAATAGCCGTTGACCACCACCTGTCCCATCTCCTTGCTGTCCTCCTCCATGCGCACCGTCTGCCCCGGCTTGATGTCCTTGCGGCGCAGGATGACCTGCTTGTAGCCGATGTAGCTGAGGCGCAGCTGGAAGTTGTCCTCGGCGGGAGTCTCAAGTTTGTACCGTCCGTCGCCGTCGGTCGTGGTACCGCGCACCATGGCTCCGTCCTGCCACAGCGACACGTTGACGCCGATCAGCGTCTCCCCGCTGCTCTTGTCCTTCACCACACCCCAGGTCATGTCCTGGGCCCGGGCGGCGAGGGTGAAGAGGAAGAAGAGGAGGAGGAGCCCCCCTCTGACTCCCCCCAACTGGGGGGAGAGCGAGAATATACCTTTCATTTACTATTGGACAATTTACTATTTACAATTTATTTACGATTTTTCGCTGCTGGAGTTTTTAACGCAGATTGACGCAGATGCTCTTTTAGCTCGTGGGTGTTATCAAAATGGACGCAGATATTTTTTGCCACAGATTAACACAGATGTTTTTCGAGATTTCGAGATTTCGAGATTTCGAATTGTCGATATATCGTTATATCGATATAACGTTATAACGACGCAGGGCGAGGTTTTCGATGCGAACGGCTTATAGAGAAGTCAAGAGTAATCCTTTATTCTTTATTCTTTATTCTCTATTCTTTATTCTTTATTCTTTAGAAAATAGTTTTCTTGCCGTCGACGATGTAGAGGCCGCGGGCGGGGCTGCTGACGCGCTGTCCGTTGAGGTTGAAGATGGCGTTGGCGCGCTCTGTCTTCGCCTTGACGTCGGCGATGGCGCTCTCGTCCACCTTCTTGATGGCGCAGTTGTAGTACCAGTTCGAGTGCTGGAAGTCAACCTCGTCGGTGAAGTCGACATAGCTCGTGTATTTGCGTGTCGAGCGCAGCATGCCGAAGTTGGAGATGGCGTAGCTGTCGGTGACCTCGTCGTAGGTCAGGGTCACGGGGTTGTCGGTCGAGCCTGAGCCGTCGGCGAGCAGTTCGACGATCTGCGTCCAGCCGTCGTCCTCGATGCGGGTGCGGTGGTAGGGCATGCCGGTCGGAATGCTCAGCGTGTTCACCTCGGCGGCGCACTCGGTGTCGCCCATGGTCAGCGTCCACACGTCGGTGCCCATCCACTCGGTCATGCAGGGCACCTTGACACCCATGGCGTCCGCTTTCATCTCAATCTTGAAGGCGAAGGTCTCGCCCACCTTGGCGAGGTCGTCGGTGTCGTCGATGCCGATGTAGGAGTTGTGGCTCACGGTCACCTCGTAGATGCCCGCGAAGTTGTGGGGCTCGACAATCTCGCCGCGGGCCACCGTGCCGATGTAGTACCACTGGACGAATGCCGTTCCGTTGTGCAGGCAGAGCGGGCCATAGACGTTCATGATGTTCTCGTCAGTGGTCACCTGATAGCTGAAGGCACCCTGTGTGCCTCCGCTGAAGTCGGCGAGATAGACACCCTCAGCCACTGCGAGGTTGTCGAACTCGATCATCAGCACCTTGCCGTCGAACGAGGCGAGGGGCAGTACGAGGTCGTCATAGCCCTCGATCTTGAGCGTAGCGTCGTAGGTGCTGTTGTCGGTGCCTGCCGACTCAAGGACGAGCGTGTAGGTGGCGGGCCACTCGCTGCCGGGCATGGTGGCGTAGGCACTCTCGGGGTCGGCGACGAACTTCCACTCACCGCTCAGGTCGGCGAGCACCTCGGGCTCGGGCTCACCACCCTTGGGAGTCATCTTGGCACCGGTCACCTTGCCGACCAGCACGGGGTCTTCCTTGCCCATGAAGCAGTCGATGGTCACCTTGTAGAGCAGGAAGTCGGGGATGGTGATGACACCCGTCTCGGTGTCGATCTCGTAGGTCATCTCAAAACCCTTGATGGTGCCGTCCTCCAGTCCGATGCAGATGTTGTGCGAGGGGACGATCCAGCCGCTGGCGTTGGGGTTGTTGATGTTTATCGTCTTGGCGGCGATGTCGATCTTGTTGCCGAGCTGGGTCTCCTCGCTTCCGAGCAGACCGGTCAGCTCCACGTCGTAGTACTCGCCCTTGGCGATGGTAGCGTCGCACTCGGTCAGGAGAGCCTCGGCGAGACCAGCCTCCGCCTTGCCCGCGTCGTTGAGTTCGACGGCGCACGTAAACGTGTAGTCGCGATAGATGTCAGCCGGTTTTACCACTTCGGCATTGGCACGTGTGGCGCACACCATTGCGCACACCATTGCCACGATGAGAGTAAAGAATTTTTTCATACGCACATTTGTTTTTATGTTGAAAATTTGTTTTTGCACACTATTTCACGATGCAAATTTATAAAATAATAATCTAACAACGCATTTTTTGTCAAAGAAATCGCCAAAAACCTGTCATTATGATTTTCGCCTACGGACAAAACCGCGCAGCTCCCGTTGCCAGACGACGGCGGCGAAGAGGAGGATGACGGCGGCGCTGAAGGCGAGAGTGAGCGGCTGCGAGAGGGCGAGAGCGTCGGGGACGTAGGCGATGAGGGCGTGGCAGACGGCGGTCAGGGCTACGTAGGAGAGGAGTTTGGGAATGTCGTAGGGAATGGGATTCTTGAACTGACCGACGACGTAGCTCAGCAGCATGGCGGTGCCGTAGCCAGCCACACCTCCCCAGGCGCAAGCCATGTAGCTGAGGTGGGGCACTCCGAACACGTTGACGGCAATCAGCACGGCGCAACCGGCGATCGAGAAGACGGCTCCGTAGATGGTGCGGTCGATGAGCTTGTACCAGAACGAGAGGTTGAAATAGACGCCCATCATGATCTCCGCCGCCATGACGATGGGCACGACCGAGAGACCCTCCCAGTAGTCGGGGCTGATGATGTGGCGCAGGACGGGCATGCCGCCGATGACGCAGAGGTAGGCGAGGAGGGTGAAGATGACGAAGTAGTTCATCGCCACGGCATATTTCGTCTTGGCGTCGGCGTCGCGCGTCGAGCTGAACACGAGGGGTTCGTAGGCATAGCGGAACGCCTGCGTGATCATCGCCATGATCATGGCTATCTTGACACCCGCGCCGTAGATGCCGAGGAGGCGGTGCCCGGGGTCGTCGGCGACGAAGGGGAAGATGAGTTTGTCCGCCGTCTGGTTGAGGATGCCCGCGATGCCGAGAATGAGTATGGGCCACGAGTAGGACAGCAT
Organism: Bacteroidaceae bacterium; assembly: GCA_021443415.1. Lineage (GTDB taxonomy): Bacteria > Bacteroidota > Bacteroidia > Bacteroidales > Bacteroidaceae > Physcousia. The sequence continues at coordinate 53,855 of JABUTZ010000018.1, read as the reverse complement.
GGCGCGCATCAGGCGGCGGTCGATGCGGAAGCGAATGAGGCGCAGTTCGGGCAGGAAGAAGAGCGTGATGGAGAGCGTGCAGACAAGGTTGATGAAGAACGCCGGCGTGGGGTCGGTGGCCTGCAGGAGGACGTAATAGACGAGGTTGAGCGAGATGCTCAGGGCGATGAACAACAGTTTTAGGGCGGCGAACTTGATGGGTCGCTTGACGAAGCGGAGCCACGAGAAGAGGATGGCCTGGACGGCGTCGAAGGCGGTCACGATGGCCATGGACCCGACGAACCACGGCGAGTCGGCGTAGCCGAGGGCGGCGGCCACCGAGGGCAGGAAGCCGAGCACACCCGCGAGCATGAGCGCCGAGAGCGTGAGTATGAGCCAGAAGGCGTTGGAGAGGACCGTGCGCGGGTCCTCGCCCTCCTTGTTGGCGAAGCGGAAGAAGGTGGTCTCCATGCCAAAGATGCAGACGACGAGGCAGAGCGCCACCCACGAATAGATGTTGGTGATGACACCGTAGCCGCCCGTAGCCGCCGCCATCTTGAACGTGTAGAGCGGCACGAGGAGGTAGTTGAGAAAGCGGCCCACGATGCTCGAGAGGCCGTAGATCGCTGTGTCCTTGAGGAGAGACTTGAGTTCCATCTTGCTGGGCTTTTTATCCGAAGAACAGGTAGGCGACGGCGATGGCGGTGACGATGCCGGCGAGGTCGGAGAGGAGTCCGCACACCACGGCATGGCGCATGCGCGTCACGCCCACACAGCCGAAATAGACGGCGAGGAGGTAGAACGTCGTGTCGGTGCTGCCCTGGAAGATGCACGCCAGACGGCCCACGAACGAGTCGGCGCCGTGCGTCTTCATAGCATCGATCATCATGCCGCGGGCGCCGCCTCCGCTGAGCGGTTTCATGAGGGCCGTGGGCAGGGCCTCGACGGCGTCGCTGTTGACACCGAGCGTGTTGAGCGTCCACCGCACTCCGTCGATGAGCATGTCCATCGCCCCCGAGGCGCGGAAGACACCCACGGCGACGAGGATGGCGACAAGGAAGGGAATGATGGTCACCGCCACCTCGAATCCGCCCTTCGCCCCCTCGATGAACGCATCGTAGACATTGATGCGGCGACGCATGCCCGCCACGAGAAACGCCACGATGACGGCGAAGAGGAAGAGGTTGGCGATGGCCGTGCTCCACACGTTAACCGTCTCGCGCGGGAGGGCGGCGAACGCCCAGGCGACAGCGGCGACGAACGAGCAGATGACAGCGAGGGTGACCAGGATGGGCGTGCAGAGGAGCCGTATGCGCTGGATGAGGGCGGTGACAGCCACACCCACCAGCGTGCTCGCCATCGTGGCGAGCAGGATGGGCAGGAAGACGTCCGTGGGCGAGGCGGCTCCCATCTGGGCGCGATAGACCATGATGCTGACCGGGATGATGGTCATGCCGCTCGTGTTGAGCACGAGGAACATGATCATCGCGTCGGTAGCCGTGTCCTTGCGCGGGTTGAGTTCCTGGAGCGACTGCATCGCCTTGAGCCCGAGCGGGGTGGCGGCATTGTCCAGTCCGAGCATGTTGGCGGACAGGTTCATGAAGATCTGCCCGGTGACGGGATGTCCCTTGGGAATGTCGGGGAAGAGGCGGCAGAAGAGGGGGGAGAGCCACCGCGAGAGTGTCTCCACCACCCCACCTTTCTCGCCCACGCGCATGATGCCCATCCAGAGGGAGAGGACACCCGTGAGACCGAGCGAGATCTCGAACGCCGTGCGCGCCGAGTCGAACGTGCTGCCTATCATCGCGTCCCACACACCCACCTCGCCTCCGAAGGCGAAGCGGACGGTCGCCACCACGGCGGCGATGAGGAAGAACGCGATCCAGATGTAGTTGAGTACCATTGGTTGGTGCGCCTGGCGGCGCGGTTGAATGTTGTTGAATGTGCCTGACGGCGCGGTTGATGTGGTTTGAATGCGCCTGACGGCGCGGTTGAAATGGTGTGAGGTTGTTGAGGATTACCAGTATTTGGGCCAGTTGGTCCAGAAGCGTTCCTCTTCGCGCACCTTGTCCGAGTCGTCGACGTCCTCTCCCCCATCGATTTCGACATCCTCCTTGCTGCCTTCGCAGAGGGTGCGACGGACATCATACATACGGGTTACGGTTGCCACGGGGGCTATATATGTCTTTTTCATCTCTTTGGTCTTCATTTAATTCGTCATTTAATCTTATTCTGCAACCATAACCTTACCGTTCAGTATGTAGGGCTTGCCCTTGGCGGGACGGGCTATCTCACAGCCGTTGAGGTCGTAGTAGCGGCCTGCCTCCATCGTGCGCTCGACAGTCGGGATGCCCGTTGTCGTGTCCTCGACGATGCGTATGGTGAACTGCTGCGCCCTGACCTCGGAGTCGGGCAACGGCTCGATGTAGCTGCGGCAGGCGGTCACCGAGCCTGAAGCCTTGGTGATGCCGAACTTGGTGCCGTTGCTGTTCATCTTGAACTTGCCCGCACCGATGGTCTTGGTGGTGAACGAACCATTGACCTGCACCTGACTGTCCTTCGAACCAAGCTTGGGCTTCACCTCGTCGGTGACGGTCTCGGCTCCTGTGCGGTCGACCACCCATGCGTCCGTCGCCGAGAGGTTGGGGTCGCACTTGACGAAGCAGGGTTCGCCCGCCTCCACGCCATCGACGGCCACGAGGCTGATCTCGGTGTCGTTGTTCGAGCGCAGGGTGTAGATCTGCGCGCCGAGCGAGGCGTCGAAGTCGTCGTTGCTGATGGCGAACGGCATGCAGACACTGTTCCAGCCCGCCACGTTGGTGCGTGCGTAGTAGATGCTGCCGACACCGATCTCGTGGTCGGCGCACATGGGCAGGGCGAAGTTGCGCTTGTCGGCGAGCACGAAGTTAGCCATCGTCAGCGTGCCGCCGTTGTCGAGCGCGACATTGGGCACGTCCTTGTGCGGATAGGTGGCGACGGGGTATGCCGACGCGTCGAGCGAGGTCACCCTGACCATGTCGTTGAGCTTGATGTCGGGCTTGATGCGGCCGCCCACGTCTGACGTGCGCTCCACAATCTCGCCGTCGCCGTCGTAGAGGTAGGTGGTCTGGCGGAAGCGGAGGGGGTTGGAGGCGGAAGCCACCTCCTCGACGGTGCCGTCCGACATCACGCGCACCTCGATGGCCTCAGGGAAGCGCGAGGCGATGTCCTCGATGCTGGTAGGAGTGAAATAGACCAGGTTGCCGTCCTCGTCGTAGAGGATGCGGCCGACGGGCTTGAGGGGGCTGCCCGGGGCGCAGTCGCTGTACTGACCCATGTCGCCGAACTGCCCCACCTTGCCGCCGTCGCCGCGGTCGCCCTTCATGGCTCCGGGGTCGGCGAACGGACTTGTCGAGGCCTCGCGCACGATGCGGTCGTCCATGAACAGGATGGCGCTGTTGCGCACGCCGCAGGCCTGGATCTGCGCCTTCATGTCGGCGATCATCTCGGGAGTGGTGTAGACGTAGTAGTTGCCGTAGTCACCGATGGTGCGGCAGAGGTGTCCGCCCTTCTCCACCCAGCCGATGCCCTCGGCGGGGCTCACCTCGGGGCTGATCTCGCGGAAGAAGCCGTAGGCCTCGAAGAACTCGCTCAGGTCCTCGCCAGCCACCTGCGAGCAGTAGAGGGCGAAGCGCAGGTAGTCCTGGTCGGCGGGGATAGCCACACCCTGCGAGTGATTGAGGCGCGCGCCGTCGCGCAGCTTCTGGAACAGGCGCGGATAGAACGTGGGGTCGTTGCCGGCGGCGTGGTAGTAGAGGAAGAGCTTGTAGTACATCTGGCAAGCCATCCAGATGTTGGTGTCGAACCACTGCTTGCCGGCGGCGTAGTTGTTCTTCATGTCGGGCAGCGAGGCGCCGCGCGACACGATGGCTCCGAACATGTAGTTGGACACGTTGGAGAGCAGGTTGTTCGACACCTCGGTCATGCCCACCATGTTGATGAGCTTCTGGTGGTCGTGGCCATGCTCGTGGGCGGGTCCCCACTGCGAGCCTCCCGCCTTCATGTTGCTGTACGAGAGGATGGACGAGGGAGTGCCCTCAGTGTACTGCGCTCCGTATCCGCAGGCGTTCATGTAGCCACCGCTGCGCTCCGAAGCCATGAAGCAGTTGTTGAAACGCTTGCTCAGGTTGGGTATGTAGTCGTCGATGACGTCGCCGTACTTGCCGGGCAGCGTCCAGTCGTCGCGCAGACCCATAACGAAGTGCTGCGACTTGATCACCCAGTCCCACATGTCGGTCACCTCGCCTAACTTTTCGGGGCAGGCGGCGAGGAACTCATTGCTTCGGAAGTTGAACATGATGCACTCGCTGCGCACCTGCGTCATCTCGCCGTTCACGAGCAGGCCGTCGGCGCGCAGGTCAGCCCAGAGGCGGTTGGCCTCGGCGCGGCGCGTCTGCAGTCGCGTGTCCTTGTCAGCCGCCATGTTGCGCATGTCGTAGGTCACGGGCGCGCCGTCGGTCTCGACGACGAAGTTGCGCGTGCGGTTGAGCATGCCGAACACCTCGCCTCCCTCGACATGGATCTTCACGTCGGGATAGGCGGAGAGGTAGTTCTCGGGCTTGTCCTCCGAGCTCTTCAGCATGTAGCGTATGAAGAGGTTGGCGTCGGCTGTCATGGGGATGATGTTGAGGCCGCGGTGCAGGACGGTGCTTGCCATGGCGCTCATGCCGTAGCCCACGTGGAGGTCGAGACGCAGCTCGGCTCCCGAGGGCACGTCGCTGTCGACCATCACGGCCACCATGTCGTTGTTGGCGCACTTGATGCCGAGGGGGTCGTTGAGCATCGAGAAGCTGTAGTCGATGCCCACCACCCCGCTCATGTACTGGTTGTAGCCGTAGTGGCTCACCGCCGGGTGGTCGGCGATGCGGAACGCCTTCTCCCAGTTGCGTCCGTTGGCGGACAGCGGCCATGAGTTGTTCTTGATTTTTGTGCACATGTCAGCGAGCAGGTCGGGCAGCTGCGCCACGAGGCCGTTGAAGTCCGCGTCGCTCAGTCCGGCCTTGATCGTCGTGCAGGCCTTGTCGTCGAAGATCTGATCGAGGACGGCCTGGTACTCAGCCACGTGCTCCACCATCTCGTTGTTCATGCGCCACTTGGCCTTGATGGCGTCGATCTCCGCCTGGGTGATGGTCACCTCGCTGAAGCGCCATTCGGAGGCGGAGAGCGAACCGTTGCCCGCCGACCAGATGACCACGTCGCCGCCGCCCTGGCCGTGGAGGGCGTTGCCTCCGCGGCTGTCGATCATGTCGTAGTAGCGCACGCCGGGGATCGACTTGTTGCGCACGATGGCGAAGGAGCCGGCACCGGCGGCGTCGGCGCTCATCTTCACCTTGCCGTCCCAGACGGGCTGGTTCATGACATAGTGGTCGGTGTAGACATTCTGCAGGCTCCATAGTCCCGACGCATCGTCGAAGCGGAGCTGCCAGAGCTGGGTGTACTTGGTGTCGCTCTTCGACTCGTGGCGCAGGCCCATCGACGAGTAGCTCTCGTCGAGGTATGTGTTGTTGTAGATGTTGTAGACGCGGTAGACCTTGCCGCTCTCGGGCGCGCCGAATCCCTCATAGGCGTCGGCGGCGTCCTGGAGCGCCGTCTCGGTGGTGGTGAGCCCTGTCTGCTCGACCATCCACTTGCTGTTGTTGTCGTCGCCCTGCCAGCCGATGATCGACGTGTTGGCACCGCTCGCGTTCAGGTAGCGCACGTTGGTGCTGCTCTTGAACGAGTAGTAGGTGTTGGCACCCTCGGTCGCTACGACACGGTGGAACCATACGGGGTTGATGCCAGCCACCACCTTCTGGTCGTTGGCGGTCACGTCCTGGATGTAGAGGCCGCTCTTGACGTTGCGCACGCCGTAGAGCGTCACCTCCTCGCCGTCGATGGTCGCCGTGTGCTCCATCAGCACCCACTGGCCCGACTGTGCGTCGTCGGTGGGGATCGTCTTCTCATGAGACGCCGAGGTGCCCACGGCGCGCATGTAAGGCGAGCCTGTCGCTCCCTTGTTCTTCAGGCGAATGATGGCCAGCGGAGTCTCGGGCACCACCTCGGGAGTCTGAGTCGTGATGGTCCATGTCGTGTTCCCGCCGTCGGCGGCGACGATCTTGGCGGCGTTGTCCTGGACGCCCGCCACATACTGCGTGGCGATGCCCACGGTCGTGTTGAGCACGAAGTTGTCGCCGCTCTTGGTCACGTACCATGGCTCGGGCGTGGTCACCGTGCCCACGACGCTGCCGACTACGAGCGACTGGCCGAGGTAGCGGCGCGTCTCCTTGTTGCGGAACGTGTATCGGTCGCCGCCCGGCAGCTTCGCCACCTCCCAGAGTTGGTTCCAGTCGGTGTTGTCCGCCGTCGCCGCCATCGTGGTTTGTGTCATCCACGACGCGTTGTTGGCGAGGATCTGCGTGGTGCCCACGTTGGTGATGCGCACGATGGCTCCGTCGGCGAGCACATTATAGTCGGTCTTGAGGTCGGTGCGGCGGATGTAGAAGTTGCCAGCTCCGGCAAGGGCCGCCGCACCCGTGATGGTGTAGCGGTCGTCGCCCACGAGCGTGAGCGTGAGCGTGAACGACTTGCCGCTGTTGGTGACGACGTAGTTGTCGCCGCTCTTGGCGATGTCCCAGAGGTGGCTCGCCTGCGTGTCGTCGGCGGTGGCGAGCGCACCGGTGCTGATGAACGCCTTCGTGCCGTCCTCGGTCATGATCATGTATTTGGCACCAGAGACCGGAGCCACGGGAGTGGCGGCGGCGACCGCCGTGTTGAGAGCGGTCAGGGCGTTGTCATACTCCGCCTTGAGTCGCGTCTCGTCGGCATAGACGATGTTGGCGGCGGAGATGGCTGCTGCGAGGTCCGTGTAGTAGGCGATCGCCCCGTGCGAGGTTGTCTGCAGGCTTACCTCATTTATACGCGCGAGCAGGGCGGCGCGCGAAGCCTGACGTGCGTCCTCGTCGAACGAGAGGGCGCTGATTTCCTCCTCAGAGACGGCATCCATGCGCCATGTGTTGTATTCGCCGTCCCAGACGATCACGTTGCCCGAGGTACCGGCTCCGCTGTTGTGGCCGAAGGGGTGGAGGCTGGTGCTGCCGCTCACCGTCGTCTGGCTGCGCAGGCGGCAGAAACCCTGTGCGCCCGCCGACTCAAAGGTCAGATACACCTCGTCGGCAGTGGTGGTGGTGAAGCTGCTTGACGCCGTTTTGGCATTCATGTAGGTGCGGCTGCCCATGTTGCGCAGGGCGATCTGCCCGGGCGCGTCGGGGTTGTGGGCCACCACCTCCCACAGCTGGTAGAGCGACGACTGTCTCTCGCCCCAGCGCATCGCGTTGCCGCTGCCCACGAGGAGCACGCGGTCGGTAGTGCCGCTCCAGCCCTTCTCGGCGGCCGTCTTGTAGCTGACGAAGCGCCATGTCGTGCCTATGGCAGGCGGAATGACGGCGGCGAGGAGCGTGGTGAGCGCCGACTGGTATTCGGTCTTCGCCGCCGACTCGTTGTCATAGACAGCCTTGGCGGCATCGAAAGCCGCCTGCGAGACGCAGCCGCACTCGGTGCCCACGACAGCCGCGGCGAGGGCGTCGCCCAAGGCGGTGCGGGCAGCCTGGCGTGCCGCCTCCTCGACAGCCGCCTTGCGGTCGGCTATCTCCTTGGCGTAGCGCTCCACCTCGAGCAGCTTGTTGTCGGCGCGCTGGATGTACCATGCCGAGGGCGTGTTGGTGCCGCCGGTCCACGAGACGATGTTGCTGGCATTGCCGGAGCCCTCGCTGTGCTGGTTGGTGTGGAGAGTGTGTCCCCCCACCACGATGTTGGCATCGCCACGCGGCGTGAAGCGGTTGACCGCCACCGTGTTGCCCGTCGCGCTGACGGCGGCGGTGGCGTTGACGATGTAGTTGCCTGCCTTGCCCATGGTCTCGAAGCGGAGGGCGCCGCTCTCGTCGACATGGGCCTTGAAGTAGAAGGCCTCGTCGCTCGGGGCGTAGTCCTTCCAGTAGAGTTTGCCGTCGGACGAGTTGACATACATCGCCTTGTACTTCTGCTGAATGTTGAAATACTTGTCAAGGGCGGAGATCAGCGTGTAGCGCGCACCGTCGACAATCTTGGCGCCGTCGCGGTCGAGGTAGCTGCTCAGGCCGGTAAGGCCGATTATCCAGCGCGACTTGACACCCGTGACGTTGAAGAGCTTCAGGGGATTGGCGTCGCCGCCATAGGGGTTCCAGCCCAGTCCCGTGTTGCTGGCGGGCACGATGCCCACCGAGGCGCCGTCGTAGGCGAGCGTCCACAGCTGGCGCTCCTCGTTGTCCTTGTCGGGAGCCTGGAAGCTGATCGTCCTACCGTCGGCGGCGGCTCCGTCGAGGGTGACTGCGCTGGCTCCTCCCACGCCCTTGTTGTAGATGTTGAAACCACCGTCTGCGGCTACGAAGCACCACTTGTAGCTGTCGGCATTGTCGGCGCTGTAGGCCAAGGGCTTGATGCGCGTGGTGCCGCTGTCATCGAAGATGGCGGCGTAGTTGTTCGACGAGAAGCCGTTGTTGCGTATGGTGACCCACATGGCGTCGGCGTAGGTCTCGCTGGCGAACGTCCATGAGAAACGCGCTGTCAGCCGCTTGCTCGTCGTGCTGCCGGCGGCGAGGGTGTAGGTCGTGCCCACACGCGTGTCGCCGTCGTAGAAACCGTCGAAGGCGAGCAGGTCGGTGTCGAAGTTCTCCTTGACGCTGAACGTGACGGGCGAGGCGGGGGGATTGTCGTATGTGTAGGTCGAACCGTCGAGTTCCGTGCCGTCGGCAAGGATCTTGAACGGCATGCCCGGGATGTTGCATCCGAACTCTATGCCCGCCTTCACGTCGAGCAGCACATCGACGATGATGCCGCCGTTGCCCTGGAGGCCGGTGCTTCCCTTCGGGTCCTCGGCTCCCGAGGCCGCCCAGTCGATGACGTAGCGCATGCGGTAGGTGCCGGGGGTGGCGGGTGCCGTGAAGCTGGTGGCGACGAGAGGGTTGGTGTCGGACGTAGCGCTCGTCTTGTAGGCCGCGGTGGCCTTCAGGTCGTCGGCTCGCGTGAAGCCGTCCCGACCCTCGTCGAGATAGACATGGCCGTACATCCACTGGCCGACATATCCGAATGCCGGGGTGATGGTCTGACCTGTCATGCAGGTGAACCTGCTTGTGCCCGAGGTCATGTCCCAATAGATTGTCTGCTTGGCGGCAGTCTGAAGGTCGCCGATGCGTTGGGTTGCCATGCCCTCGGCGGTCAGCTTCACCGACTTGGTGTAGCGAGACGCGTGCGTCGATTTCGCATCACTGCCATAGTTGGTCGAATAGTCGGGGTCGGCGGCCCATGCTGTGCCCAGTCCCACAATGGCGAGGAGGAGGGCGAAGAGTCGTTTTAACATTGTCGGAGTGCGCCTGTCGGCGCGGTTTGGTCTTGGTTTGAAATGGTTTGAATGCGCCTTGCGGCGCGTTGAATGTGGTTGAATGTGGTTATTTTGCGGTCAGGAGGTAATAGTTTTTCTTGCCCTTCTGGACGAGGAGGTACTTGTCGCGAATGAGGTCGGCGGGCGAGAGGGGCTGGTCGAAGGCGGCGAGCTTCTCCTTGTTGAGGCTCACTCCCCCACCCTGCACCAGCTTGCGCATCTCGCCCTTGCTGGCGAAGCAGACGGCGAGGACGTCGACAGCCTTGGCGCCAGCCTCGATGTCGGCGCGGGCGACCTCAAACTGGGGCACGTCGCGGAAGACATCGATGAGCGTCTGCTCGTCGAGGGCGAGGAGGTTGTCCTTGGTGGCCTTGCCGAAGAGGATGTTGCTGGCGGCCTGGGCGGCCTCGAGAGCCTCGCGGCTGTGCACCATGACGGTCACCTCCTCAGCCAAGCGGCGCTGGAGACGGCGCTGGGCGGGGTCCTCGCGGTGCTCGGCGATGAGAGCGTCGATGGTGTCGCGGTCGAGCGAGGTGAAGATCTTGATGTAGCGCTCAGCCTCCTCGTCGCCCACATTGAGCCAGAACTGGTAGAAGGCGTAGGGCGAGGTGCGCT
>JABUTZ010000018.1:38988-43037 GCA_021443415.1 Bacteroidaceae bacterium | reverse complement strand
TTTTAACGCAGATTAACGCAGATGTTCTTGTTATTCGTGGGGTGTTATCAAATTGACGCAGATATTTTTGGATAGCAAAACTATACCTTTATTCTCTATTCTTTATTCTCTAATACTTGTTTTCTTGGTCACGCTGCACGTTGCGCTCGTGGGCGGAGGAGCCGGAGCGTTTTTTCTCCTTTTGCTTGATTAGTGCGGCGGGTTTCTGTTTCATCTCGTCGATGGTGAGGGGTGCCCAATCCTGGTCCACCTCCCACTTGGCGCGCACGGTGAGGGGCTGGGGGAAGTAGAACATGCGCTCGGGCTGGCGGCCGGTGGCGTACTCGCCCGTGGTCCACTTGCCGTCGCCGTTGCTGTCGATGAAGCAACGGATGTAGTACTGGCCGGGCTGGACGTAGAAGAAGTCGGCGTCGCCACGCTCGTTGCAGAGGCGCTCGCGGAGCAGTTTGTCGCTCTTGTCGAGCAACTGGACGATGACGCTATCGGCGCCCGGCAGACGCACATGGACGAAGAGCGAGCCGTAGGCGTCCAAGGAGCTCACGGTGATGTCCTTCTTGAGCGGCTTGACGATGTTGCCATAGACGGTGAGCAGGCTCATCGAGTCGGTCTCGAGCTTGTACTTGCCGTTCGGCTTCCACTCGGCGTAGAAGACCATCATGCAACGGTTGAGCGAGTCGTGCTCGAGGAAGAACGGTTCGTCGACCCAGAGCGTGTCCACCTGACGCTGGAACTTGAAGTGCGTGAGCCTGATGGAGTCGATCGGTTCGGGACAGGTGAGCCGTATGTTCTCAGCCGGCGAGATGTTGCCCGACGGCTTCATCGTGAGGTCGAGCACCGGGTGGTAGAGCGGACAAAGGACGCGTGCGGTGTCAATATGCTCCACACGCTGGTAGGTGGAGTCGGGATACTGCTCGTGGAACTTGGCGAGCTTCTTCTCATAGACCTTCAGGCGCTTCTCCTGCGTCTTGACCCAGTCGTCCACCTTCTTCTCCAGTTCCTTGACCTGCTTGGCACGCGAGATGCGCGGCACGAGGTCGATGGTGTCGGTGCGCGGCACGAGGCAGTTGAGCGTGTCGGTCTCGCGGTAGGTCATGCGAATGGTCAGCGTGTCGCGATAGGCGAGCGCCGTGTCGGTGATCCAATAGACAATCGTGTCGTTGGTCGGGTTGGGCTGCGTCAGTATGCGGCCCGCGAGGTCCTCGCCGATGCCCTCGACGAGAGGCACGGAGTCGGCGGGCGAGGTGAAATAGACGGTGAACTTGAGAGGGTCGGGACGCTCCTGCTTGAGTTTGTAGTGGGCCTGTCCCTCCTCGAGAAACGCCCTCACGACGATGTTGTCGGGATAGAAGTGCATGAAGGGCGTGTGGATGATCTTCTCGTAGTGGGTGGAGTCGCGCCAGATGGTGTCGTGGCGCAGGTCGGGGGCGCAGTAAGGGACGTATGTGGCGGTGTCGAAACCGATCATCTCGCTCTTCTGCGAGAAGCGGTAGTCGCCGTCCATGTCAGCGAGAGCATAGACACGGTAGCGGCCCTCCGCCACACCCTTGATGCTGAAGCGTCCGTTGCCGTCGGTGCGGCTGACGCGCTCGAAGCGGCGCGTGGCGAGGAGGGTGTCTGGACCGGGGTCGGAGACAGAGTCGCAGCGGTAGAGGCCGACGAGGATGCCCTTGACCGGCTCCAGGTTCTCGGCGCTGACGACGTTGCCCGCGAGTTCGAGGGTGTCGATGACATCGCCCGTGGAGAAGCTGTAGGTGTAGTTGCCGAGAGGGTTCGACTCGTTGTTGTCGAGGATGGCGTCGCCGAAGTCGATGGTGTAGGTGGTGTTCGCCTGGAGGGTGTCGAAGAGCGTCATGATGACCTTCTTGCCGCTGACATAGAGGTCGGGCTGCTCGGTCTGGGGCGGCGAGACGATGACCTTCTCACTCGCGTTCTCGAGCTTGATGTACTCGTTGAAGGCGATGCGGATCTTCTTGACATCCGACTGTCGGAGTGACTTGTCCAACGGAGTGGTCGCCACCACGTAGGGCGGTTGCTCGTCGTAGCGTCCTCCGTCGGGAGAGCCTATGCTGGCGCAAGCCAGGATTATCGTGAGCGTGATGAGTATGTATAGAAGTTTTTTCAATTTTAACGCAGATTAACGCAGATGTTCTTGTTGTTCGTTGGGTGTTATCAAATTGACGCAGATATTTTTTGGTTGCTGATGTTTTTAACGCAGATTAACGCAGATGTTCTTGTTGTTCGTTGGGTGTTTTCAAATTAACGCAGATATTTTTAGCCACGGATTAACACGGATTTTTTGCCACAGATTAACACGGATTTTTTTCGATATATCGATATAACGTTATATCGTTATAACGACGCACGGCGAAGATTTCGAAGATTTCGATTGCCATAGGTAATCCTTTATTCTTTATTCTTTATTCTTTACACTCTACACTCTACACTCTATTCTTTAGCAGCAACTGCTCGATGTGGGTGCGCGAGTTGCTCAGTCGCGGGACCTTGTGCTGGCCACCCAACTTGCCGTTGTCCTTGAGCCAATCGTTGAAGAGGGAGGGGCGGGCGACGATGAGTTCGAGGGGCTGGAGCGTGATGTCGTGGAAACGCTTGGCGTCGTAGTCGCTGTTGAGCGAGCGCAGGGTGTCGTCGAGGATTTGGGCGAAGCGGGCCGTGTCGTCGGGCATGACGCTGAACTCGACGAGCCACTGGTGGCGGCAACGGCCCTTGTCGTCCATGAAGATGGGTGCGGCGGTGTATTCGAGCACCTGGGCGCCCGTCTGTCGGCACGCCTCCTTGAGTCCGCGCTCGGCGTTGTCGACAATCAGTTCCTCGCCGAAGGCGTTGATGAACGACTTGGTGCGGCCCGTGATGACGAACTTGTAGGGGTTGGTGCTCGTGAAGCGCACCGTGTCGCCGATGACATAGCGCCAGAGGCCGCTGCTCGTGGTGATGACCATGGCGTAGTTGATGCCCGGTTGCACGTCCCAGATGGGATAGACCTTGTCGGTGAGGTTGAGCTGGCGGATGTCCTCGTCGAACTCGTTCATGGGAATGAACTCGTAGAAGACGCCGTAGTCGAGCATGAGCAGCATGGCGGGGTCGGCGGGGTCGCTCTGGATGCCGAAGAAGCCCTCGCTGGCGTTGTAGGTCTCCATGTAGTGCATTCGCGGGCTCGTGATGAGCCGCTCGTACTGCTCGCGGTAGGGCGTGAACGCCACTCCGCCGTGGAAGAAGACCTCGAGGTTGGGCCACACCTCCTCGAGATGCGTCTTGCCCGACAGTTCCATGATGCGCGAGAGGACGCTGAGCATCCACGAGGGCACACCGCTTATGTTGGTCACGTTGCGGCGCATCGCCTCGCGGGCTATGCGGTCGCGCTTGACCTCGAAATCCGCCAGCAGGGCCGTCTGCTTGGAGGGCACACGGATGAGGTTGACCAGCGGATTGATGTTCTCTATGAGAATGGCCGAGAGGTCGCCGACGAGCGAACCCTTCAGGTTGTAGTTGGGAGCGTGGCTGCCCCCGAGGATGAGCCCGCGTCCGTCGAGCATGCGGCTCTCGGGGTGGTCGCGCAGGTACATGACCACCACGTCGGTGCCGCCGCGGTAGTGGGTGTCCTTGAGACCGCGCGAGGATACGGGAATGAACTTGCTCGTGTCGTTGGTCGTGCCGCTCGACTTGGCGTACCAGCGCACGCGCCCCGGTGCGAGCACATCGCTCTCGCCGTGGCGCATGCGGTCGATCATCGCCTTGTGTTCCTCGTAGGTGGCGAGGGGCACGGACATGACGAACTCCTCGTACGAACTCGTGGCGTCCAGTCCGTGGTCGCGCCCGTAGAGCGTCTGGCTGCCGGCGGCGAGCAGGCGCTGCAAGGCCTCGCGCTGGAGCGTCTCCGCCTCGGTGAGGTGGCGCTCCAGCTCGCGCATTCGCGACGTGAACAGCGGTCGGAGGACTTTGGTTAAAGACATTTTTTTAGAGTGTAGAGTGTAGAGTATAGAGTGTAGAGTGTAGAGTGTAGAGTGTAGAGTGTAGAGTGTAGAGTGTAGAGT
>JABUTZ010000018.1:34198-38936 GCA_021443415.1 Bacteroidaceae bacterium | reverse complement strand
GATATAACGACGCACGGCGAGGATTTCGTAAGCCCTCCCCATTTCGGGGAGGGTTTGGGAGGGGTTTTCGGGGGGGGCTCCTCAGAACTCGATGTGTCCGCTTGTCTCCATCTCCGTCTCGGTGGCGGGCTGGCGGGTCTGGCTCACCTTGCGTATGGAGTTGAGCTGCTCGCGCGTACGGTTGTGGGTGGCTGACGCCTCGACGGTGGAGATGATGTTCTCGTCATCGAGTTCGTCCTCGGCGAAGACGAAGTAGTAGTTGGTCTTGCGTATGCGTGCGGAGCCGTTTGTGGGGCCGTAGATCTTCTCGCGGCGCAGGGCCTTCTCGGCCTCCAGTTCCTCGTTGAGGCGACGCTCCTCCTCGGTCATCTTGTCGTGGTGGGCCTTCATCTCGTCGATGTCGTCGACACCGAAGCCGGCGGCGAGGATGGTCACCTTAATCTTCTTGCCGAGAGTGTCGTCGGTGGTGATGCCCCACTTCGTCTCCAGCTTGCTGTTCTCGAACTTGGACATGAACTCGTGGATCTCAGCCATCTCCTCCATGCGCATCTCGTAGGGGTCGTCCTTCGGAGGCGTGGTGATGGAGAGCAGCACCTTCTTTGAGTCGTAGACGCTGTTGTTGTGGAGAAGCGGGCTGTCGAGGGCCTCGTTGATGGCGTGCGACACACGTCCCTCGCCCTCTCCGTAACCCGTGGAGATGAGCGCCACGCCACCGTCCTTGAGTATGGTCTTGACGTCCTGGAAGTCGAGGCCCACGTATCCGCTCGTGGTGATGATCTCGGCTATGCTCTTCGCCGCCACGCAGAGGGTGTCGTTGGCCTTCTCGAAACCGTTGAAGAGCCCCAGCTCGGTGTAGATCTGGCGCAGGCGCTCGTTGTTGATGACGATGAGCGCATCGACGTTCTTGGCCATGGCGTCGACACCGTCAAGGGCCTGGTCAATCTTGCTGTTGCCCTCCCAGGCGAAGGGAATGGTCACGATGCCCACGGTCAGTATGCCCTTCTCCTTGGCGCAGCGAGCCACGACAGGGGCGGCTCCCGTGCCCGTGCCACCGCCCATGCCGGCGGTGATGAACGCCATCTTGGTGCCGTCGTCGAGCATGTTGCGGATGTCCTCGACCGACTCCTCGGCTATCTGGCGCCCCTTCTCGGGCTTGTTGCCGGCTCCCAGTCCCTCCTCGCCAAGCTGGAGGTGGATGGGCACGGGCGAGATGCTGAGCGCCTTCTTGTCGGTGTTGACTACTACGAACGAGACATCCTCGATGCCCTGGGCGTACATGTGGTTGACGGCACTGCCGCCGCCGCCGCCCACACCGATGACCTTGATGATGGCGGGGTCCTTCGGTGAGCAGAAATCTATGTTCTGAATATCAGGTAATTCCATGGTGGTTGTGTTTTATATGGTTTGGATGCGCCCAAAGGCGCGTTTGAATTTGTTTGAAGTTGTTCTCCCCCCCCGTTTCAGGGGGAGGCGGGAGGGGGGGCTACTCGTTCAGCGAATCGACGACGGAGCCCCAAAGGCCGCCCATCTTCTTCTTGAAGCGGTCCATGAAGCCGGGGCCCTTGGGCTTCTTCTCGTCGTCGTCATCGTCATCGTCGTCCTTGGGAGGATTCTTCGCCTCCTGCTCGGCCTTCTCGGCGGCCTCGAAGAGGTCGAGGGGCTGCTCGGGCTCCTCCTTGGGAATCTCGCGCGTGCACACCTCCTCCGCCTTGGCGAGCAGGGCGATGAGAGTGTCGAAGTTGCCACCCTGCAGCCCGATGCCGAGGTGGGCGAGCTCGTCGCTCGTCAGCTGGGGACGCGTGTGGTGCAGCTTGGTGAAGGCGGGGAACCACTTCTTGTACGCTTCGTCGAAATCCTTCATGAGCGAACCGCCGCCGCAGAACGAGATGCCGCTGGTGATCTGCTCCGAGATGTCGCTGCGGTGGATGCACTCGTTGACGTTGCGCAGGATCTCCTCGGTGCGCGCCTCGCACATCTCCTCGATGCGCGAGAGCGGATAGGTGCGGTCGCAGCCGGCGATGGGCAGCTCGGCCTTGCTCACCTCCTTGGTGAGGTCGATGACGGCGATGCCGTGGGCGAGCTTGAGCTTCTCCGCCTCGTCAAGCTCGATGTCGCCCGCCGAGGCGATGTCGTGGGTGATGCTCGCCGAACCGATGGGAATGGTGGCGAGGTAGCGCAGCTTGCCTCCCTTGTAGACCTGGACCGTCGTGGTCTGCGCGCCGAGGTCGACGAGGGCGCAGCCCGAGCGGCGCTCCTGCTCCGTGAGCACACGGTCGGCGAGGGCGAGGGGCGAGATGATGAGGTCGGCACACTCCAGTCTGGCGTTCTCGAGACACTTGAGTATGTTGTCCTTGACGCGGCGGCGCACGACAACATTGTTGAAACGGCCCTCGATGGTGCGCGTCTCCACACCCGTAGGCTCGTCGTCCTCCTTGTGGTCGAGCTTGTACTCCTGGGGGATGACCTCGAGAATCTCCAGCTCGCCGTAGTTGGTCGTCTGGTTGCGCTCGTAGAGGTCGTCGACGTCGGCGTCGGTCACCTCGCGCTCGGTCTCGAAGTCATTGCGCACGAAGTTCTTGATCGTGCGCATCGACTGGCCCTGAACACCGACGTAGGCCTTGAATATCTGCACTTGAAGATCGCGCTCCAAGTCTTCGCGGATCTGGCGAATGGCATTGGTCGTCTTCTCGATGTTGTAGACCACACCGCGATGGATGCAGTCGGCGGCCTTCACCTGCGTGATGCGCTCCACCTTGACGTTGCCGTCGGGGAGGCGGCTGCCGGCGATGCCGCGGATGGCACTCGAACCCAGTTCGATGGCCACGATTAACTCTTTCTCTTTCACTTCTTTTTGGTACATATTATTTGATTGTCGTATTCGAGATTTAAGGTCTTGTAGCGGTTCCAGCCCACCTTGTCGAGACCCTGTGCGTAGAAGGTGCGCAGGCGCGCCATCTTGTCGCGCACGTTGGCGACATGGCCGAGGAGGATGAGGTGGTCGCCACGATGGGGGACGAGGGTGACGGTCGAGTCGCGGTTGACATAGACCTGCTCTATCTCCTCGGCCCAGAAGTCGTCGGAGTAGAGCTGGCCGACGAGGCGCGGCAGATGGGCGGACCCCCACTTGAGGTTGACATGGCCCGTGACGATGGGCACGGGCAGCTCGTTGCCGTTGACGGGCAGGCGCACACCCTTGGCATCGAGGTAGTAGGTCGTGCCGTCCTCGTTCATGACACGCAGGACGGGCGTGAAGCCGGTGATCTCGACACAGAGGTAGTCCATGGCGTTCTTGTAGCTCGTGACGCTGGAGATGTAGGGATTGCCGAGCAGGATGCTGTCGACCTTCATCAGGCTGATGTCGCCGATCATCATCGAGTCGGGGCGGATGCCTCCGCGGCGCAGCATGCGGGCCACGTCGGCGGAGTCGACCAGCGCCACCGTCTCCTCGTCGTCGGCTTCGGCGATGCGCACGATCAGCCCGCGGCATGGCTGCACGTCGTCGATGGACATGAACTTGACCATGGCGAAGAGCATGTAGCCCACGACAGCCGTCAGCAGTATGACTTTGAGTATGGTTTTCACGTTGGTTGGTCTTTCGGCGTTACTGTTTCTCCTTTAATATATCCGTGATCCTGTCGGCGAAGTCGTCGATGTCGCCGGCCCCGAGGGTGACGAGCACGTCGGTGTCGAGGCGGCGCACGGTGTCGAGCACCTCGTCCTTGCTGATCATGCTGCGCACGATGCCCGGACGCAGGCAGTCGTAGATGAGGCGGCTGCTGACACCCTCGATGGGCTGCTCGCGCGCCGGGTAGATGTCGACCAGCACCACCTCGTCGAGCAGCGAGAGGGCATCGGCGAACTCGCGGTAGAAGTCGCGTGTGCGGGTGTAGAGATGGGGCTGGAAGATGGCTGTTATGCGGCGGTCGGCATAGAGCTGGCGCACGCTCAGCACACTCTGGCGTATCTCCTCGGGATGGTGGGCATAGTCGCTCAGGTAGACGCGGCGGTCGGTCTTGAGATGGAAGTCGAAGCGGCGGTCGACACCTCCGAACGAAGCCATGGCGCGACGGATGTCGTCCTCCCCCACCCCGGCTATCTGCGCCAGCGCCATCGCGGCGATGCCGTTGTCGATGTTGATGGCCACGGGCACACCGAGGCGAACGTCGGCGATGTCGCCAAAGGGCGAGACATAGTCGAACACAATCTCACCGCCCCCGATGCGAATGTTCGCGGCGTGGAAGTCGCCCTCGGTGCGTCCGTACGAGAAGACGGTGACACCGGCCTGCGGACGCGCCTCCATCTCCATGCCCGTGTGCATGATGAGGAAACCGCCCGGGACGACGAGCGAGGAGTAGTGGTTGAAACTCTCGAGGTAAGCCTCGCGGGTGCCGTAGATGTCGAGATGGTCGCTATCGGTCGCCGTGATGACGGTGGCGAAGGGCGTGAGGTGGTGGAACGAGCGGTCGAACTCATCCGCCTCGATGACCACGAAGGGAGACTGGGGGTCGAGGAGGTAGTTGGTGCCGTAGTTCTTCGTGATGCCCCCGAGGAAGGCGTTGCACTTGACGGGGCTCTCATGGAGCAGGTGGGCGGTCATCGACGAGGTGGTCGTCTTGCCGTGCGTGCCGGCGACACAGAGACCCTTGAGCGAGCGCGTAAGGGTGCCGAGCACCTGGGCGCGCTTCTGCAGGTCGAAGCCATGCTCGCGGAAATAGACCAGCTCGCAGTGGGTGGCGGG
>JABUTZ010000018.1:22454-34178 GCA_021443415.1 Bacteroidaceae bacterium | reverse complement strand
AGTGTCTCCGCCGCGTCGCGGCACGAAGCCGGGATGGCCTCGACCGACTCATCGTAATGAACCAGCGCACCCTCCTCCTCGAGACGGCGCGTTAGCGGCGTGGGCGTCTTGTCGTAGCCAGCCACCACAAGTCCCTTCTGTAGGAAATAGCGGGCGATGGCACTCATGCCGATGCCGCCGATGCCTATGAAATATACTGCTTTCATCTCTTTGCCAGTTTAATGACCTCTTCGGCTATCGTCTCGGCGCTGCGCTCGACGGCCAGTTTGCGTATCTCGGTCGAGAGCGACGCGAGTTTCTCGGGTTTCATCACCGTCTTGAGGGCCAGCGGAATGAGCAATTCGCGCGCCTCGGCGTCCGCCACCATGATGGCGGCGTCGCGGTCGGAGAGGGCGCGTGCGTTCTTCGTCTGGTGGTCCTCAGCCACATTGGGCGAGGGCACGAGGATGGTCGGCTTGCCTAAGAGGCAGAGCTCGCTGATGCTGCTCGCGCCGGCACGGCTGATGACGATGTCGGCGGCGGCGTATGCCATCGCCATGTCCTCGACAAACTGCATGACGTGGAGGTTGTCGGGGCAGACGGTGTGCTGGAGGTCGTGGCAGATCTGCGCGTAGTAGTAGCGGCCTGTCTGCCACACCACCTGGACGCGCTCCTGCGAGATCTGGTTGAGCCCGTACATGACGGCGTTGTTGAGCGTGCGCGCACCGAGGCTGCCGCCCACGATGAGCACGACGGGGTCCTTCATGCCGAGGTGCATCGCCTCGCGTGCCTTCTCGCGCGTGATTGAGCTGTCGAGGAGGGCCTGGCGCACGGGGTTGCCCGTCTTGAGTATCTTGTCGGCGGGGAAGAAGCGCTCAAGTCCGTCGTAGGCGACGCAGATCTTGTCGGCACGCTTGGCGAGAAGCTTATTGGTGACGCCGGGGTAGGAGTTCTGCTCCTGGATGAGCGTGGGGATGCCCATGCGCTGGGCCTCCTTGAGCGTGGGGCCGCTGGCGTAGCCGCCCACGCCGACGCAGACATCGGGCTTGAACTCGGTCAGTATGCGGCGCGCCATGCGCTGGCTCCTGACCAGCTTGAAGAGCACCGCCACGTTGCGCAGCAGGTTCCTGCGGTCGAAGCCCGCCACGGGCAGGCCCTTGATCTCGTAGCCCGCCTGGGGCACGCGCTCCATCTCCATGCGTCCCTCGGCGCCGACGAAGAGAATCTCCGTCGCGGGGTCCGCCTCCTTCAAGGCGTTCGCGATGCTGATGGCAGGGAAGATATGTCCTCCCGTGCCTCCTCCACTAATTATTACTCTCATCTGTAGTCTCTTGTTCTATGGGTTCTTGTATGGGTTCCGTTTTCACTTTGGTGGCCTCGCGCGAGGTGGCGAGGATCATGCCTATGTAGCAGCAGTTGAGTATGATGCCCGTGCCGCCGCGGCTGACGAGGGGCAGCTGCTGGCCAGTGACGGGGAGCAGGCCTACCGCCACACCGAGGTTGAAGAGGGCCTGGGTGACGATGAGCAGGGCGAGTCCCATCGAGAGCAGCTGCGGGAAGCGCTCGGTGCACTGCCGGCTTATGTTGCCCACCTGGAAGAGGAGGGCTATGTAGAGCAGCAGCACGAAGATGCCGCCCAGGAGCCCGAGCTCCTCGATGATGATGGCGAAGATGAAGTCGGAGAACGCCTGGGGCAGGTAGTCGCGCTCGACCGAGTTGCCCGGCCCGCAGCCCAGGATGCCGCTCGTGGCGATGGCTATCTTGGCGTGCGCCACCTGCAGGTGGTCGTTGATGGGATAGTTGGCCGCCGTGTACTCGCCGTCGTCCGACCGCAGGCGGTTGGCCCACGTGGGCAGGCGGTGGAGGGGCTTGCCCCCGGCTATGGACATCTCGCTGATGGACTTGATGGTCTCCATGGGCGTGGTCTTCATGAACGCCAGCCCGAGGCCGCCCGCGATGACGAGGGGGGCGAGGATGGCGGCAAGGACGCGCAGGCTGACCTGTCCGACGAACATCATGAGGATGACGACGAGAAAGGTGAGCCCCGCCGTGGAGAGGTTCTCGGGAGCGATAAGGGCGCAGATCAAGCCAGTGATGAGCAGGCAGACCTTGATGCCGGTGGCGCTGACGCGCTTGGTGTTGATGTCGACCGTCTTGCTGAGCGTCAGGGCGATGCTCATGACCAGAATGCCCTTGGCCACCTCGCTCGGCTGGAGGCCGAAGACCCATCGCGTGGCTCCGTTGACGCGCTCGCCGAGGAAGAGGGCGCAGAGGAGCAGGATGATGCTGAACACATTGCCCACGGCGGCGACGAGCTTGAGCACGGTCATGTTCATGCGTGCGATGACGCAGCATGCCGCCAGCCCGACGACGATCATCATCGTGTGTCCCATCACCGGCTTCCAGAAGGCGTTGCTCTCGTAGGTCATGTTGCTGCTCGCACTGTAGACCTCGACCATCGAGATGCTGAGCAGGAGCAACAGGACGGTCCACACCACCTTGTCGCCCACCAGCACGCGCTCGCCTATGAATTTGCTTATGTTCATTGCTCGGGTTGGGGGTTAAAGGGTTGGGGGTTGAGGGGTTTTGGCGAGATGCTTGAACTGCTCGCCGCGGTCCTCCATATTGTTGAAGAGGTCGAAGCTGGCGCAGCAGGGGCTGAGCAGGACGGTGCCCTCGTCGGGCACGAGGCGGCGGCACTCCGCCACGCAGTCAGCCATCGAGTGGACGTCGGCTATGGGCATGTCCACCTTGCCGTCGAAGAAGGCGTGGAGCACGCTGTTGTCGGCTCCGAGGAAGACGAGGGCGCAGCACTTCTCGCGCACGAGTGGCAGGATGGCGTTGTAGTCGTTGCCCTTGTCGAGGCCGCCGATGATGAGCACCGTGGGTGTGGTCATGCTCTCGAGGGCATACCAGCAGGCATCGACGTTGGTCGCCTTGGAGTCGTTGATCCAGGTGACTCCGCGCTCGTCGCGGCAGACGAACTCGAGGCGATGCTCGATGCCCTGGAAGTCGGAGAGCGAGCGGCGCAGCGTGTCGCTGTCGACACCGCTCAGGTCGGCGGCGATGCCCGCGGCGAGCGAGTTGTAGAGGTTGTGCTTGCCGCGCAAGGCGAGGGCCTCCTGCTCCATGTTGACGGGCGTGGGCTGCTCGATGACGTATTGGCCGTCAGCGACATAGCCCACCATGCCCTCCTTGCGGAGGATGGAGAACGGACACTGGCGCGAGCGGATGCCGTACTTGTGCAGCTCCTTGGTCACCACGGGGTCGTCGCCCCAGTAGACGAAGGCGTCGTCCTCGGTCTGGTTCTGCACGATGCGCATCTTGGAGTCGGTGTAGTTCTGCATCTTGTAGTCGTAGCGGTC
Organism: Bacteroidaceae bacterium; assembly: GCA_021443415.1. Lineage (GTDB taxonomy): Bacteria > Bacteroidota > Bacteroidia > Bacteroidales > Bacteroidaceae > Physcousia. The sequence continues at coordinate 30,834 of JABUTZ010000018.1, read as the reverse complement.
GAGGTGGTCGGGCGTGATGTTGAGCAGGACGGCGATGTTGGCGCGGAAGTCGTACATGTTGTCGAGCTGGAACGAGCTGAGCTCGATGACGTAGATGGCGTGCGGCTCCTCAGCCACCTGGAGGGCGAGGCTATGGCCTATGTTGCCCGCCAGGCCGACGTCGTAGCCGGCGTTGCGGAGTATGTGGTAGATGAGGCTCGTGGTGGTTGTCTTGCCGTTGGAGCCCGTGATGCAGATCATGCGCGAGTCGGTGTAGCGTCCCGCGAACTCAATCTCGCTGATGATGGGTATGCCCGCCTCGCGGACGCGCACCACCATGGGTGCCGTGTCGGGTATGCCGGGCGACTTGACGACCTCGTCGGCGGCGAGCACCTCGCTCTCGGTGTGCTGGCCCTCCTCCCAGCGTATGCCACGGCGGTTGAGCTCAGCCTTGTAGGCGGGCTTGATGGCGCCGCGGTCGCTGACGAAGACGTCATAACCCTTCTGCAGGGCGAGGACCGCCGCCCCCACCCCACTCTCGGCGGCGCCGAGGATGACTAATTTTCTGTTTTCCTTTTTTTCCATTTTCACTTTTCTGTTTTTTTGTTTCGTTCAAGTTTCGCTTGTTTCACAATCTCACTTGAGACTACAGACTTCTGACTACAGACTNGATTTTCTGTCCTACAAAGTCTGTAGTCTGTACTTTGTAGTCTGTAGTCTTCGCAAGCTAGGCTTGCGAAACTTTAATTGTTTCACTTTATAGAGAGGTTGCAACCCTTACCTCGTTTTCAGCGTTATGATGGCCAGTGCGGCGCATATTATGGTGATGATCCAGAAGCGGACCGTGATCTTGCTCTCTAACCAGCAGCCCTTGGGCCAGTCGATGAAGACGCGCGTGTCGGGGGTGAGCTGCCCGGGCTTGACACGGAAGGTGTCGTGGAAGGGGGCGCGCTTGAAGACACGCAGCTTCTTGCCGCGGGCGTTGCCCCATCGCGCCACGCGGAGCTGGAGCATGACGCTGACGCTCTCCATGAGGAAGACGACGCAGAGCAGGGGCAGGAGGAGCTCCTTGTGGATGATGATGGCGAGGACGGCGAGGATGCCTCCGATGGAGAGGCTGCCCGTGTCGCCCATGAAGATCTGCGCGGGATAGGCGTTGTACCAGAGGAAGCCGATGAGGGCGCCGACTAGGGCGCAGCAGAAGATGACGAGCTCCTCGCTGCCGGGGACGAACATGATGTTGAGGTACTCGGCATACTCGATGTGGCTGCTCACATACGCCAGTATGCCGAGAGCCACGGCTATGATGGCGGAGTTGCCGGCGCACATGCCGTCCATGCCGTCGTTCATGTTGGCTCCGTTGGAGACGGCCATGACGATGAACGTGGTGACGAGGACGAAGAGGATCCAGCCGGCGGCGGTGCGGTACTTGCCCAGCCAGCGGAACACGTCGGAGTAGTGGAAGTTGTTGTTCTTGACGAAGGGAATGGTCGTCACGGTGCTCTTGGAGGGCGTGCTGCTGTAGGAGACCGTGTAGGCGGGAGCCTGCGTGGTGGCGCCGTCGGGGGTGGTGACCTCGACCATGGTCTTGTGGCGGCTCAGGTTCTCGCGCACGACGGCGTCGGGGCTGAGCCAGAGGGTGAGGCCGACACAGATGCCGAGGATGAGCTGGCCGAGGAGCTTGAGGCGGGGCGAGAGGCCTTCCTTGGAGACCTTCATCTTGATGTAGTCGTCGATGAAGCCGAGGGCGCCGAGCCAGACGGTGGTGACGAGCATGAGGATCATGTAGATGTTGCGCAGGCGGCCGAAGAGGAGGCAGGGCACGACGATGCTCACGAGGATGATGACACCGCCCATGGTGGGCACTCCTTTCTTCTCGACTCCGTAGGGGTCGACGGCGGAGTCGCGCTGCGCCTCGGTGCCGTTGTGGCGGCGCATCCACTTGATGAAGTACTCGCCGAACCAGGCCGAGATGACGAGGGCGGCGACGAGGGCGAGGAGCGAGCGGAACGAGATGTAGCTCCATAGGTGGCTGCCCGAGATGCCGAATTGCTCAAGATATCTGAAGAGGTAGTATAGCATTGCTTGGGGGTTAGGGGGTAATTCGGTTGGGGGTTGTTGGGGGTTGTTGGGGTTGTTGGGGGTTATTTTTGGGCGATTTTTCGAATTTTCGAATTTTCGAATTTTCGATGTGTCGTTATGTCGATATATCGTTATTACGACGGGGGTTTAGCGAGGGCTTGTTTCAGGAGGGCTTTTTTTCAGGAGGGCTTTTTTTCAGGAGGGCTTTTTTCAGGAGTTCTCATTCAGAGGGCGAAGGCCTCAGCGACGACCTCGTGGTCGTCGAAGTGGTGCTTGACGCCCTTGACGATCTGGTAGTCCTCGTGTCCCTTGCCGGCGATGAGGATGACATCGCCGGGACGGGCCATCATGACGGCGGCGCGGATTGCCTCGCGGCGGTCGGCGATGGAGATGACCTTGGACATTTGCCCGGGGTTGAGACCGGCGAGCATGTCGTCGATGATGGCCTGTGGCTCCTCGTTGCGGGGATTATCCGACGTGATAATCAGGCGGTCGCTGTTGTCGGCGGCGACGGACGCCATGATGGGACGCTTGCCGCGGTCGCGGTTGCCTCCGCAGCCGCAGACGGTGATGCACTGGCCGCGGTGCTGGAGTATCTCGTTGATGGTGGTGAGCACATTGACCAGGGCGTCGGGCGTGTGGGCGTAGTCGACGATGGCGGTGACTCCCTTGGGCGAGCGAATGGTCTCGAAACGGCCGTTGACGGGACGCAGGCCGCTCATCTCGACGAGGATCTGATGGTGGTCGGCGTCGGCTCGGCCGCCACTGCATCGCTGCTCGATCATCACGGCGGCGGCATAGACGGCGAGGAGGTTGCTCACGTTGAAGCGGCCGATGAAGGGCACGCTGACCTGCTCGGCATAGACGCGGTTGATGCTCTCGTTGAGGAAGTCGTAGACGGTCACCTTGTCCTTGTACTCGGAGCGCATGTCGAGGAGCATGCCCTCGAAGCTCTCCTCGACGATGCGGGCGGTGAACTGCGCATACTGGCGCGTACTGTAGGTCACCTGCTCCGCCTCGGTGTTCTGGAGCATGAAGAGTCCGTTCTTGTCATCGGCGTTGGTGATGGCAAAGGCCTCGGCGGGGAGACGGTCGAAGAAGAGTTTCTTGGCGTCGCGGTAAGCCTCGAAGGTGCCGTGGTAGTCGAGGTGGTCGCGCGTCAGGTTGGTGAAGATGCCACCCATGAAGGTCAGTCCGCCGATGCGGTTCTGGACGACGGCGTGGCTGCTCACCTCCATGAAGGCGAACTCGCATCCATCCTCGTCCATGCGGGCGAGGAGCCGGTTGAGGGTGATGGGGTCGGGCGTGGTCTGCTCGGTGGGGTAGGCGACGCCGTCGATGTAGTTGCAGACGGTGCTGCAGAGTCCGCACTTGTAGCCGAGGCGGCGGAAGAGGGTGTAGAGGAGCGTGGCGATGGTCGTCTTGCCGTTGGTGCCCGTGACTCCGACGAGACGGACGCGGCTGGTGGGGTTGCCGTAGAAGTTGGTGGCGCACTGGCCCACCACCTGCTCGGTGTTCGTCGTGCTGACGACGGCCTGCAGGGCGGCGGTGTCGATGCCCTCCATGTCCTCGCAGAGGATAGCCACGGCACCGCTCTCGATGGCCTTGGCGACGTATTGGTGGCCGTCGGTCTGCGAACCGCGGACGGCGATGAAGAGGTCGCCTGCCTGCACTTGGCGCGAGTCGATCTGCACGCCTGTTATCTCTGTGTCAAGGCTGCCCACGACCTTGTCGGTGGCCACGCCTTTGAGTATTTCGCTGAGTTTCATTGTTTATGGGAGTTAGCGGGAGTTATCGGAAGTTATGCGCCTGCGGCGCTGGGAGTTAGCGGGAGTTAGCGGGAGTTAGCGGGAGTTAGCGGGAGTTATGCGCCTGCGGCGCTGGGAGTTAGCGGAATTTCTTTGTTTTCAACTTATTAGCTATTACTTATTAGCTATTACCTATTAGCTATCCAAGCTCAATGCGCACCACGGTGCCGGGCTTGACCGCCACGTCCTTCTGGACGCTCTGGTGCCGGACGGCGCCTACGCCCACGACGCGGGCACGGAGGCCGAGCTGGCGGAGGGTGTTGACGGCCGTGCGCATGCCCATGCCCGTGAGGTCGGGCATGACGGCGAGCTTGTCGTCGGACGGACGGGAGAGGGCGGGCTGGGTGGCCTTCTCATGGGGAGTGAACACACTGGTCGAGTCGGCGGCGTCGGCGGGGTCGCGGAAGACACCCTTGGCCATGACCACCTGTGAGACCTCGCTGAAGACGGGGCCGCAGTGGCCGCCGCCCGAGGCGGGGAGGCCTGTCTTGCGGATGGCGACGATGCAGCTGTACTGGGGGGCGTCGCTCGGGAAGAAGCCGCAGAAGCTGATGAGGTAGCGGGGGATGCCGCTGTGGTAGCCTCCGTGCTCGTCGGCCACCTGAGCGGTGCCTGTCTTGCCGCTCACCTTGAAGCGCTTGTTGCCGGCCTTCTTGCCGAGGCCCTCGCTGACCACCTTCTCGAGGCAGTAGCGTATGTCGGCGAGCGCCTGGTCATTGGCAATCTTCTCGCGGAGCACCTCGGTGGGGAACTCGCGCACCACCTCGCCGTTGACCATCTCCGCCTTGACGAAGCGGGGCTTGACGAAGCGTCCGTCGTTGGCGATGGCGTTGTAGAAGGCGAGGGTGTTGAGCGGGGTGACCTGCGTCTCGTAGCCGATGCTCATCCACGCGAGGGCTGTCTTCGACCAGTTCTTCCAGTCGCGGCCCTGGCGGATGGGACGGCGCACGATGGGTTCGACGGAGCCTTGGAATGGGAGGTTGAGCGGCTCGCCCACACCCATGCGGTGGAGACCGTCGACATACTTCTCGGGACAGTCGAAATAGTGCTTGTCGATGAACGTGCTCACGGCGATGTTGCTCGAGTACATGAGGCTCTCGACGACACTCAGCGTGCCGTAGCCGCCGCGGTGCCAGTTGTGGTCCTTCATCGGTCGGCCGTGCATCATCTTGATGCCCGGGGCGCAGTCGGCGACGTCGGTGAGCTTGATGACTCCGTCGTTGAGGGCGCAGAGGATGGAGGCTGTCTTGAACGTCGAGCCGGGCTCCATGCGGTCGAGCAGGGCGCTGTTCTTGATCTCGCGGAACTGTCCGTCGCGGCAGCGCGCCATGTTGACGATGGCCTTCACGTCGCCCGTCTTCACCTCCATGACGATGACCACGCCCATGTCGCCTCCTATCTCGCGGAGCTTGGAGACGAGCGACTTCTCAGCGGCGTCCTGCACACCGATGTCGATGGTGGTGAGCAGGTCGTGGCCGTCGACGGGGGGCTGGTCGACGAACGAGAGACGGCGGTTGCGCACCTTGGTGACGTGCTTGATGCCCGGGGTGCCGCGCAGGATGCTGTCGAAGGAGAGTTCGAGGCCGTAGCGCGCCGAGTCCTTGCTGGCGTACATGGCGCCGATGGTGCGGCCGGCAAGCGAGCCGTAGGGCTTCTTGCGCTGGGGCAGCTCCTCGGCGTAGAAACCTCCCTTGTAGGGACGCTCGCGGAAGAGGGGCAGCTCCTTGCACGCCTTGTACTGTATGTAGGTGACGCGGTGGGGGTAGACCTTCCAGTTGCGGCGGCGGTTGGCCTTGCCCTTGAGCAGATGCTCGCGGAAGTGGGCGGCTGTGTAGTCGGGGAAGATGCGCGCCAGTCCGTCGGCTATGGTGTCGAGATTGGCGTCGAAGACACTGTCGCGCCACTGCTGCGCGCGGCGCATGGCGAGGGTGTCGCGGTCCTTGACGACGTAGTCCATGCAGATGCGGTATTCAGGCAGGGTGGTGGAGAGCACCTCGCCGTCGGCGGAGTAGATGACTCCGCGATGGGCGGGGATGGGCAGCGAGTCGGTGACCAGCTGGCTGCGCACCGTGTCCCAGTAGTCGCGCTCGGTGAACATGGTGGTGCCTGCCTCCCAGATGCACAGGAAGCCGACGAGGACGAAGAGGAAGGCGAGCACGAAGTAAAAGCCTGTGTAGCGGGTCTTGCGCTGGGGTTTCGGGTTGTTGTCCATATCTGTGTCCTCCCCTTTACTTCTTTCCCGTACGAATGATGAACGCCGGCTCGCCCGACACCTTGAGCGTGCTGTCGCCGGCGGCGGCCAGGGCCGCCTCAATCTGGCTCTGGCGGCAGAGCATGGTGAGCTCGCTGTTGTGGGTGAGGGCGCGGTAGCGCACCTCCTCGAGCTCCTTCTGCAGGTCGCTGATCTGGATCATCTCCTGGTCGGCGGCGTAGCGGTTGCTGACGTAGATGATGGTGAGCAGGATGATGACGGCGATCACACCCCAGTTGCGGCGCAGGAACTCATGTCCGATGAGTCCGCCGCCGAGCAGTCCGAGGAGTGTGTTGCGATACTCGCGCGGCTCCCTGCCCGTCGCCGCCTCTGGCGCCACAAGGGCTGTCCCCTCGTCGGGCTCGTACTTCTCGTTTTTTTCCTTTTCCATGACTTTTTCTGTTTAGAGATTCACTTTTAAGAGACTATATTTTTTCTGCAATTCTCAGTTTTGCGCTGCGGCTGCGGGGGTTGGCCTGCTGCTCGCTGTCGGTGGGCACAGCCGCCTTGCCGATGGCGCGCAGGGGCGACTTGATGTTGCCGTAGATGTCCTGCGCCACCTCGCCGCGCGTGTTGCCGCTCTTGATGATGTTCTTCACGAGGCGGTCCTCGAGCGAGTGGTAGGTAAGCACCGAGAGGCGTCCGCCCGGGGCGAGCAGGTCGCGCGCCGCCGCGAGCATCTGCTCGAGGGCGCGCATCTCGCCGTTCACCTCGATGCGCAGGGCCTGGAAGACGCGGGCGAGCTCCTTCTTGTCGCCTCCGACTGCGTCGGCGAGCTGGCCGGTGGTCTCTATCGCCCTTGTCTCCCTCGCCCGCATGATGGCACGCACGGCGCGCTGGGGCTGGCGCACCTCGCCGTAGAGGCGCAGGATGTCCATCAGCTGACTGTCGGTCGCGGTGTTGACCACGTCCGCCGCCGTGCGTCCGCCGCGCTGGTTCATGCGCATGTCGAGCGGGGCGTCGAAGCGGAACGAGAAGCCGCGGCTCTCGTCGTCGAAATGGTGGCTCGAGACACCGAGGTCGGCGAGGATGCCGTCGACGGCCTCGATGCCGTAGTAGCGCATCCAGTTGCGGAGGAAGCGGAAGTTGCCGCGCACGAACGTGAAGTTGGCGTCGGCGGGGGCATTGGCCTCGGCGTCGGCGTCCTGGTCGAAACCGAACAGCCGTCCGCCGCCGGCGAGACGACGGAGTATCTCCCTGCTGTGGCCCCCGCCGCCGAGAGTGACGTCGACATACACGCCTTCGGGTCTGATACTGAGACCGTCAACAGCCTCAGCGAGCATCACCGGTACGTGGTATGTCTGACAAATCATTCTGCGTGGGGAATTAGTTTCGCAAAATTACAAAAAATTATCGCACGCACGTACAATAAAAGCAAAAAAAATTTTACAAATGTAAATTTGAACGTGAACGGGGCATTACATTCGTAAATTCGGCAACCGTCGGCAGGGGGAAGGGGCGGCGGTTGCCGAAGGGTGGGGGAGGGGCGCTTCAGCGCTTTTCGGCCTTCTGCGCCTTCTTGGACTTCTGCTCTACCACGGCGCGGAGGATGCGGACGTCGACGAGGGGGCGGTCGTTGGCGTCGGTGATGCACTGCTGGATGCGCTCGACGACGTTCATGCCCTCGACGACCTCGCCGAAGACGGTGAAGGCTCCGTCGAGGTGGGGCGTACCGCCATACTGCTGATAGTCAGAGCTCATCTGCGATGTCAGCGTCCACTCGCCACCCGTGTTTTCCTCGATGATACCACGAAATTTGCTCAGTTCGCGCTCGCTCCATTTCTTGCCCCAGACGATGTAGAACTGCATGTCGCTCGACATGCGCATGGGGTTGTACTCATCGGGCTCGCGCGCCGCCGCCAGCGCACCGCGCTTGTGGTAGTAGTAGGGCAGCTGTATCTCACTGGGAATCACGTTGATGGTGTCGGGCGGAGAGTCGGGGTCGCCTATCCTCTCACCCGCCTGAGCGGTACGGCTCGCGGGGTCGCCGCCCTGGATCATGAAGTCCTTGATGACGCGGTGGAAGAGGAGGCTGTCGTAGCGCCCCTCCTCGACCTTGGCGAGGAAGTTGTCGCGGTGGATGGGCGTGTCGTCGTAGAGCGCCACGCGGATGATTCCCTCGGTGGTCTCGATGCGCACCACCGACCGTTTCTCTCGCTTCATGCGAGCCAGCGTGAACGCTGGCAACAACACCCAAATGACTGCCATCAAGGCGATTATGTGAAGAAGTCTCATATTTATTTACGATTTGACAATTTAC
>JABUTZ010000018.1:18871-22391 GCA_021443415.1 Bacteroidaceae bacterium | reverse complement strand
CGTGGCTGGTTTTTTTAACGCAGATTGACGCAGATGCTCTTGTTGTCCGTTGGCTGAAAACAAATTGACGCAGATGACTATTTATTTACGATTTGACTTATTTACAATTTTTCCGTGGCTGGTTTTTTGACGCAAATTGACGCAGATGCTCTTGTTGGTCGGAGACGTTGTTGTAGGTTCCGTGTCGCAAACGACAGTTTGCGAGCACCCTCGTTCGCCCCCAAGAGTAATCCTTTATTCTTTATTCTTTATTCTTTAGAAAAGCCTCCGCGGCTTCCTCCAGCTCCTTGTACCACTCCTCGCCAAACCGGCGGATGAGCGGTCCCTTAAGGAACTTGTACACAGGCAGGTCGAGGCGCGCGCCCTTGAGTTCGGCGGGGCGGCAGATGGACCAGCGGTGGTAGTTGAGGCAGACGGTGCCGGCGATGGTCTTCTCGCGGATAGGGTAGAGGGCGCAGGAGATGGGCTTGACAAAGCTCTCGTCGCCACTCGCCCGCGCCAGCTTCTCGAGGGCGCAGATGCAGCAGCCGTCGGGCAGGCCCCCGATGCCGTGAGCCTCGCAGGCGAAGGCGCAGTCGCGACCGTTGACGATGCTCGTCACCATCTCGCCCTCAGGGTCGGGGTAGGCGACTCCCTGACGGTCGATGACCGACTGGGCGGAGGCGGACATGAGGGGCCAGACATCGTCGAGGCGCTCCTCGATCTCGCCTATCTCGTCGAGGGTGACGGGGGCTCCGGCATCGCCGTCGATGCAACAGGCGCCGCGGCACGCGTCGAGGTCGCAACAGAAGCGGCGCTCGAGGATGTCGCCCGAGACGAGGACGTCGCCGACCTGAATGATGGGAGGTACTGCCATGGTTACCAGTCGATTGGTTGTTTGCCGTGCGCAACAAGATAGTCGTTGCAGCGCGAGAAATGGTGCTGTCCGAAGAAGCCGTGGTAGGCGGAGAGGGGACTCGGGTGGGGGGCGCGGAGCACGAGATGGCGCTCCTCGTCGATCATCGCTCCCTTGCTCTGGGCGTAGTTGCCCCAAAGCATGAAGACGAGGTGGTCGCGACGTGTGGCGAGGGCCTTGATGACGGCGTCGGTGAACGTCTCCCAGCCTTGTCCGGCGTGGCTGCCGGCGATGTGCTGGCGCACGGTGAGCACGCTGTTGAGGAGCAAGACTCCCTGCTGCGCCCAGCGCGTCAAGTTGCCCGTGTCGGGAATGGGGCGGCCGAGGTCGCTGCTTATCTCCTGGAAGATGTTCTTCAGCGAGGGAGGAGCGGGAACACCAGGCGGAACGGAGAAGCAGAGCCCATGCGCCTGACCGGGGCCGTGGTAGGGGTCCTGGCCGAGGATGACAACCCTCACGTCACGGAACGGGCAGAGGTCGAAAGCATTGAAAATGAGGCGAGCGGAAGGGTAGCAAGTACCCGAGGAGTACTCGCGCCGCACGAAGTCGGTGAGCACTCCCCAGTACAACTTGTCGAACTCGGGGGCGAGTATCTCCGCCCACGAGGACTCTATCCTCACTGCCATATTTCTGTCTCTATTTACGCAGTCCTGCATTCCACATTCCACATCCCACATCCCGCATTCCAAAGTTCGCAGTCTGTAGTCCGCAGTCTGTAGTCTGTAGTCCGCAGTCTGTAGTCCGCAGTCCGCAGTCTGTAGTCCGCAGTCCGCAGTCTGTAGTCTGTAGTCTGTAGTCTGTAGTCCGCAGTCTGTAGTCTGTAGTCTGTAGTCTGTAGTCTGTAGTCTGTAGTCTGTAGTCTTCGCGAGCTGAGCTCGCGAAACCCATCAGAAGAACTTGACTTCCTCGCCTACGACCTCGCTCAGGAGGAGGTTGGCAAGGCGGCTGGTGCCGAGGCGAAGCCACTTGTTCGTGAGCCACTGCTCGCCGAGCACCTCCTTGACGATGGTGTAGTAGACGAGCGCGTCGTGGACGGTGTTGAGGCCGCCGGCGGGCTTGAAGCCGATCTGTATGCCCGTCTTGTCGTAGTATTCCTTAATCGCCTGACACATGACGTAAGCGGCCTCGGGAGTGGCGGCGGGCTTCTCCTTGCCCGTCGATGTCTTGATGTAGTCGGCACCGGCATACATCGCCAACAGGCTGGCTTTCTTGATGTTGGAGGCGGAACCGAGGAGTCCGGTCTCGAGAATCACCTTCATGGCGCAGTCGCCACAGGTGGCCTTGAGCTCGGAGATCTCGTCAGCCACCGTCTCGTAGTCGCCGGCGAGGAACTTGCCCACCGACTGCACGATGTCTATCTCTGTCGCTCCGTCCTTGACGGCGAGGGCCGTCTCCGCCACCTTGACCTCGATGAGGGCTTGCGACGAGGGGAACGAACCGCTCACGCAGGCTATCTCGACGCCGTCGACCTGGAGCGCCGTGGCGACCGCCTCGGCGAAGCAGGGATAGACGCAGATGGTCGCCACGTGGGGCAGGTCGGGGTACTCGTCGGAGAAGCGGTTCACCTTCTCGGTGAACTTGATCACGCTCTCGTCGTTGTCGGTTGTCTTCAGGGTGGTCAGCTCGACGCTGCCCATGAGGAATTTCTTCACCTCGAGGGTGTCGTTCTCCGGCACCTTCTCGTCTATGATGCGCTGCACGGCAGCCGCCACCTTTGCGTCGTCGATGTTCACGTCATACTGCGCGAACATCTCCTCATACTTGCTTTTTGTCTCCATATTATATATATGTTGTTTGTGTTTGCCTTGCAAAGTTACAAAATCATTTGGTGGTGCCAAAATAATCGAGGAGGATTTTTGCCTTTGACTCGCCAATGACGGCGGAGAGGGCGGGGAGGTCGGCCTCGCGGATGCGCTTGACGCTGCGGAAATGCTTGAGGAGAATTTCCTTTGTCCTGGGACCGATGCCGGGGATCTGGTCCAGCTCGCTGTGCGTCTGGCGGCGGCTGCGCTGGTCGCGGTGGAAGGTGATGGCGTAGCGATGCACCTCGTCCTGGATCTGCGTCATGAGGCGGAAAAGGGACGAGTCCTGCTTCAGCCCGACGACGACGGGAGGGAAACCGTAGAGGAGTTCGTGGGTGCGGTGGCGGTCGTCCTTGGCGAGTCCGGCGATGGGGATGCTGAGGTGGAGTTGGTCCTCGACAACACGGCGCACCACCTCCATCTGTCCGCGCCCGCCGTCGGTGATGATGAGGTCGGGGAGGGGAGTGCGCTCCTCAATGGCACGGTGGTACTTGCGCAGGACGACCTCCTGCATCGAGGCGTAGTCGTCGGGCCCAGAGACGGTGCGTATCTTGAACTTGCGATACTCCTTCTTGCTGGGCTTGCACCGCTCGAAGACGACACAGCCGGCGACGGCGTCGGCACCCGAGATGTTGGAGTTGTCGAAACACTCGATGCGCATGGGCAGGCGGGGCAGGCGGAGGGCGTCCTGTATCTCCTTCATCAGGCGCACCTGCTTCTGCTCGGGATTGAGTTTCTCGGCTTGCTTCAGTCGGTCGAGCTTGTATTGCTTGACATTCAGATGGCTGAGTGCCAATAGTTTATGCTTGTCGCCACGCTGCGG
>JABUTZ010000018.1:9607-17835 GCA_021443415.1 Bacteroidaceae bacterium | reverse complement strand
CACAGATTAACACGGATTAAAGACACAGATTAACACGGATTAAAGACACGGACTAACACAGATGAAAGCCACAGATTGACACAGACTTTGTTATATGACGAATCGCTTTACTTGGAGATTCTTTGAACCAAAATTGACAAGCAAGCCACGCGAGATTTTTCCTATATGCATGTAATTCAATATTTGGGCTACATGGTCGGGAATAATGTTCGGCAGAGCCTTAAGCTCAACGATAACACTGTCATAACACAAAAAATCTGCACGAAACATAGCACCCTCCAATGGCAGTCCTTTGTAATATACTTGCAATTTAACTTCTTGTTGAAAAGGAATCATTCTTTCAGAAAACTCTAATGCCAGAGCCTTTTGGTATACGTGTTCCTTAAAGCCACAGTTCAGTTCTCTGTGGACATCCATGCAAGCACCAATTATGGCATAAGTTTCCCTATCATTCATATAGAATCTAATTTTCACGTTAAATCCAAAATAATCGCCCGAAAATCTGTGTTAATCTGTGTAACCATCTGTGTTAATCTGTGGCTTAGATACGCATAAGGGTTGTTATATCGGTGCCGCGTGGGAAGACCTTGCGGCCGTTGAGGCCCTCGATGGTGAGCTCGATGAGGAAGTTGACATAGACCTTGGCGGGCTTGAACTTGTTGACGAGGTTGAGGGCTGCTTTCATGCTGCCGCCGGTGGCGAGGAGGTCGTCGTGGAGCAGGACAACGTCGTCGGGAGCGATGGCGTCGCTGTGGATTTCGATGGTGTCCTTGCCATACTCCTTCATGTACGTCTCACGGATGGTGTCGGCGGGCAACTTGCCTGGCTTGCGGCACATCACGAAACCGGCACCGAGGCGGACGGCGAGGGCGGCACCCATCACGAAGCCGCGGCTCTCGATACCCACCACCTTGGTGATACCCTTGTCCTTGTACAATTCGTAGAGTTCATCGAGCATCACACGCATGCACTCGGCGTTCTTGAAGAGGGTGGTGACATCCTTGAACTGGATGCCCGGAACAGGGAAATCCGGCACGTTGCGCAGATTGTTCAAAAGAATAGGATTGTTCATATCGTTTGATTTTGAATGGTTAAACTTTGTTAAGCGTGGCGTGGCGCGCGGATTTGTTTCACGTGAAACATTTACCGGCGCATGAGGAGCAAAAGTACGTTGACGTCGCTCGGGCTTACTCCGGGAATGCGGCTCGCCTGAGCGAGGGTCTCGGGATCGATGCGTGTGAGTTTCTGGCGCGCTTCGGTGGAAAGGCTCTCGATGGAGTTATAGTCAAGTTTACCCTTGATGCGGATATTTTCGAGACGAAGTATCTTGTCGGCATACTCACGCTCACGCTTGATATAGCCCGAATACTTGATGGTGATTTCCGCCTCCTCGGCTACCGAAGGGTCGCAGTCACCGAGTTTCTCGCGCAGAGCGGGGAGGTGCGGGGCGAGATTTGCGAACGTGAGTTCGGGACGCCCGAGGAGATCTACGAGACGACAACCGCGTTCAAGCGGGGCAGTGCCGAGGCTCGTGAGAGCGTCGTTGATCTTGTCCGCCTTGATACTGTATTTGCTGGCGAAGTCGAGCAAAGCGGCGATGTCATCGCGCTTGCGGCACCAAGTGTCGTAACGCTCGCGCGTGGCAAGTCCCATCTCGTAGGAACGCTCGGTGAGGCGTTCGTCGGCATTGTCCTGACGCAGGAGGATGCGATATTCGGCGCGACTGGTGAACATGCGGTAGGGTTCGTCGACTCCCTTTGTCACCAAGTCATCGATGAGCACGCCGATATAACTCTCGTCGCGGCGCATGACAAACGGCGATGAATGCGAACATTTGAGGGCGGCGTTCACACCAGCGACGAGTCCCTGGCCCGCCGCCTCCTCGTAACCGGTCGTTCCGTTCACCTGACCAGCGAGGAAAAGTCCGTCGACAACCTTCGATTCCAACGTATGACGGAGTTGTGTGGGGTCGAAATAATCGTACTCTATGGCATAGCCGGGACGATAAACCTCGACATCGCGCAGGGCGGGGATTTTTCGCAGGGCACGTATCTGTACGTCTAATGGCAGGCTCGATGAAAAGCCGTTTAGATAGTATTCCTGTGTATTCGTCCCCTCGGGTTCGAGGAAGAGCTGGTGTTGCTCGCGCTCGGGAAAGGTGACGAGCTTGGTCTCGATGCTGGGGCAGTAGCGGGGTCCGATGCTCTGGATTTGTCCGTTATACAGCGGTGAATAGGGCAATCCGGCGCGCAGGACTTCGTGGCATTCGGGTGTGCTGAACAGTGTCCAGCAGGGTAGTTGGGGGAGGGTGGGGCGGTCGGAGGAGAGGAATGAGAACGTGGAGCGAACAGCCGCGTCCTGTGTGTTCTCTCCGTCCTGCCGCGTGAGGTCGTCGAAATGCACCGTCCGACCGTCGATGCGCACCGGCGTACCCGTCTTCATGCGACCGATTCTGATGCCGTGGCGCGCGATGGATTCGCCGAATCCGGTGCTTGCAGGCTCCGCCACACGGCCGCCAGCTATCTTCACGCCGCCGATGTGCATGAGGCCGTTGAGGAACGTGCCGGCGCAGACGACGACGGTGGGGGCGAGGAAGTCGCAACCCATCAGCGTGCGCACGCCGCGCACGGCGGCGGCGTCGACGAGGAGCTCCATGGCCTGGTCCTGCCAGATATGAAGGTGGGGCAGGTTCTCGAGTATCTCGCGCCACCGCCAGATGTACTTGCCGCGGTCGCACTGGGCTCGCGGACTCCACATGGCGGGACCCTTCGAGCGGTTGAGCATGCGAAACTGGATGGCACAGTCGTCGGTGACCCGTCCCATCCAACCGCCAAGAGCGTCTATCTCCCTGACAATCTGTCCTTTGGCAATACCACCGACAGCCGGATTGCACGACATCTGAGCAATCTTGTTCATATCCATGGTGATGAGCACCGTCTCGGCCCCCATGCGTGCGGCGGCGGCGGCGGCCTCGCAACCGGCGTGCCCAGCCCCCACGACAATAACGTCATATCTGAATTCCATGACGCAAATTTACAAAAAAATCGGCAAATAGCACGCCGTTTATTTGCGCGTGTGCGCATTTATTATTATATTTGCATATAAAATGCCTGCGTGTGCGCCCGCGAAAGGGGTGCAGACGGGGGTGGACAGGTGCGGACAAGTGAACAAACAATATAATTAATTAACTTAAAAACAACAAATTATGTGGTTATGTGACTCTTCCGTTGGAAGAAAAGTGGTGATGTCGATCAGCGGCATCGCCCTCATCCTGTTCTTGACGTTCCATGCGTCGATGAACGTCGTGGCACTGTTCAGCGCAGAGGGCTACAACATGATTTGCGAGTTCCTGGGCGCCAACTGGTACGCCGTAGTGGCAACACTCGGCCTGGCGGCTCTCGTGGCTCTGCACTTCATCTACGCCATCTGGCTGACACTGCAAAACAAAAAGGCTCGCGGTAGCAATGCCTACTCGGTGACCGACAAGCCTGAGAAAGTGGAGTGGGCAAGCCAAAACATGTTCGTGCTGGGCGTGATCGTCATCCTCGGCATGGTGCTCCACCTCTACAACTTCTGGTGGAACATGATGGCAGCCGAACTGCTTGGTATCGAGGGTCTTGCCCATGCTCCCGGCGACGGCTACGCATGGATTGTGGAGACCTTCTCATGCCCCGTGTTCACCAGCCTCTATGTCATCTGGCTCGTGGCTCTGTGGTTCCACCTCACCCATGGTTTCTGGAGCGCGATGCAGACGATGGGCTGGAGCGGCAAGGTATGGTTCTGCCGCTGGAAGGTGATCGGCATCGCCTACAGCACCGTCCTCGTGCTCATGTTCCTCGTGGTGGCTCTCGCCTTCGCCTTCGGCTGCGTAGGATGCGGTTCGTGCTGGAACAGCGCTTGTCCCGTTACTTGCTAAATGAATTAACACACACTTAAACACAAACAATCATGGCAAAGATACTTGATCCCGCTATCTCTCGCATACCCGAAGGACCGGTTGCCGAGAAGTGGACAAACTATAAGGCTCATCAGAAGCTGGTGAACCCCAAGAACAAGCTCAAGCTGGATGTCATCGTCGTAGGTACCGGCCTCGCCGGCGCCAGCGCAGCAGCCAGCCTCGGTGAAATGGGCTTTAATGTGCTCAATTTCTGCATCCAGGACTCACCCCGCCGCGCTCACTCGATTGCCGCCCAGGGTGGTATTAACGCCGCCAAGAACTACCAGAACGACGGCGACTCTGTCTATCGTCTGTTCTACGACACCGTGAAGGGCGGCGACTACCGCGCCCGCGAGGCCAACGTCTATCGTCTCGCCGAGGTGTCTAACAACATCATCGACCAGTGCGTGGCACAGGGTGTTCCCTTCGCACGCGAGTACGGCGGCATGCTTGCCAACCGCTCGTTCGGCGGTGCCCAGGTGAGCCGCACGTTCTACGCCAAGGGACAGACAGGCCAGCAGCTCCTGCTCGGTGCCTACAGCGCCCTCTCGTGCCAGGTCAACGCCGGCAAGGTGAAGCTCTACACCCGCTATGAGATGGTGGAGCTCGTGATGGTCGACGGACGCGCACGCGGCATCATCGCCCGCAACCTCGTGACCGGCAAGCTGGAGCGCTTCGCCGCCCATGCCGTTGTCATCGCAACGGGTGGTTACGGCAACACTTACTTCCTGAGTACCAACGCGATGGGTTGCAACTGCTCGGCTGCCATGCAGGCTTACCGCAAGGGTGCCTGGTTCGCCAACCCCGCCTACGTGCAGATTCACCCCACCTGTATCCCCGTCCATGGCGACAAGCAGTCTAAGCTGACGCTGATGTCCGAGTCGCTGCGCAACGACGGCCGCATCTGGGTTCCGAAGAAACTCGAGGACGCCAAGAAGCTGCAGGCCGGACAGATCAAGGGTTCGGACATTCCCGAGGAGGACCGCGACTACTACCTTGAGCGCCGTTATCCCGCCTTCGGCAACCTCGTGCCCCGCGACGTGGCCTCTCGCGCCGCCAAGGAGCGTTGCGACAAGGGCTATGGCGTGAACAACACCGGCCTCGCCGTTTTCCTCGATTTCAGCGAATCCATCGAGCGTCTGGGCATCGACGTGGTGCGTCAGCGCTATGGCAACCTCTTCGACATGTACGAGGAGATCACCGACGTCAACCCCGGTGAGCTGGCGCGCGAGATCAACGGCGTGAAGTACTACAATCCGATGATGATCTATCCCGCCATCCACTACACGATGGGCGGTATCTGGGTCGACTATGAGCTGCAGACCTCACTGAAGGGTCTCTTCGCCATCGGCGAGTGCAACTTCTCCGACCACGGAGCCAACCGTCTGGGTGCCAGCGCTTTGATGCAGGGTCTCGCCGACGGCTACTTCGTCCTTCCCTACACCATCCAGAACTACCTGTCCGACCAGGCCATCTGGCCGCGCATCTCGACCGACATGCCCGAGTTCGCCGAGGCGGAGAAGGCTGTCCGTGACCGCATCGACCACCTCTTTAATATAAAGGGCAAGAAGAGCGTCGACTCCATCCACAAGGAGCTGGGTCACGTCATGTGGGAGTATGTCGGCATGGGCCGCACTAAGGAGGGTCTCGAGACCGGCCTTAAGAAGCTCAAGGAGATCCGCAAGGAGTTTGAGACCGAGCTGTTTATCCCCGGCAAGAAGGACGACCTCAACATCGAGCTCGAGAAGGCTCTGCGCCTCAACGACTTCATCACGATGGGTGAGCTCATCGCCTACGACGCACTCAACCGCGAGGAGTCATGCGGCGGTCACTTCCGCGAGGAGCACCAGACCGAGGAGGGCGAAGCCAAGCGCGACGACGAGAACTTCTTCTACGTTGCCTGCTGGGAGTATCAGGGTGCCGACGACAAGGCTCCCGAGATGCTCAAGGAGCAGCTCAACTACGAGGCAATCAAGGTACAAACACGTAACTATAAAAATTAATAGGGTTCATCGGTAATTCGGTTATCGGTAATTCGGTTAAGATACGAATGCATGATCAGAGTATTGGGACCTCATAAAAACCTGCAAGCATGGAAAATCAGTATGGATTTGGCAAAGACGGTATATGAAACTACGATGCAGTTTCCAAACCATGACAGATTTGTACTTTCCAACCAAATGCAACGTTGTGCCATCTCGATACCGTCAAATATCGCAGAGGGTTACGGCAGAGGAACCAATCAAGAGTTAATTCGCTTTCTGCATATCTCTTTAGGTTCATCTAACGAACTGGACACTCAGATAGAACTTGCACACAATGTTGGTTTTCTGAATGATGATAAGTACGAGGAAATGACAGTCCTTAATGACAGAGTCAACAAAATGATTCAAGCACTAATCAAAAAGAGGCAGCAAATGTAATCTAACCCATTAACCATAAACCCCTTTAACCCATAAAACCGCAAAAATATGGCTAACATATCATTCACAATCAAGTTTTGGCGTCAGAATGGTCCTAAGGATAAGGGACACTTCGACACACGCGAAATGAAGGACATTCCAGACGACACGTCGTTCCTGGAGATGCTCGACATCCTGAACGAGCAACTTGTGGCCGAGGGCAAGGAACCCTTCGTGTTCGACCACGACTGCCGCGAGGGCATCTGCGGCATGTGCTCACTCTATATCAACGGCACCCCCCACGGCAAGACAGCCAGCGGAGCCACCACCTGCCAGCTCTACATGCGCCGCTTCAAGAATGGCGATGTAATCACCGTTGAGCCCTGGCGCTCAGCCGGTTTCCCCGTCATCCGCGACTGCATGGTCGACCGCAGCGCCTTCGACAAGATCATGCAGGCGGGCGGCTACGTGACCGTGCGCACGGGCCAGCCCCAGGACGCCAACGCCATCCTCATTCCCAAGCAGGATGCCGACGAGGCCATGGACTGCGCCTCATGCATCGGTTGCGGTGCGTGCGTGGCAGCGTGCAAGAACGGCAGCGCCATGCTCTTCGTCTCGTCAAAGGTGAGCCAGCTCGCTCTCCTTCCCCAGGGTCGTCCCGAGGCCGCCAAGCGCGCCAAGGCGATGATCGCCAAGATGGACGAACTCGGCTTCGGCAACTGCACCAACACCCGCGCCTGCGAGGCCGTTTGCCCGAAGTGCGAGACCATCGCCAACATCGCTCGCCTCAACCGCGAGTTCATCTGCGCCAAACTGGCTGACTAAGGGGGAGCCCCCCTCCGTCTCCCCCCGGAATGGGGGGAGGGCGACAAGAAAATGCCCGAGATACTGCTATCTCGGGCATTTTTCGTTTTTCTGCTCTCCGTTTTGTCCCAAAATCTTTTGCCTCAAATGGCTGATTTCTTGTCAATAATGAGCAGAATGTCCATGATTACGCTTTCGAAAATTCTCCCATTCCATCGGAGATAGGGCGGATTTTTCAGTCTTAGAGCAAAAATTTTACGCTCTAAAGGCATGGAATCAGCAAAACGAAAGAAAGATTTTCGAAAGGCGAAAAAACTGTCATCGCCTCAGCCGACCGAACCCTCGAGGTTGACGGCAAGGAGTTTTTGCGCCTCGACGGCGAACTCCATCGGAAGGCGGTTGATGACATCGCGGGCGTAACCGTTCACGATCAGCCCGACCGCCTCCTCAGTGGGAATGCCACGCTGGTTGAGGTAGAAGAGTTGCTCCTCGCTAATCTTGCTCGTCGTCGCCTCGTGCTCCATGATGGCGGTGGGATTCTGCACATCGATATAAGGGAACGTGTGCGCTCCGCACTCACTGCCGAGGAGCAGGCTGTCGCACGACGAGTAGTTTCGCGCGCGGTCGGCGCTCGGGGTCGCCTTGACCAGTCCGCGATAGGCATTCTGGCTGCGTCCGGCGCTGATGCCCTTGGAGATTATCGTAGAGCGCGTGTCGCGCCCGATGTGTATCATCTTGGTGCCCGTGTCCGCCTGCTGGCAGTTGTTGGTCAGCGCGACGCTGTAGAACTCCGCCTGGCTGCGGTCGCCCTTGAGCACGCACGAGGGATATTTCCACGTGATGGCGCTGCCCGTCTCAACCTGCGTCCATGTCATGCGCGCGTCGTCGCCGCGCAGCAGGGCGCGCTTGGTCACGAGGTTGAGCACACCGCCGCGTCCGTCCTTGTCGCCCGGATACCAGTTCTGCACGGTCGAGTACTTGACCTCGGCGCGCTCGCCGACCACTATCTCGACGATGGCGGCATGGAGCTGGTTCTCGTCGCGCATGGGTGCCGTGCAGCCCTCCAGATAACTCACGTAGGCATC
>JABUTZ010000018.1:0-9399 GCA_021443415.1 Bacteroidaceae bacterium | reverse complement strand
CGCACCGCCTCGGAGATGGAGCAGAAGATGATGCCCTTCTCGCGCAGTTTCTCCTTGAATGTTGTCTTGACCGACACCGAGTCCATCACGGCGTCCACGGCCGTGCCCGACAGTGCGAGGCGCTCCTCGAGGGGGATGCCCAGCTTGTCGAATGTCTTCATCAGCTCGGGGTCAATCTCATCGAGAGAGCGCGGGCCCTCCTTCTTCGCCGTAGGGTCGGCATAGTAGGAAATGTCCTGGTAGTCAACCTCCGGCAGGTCGAGATGGCCCCACGTCGGAGCCTCCATCGTCTGCCACACGGCGTATGCCCGCAGGCGGAAGTCGAGCAGCCAGTCCGGCTCGCCCTTCTTCTCCGAGATGAGGCGCACGACATGCTCGCTGAGACCTTTTTCAATGATCTCAGTCTCCACCTCGGTCGTGAAGCCGTACTTGTACTCCTGCGCCGCGATTTTCCTTATCGCCTCGTTTGCCATTTGCGACTGCAAAATTACTCAAAATTTCCTTTCCGTGCAAATATGACTGCGAAACAAATTATACTCCGGCGGAATCTCAACTTTTTCCCCACTTTCCGCCAGAAAATAACATTATACTTTGGCGGAATCTCGATTTTTTTATAACTTTGCGCCAAGAAACAAATGTCACGAAGCATGGAAAAAGACATCATCGGACGCAAACAGGAGATTGCGCGGCTGAAGAAATGCATCGCCTCCGACCGCTCGGAGTTCGTCGCCGTCTATGGCAGGCGACGCGTAGGCAAGACATTCCTGGTCAAGGAGTTGCTCGAAGGACGGTTCACCTTCAGGATGACCGGGCGAGAGAACGCGCGCATGGCAGACCAACTGCTCAACTTCTCATACGCCATGACCGACTTCTTCGGCGAGACGACACTGCCGAAGAGCTGGACCGAGGCGTTCCACCTGCTCTCCTCCGCCATCGAGCGACAGGCGGAGGGCGTGAAAATCATCTTCATAGACGAGCTACCATGGTTCGACACCCAGAAGTCGGGCTTCGTCAGCGCCCTGGAACACTTCTGGAACAACTGGGCCTACTACCGCTCCGACATCAAGCTCATCGTGTGCGGCTCCGCAACGTCGTGGATGCTGGACAAGGTGATCAACGCCCGCGGCGGACTGCACAACCGCGTGACGCACAAGATACCCATTGCGCCGTTCACGCTGGGCGAGACGGAGCAGTATTTCCGCGCCGGCGGCTTCGACTACGAGCGGGCCGAGATCATCGACTGCTACATGGCGGTGGGCGGCATCGCCTACTACCTCTCGCTGTTCGAGAACGACAAGAGTGTGGCGGAGAACGTCAACGCGCTCTGTTTCAGTCCCGGAGGCGAACTGCGCGACGAATTCGACAAAATCTTCAAGTCGCTCTTCAAGCGAGCGGATAACTATGTCACCGTAATCACCACACTCAGCAAGACAGGCGGCGGCATGACTCGCCGCGACCTCATCCGCCATACCGGGATGACGGACAACGGCAACCTGACCTCGCTGCTCAACGAACTGGAACAGTGCGAGTTCATACGCTCGTTCCAACCTTTCCGCAACGGAAAGAAGGACCAGCTCTACCAGCTCATTGACCCCTTCTCGCACTTCCATCTCCACTTCATCAAGGGACACGGTACCTTCGGCAAAGACCATTGGCTGAAGATCATCGGCACCGCCGCCTACCACGCATGGAGCGGCCATGCCTTCGAGACCGTCTGCCTCCACCATATCGACCAGATAGTCTCTGCGCTGGGCATCAGCGGCACCATCAACAAACCCTGTTCGTGGACATACCGTCCCTCGGAAGCCGTCATCGCCGACGACAGCCTCGACGACAACCTCAAGACGGGAGCACAGATCGACCTGCTCATCGACCGCAACGACAAGACCATCACCGTCTGCGAGATGAAATACTCCGAGAGCGAGTACGAAATCAGCAAGGCCTACGACAAGCACGTCGAAGACCGCCTCCGCCGCTTCCGCGACGTGGAGAAGACCACCAAGACCCTCCAACTGGCGTACGTCACCCCCCACGGATTGCGCAACAACGCCTATGCTCGCAAGGTGAAAAAGCAAGTCACCGCCGACCAACTTTTCAGTTGAAAAACCCCCAAAAGTCTCAAATTTGGTTTAACTTAATATTCAACATATTAACCAATTTCCCAACGCGCCACAGTCGGGCGGAAAACGCAAAAAAAACGCAATTTCCGCCCGACTGTGGCTGTTTTGTTGGCGCGTTGCTTACGGGCGAAAAGAGGGAGAATTTTTGCGGCGAGGGCAATTATTGGGGCGGAATACTTGTGTGTGACCTTTCTTTTTTGTATTTTTGCCGTTGCATTCGGGGGGCTTGCCTCGCGGGCGCCATGGCGGCGGTGACGGCGCTGTGAAATCTTATCGGTAAAAAATTAGCGTTTGCTATTTGTTTCCTGGTACACTGAAACGTAGGAAATTTCAATGAAACTATCGGAGCAGATTAAGCGGACGTTCATGCGTGCATGGACGTTTCTTGTCTGTAGTTTCCGGTTTCCTACGACCGCAGTGTACGGACAAGTCAAAGATGTCCGTGCACTTTTTGTGTCGTAGGGCGAAAAGGAGGCAAGAGGACAATCGCTGAACAAAACGCTTGACCCCAATGAGCCAAACCACAACTGACAGCAGCGGTGGCGGAGAGAGGCAGATTAAGAGTCGCGAGCGCGTGGCGAAACACGGCGAGGTGTTCACCAACCCGCGCGAGGTGAACGCCATGCTCGACCTTGTGCGCCCGGAGACGGAGCGACCCGAATCGCGCTTTCTTGAACCCGCATGCGGCAACGGCAACTTCCTCGTAGCCATACTGGAGAGGAAGCTGGCGGTGGTCGGCGCGCGCCATCGTCTGCGCTCCGACTTCGAACTCTATGCCCTCATCTCCGTGTCGTCGCTCTACGGCATCGAACTGCTCATGGACAACGTGGAGGAGTGTCGCGAGCGTCTCTACGATGTCTTCCGCAGTCATTATGCCGAACGCTACGAGGCCGACGACGAGAGCGATTTTCTGCGTTCCGTGCGCCACGTCATCCACCACAACATCGTGTGCGGCGATGCCCTCACGCTCATGTCGCCCGACGGCAGCCGGCCGGTGGCCTTCGCCGAGTGGAGCTGCATCGGCGACAGCAAAATCAAGCGGCGCGACTTCACCCTCGACATGCTGCTCAAGAACCAGCCCATCGAGGAGCCGAACCTCTTCAGCGACCTTGGCGAAGAGGCGTTCATCCCCATGCCGTTCCGTGAGTTCCCCCCCATCCACTACCTCAAACTCCACACCCAAGATGACACAGAACAGTTATAACCCCGACGTGCTCACCTGCCTTGCCAACCTGAGCAACGACGAGGTGTTCACCCCTCCCTCGGTGGTGAACGCTATGCTCGACCTCCTGCCCCGGGAGCTGTGGAGCGACCCCAATGCCACCTTCCTGGACCCTGTGAGCAAGACGGGTGTCTTCCTGCGCGAGATGGCGAAGCGCCTCATGGAGGGGCTTGCCGGCGCGATTCCCGACCAGCAGGCGCGCATCAACCATATCTTCACGCGCCAGCTCTTCGCCCTGCCCATCACGTCGCTCACCGCCCTTGTTAGCCGCCGCAGTGTCTATTGCAGCAAGACGGCGAACGGCAAGTACAGCGTGTGCAGTGAGTTCGGAGACGAACAAGGTAACATTCGTTTCACTCCCACGCGCCACACCTGGAACAATGGCAAGTGCATCTTTTGCGGTGCGAGCGAGTCTGTCTTCGGCAATCGCGGCGACGACCTTGAGTCGCACGCCTACCAGTTTATCCACACCCAAAACCCTGAAAACATATTCAACATGAAGTTCGACGTAATAATCGGCAACCCGCCGTACCAACTGGAGGATGGAGGAGGTACAGGATCAAGTGCACGCCCCATATATCACCTATTCGTTCAACAAGCAAAAAAGTTAAGACCACGATATTTGTGCATGATTATACCATCTCGCTGGATGACTGGCGGAAAAGGGTTGGATAATTTCAGAAAAGAAATGTTGGACGACCATAATATAAAAGAACTCCACGACTTTATGGATTCTAATTTATGCTTCCCATCGGTAGCTATTGAGGGTGGCGTATGCTACTTTCTAAGAAAAGAAAATTATAATAATAAGTGTCATTTTGTAACGCACATGAGTAATGATGAAATAATCAGTTCTGTACGTTACCTGAACGAAGGTGGTGCCGATGTTGTAATAAGAAATCCGTCGGCAACCACAATTGTAGAAAAACTTCTTTCCTGTCAATGTAATAGATTTAGTTCACTCGTACTCTCCAGAAATCCATTTGGAATCGAAACAGAAGAAATTGATTTGATTACAACAAAAACAGGAAATACAAAATTCAACATATTTGGAAGGTTTGACAATGTTCGTGGTTGTAAGAAAATAAAAGATTCCTTTTCTATCAACAAAAACAAAGAATATGTTTCTAAATGGAAAGTATTTATTTCTAAAGCGGATGGTGCAGCAGGACAAATCGGAAATCCTATTCCAGCAAAAATTATCGGTGATGCTGTATTAGGAGATACGAAAACTATTTGCACAGAAACCTTTTTGTCCATTTGTCCATTTGATACTAAAGCAGAGGCTGAGAATGTGATACGATACATGAAAACCAAATTCTTCAGGTTTGTTGTTGGTATAAAGAAGAATAAGAATATGACAAAAGACACTTATTCTATTGTACCACTGCAAGACTTTACAGAAATGAGTGATATCCTATGGAATGACGATATAAGTAAACTTGACCAACAGCTCTACGAGAAATACGACCTGACGGCAGACGAGATAGCGTTTATCGAAAGCATGATAAGACCGATGGAATGACTAAACAAACAGGCGTTCGTTGACTTATTGGGATATTTGGAGCAGAAAAATTTGCTTGAAAAAAAATAATATGCTATCTTTGCACTACTTAAACAGTAACGGCAATGAACAGCGAACCCGCAATCGGCACAAGAATGATGATCTCACCCAACCTGACACACAAGGAAGAGTGGCTTCAAGGAAATCTCATCGAGGTAGAGCACAACCGCTACCGCGGTCTGGTGTATGTTGTGAAAACAGACGCAGGAGAAATATTCTTCAGCGTGGCAGACGACTTCAAGAACTGCTAAGCAATGTACGCCATAGCCTTTGACATGCAGATAGACCTTCTCCGTAAAAACTACGGAGAACCATATAACAATGCCTATTACGAGATAAGCAAGCAGTTGAAACCCTTCGGCTTCGATGGCATACAAGGCAGTGTGTATGTGACCGAACAACACGATATGGCCAACCTTTTTGCCGCCATCAACGCACTGCGCGCCCTGGACTGGTTCCGCAATTCGGTCCGCGACATACGTGCATTCAAGATAGAAGACTGGAGCGACTTCACTCCGTATTTCCGCCCCGAACAACTCCCATAAACCACTGTCATTCGGACGCCATATACAAAACATTTTAATATATGGCAAACGAAAATTTCTTTCCCGGACGGCCCGCAGTGGAGCCGAAAATCTATGCCTACAGCGACAGCAATCCGGCATGTGCGGGAATGCTGAAAGTGGGCTACACGACAAGAGACGTGCAGAGGCGTGTGGCGGAACAATACCCCGTGCTGCGCCCGGGCGAGAGACCATACAGGATAGTGTTCGAGGAGACGGCGATGAGGACTGACGGAACAGCCTTCACCGACCACGACGTGCACCACTACCTGCGCCGACACGGAGTGAGCAACCCCAGTGGCGAGTGGTTCGCCTGCGACGTGGAGACGGTGAAAGCCGCCGTGTGGGCGGTGAGGAACAGGACGGAGGCGGACAACAGACGCACCGAGACATTCGCCATGCGACCCGAGCAGGAGAGGATAGTGGCGGCGACGGCCGACTATTTCAGTCGCGACCACGACGGACGCACGCCCCACTTCCTGTGGAACTGCAAGATGCGCTTCGGCAAGACATTCGCCACCTACCAACTCGCCCGACGGATGGGGTGGAAACACCTGCTGATACTGACCTTCAAACCAGCGGTGGAGAGCGCATGGGAGGAAGACCTCATGCGCCACGTGGACTTCGAGGGGTGGCAGTTCGTGAGCAGCACAACGGATCTGCGTGGCGAGGATGCTGACCCCAACCGTCCCATCGTCTGCTTCGGCTCGTTCCAGGACTACCTCGGCAGGAGCCGCAGCGGGGGCATCAAGCCGAAGAACGAGTGGGTGCACCTGAAGAACTGGGACTGCGTGGTGCTCGACGAATACCACTACGGGGCGTGGCGCGAGCTCGCCAAAGACCTGTTTGTCAGGGACGAGGACGACCAGGCGTTCGATGACTACGACGAGGACATGATGCCCATCACCACCGGCGCCTACCTATACCTGAGCGGCACACCCTTCCGCGCCATCGCCAGCGGCGAGTTCATCGAGGAACAGATAGAGAACTGGACCTACGGCATGGAGCAGAAAGCCAAGGAGGAGTGGCAGGGGAGCGACAACCCCTACGCCGCGATGCCGCGCATGGTGATGATGACCTACCAGATGCCCGACGACATAACGGAGGTGGCGAAGGAGGGCGAGTTCGACGAGTTCGACCTCAACGTGTTCTTCTCGGCGAAGGGCGAGGGCGACGCGGCGGAGTTTGTCTATAAGGACTATGTGCAGAAGTGGCTCAACCTGATCCGCGGCGCCCACCACCCACAGGTCGCCGAGTCGCTGAAACTGCGCGACGAGCGTCCTCCACTGCCCTTCAGCGACATGCGCCTGCTGCCCGTACTCAACCACACGGTGTGGTTCCTGCCCGGAGTGGCTTCGTGCTTCGCCATGCGCAACCTGCTGGCGGAGCGCCAGAACACGTTCTACAAGGACTATACGGTCATCGTGGCTGCCGGGGCGCAGGCAGGCATGGGCGCGGAAGCCCTCAAGCCCGTCCTGGAGGCGATGGGCGACCCCCTGAAGACAAAAACGATAACGCTGACCTGCACGAAGCTGATGACCGGCGTCACGGTGAAGCCATGGACGGGCATCCTGATGCTGCGAAACCTGAAGACTCCCGAGACCTATTTCCAGGCGGCGTTCCGCGTGCAGAGTCCGTGGACGGTGAGCAATCCCGACGGCGAGCACCCCAACCACGTGGAGATAATGAAACGCGAGTGCTACGTGTTCGACTTCGCCCCCGACCGCGCGCTGAGGCAGATTGCCGACTACAGCTGCCGGCTGGATATCGGCGAGACAGACCCTGAAAGGAAGGTGGCTGAGTTCATCAAGTTCCTGCCCGTGCTCGCCTACGACGGCAGCAGCATGAAGAGCATCGACGCGGCAGGCATTCTCGACATGGCCATGAGCGGCACGAGCGCCACCCTGCTCGCCAGGCGCTGGGAGAGCGCCTTGCTGGTCAACGTGGACAACACAACCTTGCAACGACTCATGTCGAACAACCAGGCGATGGAGGCGCT
The DNA here is from genome assembly GCA_021443415.1 of Bacteroidaceae bacterium. GTDB lineage: Bacteria > Bacteroidota > Bacteroidia > Bacteroidales > Bacteroidaceae > Physcousia. The sequence continues at coordinate 1,931 of JABUTZ010000018.1, read as the reverse complement.
GATGCGCATCGAGGGCTTCCGCAACCTCAACCAGGACATCGAGACCATCATCAACAAGAGCGAACACGTAAAGAAGGTGAAGCGGGAGGCTGGCGACGACATCACGAAAAGCGAAAAAAAGACGCTCACGGAGGAGGAGAAGGAGTACAGGAGCAAGCGCAAGCAAATCCAAGACAAGCTGATCAAGTTCGCCACGCGTGTGCCTGTGTTCATGTATCTGACCGACTACCGCGAGAAGTGCCTCACGGATGTCATCACGCAACTCGAGCCCGGACTGTTCAAGAAAGTCACAGGACTGGATGTCAAGGACTTCGACCTGCTTGTGAGCCTCGGCGTGTTCAACTACAAGATGATGAACGACGCCATCTACAAGTTCAAGCGCTACGAGGACGCGAGCCTGACATACACAGGCCTCGACAAACATGACCAGGATACCTCCGTCGGCGGCTTCGACACCACCATCACCCGCCAGGAGTTCTACAACCTGCAAGGGTGAGGGAACATGATTGCAACCTTCGTTGATGCGACCGTTACACGCACATCGTTTTCATGTGCGCAAGCATCTCCGCCACAGTGTCAAACTTGTGGATAGTCGTGTTGGCGGGGTCTTCGTAAATCTTTTTGCCTGTTTGTGTCTGGCTGACCACATTGAGCATGTACTTGATGTCGTCGGGCAGGTTGACTGATTCCACGCGGATGTCACCGAGTTGTCCATGGTCGTCAACGAACGTGTTGTAGTATTCGTCCATGAAACTCCTTGTTGCGAACTGCACGTTGGCAAAGTCAATCCGCACATCCCGGTCATGCACGCTCTTTACGTACATGAGCAAGTCGGAGACTGACGTGCGCGATTTCAGGTCGGGGCTGAGGAGAGATGCTATTTCTATTGTCTTCATGGTCACTCGATATAGTTGATATAGTTGAAGGTTGTCGTGGTCAAAGGTATTCTGAACAATACGATTGTGCCATCGAATTTGATATTGGGTGCAAGCTGAATGTATTGGGTGGCGGATGGACTCTTTATTGACAGTGCGTTGCCTGAAATCATCGCATACGTGCCTTTGAGTCCGTCGATAATCATCCTTTTGCTAGTTATGATGCCAAAACCCCGGTTTTCCGCCTCGGGCCGATTCTTTGTGGATATGCCCCTATTGGCTGCTTGAATTGCTTCCAGGTCGGAACAGATGTCTTTGTCGTCGTTGGCGTGATAACTGCCTAATAGTCCTATGCCTTGGTCTGCAATCGCAATCTCAACATACTCGTTGCTGCGATTTATCAGTGAATACAAATATCCGTATGGCGCCTGGGAGTGTTGGGTCACGTTGTCAACGATTTCGCCAATAATGTAACGAAGTCCGTTGATTATGCTTGTGGGATATGCGCGCAACTGCTCATACAGTGTTGCTTCGACACAACTGATTATGGTTGACGTGTAATCTTCTGAGTTGGTTGCGGCTGGAAATTTTATGATGGCAATGTAATCCTTGTCGGCATAATCGTTGAGCGTGGCTTTTAGTTGCATCCGCCGAATGTTTTGCGTGTCAAGCCCATGCGGGAACTCAATATTCTTCAAGTAATCGGAGCATCTCCATTCTACCTCATGCTCGCATGATTGTGCCATAAAAAGCAATGGCATGACGAACGAGGGCGGTGCGTATGTGACACCGCTCAAGTCCACGGCCGTCTTTCCCATGCCTGCGTCTCCGATACGTGCTATCACACTGAACGCTTCTGACAAGTTCTCGACAATAGTGGCTATTGGCGTTGGGTTGAATGATTCAATCATGGCACAAAATTACACTTAAATATCCATATAACCGCATTTTCAGCAAAAAAGTTGTGTCATGACTCTTGCTTTTCTATGCAGAAAAGTAAACTTCGTTATGAAGTTCTGTTGCGGTCACGACGTGCGGATGCCCGTTGCGCGATGG
>JABUTZ010000017.1:36714-49300 GCA_021443415.1 Bacteroidaceae bacterium | reverse complement strand
CTTTTGGGAACAATATAGAACAAGACATTTAAACTAACATTAAAAATCAGCAAGTTACTGGCGATTTGGATGTTATGCACAAAATAATGCCGCATGAACAAACTCAACTCCGTATGGCGTTTCATACGCTCCAACAAATATCTTTGCATCTTTGTCTGCTTTATTGCCCTCATCGGCTTTATTGACGACAATAGTTTCATGCGGCGCATGGAGATGCAGAGCACCATCTCCAATCTGCAGCAAGAGATACGCACCCTGCGCGACTATAACGAAAAGGATAGTTTGGCTCTACTACGCTTGCGTACGGACAAGGAAGAGGTGGTGCGTGTGGCGCGCACACGCCATCTGATGAAGCGTCCCAACGAGGATGTCTTTGTGTTCGTTGATACGACCTCCCAACGCATGAACACCATTGCTGCGTCCGCCAGCCCGAAGAAGGGTGCAGCAGAATAACCTGTCATTGTCTGTTGCTGATGAAGATTTCCGCTGTTCTGCTCATGACCTCTTGCGTCGGGATGCTTGCCTCGCTCGTGCTTTGGCTTTCGCCGGAGGTGGTTGACCGTGGCATCACCTCTGCCGTCTATCTCGCCTCCACCGTCCTGCTCGCTGTCCTTATGCACCTCGCCAAGCCTACGTCCGATGATACGGTCGTGCGCCGTCTCTGCGCTCAGCAGGCCATTGGCTGCATCATGTTTGTCGTTTCCGCCCTGCTCATGCTCAACCAGCATTGGCTGTGGCTGCTGATGTTTGTGCGCAACGAGTGGATTGTCGCTTTCGCCATCGGTTGCGTCTTTTTTGTCTATTCGTCTTTCCGATTGTCCAACAAATAAATACAACTTCAATGACAATGTATAAATTCCTATCCCTCCCTCTCTGCTTCCTGCTTTTGTTGCCTTTGTTCTCTTGTCAGGGAACATACAAGATTGATGGTTCGACCACAATAGGCCCCCTTGAGGGCGAAACACTGCGTCTCAGCGTTTACGACGGCGCAAGGATGGTGGATATCGATTCTTGCATCGTACGCCACGGAGTCTTCAAGTTCGAAGGCAAGCGCGACAGTGTGGAGATGGCGATGGTCTGCTACAAAGACCAGAGTCTCATGCCTGTGCTCTTGGACGCCAATGGCATCACACTCACCATGACCGACGCCGCGCACTTGGCGAGTGGCAGTGCGCTCAACGACTCGCTCTATGGCTTCATCGAAAAGAAGTCCAAGATAGACCAGGAACTCAACGACCTGCCACGTCGGCTCAGTCAGTTGGTGATGGACGGGGAGGATATCGACGAGGTGCAGCTGTCACTGGCCAAGCGTGCCGATGAACTCAAGGAGATGTCCGACCGCGCCATCCTCGACTTCATCAAGCGCAATGTCAACAATCCTCTTGGTGCGGGCCTGTTCATGGTGGTGACCGTGGACAACCCCTATCCCCTGCTCACGCCTGCCGTGGAGGAGATACTCACGGACGCCGGTCGCACGTTCCGTGAGAATGCCTATGTGAAGAAATATATCAAAGTGGCAGAGGAGAACATGCTTCTTCGCCGCGAGGGTAAGGACCTCGTACGTATGTGAACAAATTTCTAACCAAAATATATTAACAAGATGGAAATAACCGGAAAAATCATTCTTGAGTTGCCCGAGCGCAGTGGCGTTTCTACACGTTCTGGTTCGGAGTGGCGTTTGAAGTCGTTCGTCCTCGAGACGATGGAACAGTACCCGAAGAAGATGCAGTTCGAAATCTTCGGAGTCGACCGCATCAATGCCATGAACATTCAGGTGGGCGAGACTTACACAATCTCTTTCGACATTGATGCCCATGAGTATCAGGGTCGTTGGTACAATAGTATCCGTGCCTTCCGTGCGGCTCCCGCTACTGCCGCCCCCGCCGCCTCCGCCGCGGAACCTTATCCCGGCGTGGCTCCCCAGCCCTCGGCTCAGCCGGCCGCCGCTCCCCAGCCCGCCGCTCCCACTGCCACCGACGACCTTCCTTTCTAAGGCTGTCGCCTAAACGAACTCAGGCAGGTTGCACATGCGTGTGTCAACCTGCCTGAGTTCGTTTGCGTAGATAGGTCCTTAGTCGAAATAACTGCGGAAATGGTTGAAAATCTTTTGCTTGATTGATTCGTTCGGCTTCATGTTCTCGTTGTCCTTCAGCGACTCGAATGCCTTCTTCTCGTCCTTGTTCAACTCCTGCGGAACATAGACTGAGATGTTCACAATCTGGTCGCCATTGCCATAGCCGTAGCCTTGCACGGCAGGCATTCCCTTGCCCCTCAGGCGAAGCACCTTGCCCGGCTGTGTGCCCGGCTCAATCTTTATGCGCACCTTTCCGTCGATGGTCGGTATCTCGACATCACCGCCAAGAACGGCAGTGGGTATGTCGAGCAGGAGATTGTAGATGAGATTCTTGTCCTCGCGAATGAATGTCTTGTGCGGTTCCTCCTGGATGAGCACCTGAATGTCGCCGGGGACACCACCGTGGCGGGCGGCATTGCCCTTGCCCGGTACGGTGAACACCATGTTGTCACCAACGCCAGCTGGGATATTTACCTCGACGACCTCCTCGCCCTGCACGATGCCATCGCCGGCGCAGTGAGGGCATTTGTTCTTGATAATCTTGCCCTCGCCGTGGCAGTTGGGGCAGACAGACTGAGTCTGCATCATGCCGAACATCGTGCGGCGCGCCTGCGTCACCACACCGCTGCCGTGACACGTCGGACAGGTCTCGGTGTTGCCGTCCTTGCTGCCCGTGCCGTTGCAGTGGGTGCAAGTGCACTGCTTCTTCACCTTGAACTTCTTGGTGACGCCCTTTGCTTCCTCTTCGAGTGTGAGGCGCACCTTGAGGCGCAGGTCCGAACCCTTGTTCACGCCGCGACCTCCACCGTAACCGCCTCCGCCAAAGCCGAAGCCGCTGAAATCGGAGTCGCCGCCGAACGCCTGATTCATCATGCGGAAGATATCGTCCATAGACATTCCGCCGCCAAAGCCGCCAAAGCCGCCGCCGAAGCCACTGCCTCCGCCGGGAGCGTTGAAGCCGAACTGGTCGTATTGGGCGCGCTTCTGCTTGTCGTGGAGCACGTCGTATGCCTCCGCCGCCTCCTTGAACTTCTCCTCCGCCTCCTTGTTGTCAGGATTGCGGTCGGGGTGGTATTTTATCGCGAGTTTCTTGTATGCGCGCTTGATCTCCTCGTCAGTGGCATTCTTCTGCACACCAAGCACTTCGTAGTAGTCTCTTTTCTCTGCCATAGTCGTACGTGATTAAATGCCAACGGCAACCTTGGCGAAACGAATCACCTTGTCGTTGAGCGTGTAGCCGGTCTGCACACAGTCGAGCACATGTCCCTTCATCTCGTCGTTGGGAGCGGGAATCTGTGCTATCGCCTCGTGCAGGTCGGTGGAGAAGAGAGCGTCAGTCGTGTCTATCTCCTTGACTCCAAGTCCCTCCAATGCTTTCAGGAACTTCTGCTGAATCAGTTCGACACCTTGTTTCACAGCCTCTACGTTCTCCGCCTTGTCCATGTTCTGCATGGCGCGTTCCAGGTCATCGACCACGGGGAGCATGGCGAGTATGGTCTTCTCTGCACCGTTCATCAGCAGCTCCGCCTTCTCGCGAATCACGCGTTTGCGGTAGTTCTCAAACTCAGCTTGCTGGTAGAGCTTCTGCTGCTGCAGTTCGTCAATCTTGGCAAGCGCTTCCGCCAGAGGGTCAACCTCCTGCTCCTCGGCGGTTGCCGCCTCTTCCCGGGGCGTTTCTGTCTCTTCGGGATCTGGTGAAACCATATTCTCCTTTACCGGTTCTTCTGTTTCGTTTTTCATTTGCTTATGGGGTTTTGCGCCGTCGCTATACAATGAATGTGCCAATCATGCGGCTATTGGCTGACAATGAGCTTGACAAGTTCAATCTTTGTCGTGGACATCTTTATGATTTGGAACTTGTACGTGTCGTTGATGGTCACTATCTCGCTCGGTTTGGGGAAGCGCTGGAAGTGGCTGAGGATAAGTCCGCCGATAGTGATATAGTCGTCGTTCTCGGGCAGTTCGAGGTTGAACATCTCGTTCACGCGGTCGATCTCGAGACGGGCGGAGAGCAGGTACTCGCCGTTCTCCAGGGCCTTGGCGGTGAGGTTGTCCTTGTCGTGCTCGTCCTCTATCTCGCCGAAAATCTCCTCCACGAGGTCTTCGAGCGAGACAATGCCGCTCGTGCCGCCAAACTCATCGACGACCACCGCCAGACTCTTCTTCTGCGTCGTGAATATCTTGAACAGTTTCTGGGCGGTCATCGTCTCCGGCACCACGGGTATCTCCTTGATGCATTTTGTCCAGTCGTCTGGCTTGCGGAACATCTCCAACGAATGGATAAAGCCCACGATATTGTCGATGTCGCCTTCATAGACGATAATCTTGGAATGGCCGCTCTCGACGAAGCGGTTTTGCAGTTCCTGCAGACTGGCGTCGATGCCGATAGCGTCAATCTCCGTGCGGGGGAGGATGCAGTCGCGCACCTTGATTTGGCTGAAGTCGAGCACGTTTTGGAACATCTCCACCTCGTCCGTTATGTCCTCGTCGTCCGAAGCCTGTTCGATGGTTGTCTGAATCAGATTGTCGAGGTCCACGCGAGTGAACGTCTGCTCGTCCTCCTTCTCCGTCGTCTTTATGCCCAGCCCCAACAGGATGCCTTTCGACAAAAGGCTCGCAAGTTTGGAGATAGGGTATAGGATGACATAGAACAGCCACATGGGCAGGGCGAAGACGCTCAGCATGCGGTTGGGGTTGATGCGAAACAAGGTCTTGGGAATGAACTCGCCCGTGACCAGGACTATCGCCGTGCTCACCACGGTCTGCAACGTGAGCATTGCCGCCTCGTTGGTGATGCCAAGGGGGGTGAAGACCAGTTCGGCGAGAATCTGTGCCATGATGATGCCATATACGACCAGGGCTATGTTATTGCCCACCAGGAGGGTGGCTATGAACGATGCTTTCTGGCTGTAGAAGAGGCTCAGTATGCGCGCTGTGATGCTGGGTTTCTCCTTCTCCATCTCAAGACGGAGCTTGTTGCTCGAGACAAAGGCTATCTCCATGCCCGAGAAGAGACCGGAGAGGAGCAACACTATGACGAGGGTGATGTACAAGGTCATATCGAGTCGGTCGGTTGGGCTTCCACGTCCTCGACGGGCAGGAAGCCGTTGCTGTTATATATGGTGTAGCGTGTCATGCGCTCGTCGCTGCGGAAGTTGTAGCCCTCGAGCTCGCGCAGAGGTTCCTGGATATGCACATAGAGCGACGAGTAGAGTTCGTGGCGCGACATGTCCCAGAACAGTTCCTCGGAACGGAACGTCGAACCGTTGACGTTGCGTATGAGCACGCGACCGCGAAACTCCCACAGGTCGTCGTGGTGGCAGTAGGCCGTGTCGCACCGGATGTACGACTCCGTGTTCATCTGGTTGTCGTACTTCTGCATGAAGAAGCCCTTCAGGAAGTCCCAGCGCGAGGGGCGCTCGGACGTGGCGTCGTACATGAACCATTCCTCGGCGATAATCTTGTAGCGGACGATACCAGAGTCGCTGATAAGATTGCTGATGCCGTGGGCGGTCATGAAAGGGATGCTGTCGCCGTCATTGACAGCCGAGGCCATGTGCGATGTGTTGCCGCCACAGGAGAGCGTGGCTATCAACAGTATAAAGGAAAGGAAGCAATTCCTTACTTTATCTTCCATTTCAAGAACCACTGTTCGTTAAATGTCAGTCCGAGCGTGATGGAGTATTGGTTCTCGCGCACCATGCCGGGACTGGACGGTTCGACGTGCGACCAGTTGAAACCTACGTTCACACTCGAGCGGTTGTTGATGCCGTTGGTGATAGGCAGCACCAGACCTGCGTTGACACCATACTCCTTCGGGCCGTTTATGCCATTGACGCGAATGTAGGGCGTCTGATAGTAGGCACCCACGCGGTAGCGAATGCGCTGGACGTAGTGGCGGTTGAGCGGGTTGGGACAATACTCGCCGCCAATACGGAACGCGAAACGGTCCTTGTAGTTGTCCTTGGTAGGCACATAAGCCATGCCGCTTGCATTTGATTGCAGAGTGGGCAGATCGCACTTGCTCCAGCGCTGATAGTCAACATCGAAGGCAACGTGCAGCTTGCCGGCGTGTGAGAACGCCAGACCGCCACCGATGGTCATCGGGAGGCTGAATGCCTTGGGGCAGGTGATGTTGATGGTGTCCGCACCGCTTGTGAAGCGGTAAAATTCAGCCGAACTGTTCATCTTGTGCCCAAGCCCGAAGGTGGCGCCGACGGAGAGCGTGTTCTTCTTGTCGAGGGGAATGGAGTATTGGGCACCGAAGTCGAGACTGTAGGTCGAGAGGTCGGCGTCGTAGATGGTGAGAAGCGGCATGTAGCCAGACGCTGTCGCGCCATTCTCCACGAATGTCTGCGTCACGGCGTGGTCGTATTCGCCCCACATATAGCCCACGTTGAAGCCAAGCGAGAAACCGCGGAACGGCGAGTAGCCCAGACCGAGATAAACCTGATGCATGCCTCCCGTGCCATGGTAGATATTGTCCGAACGAATCTCCTGTTTCGTGTTCTCGTTCCAACCCACATGCTGGCTGATTGAGTAGTCGTAGCCGATGCAGGAATAGGGGCGATAGCCTATCGACAGACCCAAACGGCGAACCAGACGGAATGCGGCGGCGGCATGCGTCACACGGGCGTTGTTGCGTCCGTTCGTCTTGCCGTTGATGCTCGCCACATTGCGGTCCAGCGACATGCCTATGTCGAAGAGGAAGGTCAGCGAGTCGATGGTGGCATAGGAGGCGGGGTTGAGCGTGTTGAGAAAGCGGGTCGAAGGAAGGGCGATGCCCGCTCCGCCCATGCCGTTGTTCATGCCGCTCGTCTTGGGCATGAGCGTACCCAATCCGTAGCGCGAATAAGCAGAGAAGATTTCGCTGTTGTACTCGTTGGTCGACTGCGCCCAGAGACCAGTGGCAAGGACACTCAAAAGTATGCTGAGAAAAATGCTTTTATGCTTCATTGAAGTTGAGGATGTGGTTTAGACCACGCAAAAGTAGTAATTTATCTTGAATTATCGGTGATTTTATCGAATTATCCAACGAAAAAGTATATCCACCGGTGATGAAGACCACCAAATCGTGGTATTTGGCGGTTAAACGACGTATGTAACCCTCTATCTCAAACGTCACTCCGTTGGTCGCCCCGAGAAGCATATTGCCCTCCGTGTCGTGTCCCAGCAGCTCGTCGTTTGTGGCTGTCCTGCTGACAAGGGGCAGGGCGTCCGTATGCTCGTGCATGGCAAGCAGGCGCAGTCGCACTCCGGGCGAGATGATGCCGCCCATGAAACCATGTTCGGGATGGAGGAGTTCGGCGGTCAGGCATGTGCCTGCGTCAATGACAAGGGCGGGGTGCCCGGCGGCACCGATTATCGCCGCCACATCATCCGCTATCCGGTCGGATCCCATGGTGGGGGGGAAGTGGAAGGAAGAGGGGATTGGCAGTGGGGTGGAGGGCTGGAGTCTAAGTACAGGAAAAGGAAGGTTGTCTATGATTTCCAATACCTTATCGCTTAGCTTCACCACAGTTGACAGGATGGCACGGCGGATAGTCGGATGACTGGCAACCAATGCGGACAGATCGGACAATGAGTGGTTGTCAGTCCGCACCACATCGCCCACCAAGTCATCGCCCTCGAAGAGTGCGAGCTTGGCAGCAGTGTTGCCTATGTCGATGACGAGATTCATTCCTCGGTGCCGTAGAGTTTGTCCTTAAGGGCGCGGATAGCGTCGCTCGAGATATACTCGTCGTACTCCATCATCTTGTCGATGATGCCGTTGGGAGTCAGTTCGATGATGCGGTTTGAGACCGTCTCGATGAACTCGTGGTCGTGGCTGGCAAAGAGGATGTTGCCCTTGAAGAGTTTGAGGTTGTTGTTGAACGCCTGGATGCTCTCAAGGTCGAGGTGGTTGGTCGGTGTGTCGAGAATGAGGCAGTTGGCGTTCTTCAGCTGCATGCGAGCGATCATGCAACGCATCTTCTCGCCGCCCGACAGTACGTTCACCTTCTTCAGCACCTCCTCGCCGCTGAACAGCATTCTGCCGAGATAGCCTTTGAAGAAGACCTCGTTGCCCTCGCCAAACTGTCCGAGCCAATCGACGAGGTTCTTCTCGCTCTGGAAGAAAGCCGTGTTGTCGAGAGGCAGGTATGCCGTTGTGATGGTGACGCCCCAGTTGAACGTGCCGGCCTGCGGTTCGCGGTTGCCGTTGATAATCTCAAAGAGAGCGGTCATCGCCCTCGGGTCGCGGCTCAGGAAGACCAGCTTGTCGCCTTTCTGTACCTGGAAAGACACGTTGTCGAAGAGCACCGTTCCGTCATCGCTCACAGCCTTTAGTCCCTCAACCTCAAGGATTTGGTTGCCCGCCTCGCGCTCCATCTGGAAGATGATGCCCGGATACTTGCGCGTCGAAGGCTGGATGTCGGCGATGTTGAGTTTTTCGAGCATCTTCTTGCGGCTTGTCGTCTGCTTGCTCTTCGCCACGTTGGCGCTGAAGCGGCGTATGAACTCCTCCAGCTCCTTCTTCTTCTCCTCGGCCTTTGCCTTCTGGTTCTGGGCCTGGCGCAGAGCCAACTGGCTGCTCTCGTACCAGAACGAGTAGTTGCCGGCGAACATGGTCACCTTGCCGAAGTCGATATCCACGGTGTGCGTGCAGACACTGTCGAGGAAGTGACGGTCGTGGCTCACGACCAGCACAGTGTGCTCAAACTCACTCAGATACTGCTCCAGCCACTGCACCGTGTCGAGGTCGAGGTCGTTGGTAGGCTCATCGAGAAGGAGGTTGTCGGGATTGCCGAAGAGAGCCTTGGCAAGCATCACGCGCACCTTCTCCTTACCGCTCAGGTCGCCCATCAGCATCTGGTGCTTTTTCTCCTTGACACCAAGACCGCTCAGCAGGTTTGCCGCATCGCTCTCGGCGGTGTAGCCACCCAGTTCGGCGAACTTCTCCTCCAGTTCGGCCACGCGAATGCCGTCGTCGTCGTTGAAATCCTCCTTGCAGTAGAGAGCGTCGCGCTCCTTCATGATGTCCCACAGCACGGTGTGACCCATGAGGACAGTGTCGAGGACAGTCTTGTCATCGTACTGGAAATGGTCCTGAGAGAGGACGCTCAGGCGTTCGCCCATACCCATCTCGATGGTTCCCTTCGACGGTTCCAGCTCGCCCGAGATGGCTTTCAATAATGTTGATTTGCCGGCACCGTTCGCGCCGATAACGCCGTATATGTTGCCGTTGGTGAATTTGATGTTTACGTCTTTGTACAGTACACGTTTGCCAAACTGAATGGCAAGATTGGAAACAGTAATCATTATTTATTCTTGTAATGAGATTTTCAAGGGTGCAAAGTTACGAATTATTTTTGAAATAAGCACATTCGTTGGCGAGATAACATTCCGAACAGTGCGGTTTTCGTGCCGTGCACACGTATCTTCCGTGCAAAATGAGCCAGTGATGAGCCTTCGGCAGGAGGTGGGGGGCGAAGCCCTCTGTGAGCACTTTCTCCACAGCGAGAGGAGTGGAGGCGTCGGGCGATACAAGCCCCAGACGGTGGCTGACGCGGAAGACATGCGTATCGACGGCCATCGCCGCCTTGCCCCAGACAACGGAGAGCATGACGTTCGCCGTCTTGCGCCCTACGCCAGGCAGTGTCAGCAAGTCGTCCATGTCGCCCGGCACCTCGCCGTTGAAGTTCTCGACAAGGCGTTTAGCCATCTCGATGATATGCTGCGTCTTGGCACGAGGATAGCTCACGCTCCTGACATATTCATAGACATGGTCGAATGAGGCGGCGGCAAGAATGTCGGGCGTAGGGAAGTCGCGGAAAAGGCTCTTGGTCACGATGTTTACACGCTTGTCGGTGCACTGGGCGGAGAGGATGACCGCGACGAGGAGTTGGAACGGACTGCCGAACTTAAGTTCCGTTTCCGCCACTGGCATCTCACGCTCAAAAATCTCTGTTATGCGCTCAAACTTGTTTTTCATCAGTGTTTGTTTGCTGTTATGGTTCATATTTTTGGCAAAATTACTCATTCTTTTCGGAAAAATGCGTAATTTTGCACCATAATAATATAATGGTAAATGCATTTGGAAAGAAAAGGGCTGCGAATGGCGTTTGTCATTCTCTTTTTCGTGCTATCGGCGACGGTGAAAGCTCAATGCTTCGAAAGCCAGTTCGCTGACAGTACCTTGCGTGCTGACTTCATATTCGTCGGCGACTGCGACAAAGCGGACGTCTATCTCGACGGCTATAACAAGAGCAAGGGTTGGTACGGGCGCAGGAGCAATCTTGGGCGCTTGCCGCTGTTGGGCAATGGTCAGGTGTGGATGCTTGACAAGGCGACGGGCGACACCATCTATGCCAACTCGTTCACATCGCTCTTCTTAGAGTGGATAGCCACGCCGGAGAGCCACACGGTAGGGCGTGCGTACGAGCATCCGATCCTGCTGCCCATGCCGCGTCGTGAGGCGACCATCGTCGTACAGCTCGTAGACGAGTACCAGAAAGCAATATGCACACGGTCGTTCCCGCTTAATCCGGCGGACATCTTGATTCGTGAGCTGAACGCGGAGCCATTGCCGCATCATTACATCGGCAAGCAGAGCGACGCGATGAAAGCCATCGACATCGCCTTTCTGCCCGAGGGATATACGCAGGAGCAGATGGTGCTGTTCCACGATGACTGCGTGGCGGCGATGAAGGCCATCATGGAGCATCGCCCATTCAGCGAGTATGCCGACCGCTTCAATTTTGTTGTCGTGGAGGCTCCGTCGAAAGAGGCTGGCAACAGCGTGCCAAGGGAGCATGTGTGGAAAAACTCTGTGTGCGGCAGTTCGTTTGATACGTTCTACACGGAGAGGTACAACACCACGCGCCATCTCCGTCAGGTGCACGAACTGCTCACTGGCATTCCATACGAACACATCATCATACTGACCAACAGCACGACCTACGGCGGCGGCGGATTCTACAACGACTACTGCATCGCGTCATCGCATGCGCAATGGACGACGGAGGTTATCGTGCACGAGTTCGGACACAGCTTCGGCGGTCTGGGCGATGAGTATGCCACGGAGAGCGGTTGCGACAACTTCTATCCCGATGACGTGGAGCCGTGGGAGCAGAACATCACTACGCTGAAAGATTTCCGGTCGAAGTGGGCGGACATGGTGGACAAGGGGACACCCGTGCCGACACCGGTGACCAAGGACGAAAAGACGCGCTACACGAAGGTGGGTGTCTATGAGGGAGCCGGATACCAGACCAAGGGTGTCTATCGACCGGTGGAAGACTGCCGCATGAGGATAAACAATGTGAAGGACTTCTGTCCTGTGTGCCAGCGTGCACTAACCAGAATGATAAAATTTTATACCGAATAATATGATAACACTAAAGGAACTATACCGCATCGGACACGGTCCGTCGAGCAGTCATACGATGGGACCCCGCTATGCGGCTGAGCATTTCAAGAGCAAGTGGGCGGATGCCGCTCGATATGAAGTTACGCTCTACGGCTCGCTTGCCGCCACCGGCAAGGGACACATGACCGACCGCGCCATCATCGACATGCTGGGTGAGGACAAGACGACCATCGTGTGGGAACCGAAGATATTCCTGCCGTTCCATCCCAACGGCATGACCTTCAAGGCACTGAGTGCCGACGGCAGGGAACTGGACAGTTGGACTGTGTATAGCGTAGGCGGCGGAGCACTCGCCGAGGAAGGCGTGGCGCGTCGCAACTTCGACGAGATATACGAGATGAACACAGCCAACGACATACTCGTGTGGTGCATCGAGACAGGCAAGAACTACTGGGAATACGTGCAGCAGTGCGAGGACAGTGACATCTGGGACTATCTCAACGAGGTGTGGAAGACGATGAAGAACGCCGTGGAGAGTGGTTTGGAGAAAGAGGCTGTGTTGCCCGGCGGACTCAATCTCAGGCGCAAGGCGGCATCCTACTTCATACGTGCCGACGGCTATCAGCGCAGTATGCGCAGTCGCGGACTCATCTTCGCCTATGCCTTGGCTGTGAGCGAGGAGAACGCAAGTGGCGGACGCATAGTGACTGCCCCGACGTGCGGTTCGTGTGGAGTGGTGCCCGGTCTGCTCTATCATCTGTATAAGAGTCGCGAGATATCCGACAAGCGCATGCTGAGAGCCCTTGCCACCGCGGGATTGTTCGGCAACATAGTAAAGAAGAACGCATCGATCTCGGGAGCAGAAGTGGGTTGTCAGGGTGAGGTAGGCGTGGCATGCGCCATGACTGCCGCCGCCGCCGCACAGCTGTTTGGCGGAACACCGATGCAGATTGAGTATGCCGCCGAGATGGGACTTGAGCACCACCTCGGACTGACGTGCGACCCGATAGGCGGCTTGGTGCAGATACCCTGCATCGAGCGCAACGCATACGCCGCCGCACGCGCCAGCGACGCCAACTCGTATGCCATGCTCACGGACGGCATGCACCGCGTAAGTTTCGACAAGGTGGTCGAGGTGATGAAGAAGACAGGCCACGACCTGC
>JABUTZ010000017.1:14818-34189 GCA_021443415.1 Bacteroidaceae bacterium | reverse complement strand
CAGCTCAACTTCGAGGAGGCGGCTGAGCTTGCCTATTTCGGAGCCAAGATACTGCACCCGACGTGCATACAGCCAGCCAAGTTCGCGGGTGTGCCCGTGCGACTGCTCAACACGATGCAGCCGGAAGCTCCCGGAACAATCATAAACAACGAGTGGCGCCGGGGCACAATCAAGGCTGTGGCGGCAAAGGACGGCATCACGTGCATACAGATACAGTCGAGCCGCATGCTGCTGGCGCACGGCTTCCTGCGCAAGGTGTTCGAGATATTCGAGACCTACAAGACGAGCATCGACATGGTGTGCACGAGCGAGGTGGGCGTGAGCGTGACAATCGACAACACCAGCCATCTGGCGGACATCGTCAACGACCTGAAGAAATACGGTACCGTCAATGTCGACGAGGACATGGTGATAATCTGCGTCGTGGGCGACCTCGAGAGCGAGAACAAGGGACTGGAGTCGCGCGCGACCAATGCGCTGACGGACATCAGCGTGAGAATGATAAGCTACGGCGGCAGTCATCATAACATCTCCTATCTGGTGAACAAGGCAGACAAGCAGCGCACACTGCAGGCACTGTCGGACACATTATTCAATTGACGCGCGTATGAAGACGGACAAATTCAGAGAGATACCCACACCGTTTTACTATTACGACCGCGAGTTGTTGGAGAAGACCTTGACCGTCATCAAGGAGGAGATGGGCAAGGCGGACAACTGCCACCTTCACTATGCCGTGAAGGCAAACACCAATGCCGATGTGCTGAAAGTGATTGCGCAGTACGGCTTTGGCGCCGACTGCGTGAGCGGTTGGGAGATAGAGTCGTGCGTGAAGGCGGGTTTCGAACCACACAAGATAGTGTTTGCCGGAGTGGCGAAGTCCGACTGGGAGATACAGCTGGCACTGGAGGTCGGCATCGACCATTTCAACGTGGAGAGCGTGCAGGAACTCGAAGTGATCGACGAGATAGCCGGACGGATGGGCGTGGAGGCACGTGTGGCGCTGCGCATCAATCCCAACGTAGGGGCGCACACGCATGCCAACATCACGACGGGACTGGCGGAGAACAAGTTCGGCATAGACATCGTGGATATGGTGCCGACAGCCCGCGAGGCGATGGCCATGGAGCATGTACGGCTCGTAGGACTGCATTTCCATATCGGTTCGCAGATAACCGAGATGGATGACTTCGAGGCCTTGGCGGCGAAGATCAATGAGTTGCAAGACCAGTTGGAAGCCGCGGGCATAGGCACTCTCGAGAACATCAACGTCGGCGGTGGACTGGGCATAGACTATTACAACCCCGACGAAAATCCGATTCCAGACTTTGCCAACTACTTCAAGACATATCGCGAAGGGCTGAGGTTGAGGAAAGGGCAGCGGCTCCACTTCGAACTTGGACGTGCCGTAGTGGGACAGATGGGTTCGCTCATAGCGAAAGTCATCTATGTGAAGACCAATAAGATAAAGAAGTTTGCCATCCTCGATGCTGGCTTCACTGACCTGATACGTCCCGCCCTGTATGGTGCGTATCACAAGGTGGAGAACATCACGAGCGAGAGCGGTGAGACGGACAAGTACGATGTCGTGGGACCTATCTGCGAGAGTACGGACGTGTTTGTCAAGGACTACGAACTGCCGACGACCAAGCGCGGGGATTATATTGCGTTCCGCAGTGCCGGAGCGTACGGCGAGATAATGGCAAGTGGCTACAACTGCCGTCCTCTGCCCAAAGGATACCTGCTATAGAGACAACGCCCATAACAGTGCTTGTGCGCAGCCACGACAACTGCTCGCGGCTGCAGAGCTATCTGCCCAAGATACTTGGTCAGGAATACGGCACGTTTGAGGTGCTGGTGGTCGTGGAGCAAGACACCGACGGCACGTGCGGCATGCTCGAAACGCTCGAGCTCGCCCATAAAAACCTGCGCCATATCACATTGCCAAAGGAGACACGCATGATAACGAGCGAGCAGATGGCTTACTCGTTGGGCATGCGTGCGGCGAGGTATGAGTGGGTGTTGCTGACCTATGCCGACTGTTTTCCCGTAAGCGACAGGTGGTTGGCGGCGATGGCGCAGTGGTGCCAGGATGACACGGACGTGGTGGGCGGCATGGTGAACTATGAGAACGACCATACGGGAAGCGAAGTGCCGTTCATGAGGGTGTGGCGGCTGATGAGTTCGTTCAGCCTGAGCCGTTGGACGGGCTATCTGTACAGGACAGACACTTGCAATGTCGTGGTCAGGCGCAGCACGTTCCTTAACGGAGAAGCCCTCAGGGAGTTTGTCGTAGTGCGAAGCGGAGCGATGGAACTCTGGGCGAACAAGCAAAAGAGGACGGCGGTGGCGAGAGATCCCGAAGCGCTTGTCCTGCAACGCATGCAGGGCGGCGACAGGTGGTATGAGGCGATGACGCAACAATGGATGTACAACCGCAGGCTGATGAAGAACAGGTGGCTCTACAGAATGCTGTTCGCCTGGGAGGCCATGGTGGGAATGCTGGCGCTCGTGTTGCTTGCGGCGGCGGAAGTGGCTGTGATGGTCTTTGGCGAGAAGTATCTGCCGACGGTAGGCAATCGGTGGGCGATGTATTTCATACCACTCCTTATATATATAATATACGCCATAGTGTCCGTGAGCCGTTTCAACAAGCAGGCGAGACGCTATGGCGATATGAAGTTCACGTTCAGTGCGTGGTGGTACAGGTTAATCTTCCCCTGCAAGTGGTTGTTCCGCTGGCTGAGGTTCGTCACCACCAACAGTCGTGTTTTCAAACCAGTTGTTTGACGGATAGTCAACGTCCGTGCTGTCGGCGGGCGGACCGGCATAGACGCTCGGACCGCGATAGGTGTTGACGGGAATGTCCTCCTTGGGCTTTTCGTCGAAATGCTGGCGGTAGTGGGCGAAGCGCTCGTCCTGTAGAAGTTTGTTCATGAAACGTCCGAAGATGGGCAAGGCGGTGCGGCTGCCCTGTCCAAGTTCGCCTGTACGGAAATGAATGCAACGCTGCTCGCCGCCCACCCAGGCACCACCGACGAGAGCAGGCGACACGCCCACGAACCAAGCGTCGCTATGGTTGTTGCTCGTACCCGTCTTGCCACCGAAGTCGCAGAGCGAGGCGACGGGATGGATGTATTGCCAGAGAGCGGCTGTGGTGCCGCCGGGCTCGGTCATGCCACCGCGCAGGAGTTGCTGCATGTAGAAGGCTGAGCGATAGGGCAGAGCCTTGCGAAGCGTCGGGTCGGAGCCATCGGTCGGAGCCTCATAGATGACGTTGCCGTCGAAGTCCTCGATCTTGGTTATGAACACAGGCTGCGCCGCCATGCCGTCGGCAATCACCGTGGCGTAGCTGTTGGTCAGTTCGAGCAGGTTGACATCGCTGGAGCCAAGGGCGATGGACGGCACGCAGTCAAGCGGAGTCTCGATGCCCATGGCGTGCGCCGTCTCCACAATCTTCTTCGGGGTCAGTTCGTAGCCAAGGGAGACAGCCACCGAGTTGATGCTCTGTGCAAAGGCGCTCTTCAGCGGCAGATAAAGGTCGCTGAAATAGCCGTTGGCATTGTGGGGAGCCCAAATCTTCGGCTTGTTGTCGACAGTGTCGTTGTAGGCATGCCATGCGTCGAGGCGTGTGTCAACAGGCGTGAGACCCTGGTTCATCGCCTCGGCATAGACAAAGAGTTTGAACGTCGAGCCCGGCTGACGCTGGGCGAGCACCTTGTCGTACTGCCAGAAGTTCCAGTCCATGTCGCCCACCCACGCCTTGATTTGGCGCGTGCCGGGCTCGATGGCGACGAAGCCGCAGTGCATGATGCGAATCATGTGGCGGATGCTGTCCATCGTGCTCACGAAAGCCGTGTCGGGCAGACCATAGAGGCGCACCTTGTGAGGCACGTTCATGAGCGAGTCGATGACGCGCTGGTCAGTGTGTTTGCGGCTGAGGAGACGATAGTAGGACGAACGCTTGGCAAGGTTCTCGATGAAATCAGGGATTTCAATGCCATGCTCGTCGCGCCACGGATTGGCATAGCGCCAATGTTCCTCGAAGCGCTTCTGTATAATCTCCATCTGCTCGTCGACAGCCTCCTGCGCCATGCGCTGCATGCGTGTGTCGATGGTAGTGTGGATCTTGAGACCAGCCGTGTTGACATCGATGATATTGTCCTCGTCGTAACCATCGATCAGCCCCAGGCGGCAGAGGTCGGCGATGTTGTCGCGCAGGGCCTGACGGAAATAGGAGGTGGATGTCGCCTCTTCGACAGTCTCCTCGACAGGACGCTCGTCGGCAAGCAGGGGAGTAGCCATCAGACTGTCCAACTGAAGCTTGGTAGCCAGACGGCCACGGACATACATGTGGCTGTGGTCGTAGAGATTCTGGAGGACAAGGTTGCGGCGCGCAAGAGCGTTGGCAGGATTGCGGTAGGGATTGAACGTGTTGGTCGCCTTGAGAAGTCCGACGAGAGTGGCGCACTGTTCGGTGGTCAGTTGCGAGGGGAGGCATCCGAAGTAGGTCTGTGCGGCGGTGTTGATGCCAAAGGCATGGGAACCGAAATCGACAGTGTTGAGATACATGACCAGGATGTCGTCCTTGCTGAACTTACGCTCCAGTTTGGTGGCGACAATCATCTCCTTGAGTTTGATGATAAGGAGTTTGACGCCGGGAATGCGGCCGAGAAGTCCCGAACTGTAGGCTGAGCGCGTGCGGAACATGTTCTTCGCCAGTTGCTGGGTGATGGTGCTGCCGCCGCGCGGACTGCCCATGATGGCGTCCTTGAAAGCGGAGAAGATGCCGAGGAAATCGACACCGTGATGTGAGTGGAAACGCTCGTCCTCGGTGTCGATGAGCGTGTTGATGAGTGTGTCGGAGAGGTCGGCGCGGCGCACGGGGATGCGGTTCTCGTCGTAGTAACGGCCGATGAGGACGGAGTCGGCGCTGTAGATGAGCGATGCCTCGTTGAGCTGAGGGCGGCAGATGTCGTCGTAGCCAGGGGAGCGGCCGAAGAGCCAGAGGAAGTTGACATCGACCGCAACCACAAGCAGGACGAGGAGGATGGATATGGTGAGCAACCACTTCAGGCTGCGGAGCCATAGGGGGCCGGCATAGAGGCGGGATATGCAGTGCTTGACGGAGAACATACGGATATGGCTATTTGCGCATCTGGTTGATATGTCATTGGTTTAGGAAAGAAGAGACACACCTCAGGATGTCGGTGGTCTGTGAGGGGTGGAACCAATGTGTGGTGGTGTCCTTCTTGAACCATGTCATTTGCTTTTTGGAATATATGCGGGTGTTTTGCTTGATCTTCTCGATGGCGTAGTTGAGAGTGGTCTCGCCGCAGAGGTAGGCGAAGAGTTCCTTGTAGCCGACCGTGTTGAGGGCGTTGCAGTGGCGGAAAGGGAGGAGCGAGCGCACCTCGTCGAGGAGACCGTCGGCGAGCATGTTGTCAACACGCTGGTTGATGCGTGCGTAGAGTTCGGCGCGCGGACGCTCGAGGCCGATGCGCAGGATAGGGAAGGGACGCTCGCGGCGAGAGCCATGGCGGAAACTCGTGTAGGTGCTGCCACTCTGGTAGCAGACCTCGAGGGCGTGGACAATGCGCTTGGGATTGCGCCTGTCGCAGATGGCGTAGTAGTCGGGGTCGAGGAGCCGCAGCTCGTCGGCAAGGACGTCGATGCCCTCGGCGGCAAGGCGATCCTTGAGGTTAAGGCGCACCTCGTCGGAGATGGTGGGAATGTTGTCGATGCCGTTGCAGACAGCGTCGATGTACATCATGCTGCCGCCTGTGAGGAGCATGGGGCCTGATGATTGTTCGAGGAGATGCATCACGTCCGCCTCAAACTGCGCCGCCGAGTAGTAGGTCTCGGGCGAGGGTAGCGAGGCGACGAAATGATGGCGCACGCGAGCGAGTTGTTCGGGCGAGGGAGCGGCAGTGCCGATGGAGAGTCCGGCGTAGATCTGCCGTGAATCAGCATTGATGATGTCGCAAGACAGAAGTTCGGCAAGACGGATTGCGAGATCCGTCTTGCCGACAGCTGTCGGTCCGAGAAGGACTATGAGGTCAGTGCACAAAGCCGCGTTGGCTTGACTCAATGAACTCCAGAATGTAGTCGCGCTCGGGGCAGGGAGCAATCTCCTCGCGAACACGGGCGAGGGCATCCTTGAGTTGGAGACCCATGTTGAAGATAATGTTGTAGGTAGTGTGGATTGTGTCTATCTGCTCGCGCGTGAAACCACGGCGGCGCAGACCGACGATGTTCAGTCCGCAGTACTGCGCCGGGTGGCGCGCACACATTGTGTAGGGAGCGACATCCTGCGAGAAGCCCGTGCCACCGCCCACCATGCAGTAGCTGCCCACGCGGCAGAACTGGTGCATGAGGACACCGGCGCTAAGGATGGCGAAGTCGTCGATGACAATCTCGCCCGCAAGTTTTGTGCTGTTGCCGATGATGCAACCATTGCCGATGATGGCATCGTGGGCTACGTGGGCACCCTCCATGAGGAGGTTGTTGTTGCCCAGTACGGTGCGGTTTTTAGCCGCGGTGCCGCGGTTGACGGTCACATTCTCACGGAACGTGTTGTTGTCGCCAATCTCTGCGGTCGTGTCCTCGCCGCGGAACTTGAGGTCCTGGGGAATGGCACTGATGACAACACCGGGAAAGAACGTGTTGCCATTGCCGATGCGCGCACCGTAGAGGATGGTCACGCTGTTCATGAGATGGTTGTTGTCGCCCAGGACGACACCCTTGTCGATATAGCAGAAGGGTCCGATTTCGCAGTTCTCGCCGATGACTGCCTCGGGATGGATGAATGCAAGAGGAGAAATCATTTGTTTTTAACGATTTGAGCGGTTAGAGTAGCTTCGGTGACAAGGTTGTCGCCCACGAAGGCATAGCCCTGAAGCGATGCGATGCCATGGCGAAGCGGAGTAGTCATCTCGATTTTGAAGACCAGGGTGTCGCCCGGCACCACCTTCTGGCGGAACTTGACACCGTCGATCTTGAGGAAGTAGGTGCTGTAGCGCTGCGGGTCCTCGATGCCGGCCAGCACCATGAGACCGCCAGCCTGCGCCATCGCCTCAATCTGGAGAACGCCAGGCATGACCGGCTCTTCGGGGAAATGGCCGACGAAGAACGGCTCGTTGCTCGTCACGTTCTTGATAGCCACGATAGACGTCGGACCGAGCGACACCACCTTGTCCACCAGCTGCATCGGGTAGCGGTGGGGGAGAGTCTGGCGGATCTTGTTCACGTCCATGATGGGAGCCTCGTTGGCATCGAAGACAGGAGCCTGAATCTCGTGGGCGCGAATCTCCTTGCGCATGGCGCGTGCGAATTTATTGTTGATGGTATGTCCCGGACGCGTGGCGATGATGCGACCCTTGATGGGACGGCCGATGAGGGCCAGGTCGCCGATGATGTCGAGAAGCTTGTGGCGCGCCGGCTCGTTCTGCCAAATCAGCGGTTTGTGGTTGAGATAGCCAAGCTGGGTGGCATCGTGGTGACCGACACCGAGCTTGGAAGCCAACTGGTCGAACTTCTCCTGCGTCATCTCGTGCTCGTAGATCACAATCGCATTGTCGAGGTCGCCGCCCTTGATGAGACCCGCCATGAGGAGCGGCTCAATCTCGCGCACGAAGACGAACGTGCGAGCCGAGGCAATCTCGGTCTCGAAGTTCGCCATGCTGTCGAGCGTGGCGAACTGGCTATTGAGCACCTTCGACTCGAAGGATATCATCGTAGTCACGCTGAACTGCTCGTCGGGAAGGAGAGTGATGACCGAACCTGTCTGCTCGTCGCGCACCTCAGTCTTGTGGTGGATGACATAGTAATCCTTCGGCGAGTTCTGCTCGACAAGACCGATGCGCTTAATCTGCTGCACGTAAATCTCGGCGCTGCCGTCGAGGATGGGGAACTCGGGACCGTTGACCTGGATCAGCACGTTGTCAACGCCAAGGGCGTAGAGAGCGGCCATGGCATGCTCGATGGTGCTGACGCGCAAGTCGCCTTTGCCCAGCACTGTGCCGCGCTGAGTGTCAACGACATTCTCGGCAATCGCGTCGATGGTAGGCATGCCCTCCATGTCGATGCGCTGAATCTTATATCCGTAGTTTTCGGGAGCCGGGTTGAAAGTCACCGTCAGGCTGAGTCCCGTGTGAAGACCCTTGCCGCAGAGCGAGAAACTGCCCGCCAGAGTGGTTTGTTTAAGCATATATGAAATTTAATGATTTAGAGTTTGGACTTAAGTTCCTCGACATCCTTGGTAAGCGCATCGAGCGAGCGCTTGATGTCGGGAAGATACTTGAAGATGACACTGCTGCGCATGAAATTCTTTGCCGGGATGGCGGGAGTGCCTTGAATGGCTATGTTGCCCTTCACGCTGCCAGCGATGCCGGCCTGAGCACCGACCAGTGTCTTGTCGCCGATATTTATATGGCCTGCGACACCCACTTGACCGCCGAACATGCACCATTCGCCAATCTTCGTGCTGCCAGCCACGCCCACCTGGGCGCTCATGACCGTGTGGGAACCAACCTCGCAGTTGTGGGCAATTTGAACAAGGTTGTCCAGCTTGACGCCACGGCGCACGTATGTGCTGCCCATCGTAGAGCGATCGACGCACGTGTTGGCACCAATCTCGACATCGTCCTCAATGGTCACGATGCCAATCTGGGCGATCTTCTCATAACCATTGGGAGTGGGAGCAAAGCCAAAGCCGTCGGCACCGATGACGCAACCCGAATGGAGAATGCAACGATTGCCGACGATGCAGTCGTGATAGACGCTCACGTTGGCATTGATGGTGCAGTCCTCGCCAATCTTGACACGCTCGCCGATGTAGGAGTGGGGGAGAATGGTCGTGCCGCGGCCGATGACGGCACCGTCATCAACCACAGCATAAGCACCGATGAAGCAACCCTCGCCGATGACAGCCTTTTCGGAAACAGCCGCACGCGGGTCGATGCCCGAGCGCTTGGGCTGCATGCTTTCGTAGATGGCGAGCAACTTTGCCACCGACTCGTAGGCATTGTCCACCTTGACAAGCGTAGCCTTGACGGGCGCCGAGGGCGTGAAGTCCCTGTTCACGAGCACCACTGAACTCTCGGTCGTGTAGAGATGATGCTCATATTTCATGTTGGCGAGGAACGACAAAGCACCCGGCTTGCCCTCCTCAATCTTTGCGAAAGTATTGACCGAAGCCTGATCGTTGCCCTCGACGGAGCCGCCAAGCAGTTCGGCAATCTGTCTTGCAGTAAAAGTCATAAGGAATTACTTGAAGTTGATTTTGGAAAGTTCGTTGGCCATCTGCGCCGCCATCTCCTTCGCCTTGGCACCGGCCACCTCGGCAAAACGTTCCGAGCTGTCGGCGTAGATGATGGCGCGGCTATTGTTGACAAGCAAGCCGCACTCGTCGGTGAGGCCATATTTGCAAACCTCGCTCAGGCTGCCGCCCTGCGCTCCGATGCCGGGAACGAGCAGGAAACTATGCGGCACGATGCGGCGAACGTCGGCGAGCATCTCAGCCTTGGTGGCACCGACCACGTACATGAGTTGCTCCTCGTTGCCCCACTGCTTGCTGCGCTCAAGCACACGCTGATAGAGAGGCACGCCAGCCTTGTCCTCGACAAGCTGGAAGTCGAAGGCACCCTGGTTGCTCGTCAGTGCAAGGAGAATCACCCACTTGTCTGGATACTGAAGGAAAGGCTTGATGCTGTCCTCGCCCATGTACGGAGCCACCGTCAAGGCATCCACGTTCATCTCGTGGAAAAAGGCACGGGCATACATCGCGCTTGTATTTCCGATGTCGCCACGCTTGGCATCGGCAATGACGAACATTTCGGGATATTTGTTGCGGATATAGTCCACCGTCTTTTCGAGCGACGTCCAGCTCTCGCCACCGAAATACTCGTAGAAAGCAAGGTTGGGTTTGTAGGCCACGCAGTAGGGAGCGGTGGCGTCGATGATGGCGCGGTTGAACTCAAAGATGGCATCGTCGCTCTTGGCGAGATGCTGGGGAATCTTGTAGATGTCCGTGTCCAGCCCAACGCACAGGAAAGACTTCTTGCGGCGAATCTGCTCTATAAGCTGTTGCTTGTTCATAGTGTTTAAACGTGTAAATTTACGATGCAAAGTTAGTGATAAATATCCAATCCCCCTCCTTTTGCAAAGCAAAAAAGGCGAAATCACACCATTTTAATAATAAAGAAGCAAAAAAAGCCCATTTTATCGTAATTTATCCGTAACTTTGCACGACAAATACGATTGAAACAATGGGATTCTTTAATTTTTTCTCGAAAGAGAAGAAAGAGACTTTGGACAATGGCCTGCAGAAGACCAAGGAGAGTTTCTTCTCGAAACTGTCGCGTGCCGTGATGGGCAAATCGACCGTCGATGACGAAGTGCTCGACAACCTCGAAGAAGTGCTGGTGACCAGTGATGTGGGTGTGGAGACCACGCTGAACATCATCCACAGGATTGAGGAACGCGTGTCGAGGGACAAGTATGTAGGCACCGGCGAACTGAACGAGATACTCTACGACGAGATAGGAGCCCTGCTGACCGAAAACAACACGACCGACACGGAGGGTTTCACCATTCCCGTGGACAAACGCCCGTATGTCATTATGGTAGTGGGAGTTAATGGTGTGGGTAAGACCACCACGATAGGCAAGCTCGCCAGCCAGTTCAAGAAAGCCGGTCTCAAAGTGGTAATGGGCGCCGCCGACACATTCCGCGCTGCCGCCGTGGAGCAGATATGCCTCTGGGGCGAGAAGATCGGAGTGCCGGTCATCAAGCAACAGATGGGCAGTGACCCCGCCAGCGTGGCCTTCGACACATTGAACAGTGCCAAGTCGCAGGGAGCCGACGTAGTGCTGATAGACACGGCCGGACGCCTGCACAACAAGAAAGGGCTGATGGACGAGTTGTCGAAGATTAAGCGAGTGATGCAGAAGATAGTGCCAGACGCACCGCACGATGTCATGCTTGTACTCGATGGCAGCACGGGTCAGAACGCATTCGAGCAAGCCAAGCAGTTTGTCGCCGCCACCGAGGTTACCTCGATGGCCATCACAAAGCTTGACGGTACAGCCAAGGGAGGAGTGGTCATAGGCATCTCAGACCAGTTCAAGATACCGGTGCGCTACATCGGGCTTGGCGAGGGAGCCGACGACCTGCAACCGTTCAATCGCAAGGAATTTGTGAAGAGTCTGTTCGGCAAATGACGATGAAAAGGGTAGATTTTGTCACTCTTGGCTGTTCGAAGAACCTCGTTGACAGCGAGCGTCTGATTGCCATGCTCGAAGCGGGAGGTTATGCCGTCGAGCATGACCCCGAGACATGCGAGGGCGACATCGCAGTGGTAAATACCTGCGGATTCATCGGCGACGCCAAGGAAGAAAGCATCAACACCATCCTCGAATTTGCACAGACAAAGACGGAAGGCAGACTGGAGCGGCTCTATGTCATGGGATGCCTCTCGCAACGCTATCTGGAAGAGTTGAAGGGTGAGATACCTGAGGTTGACCGCTGGTTCGGAAAGTTTGACTATGCCGATTTGCTCGATGAATTGGGCAAATTACGCAACGAAGAGGACACGAGAAGGCATCTGACCACACCACGTCACTATGCATATCTGAAAATATCAGAGGGATGTGACCGGCACTGCGGATACTGCGCCATACCCATCATCACGGGCAGGCACGTCTCGCGACCGATGGAGGAGATACTCGACGAAGTGAGATGGCTGGTGGAGCAGGGAGTGACAGAGATACAAGTCATCGCACAGGAACTGACATACTACGGCATTGACCTGTATAAAAAGAGATGCATAGCCGAGTTGATAGACAGGATGGCGGATATTGAAGGCGTGAGGTGGATAAGGCTTCACTATGCCTATCCGACCGACTTCCCGATGGAACTACTGGACGTGATGGCAAGAAGGGAAAACGTGTGCAAATACATAGACATCGCCCTGCAGCACATTTCGACCAACGTATTGCGCAATATGCGACGCAACATCGACTCGACAAAGACACGCGAGCTGATAACAGCGATGAGGGAAAAGGTGCCGGGCATACATCTGCGAACAACCATGATGGTAGGCTATCCCGGCGAGACCGATGCAGACTTTGATGAACTCATGGCTTTTGTCAGGGAAGCAAGGTTCGAGCGCCTTGGAGCGTTCGCCTACAGCGAGGAAGAGGGAACATACAGCGCAGAACGGCTGACCGACGATGTGCCCGACGATGTGAAGCAGGCACGGTTAGGCAAACTGATGCGCGTGCAGCAGGCGATCTCCGCCGAGATACAAGCAGAGAAGGTAGGACGCGAGATGGAGATAGTGATAGACCGGGAGGAAGGCGACTATTACGTAGGCAGGACCGAGTTTGACAGTCCCGAGGTGGACCCCGAAGTCCTCGTGGAGCGCAAGACACCCGGCATAGAGATAGGCAAACACTATAGAGCAATCGTCACAGGAGCCGAGGAATTCGACCTGTACGCAAAAATACTCCGCACATGAACAACAAGGAATTTCTGTCCCAGTATTCGAAGAACACAGGCGAGGCAGTCAGAGACGCCCAGCAGACGAGCGACGAGATAGTCGGCATAATCACCCAATTGCTGGAAGACGGTGACACTATCGTCGTACCCGGTTTCGGCACCTTGGAGGTGAGGAAGAAGATGGAGCGCGTGGTGGTCAACCCCACCACGCACCAGAAGATGCTCGTGCCCCCGAAGCTCGTGGTCAACTTCAAGTCAGCCCCAAACTTTAAGGAAAGGATGCAATAGACACCATGGACAACAGGATAACGACAAGCGCCATAGCCCGCATAGTGGCGGAGCGACGCGGCATGAGCGGCGATCAGGCGGAGGCGATGGTACGCGAATTTTTCCGCACCATCGAAGAGGGGCTCAAGACCGACTCGATAGTCAAGGTCAAGAACCTCGGCACGTTCAAGCTCGTGAAGGTAGAGGCACGCGAGAGTGTCAATATCAACACGGGACAGCGGTTCACCATCGACGGTCACACAAAGATTACTTTTACTCCCGACACATACTTGCGCGAAACCATCAACAAGCCTTTTGCTGAGTTTGAGACCATCGTGCTCAACGAAGGAGTCAGCGTGGAGCAGTTGGAGTCAATAGGAGCGGACTATGACGACGAGGAAACGGCGGAAGAGCCTGTGGCGGCTGAGTCGGACATTGTTGCGGAACCTGCGCCGGTGATGGCTGAAGTGGAAGTAGCAGCCAAGGAAGCACAGGCCCAAGAGGAAACTACCGCTGTGACAAAAGAAACGGAACAGGCAACGGAAACGGAAATCATGCAGGAGGCGATGGAGGATACCAAGTTGTCAACTCCAATAGAAACGGAAGAGGCCATGGCAGCCGAAGCGCAGCCCGCATCGGTCGCAACGGCAGTGGAAAGCAATACAGAAACGGAACAAAAGAACGAGAAAGAGATGGCACATAACGCAAAGTTCACCCTATGCGAGACACTCGCCCTGATGTCGTTCATCATCGTGATGATGGGCATCAGTTATCTGGCTGGCTACTATCGCTGGCTCACCCCCGACACTGCGCCTGCAACGCCTGCAAAGGAGAAAGTGGAACAGGCGATAAAGGCCAAAACGGCGGAGACACCGACGGAAAGGACCGACACAGTGGCGGTGCGCCCGCAAAAGCAGGAAACGCAAAAGGTGGAGCCGCAGATACAAGCGGAAGTATATCCGCAGTTGGAAGGCGGCGAATACAAGATCACCGGCGTACTGGATGAACACAAGATAAAGGTGGGCGAGTCGCTCCGCACCCTCTCCATCAAGTATTACGGCACGAAAGACATGGTGCCATACATAGTCCTATTCAACGACATCAAGAACCCCGACGTGGTTAGTTTGGGAAAGAATCTTAAACTACCTAAACTTGAAAAGCGTTAGGATTAAATAATCTTAAAACACGGAGCCGGCCTTTGCGCGTTAGAGCGCAAAGCAGTAATTTTGCAATAGAAAACTTAAAAAATCCATATAAACATGGCAGAATCAGTAGATATCCGCGCCCTGAACGAACGCATCGAGCAGCAGAGCGCATTTGTGACCAACCTCCAGGCAGGCATGAACCAGATTATCGTAGGTCAGAAGCACCTGGTCGAATCATTGCTCATCGGACTCCTCAGCGACGGCCACGTGCTGTTGGAAGGTGTGCCGGGACTCGCCAAGACATTGGCCATCAAGACGCTGTCGAGCCTCATTGACGCTCGCTTCAGCCGCATACAGTTCACCCCTGACCTGTTGCCCGCCGACGTAGTGGGAACGATGATATACAGTCAGAAAGACGAGAAATTTGTCGTGGAGAAAGGTCCCGTGTTCGCCAACTTCGTGCTCGCCGACGAGATCAACCGTGCACCGGCCAAGGTGCAGAGTGCGCTGCTCGAGGCCATGCAGGAGCGCCAAGTCACCATCGGCAAGCAAACCTATCCGTTGGAGAAACTCTTCCTCGTGCTCGCCACCCAGAATCCCATCGAGCAGGAAGGTACATATCCGCTTCCCGAAGCCCAGGTGGACCGCTTCATGCTCAAGGTGGTCATTGACTATCCTAAGCACGAGGAGGAGAAACTCATCATACGCGCCAACCTCGACGGCACACAGCAGAAAGGTGTCAAGCCCATCATGACCATCGATGACATCATCGAAGCCCGTCAAGTGGTGCGTCAAGTCTACCTCGACGAGAAGATCGAAGGCTATATCGCCGACATCGTGTTCGCAACACGCTATCCCGAGAAGTACGGACTGAACGACCTTAAGGACTATATTGAGTTCGGAGCCAGTCCTCGTGCCAGCATCAGCCTCGCCCTCGCCTCGCGCGCCTACGCCTTCATCAAGCGTCGCGGCTATGTGGTGCCCGAAGACATCCGCGCCATCGCCCACGACGTGCTGCGCCACCGCATCGGACTGACATACGAGGCGGAGGCGAACAACGTCAGCGCCGACGAGATCGTAAGCAAGATACTCAACAAGGTAGAGGTGCCCTGATAAGGATTCCGCAAGGGACCAAGCAACAGTCTGAGTAACAGAACGAAGACAGCTGAAAATGGAAACAAACGAACTACTGAAACGAGTACGGCAGATAGAAATAAAGGCCCGCGGACTCTCCAACAACATCTTTGCGGGAGAGTACCATAGTGCCTTCAAGGGGCGCGGCATGGCCTTCGCTGAAGTGCGCGAATACCAGTATGGCGACGACATCCGCGACATCGAGTGGAACGTGACGGCGAGGTTCAACAAACCCTTCATAAAGGTTTTTGAGGAAGAGCGCGAGCTCACCGTCATGCTGCTCGTCGATGTGTCCGGCAGTCTGAGTTTCGGCACCAAGGTGCAGACCAAGCGCGACATGCTCACCGAGGTGGCTTCGACGCTCGCCTTCTCGGCCATCCAGAACAACGACAAGATAGGTGTCATCTTCTTCAGCGACAAGATAGAGAAATTCATTCCGCCCAAGAAAGGCCGCAAGCACATCTTATACATAATAAGAGAGTTGCTCACGTTCAAGCCCGAGAGCGAGCGCACGAACGTCAAGCAAGCGTTGGAGTATCTCACGCAAGTGTTGAAGCGCCGATGCACCGCCTTTGTGATCAGTGACTTCATCGACGAGACCGACTTCAGCCAGTCGCTCACCATCTGCAACAGGAAGCACGACCTGATAGGCATACAAATCTTTGACCGCCGACAGGCCGAGTTGCCCAACGTAGGATTGGTGCGCGTGCAGGACGCCGAGACCGGCCATGAGCAGTGGATAGACACCTCGTCGGCGCGTGTCAGAAACAACCATGCCGCCTGGTGGAAGCGCCGCCAGCAGCAACTCAGCGAGTGGTGCAGCAGGAGCAAGGTGGATATGGTGTCGATAAGGACCGACCACGACTATGTGTCGGCGCTGAAGTCGCTGTTTGCCATGCGGTCGTGAAACATATTTAGGAAGAAAATGAGGAAAACACTCTTTTTGATATTCTCAGCCCTGACGATAGCCACCGCATCGGCACAGGTGACCGTCGAGGCAAAGCTCGACTCGATGAGCCGCCTTGTAGGTGAGCAGGCGAGACTCACGCTCGAAGTGACAGCCCCCACCGGCAAGACGGTCAAGCTGCCCGAAATCAATGTCGGACAGATGCTCGTAGGCGACGTCGAAGTGGTGACAGTGAGTGGCGTGGACACGCTGCCGCTCAACGATGGTAAGCAGATGCAATTGACGCAGACGTTCGACATCACCTCGTTCTGCGACCACGACACCATCTACCAGTTGCCAGCCTTGGCTATTCAAGTGGAAGGTCAATCACACGAGACCAAGCCATTGGCAATCAAAGTGTTCACTCTTGACGTGGACACACTGCACAAGGAGCAGTTCTTCCCCCCGAAGGAGATTGAGCGACCATGGCTCACGTGGGATGACATCAAGATGCTCGTCTATACGTATTGGGGCTTCATCGCATTGCTCGTCGTGATGCTGTTCCTGCTGTATCGCTACAGAGCCGGCAAACCAATCCTCTCGCTAAATATCAGGAGAGAGAAGAAGTTGCCGCCTCATCAGGTAGCCATGGACGAAATCAACAAGATCAAGTCGGAGCGCAAATGGGCAGAGGATGACAGCAAGGAATACTACACCAGGCTCACCGACGCACTGCGCCGCTACATGACCGAGCGCCACGGCTTCAACGCCATGGAGATGACCAGTGACGAGATCATCGAGCATCTGTTGCAGTTGGACGATGTCATGCTCGACGAGCTGAGGCAACTCTTCACCACCGCCGACCTCGTCAAGTTTGCCAAGGCAAGCACGCTGATAGGCGAGAACGACCTCAACCTCGTCAACGCCATCGCCTATATCCAGCAGACAAAGATAGAGGAAGACGAGAACGCAAAGCCGGAGCCCGAGCCAATCAGCGAGGAGCAGAAGCAGTACAAGGTGCAGCGACGGATAATGGTCGGAGTGATTGTTGTCAGCATCGCCACTGCCGCCGGTCTGCTCGTCTGGATGGGCTACAGGCTGTGGGAATTGTTCAGTTAATCAAAATCATTGAGAGATGACATTCGCTAATCCATTATATTTCATACTCCTGTTGCCGCTCGCGGCATACGTCGTGTGGCATGTTGTGCGCTACAAGCGCAACCAGCCTACGCTGCACATGAGCGACACACGGTCGTTTGCCACCGCACCGAAGACCTGGCGCAACCTACTGGTACACGTGCCGTTCGTCCTGCGCCTGATTGTGATGGCTCTCGTCATCATCGTGCTCGCCCGTCCCCAGACCAGCAACTCGTGGAAGAACCGCTCGGTGGAGGGCATCGACATCATGCTCGCCGTCGATGTCTCGACCAGTATGCTCGCCCAGGACCTTAAGCCCAACCGCATCGAAGCCGCCAAGCAAGTGGCGTCCGAGTTCATCGCAGGCAGGCCCGACGACAACATCGGACTCACCGTGTTTGCCGGCGAAGCCTACACCCAGTGTCCGATGACCACCGACCACGCCGTGCTGCTCAACCTGTTCCAGAACGTCAGCTGCGACCTCATCATGCGAGGACTGCTCGAGGACGGAACGACCGTAGGCATGGGACTCGTCAATGCCGTCAGCCGCCTTAAGGACAGCAAGGCGAAGAGCAAGGTCGTGGTGCTGCTCACCGACGGAAGCAACAACTGCGGCGACATCTCGCCCCTGACAGCCGCCGAGATAGCCAAGAGTTTTGGCGTACGCGTCTATACCATCGCCGTCGGACGCGACGGAGTGGCTCCCTATCCGCAGACAGTGGCAGGCATCACGCAAATCATCAACATCAAGGTTGACATCGATGAGAAGACACTCGCCTCGATAGCCTCGACCACGGGTGGCGAGTTCTACAGAGCCACCGACAACAACAGTCTGAAACAAGTGTATGAAGAGATAGACAAACTCGAGAAAACGAAGTTGAAGGTGAAGCAGTTCAGCAAGCACTACGAAGCCTATATGCCATTCGCCCTTGCCGCCCTGTTCCTGTTCATGATCGAGTTGCTGCTCAAATACGTAATCATCACAAAACTACCGTAAATGTTCCGCTTTGAATCCCCGCTATATCTGTATCTCCTGCTGCTGATACCCGCCTTCGCCGCCATTCACTACATCATGGCAGTGATGAGGGCGAGAAGGCTCAGCGAGTTTGGTGACAAGGACCTGATGAGAGACCTCATGCCAAGATACTCCAAACTCAGGAATGAAGTGAAGTTCTGGCTGTGCATGGCGGCATTCGCCATCGCCTGCGTATTGTTGGCACGTCCCCAGTACGGACACAAGACAGAGACCAACACACGCCAGGGCATCGAGGCCATCATCTGCCTCGACATCTCGCGCTCGATGCTCGCCCAGGACGTCACCCCGAGCCGCTTGGACAAAGCCAAGATGATGGTCAGCAACCTCGTGGACAACATGCAGGACGACAAAATCGGACTCATCATCTTCGCCGGCGACGCATTCACCCAGTTACCCATCACGAGCGACTACGTGTCCGCCAAGATGTTCCTTGACGGCATCACGCCCGACCTCATCAAGTTGCAAGGCACCGACATCGCCAACGCACTGACCATCGCCACACGCAGTTTTACCCCCAACGAAGACACCAGCAAGGCGATCATCATCATCACCGACGGTGAGAACCACGAAGGGGGAGCGGAGGAGATGGCAAAGCAAGCCGCCGACATGGGCATCAACATCTTTGTGCTTGGCATCGGTTCGCCGGCTGGCGCACCCATTCCCGTGTCGCCGGGGTCGAACGAGTTTATCACTGATGCCGCGGGACAGATAGTCGTGTCGAAACTCAACGACGCGATGTGCAAGCAGATAGCCACAGCAGGACAGGGAGCCTACATATATGTGGATAACAGCAGTTCGGCGCAGAAGCAGTTGGACGAGCATATCAGCAAGATGAGCAAGGCGACCATCGACAGCATCGTCTATAGCGAGTTTGACGAGCAGTTCCAGACCATAGCGTTCATACTCCTGCTCATCCTCTTCCTTGAACTCTGCGTCAGCGAAGCTAAGAACCCCTTCCTGTCGCGCATACGCCTCTTCCGCCGCCAAGCCGCCATCATCGTCATGCTCATGATGGCAGGAACGGCAAGTGCGCAGACCGAGGGCGACCTGATAAGGAGCGGCAACCGCTGCTACCGCGACAGCGACTATGTCAAGGCGGAAGTCTATTACCACAAGGCCATCGATGTCAGTCCCCGTAGTGCGCTGGCATATTACAACCTCGCCTGCACGCAGTTGCGCCAGCGCAATGTCAAGGAGGCGATGAAATCGTTTGAGACATCGGTCAAGATGGACACCATCCCCTCGCGCATCGCCAAGACGTACCA
>JABUTZ010000017.1:2640-13974 GCA_021443415.1 Bacteroidaceae bacterium | reverse complement strand
GACCGTCAGCAAGCGAAGGCGGGCGACGGCAAGGACCTGTTTATCACCGTCAGCGCCAGCAAGCGCAAGGTCTATGAGCAGGAAGCCATACTGCTGACATATAAGGTATATACGCTCGTCAACCTCGTGCAGTTGCAAGGCAAGATGCCCGAACTCAACGGATGCCACCAGCAAGAAATCGAACTGCCCCAGCAGAAGTCGCTCAAGCTCGAGCACTACAACGGACGCAACTATCGCACGACCGTATGGAGCCAGTATGTCCTCTTCCCCCAGAAGTCGGGCAAACTATCCATTCCGCCCATCGAGTTTGAGGGCATCGTGCAGCAGTCGGTGCGCTCGATGGATCCCTTCGAAGCTTTCTTCGGAGGCGGCAGCATGATACAGGAAGTGAAGCGAGTGGTCAAGTCGCCCGCCATTGAGATACAGGTCGATGCCCTGCCGCAGCCCAAGCCCGCTAACTTCAGCGGAGCCGTGGGACAGTTCACCATCAGCAGTTCGCTCACGCCGCAGGAACTCAAGGTCAACGATGCGCTCACCCTGCGTCTGATAGTCAGCGGAACGGGCAACATGAAGCTCATCCAAGCCCCCAAGGTGGCTTTCCCGACCGACTTTGAGACCTACGACGCAAAGATAGACGACAAGACAAAGGTGACCTCGCACGGAGCCAGCGGCAACAAGGTGTTCGACTACGTAGCCGTGCCGCGCCACGGAGGCAAGTTTGAGATTCCAGCCGTCGAGTTCTGCTATTTCGACATTGCGAAAGGACAGTACCAGACACTGACGACCGAAGCATACGAAGTGCAGGTGGAGAAGGGTAGCGGCCCGATGTCGCAGAGCTACAGCGCCACGCAGAAGGAAGACCTCTCCGTGCTTGCCGAGGACATCCGATACATCAAGCGAGGCGACTCCAAGCCCATCAGTCCAACAAGCCACTTCTTCGCCTCAGCCACCTACTGGCTCATCTATGGCGGTGCCATACTGCTGTTCATCATCCTTGCCGTCGTCTTCCGCAGCCGCATCAAAGCGAACGCCGACATCGCCCGTCAGCGCGGACGCAAGGCAGGCAAGCAAGCCAGCAAGCGACTGAAGAAGGCACGCGGGCTGATGAAGAATCAAAGCGCGGGCGAGTTCTACGAAGAGCTCCTGCATGCACTATGGGGCTATGTCGCCGACCGACTCAATATCAACGTCGCCGAGCTCAACCGCGACAATGTCGCCGAGCGCCTGCAAGCCAAAGGCTGTCCGCAGGAGACCATCGACGACTTCCTCAGCGTCCTTGGCGACTGCGAGTTCGCCCGCTACGCCCCCGGCGATCCGAATGAGAACATGGACAAGATGTACCAACGTGCCGAAAGCATAATAAACCAGATCAAATGAGAAAGTTCATCATATTAGCCTTAGTGAGCCTGATTGCCGCCCAGACGTATGCCGTCAGCAAGGCGCAGGCAGACAGCGCCTATGTGCGTGAAGACTACGCCGCCGCCGCTGTCCTCTACGACTCGCTCCTGACAGCCGAAGGACCGAGCAGTGAGATTTACTACAACTTGGGCAACTGCTATTATAAGACGGACGAGATAGCCAAGTGCGTGCTCAACTACGAGCGCGCCCTGCTCATAGCACCCGGCGACGACGACATACGCTTCAACCTTGAGTTGGCGCGCAGCAAGACCATCGACCGCATCATCCCTCACCACGAAATCTTCCTCGTCACATGGTGGCGCTCGCTGGTCAACATGACCGATGCCGACACCTGGGGCGTGTACGCCGTCAGTGCCTTTGTCGCCATGCTCCTGCTCCTAATGTTCTATCTGTTCGCCACCAGCCTGTGGGTGCAGAAGACCGCCTTCTATTCGGGAGCTGTGTTGCTCGTGCTCTGCATACTGTTCAACATCTGCGCCTGGTCGCAGAGCGACAAGCAGTTCAACCGCACGGGAGCCATCGTCATGTCGCCGTCGGCCGTCGTTCGCAGCACACCCTCAGCCTCGGGCACCGACCTCTTTGTGCTGCATGAAGGCACGAGGGTGGAAATCCTCGACGACACCATGACCGAGTGGAAGGAAGTGCAGATAGCCGACGGCAAGAAAGGTT
The DNA here is from genome assembly GCA_021443415.1 of Bacteroidaceae bacterium. Lineage (GTDB taxonomy): Bacteria > Bacteroidota > Bacteroidia > Bacteroidales > Bacteroidaceae > Physcousia. The sequence continues at coordinate 11,886 of JABUTZ010000017.1, read as the reverse complement.
GGATAGAGAAGAAAGTCATCTCGAAAATCTGACTGTGAATGTCGTGCCTTGACGATATTATCGCATTGGACCAGCACGTGCTCGTGTATCTCAACAACTTGGGAACGCCGGCACTCGATGGTTTCATGCGCCATGCCACCAACACCGCCACCTGGATACCGCTGGCGGTGGCGTTGCTGTATGTCATCTTCAGAGGCAACAAAAACTGGCGGTTTATAGTTTCCTTTATAGTAGCTTTTGCCCTCGTCGTACTCTTTGCCGACCAGTTCAGCTCGGGTTTCTGCAAAGGGTTCTTCCATCGTTTCCGTCCTACCCATGAACCACTGCTTGACGGCATGGTGCGCATAGTGGACAACTATCGCGGCGGACTTTACGGATTCATCTCCAGCCATGCCGCCAACACGTTCGCTGTCGCCACCTTCGTCACGTTGCTTGTGCGAGTGCGTCCCATCGCCGTCACCATCTTCGCATGGGCGTGCCTCAGCAGTTACTCGCGCATCTATCTCGGTGTGCACTATCCCGGCGACATACTCTGCGGTGCGCTGGCGGGAATCGTTATCGGCTGGGGCGTTTACAAGGTGATGGTTTGGCTCTACGCACGATATGGAATCGTCTGCGACAGGGAGAAATGGTCGGACTGGACGGCATATCTGCTACCGGCCGTCTTTGTGCTGACACTAATCACGATAGCAATAATATAAAACACAATAGAAATGTCAGGTTATTTAGTTGACGACACGAGAAAGGTGACCACTCACCGACTCATCGAGATGAAGAGGCAAGGCAAGAAGATAGCCATGCTCACATCCTACGACTACACAACGGCAAAGATTGTTGACGAGGCAGGCATGGACATCATCCTTGTCGGCGACTCGGCATCCAACGTCATGGCAGGCAATGCGACCACACTGCCCATCACCGTTGACCAGATGATATACCACGCCGCGAGCGTCGTGCGCGGAGTCACCCGTGCCCTTGTCGTGTGCGACATGCCGTTCGGTTCGTACCAAGTCAATCCCACCGAGGGAGTGACCAATGCCATACGCATCATGCAGCAGACAGCGTGCGATGCGCTCAAGTTGGAGGGTGGAGTGGAGATAATCCCCACCGTCAAGAAGATACTCGACGCGGGCATACCCGTCATGGGACACCTCGGACTGACACCCCAGAGCATCAACAAGTTCGGCACTTACGCCGTCCGTGCCCGTGAGGAGGCGGAGGCGGAGAAACTCATCAGCGACGCGCATGCCCTGCAGAATGTGGGTTGTTTCGCCCTCGTGCTTGAGAAGATACCCGCCTCATTGGCAAGACGCGTGGCATCGGAACTCACCATTCCCGTCATCGGCATCGGAGCAGGTGGGGGAGTGGACGGCCAGGTGCTTGTCGTAGCCGACATGCTGGGCATGACCAAGGGGTTCAGTCCCAAGTTCCTGCGCCGCTATGCCGACCTCTCCACCATCATGACAGACGCCATCGGTCAGTATATCACCGATGTCAAGTCGTCCGACTTTCCCAATGCCGACGAGGAATACTGATTAGTTGTGCGCAGACGGCGATGACCTACAAGGAGACGATACAGTATCTCTACGACAGTGTGCCCATGTTCCAGAACCTCGGAGCGGGGGCATACAAGGAGGGACTGTCCACTACGCACTGTCTCGACGAGTATTTCCAGCATCCGCATAGACGGTTCAAGACCATTCATGTGGCAGGGACCAACGGCAAGGGGAGTGTCAGCCACACCCTCGCCGCCATACTGCAGAGCGAAGGCTATCGGGTGGGACTCTACACCTCGCCCCACCTCGTGGACTTCCGAGAGCGCATACGCGTCAACGGCGAAATGGTCAACGAGCAGTATGTCGTCGATTTCGTGGAGCAATACCGACCTGTGTTTGAGCCGTTGCGACCGTCCTTCTTTGAGTTGGCTACCGCCATGGCGTTCAAGTATTTCGCTGACCAAAAGGTTGACATCGCCGTCATTGAGGTGGGACTGGGCGGCAGGCTCGACTGCACCAATATCATCACGCCCGAGTTGGCTGTCATCACCAACATCAGCCTCGACCACACGCAGTTCCTCGGTGACTCGGTGGAAAAGATAGCGGCAGAGAAAGCAGGCATCATCAAGCCTCATGTGCCGGTGGTCATAGGCGAGTGTGTCGGAACGCCAACCGTCAGAGCTGTCTTTGAGACAAAGGCAAAGGAGCAAGGTGCGCCCATCTTCCTTGCTGAACAGGAGGTGCATCCCCAGCGTGAGTTTGAACTGAAGGGCTGCTACCAGGAGTGCAACGCTCGCACAATACAGTCTGCCGTCAGCCATCTGCCGTTCTGTGTCAGCGACGAGGCCATTGCCGACGGTATGGCGCATGTCTGCCAGTTGACAGGACTGATGGGACGATGGCAACAGACTGAAACATCGCCGCGAGTCATCTGTGACACGGGGCATAATTCCGGCGGATGGGAGTATCTTGGACGTCAGTTGGCTGAAATCCCCGATCTGCGCATGGTCGTGGGCATGGTGAGCGACAAGGACGTGCGCCATGTGCTTGGGCTCATGCCACGCCATGCACACTATTTCTTCACCTCAGCCAGTGTCACACGTGCCATGCCCGCCGATGAATTCGCCACTTTTGCACGTGAGGCGGGACTGGAAGGCGAGGTCTATCCCGATGTGAAGACCGCCGTAGATGCCGCCCGACGGACAGCCGATGCCAGCACAACCATCTTCGTAGGCGGCAGCACATTCATCGTTGCCGACTACCTTGCGACGCGCCAATAGTGAGCGCGACGACAATCCAAATTTAGACAGGAAGAATCAGCGCAGACCCGTGAGGATTTGTTCGAGCGACACCTCGTCGTGAACAAGCACCTCGCGCGGTTTGCTGCCCTGTGTCGGTCCCACGATGCCAGCCGCCTCCATCTGGTCCATCAGACGACCGGCGCGGTTGAAGCCAAGCGACAGCTTGCGCTGGATCATGCTCGTCGACCCGCTCTGTGTGCTGACGATTAGACGGGCCACATCGGCAAACATCGGGTCAAGGCGCGTCATGTCCACCTCGCGGCTCTCCGTCTCGTCGGCATCCGTCTGCACGCGTGGCAACTGAAGTGAGGTCGTGTATCCCTGCTGCTTGGCAATGTGTGACGTTATACGCTCCACCTCGGGCGTATCGACAAAGGCGCACTGCACACGCACGGGCTCGCTGCCACTCAGGAACAGCATGTCGCCACGACCAACCAACTGGTTGGCGCCTGGACGGTCGAGAATCGTGCGTGAGTCGATCATCGCCGACACCTTGAACGCCATGCGGGCGGGGAAGTTGGCCTTGATGGTACCCGTGATGATGTTTGTCGTAGGACGCTGGGTGGCGATAATCATGTGGATGCCCACGGCACGTGCCAACTGGGCGATGCGAGCGATAGGCAACTCAATCTCCTTGCCGGCAGTCATAATCAAATCGCCGAACTCATCGACGATGACCACGATATAGGGGAGGAAGCGATGGCCGTTCTTGGGACTAAGCTCGCGGCTCTTGAAGCGAGCGTTATACTCCTTTATATTACGCACACGCGCACGCTTGAGCAGATCGTAGCGAGCGTCCATCTCGGCGCAAAGGCTGTTGAGCGTAGCCACCACCTTCTTCACGTCGGTAATGATGGCATCGTCCTCGGGCTCGTCCTCCACCTGGGCGAGGAAGTGGCGCACCAGCGGACTGTAGATGCTGAACTCCACCTTCTTGGGATCCACCATCACGAGTTTCAACTCAGCCGGATGTTTCTTGTAGAGTAGGGAAGTGATGATGGCGTTCAGACCGACCGACTTACCCTGACCCGTGGCGCCAGCCACGAGGAGGTGGGGCATCTTGGCGAGGTCGAACATATAGACCTCGTTGGAGATCGTCTTGCCGACAGCACAGGGCAACTCGTAGTCCGTCTCCTTGAACTTCTTAGAGTTGATGATAGACTCCATCGACACAATCTGCGGCTTGGCGTTCGGCACCTCGATACCGATGGTGCCCTTGCCGGGGATGGGCGCAATGATACGTATGCCGAGAGCGGCGAGCGAGAGCGCGATGTCATCCTCAAGATTGCGAATCTTGGAAATCTTCACGCCCGGGGCGGGCTGAATCTCGTAGAGGGTAATCGTAGGACCCACTGTCGCCTTGATGGTGGAAATCTCCACACCAAAGTCCTTCAGCACCTTGATGATGCGGTCCTTGTTGCTGTTCTGCTCGTCGATGTCGATGGAAATATTGCTGTTGCCATGTTTCTCCAGCAGGTTGATGCTCGGATAGCGATAGTTTTCGAGGTCCTTCTTCGGGTCGTAGGGTTCCCTGTTGTCTATCTCGTCACCCACAGTCTTGCTGTCTGACTTCTCCTCCTCGCTCGCCGCCTCGATGGTGAACTCGGTGTCGGTGGTAGCGGCGGGCTTTTCAACAGGAGTTGCTTCTATCGGTTCCTCGTTAATCTCCAACTCCTTTGTCTCCAAATTCTCCGTTTCCATCGGCGTTTCGTCGGTAAGGGTCAGGACATTGTCGGGAGTCTCTTCCTCCGTTGTCTCCTCCTCATCGCGCTCGTTTTCCTCGGTTTCATCGGCATTGGCATCCTTCGGCTTCATGAGATTGTTGAGCGGATTCATCAGGCGGCTGATGTAGCGCACCGTCTCCCCGCTCACGTAGGCCATGTAGCAAACGCCCGTGATGATGAGCGTCATGAAGACACCGAACGAACCGAGATACGTACGGATATATTCAACGATATATTCGCCGTGAACACCACCCGGCGACATGAAATCGAGAGTCTCGGTGTAATGAAGAATCGGTTTAATCCAGTAGTCGCATGCCATTGAACTCCAAATGGTTAATATAAAGCAGTTGAGTACCCACTTCCACATCCTCACGTGGCGGAGTCCAAGCAGGCGCAAGGCACCTACAAACATCAAGGCGACGAGAAAGAAGACACCTAAGCCGAAGCCATGGTTCATCACAAACGATGACGAGTAGGCACCAATAGCCCCAGCCCAGTTTGACATCTCGGTCCACTGCCCAGCCTCAATCAGCCTTTGGTCCTCGCGTCCGGTTACAAGATAGGAGATACATGCAAGCGCAAAAAACAGCGAAATCATCAGCAGAGCCACCCCAGAGAGGATGAGACTCGTCTCGCGCTTTGTCGTATCAAACCATTTTGTCTTTTCAATCTGTTGCACTTTTGCCCCTTTCGAAGGCGACTTTTTCTTGTTATTCGTAGCTTTTGTTGCAGCCATTGTGAGATTGCTATGTAAATTGTGGCACAAAGTTACTCATTTTCTAAATTAAAAGTGCTAACTTTGCATTAGAAAAGTAAGTAAACAGTGCAAAAAATATACAAGAAGTTTGACAAATCGAAGTTAAGCACACTGCCGCGCGCCCAATTTGGTGGGAAAATCGTCGTAATCAACGGTGATGCCGATGCCAAGAAAGCCGTCGATTACCTGATGCGCCAGACGCGCGTAGGGATAGACACGGAGACGCGTCCATCGTTCCGCAAGGGCGAGATGCACGGCGTGGCGTTGCTGCAGGTGGCCACATACAAGGAGTGCTTCCTCTTCCGCCTCAACAGGATTGGAGTGCCCGACTGCGTGGCATCGCTCCTCGAAAGCGAGGACGTATGCAAGGTGGGGTTGTCGCTAACCGACGATTTCATCATGTTGCGTCACAGGCGCAAGAACCTTGCGCCCAAGAATGTGGTTGAGCTGCAGAAACTGGCCCCCACGGTAGGCATCGAGGACATGAGCCTGCAGAAACTCTATGCCAACCTGCTCGGAGGATATATAAGCAAACGCCAGCAGCTGACCAACTGGGAGACCGACTCGCTCACCCAAGCCCAGCAACTCTATGCCTCGACCGACGCGTGGGCGTGCCTGCAACTCGAGGACGAGATAGAGAAACTCAAGAGCACGGGCGACTACGAACTGATAGAAGAAAATGACCAGCATATATCTTAAAAGAGGAAAGGACGAGAGCCTGCGACGGTACCATCCGTGGATATTCTCCGGAGCCATTCACCACATTGACGGCAAGGTGGCGGAAGGAGACGTGGTCGATGTGTATGACGCCGAGCACGAATATATCTGCACGGGGCACTACCAGATTGGCAGTATCATGGTGCGCGTCCTCACGTTTGAGAAAAGGGACATCGACGAGTCGTTCTATGCCGAGCGCATCGGCGAGGCTCTCGCTGTCAGGCGCTCGATAGGGCTCGTCAGGGAGGACAACAACACCTACCGCCTCGTGCATGGCGAGGGCGACTTCCTGCCCGGACTCGTGATAGACATCTACAACCGCACAGCCGTCGTGCAGGCGCATAGTGTGGGCATGCACGTCCATCGCGAGATGATAGCCAAGGCAATCGTGACGGTGTTTGGCAACGATGTCACGTCCGTCTTCTACAAAAGCGAGACAACGCTGCCGTTCAAGGCAGACTTGGGACAGGAAAACGGTTTTCTGATAGGCGGGACGGAGATAGACAACATCGCCATTGAGAACGGACTGAAATTCCATATCGACTGGCTTGGCGGACAGAAGACCGGATTCTTCGTCGATCAGCGCGACAACCGCTCGCTCATCGAGCACTACGCCAAGGGACGGCGACTGCTCAACATGTTCTGCTACACAGGCGGATTCAGTGTCTATGCCATGCGGGGAGGTGCCGTGAAGGTCGATTCGGTCGATGCGTCGGCAAAGGCGGTGGAACTCGTAAACCAAAATATGGAACTCAACTTCCCCGGCGACACGCGCCATGCCGCATACGCCCAGGATGCGTTTGCCTTCTTGGACAAGATGGAGAAGTCTGCCTACGACCTTATCATCCTCGACCCACCGGCCTTCGCCAAGCATCGTGATGCTGTCCGAGCCGCACTGAAGGGTTACACACGACTCAATGCGCGTGCCATGGAAAAGATAGAAAAGGGAGGACTGCTCTTCACGTTCAGCTGTTCGCAGGCAGTGGACAAGGACCATTTCCGTGCCGCTGTGTTCACCGCCGCCACGCAGGCACACCGCCGTGTGCGCATCCTGCACCAGCTTCACCAGCCCGCCGACCATCCGATCAACATCTACCACCCCGAAGGCGAGTATCTGAAAGGACTCGTGCTCGAAGTGGAATGAACCAAGAAAAACAAAACAAACAATATACTCAAGTATGTACAGAACAAAGACTTGTGGCGAGCTACGCCTCGCCGATGCCGGCACGACAGTGACGCTTGCCGGATGGGTGCAGAGAACCCGCAAAATGGGCGGTATGACATTTGCCGACATCCGCGACCGCTACGGCATAACCCAGCTCGTGTTCAACACCGAGATAGACGCCGACCTGTGCGAGCGCGCCAACCACCTCGGACGTGAATATGTCATCCAAGTGGAGGGACGCGTCAACGAGCGCGAGAGCAAAAACCCCAATATGCCGACAGGCGACATCGAGATAATCGTGAGCCGCCTCACCGTGCTCAACGCATCGACCCTGCCCCCGTTCACCATCGAGGACAACACCGACGGTGGCGACGACCTGCGCATGAAATACCGCTACCTCGACCTGCGCCGCGGAGCCGTGCGCCGCAACATCGAACTGCGTCACAAGATGACCATGGAGGTGCGCCGTTACCTCGACAGCAAGGGATTCCTTGAGATAGAGACTCCCATGCTCATCGGTTCGACACCCGAGGGAGCGCGCGACTTCGTCGTACCCTCGCGCATGAACCCCGGACAGTTCTACGCCCTGCCGCAGAGCCCCCAGACACTGAAGCAGTTGCTCATGGTGGCAGGCATGGACCGCTACTTCCAGATTGTCAAGTGCTTCCGCGACGAGGACCTACGCGCCGACCGCCAGCCCGAGTTCACACAGATAGACTGCGAGATGTCGTTCGTCACCCAGGAGGACATCATCAGCACCTTTGAGGGCATGGCCAAGCACCTCTTCAAGGAGTTGCGCGGCATAGAGTTGAAGGAGGACTTCCCGCGCATGACCTGGGCTGATGCCATGCGCCTGTATGGTTCGGACAAGCCCGACACCCGCTTTGGCATGGAGTTCGTCGAACTGATGGACGTGCTGAAAGGCACGGGCGAGTTCAGCGTCTTCAACGAAGCCGCATACATCGGTGGTATCTGCGCCAAGGGACAGGCTGTCTATACGCGCAAGCAGCTTGACCAGTTGACCGAGTTCGTCAAGCGTCCGCAGATAGGTGCCAAGGGACTTGTGTATGCCCGCGTGCAGGAAGATGGCAGCGTGAAGTCGAGCGTGGACAAGTTCTACAGCCCCGAGGTGCTCGGCAAACTCAAGGAAGCTATGGGAGCCGAGGCGGGCGACCTTATTCTCATCCTCAGTGGTGCCGATGCCATGAAGACGCGCAAGCAGTTGTGCGAGCTCCGTTTGGAGATGGGTGCTCAGATGGGACTGCGCGACAAGAACAAGTTCTCGTTGCTCTGGGTCGTTGACTTCCCCATGTTCGAGTGGAGCGACGAGGAGCAGCGCCTGATGGCCACCCACCATCCGTTCACTCACCCCAAGGATGAGGACATACCTCTTCTCGACAGCGACCCCGCCGCAGTGCGTGCCGACGCCTACGACATGGTGTGCAACGGTGTCGAGGTAGGCGGCGGTTCAATCCGTATCCACGATCCCAAGCTCCAGGCTAAGATGTTCGAGATACTCGGCTTCACTCCCGAGAAGGCACAGCAGCAGTTCGGCTTCCTGATGAACGCCTTCAAGTACGGTGCGCCCCCTCACGGTGGACTGGCATACGGCCTTGACCGCTGGGTGAGCCTCTTCGCCGGCCTGGACAGCATCCGCGACTGCATCGCGTTCCCCAAGAACAACTCCGGCAGGGATGTCATGCTCGATGCTCCCAGCACCATCGACGACAAGCAACTCGATGAACTCAACCTCACAATCAGGAAGAGTTCGGAGGAGTGATATGTGAATAATGGTAGGCGTATAGTTGTGGAAATTAATGAACTCTTGATAACGATGAAGAAAAATACCCCCCCCCATAACTATCTAATTACCAGTAATATACTGCGTTGTTTCCTCTCTGGATAATAACGCTTGTGAAAGTCTTGCGACCATGTCCGCCTGTCGGTGGCATGGAGTCGCAAGGCTTTTGTCGTATATGATTAGTTTGAGAAATTAGTACCAAACGAAACAATAATCAATGAAGAAGAAAGACTACATCACCCCAATGCTGCGCATGACCGGCATCCGCCACGCGCAGATGGTCGC
>JABUTZ010000017.1:0-2565 GCA_021443415.1 Bacteroidaceae bacterium | reverse complement strand
AACATTCATCATGAGAAAACTTTTCAACTACTTGCTTGCCATGCCCCTGCTCATGCTCGCGGCATGCTCGTCGGAGGCGGACAACACGCCCGCCCCTTCCGCCCCGACCTACACGATGACGGGCAAAACGGGCGCCATCGACTCGCGCGTCACCTACAAGGACGAGTCCAACACCATGAACTGCTGCTGGGAGAAGGGCGACACTGTGACGCTGAAGGCTGACGGAGGCGGCCAGACCTACGACTTCGTGGTCACGTCGGTCAAATCCGACGGCGTAGGCATGTTGTCCTACGAGGGTGCCATCCCCTCCGCCGACAACTTCACGGGCACCGCCACCTACGCCCCGCGCAATGCGGCGAAGGCAGGCATACAGATTGCCAACGACAACACCGAACACCTGAAGTACGGCGAGACGATGGTGGCTACGCTGACCAACCAGCAGATCGAAGGCGCGAGCCTCACGTTCAAGCACCCCGAGACCGCCATCTACAAGGTGAAGTTCAATACTCCTGTGGCCTTCACCGCCGGTTCCAAGCTGTCCATTGTATGGGAATGGTGGGACGCCGCCGAGCTCACTCTCGACTTCGATGCCAAAAAGGACGAAACCGTCACCGCCTATTTCATGCACATCCCAACTGACCTCTGGATTGGCGAGTGGATGAAGTTCGTGCTTACGCTCCAGGACGGCCGTACTTGCAGCTACAAGGTCACGGGTACCAAGAAGGATATGTACTATGATGCCGGCAAGTACTGGATTGCGGATATCACCGGCAAAATGAAAGATGACTATGCACCGGAGAAATTTCATGTCACGGTAACAAGTGCTACGGCATCTGGAATTGCCCTGAGCTTTTATGTTACTGATCCACCTGTATCGATTGACTGGTATGAATTTTCTATAAATGACATCCGTAACGGTTATGCTGGATTCAAGGATAATTCATACATAATTGAAGATATCTTTTATCAAACCTATGTTCATGAGCCGTTACAACCAGGCACAGAGTACAAAATTAAGGCTATAGCACAGGACAAAAATCATCGTGCTATTTTCACGTGGGAGCAGGTAGTCAAGACCGCTGAAGCCGCGAACTAAGGAATAGTATATTCCGTACGCCATGCAAAACGCCCTGATTCAGGGCGTTTTGCTGCATTATGCCCTCCCCTGAGCCACGCGCTCTCGTGCTGGAGCAGCAATTTTTCCCCCATTGCCGCACCCGACCGCAAATAATCCGCCGCGTGCAGTGCGTTGTATCTTAATTTTTTGTACTTTTGTATGCGGAAATGTGTTCGCAAGGCAAANCAAGGTGACGAGCAAGAAGAACGGCAACTCCATCTTCCTGCCCGCCGCGGGCCACCGCGACGGCACTTCGCTCTACAACGACGGTTCCTGGGGCGACTATTGGAGTTCGTTGCCCTATCCGAACTTCAACGACAACACGTACTGCATGTCTTCTATTCTGGCTTCTACGTCTCGGGCTACGGCCGCTATCGCTGCTTCGGGTTCTCCGTGCGTCCCGTCATAGAATGAAGTGCCGCGCGTAGCGCGTATCCGATTATTGGAAACTTACCCTGGGCACCCACCGCCCAGGGTAATTTTTTCCCCTGCCGCACCCCCGACCACAAATAATCCGCCGCACGCAGTGCGTTGTATCTTGATTTTTTGTATATTTGCATGTGGAAATATGTCCGCGAGGAAAAAACTATCACGAGTATGGCTAATTACATCAATCTGGGAAACCAACGATTCGCTGAGTCTCTCAACGATGAATACATCGACAAGACGGGGCTGATAGCTGAAATCAACGCGACCCTGTTCAAACGGAACCGGTTCACCTGCGTGAGCCGCTGCCGGCGTTTCGGCAAGTCGATGGCTGCGGAGATGCTGTGCGCCTACTACGACAAGTCGTGCGAGTCGCGCGAACTGTTCCGCGGACTGGAGATAGAGAATAACCCCGACTTTGAGACTCATCTCAACAAATATCCCGTCATCTATGTCGAACTGACCAACTTTATCACCGACTACGGTCATGACAACAAGATTGTGGATTACCTTCAGGCGGATGTCATAAAGAGTGTTGTGAAAGCATATCCCGACGTGGAATTGTCAAACCCGCATAGGCTGATGGACGTGCTTATCGACATAGCCGCAGCCACTGGTGAGCGGTTCATTTTCATCATCGACGAGTGGGATGCCATCTGCCGTGAGTTCGAGCGCGGAGAAAAGGCAATGGAGGAATATGTCATGCTTCTGCGTCGCATGTTCAAGAGTTCTGACGCTCTCGGCGTGTTCGCCGGGGTCTATATGACAGGCATACTCCCCATCAAGAAATACAAGACGGAGTCGGCGTTGAACAACTTCTGGGAATACTCGATGATTCAGCCGCGCCGTCTCGCCTCGTACTTCGGTTTCACCGCCGACGAGGTCAAGGCACTCTGCGAGAAACACGGCATGGACTACGAGGAGATGGAGAAGTGGTACGACGGCTACAGCATCGGCAACGAGCCGTCGATGTTCAACCCCAGTTCCATCATGAAGGCCATCGATGCCAATGAGTGCGACAG
>JABUTZ010000016.1:45843-54546 GCA_021443415.1 Bacteroidaceae bacterium | reverse complement strand
GCTCGTTATATCCAGATGGATTTCAAGGGGCTGAAGGGAGATATTGTCGAGATGCTGGCGGGAGGACGCTGTCCAGTGAAGACCAACCGCTTCAAAAACGACCCTAACCAGATAGCCTCGAAGGATGATGTGCTTACCATCCTCATCCATCTTGGCTATTTGGCATACGACACGAACACGCAGACCTGCTACATTCCCAACAAGGAGGCGGCTGACGAGATGGAGGGCGCCATTGAGGACAACGGCTGGCAGTTGGTCATCAATGCCATTGAGGAGTCGAAAGAACTCCTGAACTGCCTGCTTGATGGTGAAGCCGAAGAAGTGGCTGCCGGCATACAGAGGGTGCACGAAGAGAGCACAAGCATACTGAAGTACAACGACGAGAACTCCCTCTCCTGCGTCATAAACCTTGCCTTCTATTCCGCCCGCAGCAAGTACAAGATAGTGCGCGAACTCCCCGCCGGTCGCGGCTTTGCCGACGTGGTGTTTGTGCCGTGGCGCAACGTGGACCTCCCCGCCATCGTCGTTGAGTTGAAATGGAAGAAAGAGGCCGTCACCGCCATCGACCAGATCAAGCAGAAGAACTATCCCGCCCCACTCAAGGACTATGCCGGCGAGGTCATCCTCTGCGGCATCACCTACGAGAAGGACGAGAAAGAGCATACCTGCATGATCGAACGCATATAAACCATGCATGCATCTGCCTTATTTTCTGCTCTAAATCCCCTCCCCCCAAAAAAATAGTCCTCTCCCGTACAGAAAACAAACGGAAAGTTTGTTTAGTGTACGGATTATGACAGTTTTGAGTCTGGTCATGGATTGGCTATATTTGTCGTTATGAAAAGAAGTGACCCGCCAGCAGTTCTTCGGGATGCTGACGGGTTCTGTTAGTGCAATGTTATGTCGCATTGGTGTTTTCAGATGAGTTTCTGTGCCCAGAGAGGGAGCATATCCGTGTAGCGCTTGGCTATTTGACCGCAGGTGGTGCGGAAAAGGAGTGTGGGCATGGCACCATCGACGGAGTTGTCGTAGATGTAGGCGCGGTCCACCTCGGGCAGGATGGCCTTGGCATTGCGTAGCGACTTGTAGTAGCGGGAGATGATTTTCGAGATAGGAACCTCGTGGCCACCTTCCATATAACGCTTTACGATGCGGCTCACGTTGATTTCAGGACTTTTGGTGCAGACATAGAAGAAACGGATGAAGAAACCTTTTGCCTTCGCCCTGCGCACGAAGTCGAGTTTCTCTTGCGAGGAGAAGACAGTCTCGAAGACAAAGTTGCGCCCTTGTTCAAGGCACTCGTTGCGCAGTCGCGTCGCCTCCTCAGCCGCCTTGAGTACGGCATTGGGTGAGTTCCAGTCGCCAAATACATCGCGGGCGATGTTATCGGGGTTGATATACACACTATCCGCCGTCCACTCATTCTTCAACAGGAGGGTGGTGGTGGATGTCTTGCCTGACCCATTCGGACCGGCGATGATGCAGAGAGTGGGGCGGTGGTCGCTCATAGGAATCAGCCTAATGCTTCGCGGAGCATCCTGTCGAATGCCGCTTTCTCGTTTGCAATGCTCTGTCGCCCAATCTCGCCGATGCCTTCCATGAGGGCCTGCAGCTGCTCGTCGGTAGGTTCGAGGTCGGATGTCAAATCGAATGTACCCATTGTCGTTTCGTGCGTTTGTGACTGCAAAGTTAAATCTTTATCTTTATCCCACCACACAAAACGAAATAAATTTGCCGTGTTTTTCCTAAATTGCAGCGAAAGTCCTATGTAAACAAGAAAAAATTTTGTATCTGTTTTTTGTACTCAAATTCCACGAAATAGTTGTCGTTCGTACAGAAAACCAATAAAAAACTTGTTTAGTGTACGGATTATTACTAATTTTGCGGTGTCTAAATCATTATTCGTCATGTCACCACTCGCAAAATTGGGCAATGTGCCGTTTGACCTCGGTGTGCTCGCCTCGACGTTTCCTGGGACGAAGCACGTGACGGAGAAGGCTCGCAGACTGGAGGCGGAGGGAAAGATCATGCGTGTGAAGAGAGGGTTGTATGTCGCCAGTCCCGACGAAACAGGCAAGACGCTCAACCGCTATCTCATCGCCAACCATCTCTACGGTCCCTCGTATGTCAGCCTACAGACAGCATTGCGCCACTACGGACTGATACCTGAGCGCGTACACATGGTGCAGTCGCTGACCACCAAGCATGCGCGTTCGTTCGACACGCCAGTCGGACATTTCACCTACGAGAGTTGTGACAAGGACTATTTCGCCGCAGGGGTGAGGGTGGAACGCGAGGACGGCATCACCTACCTCATCGCGACGCCCGAGAAGGCTCTGTGCGACCTCATCAACTACTCAAAGGGAGTGAACCTTCGTTTCATGAGGGACGTAGCCTGCTATCTCGAAGAGGACATTCGCCTTGACATGGACACCCTGCGCCGTTTCGACCTCTCCATCATTGAGAGATGCGCCGCCCATAGTCGCAAGGGTCAGAATATAAATACTCTAATCAAATTCATTCGGCATGAACGAAATATATGACATGATGCTCAGCCAGCATGACCTCTCCACTGCCGACAATCGTCGCAATGCCACCTACGAGGTGATGCAGCAGGTCGTGCTGAGCGGTCTATATCGTGGTGGTTTTTTCCGCGAGGCGGCATTCTACGGCGGCACCTGTCTGCGCATCTTCCATCAGCTGGGTCGTTACTCCGAGGATATGGACTTCTCGCTGCTCGAACCGAATGTGGATTTCCGTTTCGAAGACTTCTTCCCTGCCATCATCGAGGAGGCGAGACTCCTTGGGCGTGAGATAGTTATCACGAAGAAGGAAAAAAGCAACTTCGGCACTGTGGAGTCTGCCTTTCTCAAGGACAACACCGATGTCTATAACCTCGCGTTCCAGACCGAAAAGAGCATGAAAATAAAGATTGAGGTCGATACAAATCCACCGCTTGGCTTTGCAACCGAGCAGAGACTGCTGTTGCTCCCGTTCTCTTTCCAGACGCGCTGTTTCACCCTTCCCTGCCTCTATGCGGGCAAGATGCACGCCTTGGTGTTCAGGGCATGGAAGCATCGTGTCAAAGGGCGTGACTGGTATGACTTTGAGTGGTATGTCCGCCATCGTATCCCTCTCGATTTCCGCCATCTTCAGTGCCGAGCCCGGGATTTCAACGGTATCGATCTCACGCGCGAGTCGTTCCTCGAGAAACTCCGTGAGCGGCTCGCCACCACGGACATCGAGATGGTGAAACAGGATGTCGCTCCGTTCGTCATCGACCCTCGCCCCCTCGACATCTGGTCAAGCGACTATTTCCTCCAACTCGCCGACATGATGGTGTTCGCAGGGTGAGGGTGTGGTTTTAGATGTGGGTCTTCGGGTCGCCGGAAGCCTTTTGGCAGGAGCCGTTGTCCACGTCATAGACATCGTCGTTGATTACCATTTGGGTCGGACTGACCCAGCCTGCAAAACCGATGCAGGGAATGTCTACGGGGCCGCTGACCTCGTGGATGGGTTGGAACGGGGCGGCGTCTCCGTATTCCTTCGCGAGGAGGCGGCCTTGCTCGTCAATCGTCATGTCCTCGTAGTAAACGTCACTGTAGTTTCCGCTGGCTTCTACGGCGTTGGGCATGAGTTCTTCGCCGTTATAGGCATAGATGGTGTAGGTGCCGGAATGGGTGCATAGGGTGACTTCGCAAACGATTTTGCCGCACATGGGTGTCCTCGTCTGTTTGAAGGTTGGCTCGGCACTGTTCCACGTGCTTTCGACAAAGACGGCGTCCTTGTCCTTGATCACGACGGGGCGTACGGTAACCCATCGTACCATGCTTCCCTTGTTTCTCGGGACGAGTGTATATGCCGTGCCTGCTTTCCATGAGCGTGGCGCACTCGTGTAGATGGACACCTCCTGCACGGAACGGTCGAACACGTCCCTCTTCGCGTATCTCGCTGGAACATCGTCCTGTGCGGGTTCGTAATAGGCGACATGGTCCTGGCCGAGAGTGACAGTCTCACAGGCGTCGGTCAGTTCAAAGTAATAGCAGTCAGGCTTTTCATCCGACTTCAGGCATACCCTTCCGGCCTTGACCGTGTAGTCGGGGGCTGCGCTCGCGTCCTTGGAGCGCGCCACTGGAATGTCCTTAGTGATGACATATCCTGACACTGCTTTCGCATCCTTGAACTCATCCTCGGGGGGTGTCTGCGTGCGTGTGCCGCAACTGCCGACCGACAGGGCGAGGGTGAGGGACGCAAGAGTCAATGAAAAAAGTGCGTTCATGCGAGAAAAGGTTTTTTAGTGTACTGGTTGCGACTGTTTTTGAGCCAAGTCATCGACTGGTGGTTTTTTTACGCTCGCGGCGCAGGATGTCCTGCATCTCGAAGACGATGGCTGGCTGTTTCTCGGCGAGGTTCGTCCGCTCGTCAGGCTCGTCGCTGAGGTGGTAGAGTTGGGGCTTGGGGTCGTTGCCCAGCTCGATGCGCGTCTGCTGCTGGACCTTTGCACCGTCGCTGCCCTCGATGTATTTCCAGTCCTTCGTCCTCACCGAGATCACCCTGTTGGCGGCCATCTCGAGCACGTAGGCGCGGTCGGTCGTGTCGGTGCCCAGCAGTGCGCCGAGGTGGTTTCTGCTATCGGGGGCGGCGCCTCGGGGCATCCTCGCCCCGACGAGCGCGCCGAGCGATGCCATCAAGTCTATGTGGCTCATCAGCACGTCGTTGACGCAACCGCCCCGGACCTGCTTGGACCATCGCACGATGGCCGGCACACGGGTGCCGCCCTCGAAGGCGCTGTACTTGTTGCCGCGGAGCGCTCCGGCGGGGGAGTGGCCGTTGAGCCGCTCGAACGCCTCGTCCCGGTAGCCGTCGTCTACCACGGGGCCGTTGTCGCTCGTGAGGATAACCAGCGTGTTGTCGGCGATGCCCGCCTCGTCGAGTGCATCGAGGATCGCGCCCACGCTCCAGTCGAACTGCACAATCGCATCGCCGCGCAGTCCCATGATATTCTTGCCGCGGAACCGCTCGTGGGGGAAGCGGGGCACGTGCACGTCGTTGGTGGCGAAATACATGAAAAACGGTTCGCCGGCGTGCTGTCGGATGAAGTCCACCGCGTGGGCGGTGATGGAGTCGGCGATGTTCTCGTCCTTCCAGAGCGCCTTGCCGCCGCCGCGCATGAAGCCGATGCGGCCGATGCCGTTCACGATCGACATGTCGTGGCCGTGGCTCGAACGAAGGTTGTAGAGCAGCTCGGGGTTGTCCCTGCCCGTGGGCTCGCCCGGGAAATTTTGCTTGTAGCTCACCTCGATCGGAGCCGAGGCGTCGTAGTTAGCCACCTGACCGTTCTCGATGAACACGCAGGGCACCCGGTCGGCGGTCGCCGCCATGATGTAGTGGTAGTCGAAGCCGATGTCGCCGAGCGCCTGCGGCAGCGGTGCGTTCCAGTCCTGAGCACCCGTCTCGTCGCCAAGTCCGAGGTGCCACTTGCCGACCGCCGCCGTCGTGTAGCCGGCGCTCTTGAACATGTCCGCCATCGTGTATTGGCCGGGGCGAATGATCATGCCCGCGTCGCCCGTGGCGATGTTGGTGTCCGGCCGCCGCCACGCATATTCGCCCGTGAGCAGCGAGTAGCGCGACGGCGTGCTGGTCGCCGCCACCGCGTGCGTGTTGGTGAAGCGTATGCCCGCCGAGGCGAGGCGGTTCACGTTAGGCGTCTGCACGTTCTTCGCGCCGTAGCACTCCAGGTCGCCGTATCCGAGGTCGTCGGCAAGGATGATGACCACATTCGGCTTCTCCCTCTCGTTCACCGCCTTGTCTTTTTTAGTGCCTTTGGCGTAGCCGCCAACCACGGTGCCCAGCACCGCCGGCACCACAAGCGAATATCGCAGATATCTCATGTCCGTAATCTTTTTTGCAAAGATAATGCTTTTTTTGCAAAGCGGGTATCATACACGCAAAAAGCCGCCTAATCCGCAGAAATCTCACAAAATGCTTGCAAGAACAGGAAAAAATATATACTTTTGCATCACCCCCAAGGAAGGAACTCGGGCTCCACATTGCCTGTTGCCCTGCCTGTGAAGTGCAGACAAGCATTGACTAAGAAACTGAAATCGCTGGTTTGAAAACCGGTAGTATCATAGACTTCGGTGACTGCACACGGTAGTATCGGAAACGCCGATAATCACATAGTATATCCCAGATATTCACCATCGGGAAACTTCTGGGAACAATATAGAACAAGATATTTAATCTAACATTAAAAATCATCAAGTTACTTGCGATTTAGATGTTATGTGACATAATCACTCAAAACGTAATATGAGCAACAGAATCACTGAATTGTTTGGCATCGCGAGGCCTGTCGTGGCGGGAGGAATGGCATGGTGCAGCGGCTGGCGCCTGGCGGCGGCGGTGACCAACGAGGGAGGACTCGGGCTGATCGGCGCCGGGTCGATGACTCCCGACATCCTCGAGGAGAACATCGTCAAGTGCCGCGAGGCGGTGCAGGGCAGGACCTACGGTGTGAACATACCGCTCGCCAACCCCAATGCCGCCAAGGTGATGGAGCTGGTGGAGAAATATCGGGTACCCGTGGTGTTCACCTCGGCCGGCAGCCCGAAAAAATGGACCTCGTGGCTCCACGAGCGCGGCGTCAAGGTGGCTCACGTGGTCGCCTCGTCGGTGTTCGCCCGCAAGTGCGAGGAGGCAGGCGTGGACGCCGTCGTGGCCGAGGGATTTGAGGCTGGCGGGCACAACGGACGCGAGGAGACGACGACGATGTGTCTCATCCCCGCCGTGCGCCGTGCGACCACCCTGCCGCTGATAGCCGCCGGAGGCATAGCCACGGGCGACGCCATCCTTGCCGCCGAGGCTCTCGGAGCCGAGGGAGTGCAGATAGGCACACGCTTCGCCTTCACGGCGGAGAGTTCGGCGAGCGAGGCGTTCAAGCGCGTATGCCTGAACCTCAACGAAGGCGATACGCGCCTCATTCTGAAGAAGCTGTCGCCCACGCGACTCGTGGCGAACAAGTTCCGCACCGTCCTCGAGGAGGCGGAGGCGAGGGACGCGTCGGCCGAGGAGTTGCTCGAGATTATCGGAGTAGGACGCGCCCGCATGGGCATGTTCGACGGCGATGTCGAGAACGGCGAGCTGGAGATAGGCCAGATTGCCGCCCTCTTCAAGGGACGCGACATCCAGACCGTCGCCGAGGCGATGGCGGAGATGCAGGCTGAATACAACGCGGCCAAGGAGCGGCTGAAAGAATTCTAAAAAATAGATTTAAGATATGAACACATTGGAGAAAATCTTTGCAGGCAAGTTGCTTGCAGTCAAGGCCATCAAGTTGCAACCCACCAATCCCTTCACATGGGCGAGCGGTTGGAAGAGCCCGTTCTACTGCGACAACCGCAAGACGCTGTCGTTTCCCGACCTGCGCTCGTTCGTGAAGACCGAGCTGGCGCGCATCGTGTTGGAGCAGTTCGACGACGCCGACGTGGTGGCAGGTGTCGCCACGGGAGCCATCGCGCAGGGAGCCATGGTGGCTGACCTGCTCAACAAGCCTTTCGTCTATGTGCGCTCGAAGCCCAAGGATCACGGCATGGAGAACCTCATCGAGGGCGACCTCAAGGAGGGTCAGAAGGTGGTGGTCATCGAGGACCTCATCTCGACCGGAGGCAGCAGCCTGAAGGCCGTCGAGGCTATCCGCCGCGCCGGTTGCGAGGTGGTGGGCATGGTCGCCTCCTACACCTACGGCTTCGATGTCGCCGAGAAGGCCTTCGCCGACGCCGATGTGCGCCTCGTCACCCTCACCAACTACGAAGCCGTTGTCGCCCAGGCCGTTGAGAGCGGCTACATCAAGGCCGACGAGGTCGCCCTCCTCGCCGAGTGGCGCAAGAACCCGGCGGAATGGGGGAAGTGAGGTAGAGAGTAGAGAGTAGAGTGTAGAGAATAGAAACATCTGCGTTAATCTGCGTTGAAATAACCAGCAGCGAAATATAATCTGTGTTAATCCTAAATAATTAATCTGTGTAAATCTGTGGCTTATGGCTGACTACGAAAGCGAGGTGAAGCACTCGCCATACAACAACGACACTGTATATGCCAAGCTGAGCGACCTTGGCACGTTCGACGACCTGCGACTGAAACTCGACCAGCCGGGCGCCGTCGATATGCTCATGGCACAAGTGCCTGAGGACCAGCGCGACCCCGAGAAGATCCAGAAGGCTCTCGACGGTGTGCGCAAGCTCATCATCACGAGCGACACGCTCACGTTCCCCGGTTCGCCCATCGGCGACATCACCCTCGCCATCGTCGAGCGCGAGTCGCCCAAGTGCATCAAGTTCGAACTCCAGGACGCGCCCCTCAAGGCGAACATGTGGGTGCAGCTGCTCCCCGCCACCGACGGCGGCACGCGCCTCAAGCTCACCGTGCGCGCCGACCTCAACTTCATGATGAAGGCGATGATTGGCAGCAAGCTCCAGAAGGGTGTCGACGGCCTTGCGCAGATGCTGAGCCAGCTGCCCTACGGGATGATGTAAAAGCCCCCCTCCAGCTCCCCCCGAAATGGGGGGAGGGCTAAAATACGCCTCCCGCTAACTCCCAGCGCCGCAGGCGCATAACTCCCATTCATTAACTCCCGCCAAAAAAACTCCCGTTAACTCCCAGCGCCGCAGGCGCATAACTCCCATTCATTAACTCCCGCTAACTCCC
>JABUTZ010000016.1:32225-44531 GCA_021443415.1 Bacteroidaceae bacterium | reverse complement strand
CTTCTGCGCGCCATGGAGACCGCCGGCCGACTGGTCGAGGACGAATCGCTCCGCGACGCGCTCAAGGAGAACGGCATCGGGCGCCCCTCAACACGAGCCGCCATCATCGAGACACTCCTCAAGCGCAACTACATCACAAAAAAAGGGGGAAAGGGCAAGACTCTCATAGCCACACCCACAGGCTGCGAACTCATCGACCTCATACAAAACGACCTCCTCAAAAGCGCCGAACTCACCGGACAGTGGGAGCGCAAACTACGACAGATCGAGCGCCACGAATACGAGGCGCAGACTTTCATCAATGAACTCAAACAGATGGTCACCGATGTCGTCAAAGAGGTCCTCTCACGCCCCTACACACCCAATCCCACCACATAATCCCCCTCTCCCACATCCCCCCCATTTCGGGGGGGGAAGGGGGGCTTCCTCCCCACTTTCTGCCTAAAATGTGTGCAATTCGGCGCATCTTTGTTCATATACGGCGAAAAAGTAGTACTTTTGCCGAAACATTTCCCCTCAAACACTTATATGAGACATACTTTCACACTCATGCTCGCGCTTCTCATGCTCGCGGCATGCTCATCGGAGAAGAAAAAAATCACCAAAACAGTAGCAACCGTCAAAGTGGCGACTGTCGTGTCGGCAGGAGACACCGGCAACTGGCAATTCCCGGGACGCGTCAAAGCCGGAAGCGAGATAAACGCCGCATTCAAGGTAGCGGGAACCATCAAGGCCGTGCACGTCAAAGAGGGGCAGCACGTCGCAAGCGGACAACTACTCGCCGAGATGGACGACTCCGACTACGCGGTACAGCTCCGGGCCACACAGGCGGAATACGAGCAGATAAGCGCGGAGGCGAACCGAGTCATGCAGCTCCACGCGCAAGGCGCCACCACAAAAAGCAACTACGACAAGGCATTCTACGGACTGCAGCAGATCGAGTCCAAACTGAAGCACCACCAGGACCAGGTGGCGTACTGCAAAATATACGCGCCCGAAGCGGGCACCGTGCAACTCAAAATGCACGAGGCGGGAGAAATCGTCGGAGCCGGAATGCCCATCGTGCAACTCGTGGGAAGCGGAGCGCCGGAGGTCGAAATCACCGTGCCCGCACGTCTGCAGCGCGTCTTCGCTAAAGCCAGCGACGCTGTCACCGCGACAGCATCGTTCACAGCAATACCCGACCGCACATTCAACCTGCGACTCCTCCACGCCCTACCAAAAGCCAATGCCTCAGGCATGTACCCCGTACGCTTCGCGCTTGTGGGCACAGAACTGCCCATGCCGGGAATGAACGGATGGGTCACCATCACACACAACCTGCCCATCGAAGACCAGGAACTGCGCGTCTCAGCCTCAGCCATAGTGCACTCATACACCGAAGACTACATCTTCAAGGTCATCGACGGCAAGGCGAAGCGCGTCGTCGTGCAGGTCAACGCCATAACAGGCAACGGCATGGCGGCCGTCACAGGCAACCTCGCCGAGGGAGACCAGGTCGTCGTCAGCGGAGTGCACTACATTCACGACGGACAGGAGATAGAGGTGCTCAAACCGGCACCCAAAACCAACGTCGGAAGTCTCCTCTGATATCTTTCATTCATTCACCAACCATATATAAAAAGGTATAGACATGGATTTTGGCAGATGGGCTTTCAAAAACCGCGCGCTGGTGCACTTCCTCGTGTGGGTTTTCGTCATAGGAGGTGTCTTCTCCGCATGGAAAATGAGCAAACTCGAAGACCCCGAGATAAAGGTCAAGATGGCGATGGTCATAACAGCATACCCGGGCGCGTCAGCGCACGAGGTCGAGATGCAGGTCACAGACCCGCTCGAGAAACGCATCCGCTCCATGAGCGGAGTTGACAACACCGAGTCATACAGCTACGCCGACTTCTCACTCATTCAGGTCGAACTGCTCTCCACAACCCCCAACGACGAGGTGGAGCAGTACTGGGACCAACTCCGCCGAAAGGTAAGCGACGGACAGGCGGACCTGCCCTCAGGCGCAAGGCCTAGCGTCGTGCGCGACGACTTCAGCGAGGTATATGGCATGTTCTACGCCCTCACCTGCGACGGCATGTCAGAGTTCGAGACAAACAACTACGCGAACCTCATCAAGCGCGAACTCATAAACATCGACGGCGTGGATCGCGTGCAGATCTACGGCACGCAGAAGGAGTGCATCAACGTGCGTCTCCTCCAGGACAAACTCTCCGCCCTCGGCGTGTCACCCGTCGAGGTGCTGCAGACACTCGAGGGGCAGAACAAGGCTGTCTATGCCGGATACTACGACAACGGCGACCAGCGCATCCGCGTGCGCGTCAGCGACCGCTTCACCGAGGTGGAGAACATACGCCAGATGCTCATCGCCGGACATGAGGGCGACCAGCTCTGCATGGCGGACATCGCCGAGGTGGAGAAGGACCTCGAGAAACCCGTGCGCAACGAGATGCTGCGCGACGGCAAGCGAGCACTCGGCATCCTCGTGGCTCCCAAGTCGGGAGCCGACGTGGTCAAGATCGGCGACCTGATTGACGACAAGGTGGAGAAGATCCAGGCCGAGCGCTTCCCCACGGGCATGGCGTTGGAGAAGGTCTTCTTCCAGCCCGAGCGCGTGACGACGGCCCTGTCCGACTTCATCATCAACCTCATCGAGTCGGTGGTCATCGTGGTGCTCATACTGATGCTCACGATGGGCTTCAAGAGCGGCGTCATCATCGGCGTCTCGCTCGTGGTCATCGTCTGCGGCACGTTTCTCATCCTGCTCGGCTTCGACGGCACGATGCAGCGCGTCAGCCTCGGTTCGTTCATCCTGGCGATGGGCATGCTCGTCGACAACGCCATCGTGATCGTCGACGGCATACTCGTCGACCTCAAGCGAGGGGTGCCCCGCCGCGAGGCGATGACCAACATCGGACGGCGGACGGCGATGCCCCTGCTCGGAGCCACACTGATAGCCATCCTCTCGTTCCTCCCCATCTTCCTCAGTCCCGACACCGCCGGCCTCTACGTGCGCGACCTCTTCATCGTGCTGGCTGTCAGCCTCCTGATGTCGTGGATACTCGCCCTCGTCCACGTGCCGCTCATGTCGAGCCGCATGCTCGCCAAGGGCAACGTGATAAAGATAGGCATGGACGCCCTCACCGAGACGATGTACAGCGAGGAGTCGCTGGAGAAGGAGAAGAGCGGGCTCGCCGACGAGTCGGTAGAGCTGGCGAGCGAGGTGATGCACGAGAAGAACAGCAACGCCGGCGACTCGGCTACCATGCCCAACTCATGGCCCTACCGCGCCATGCGGGTAGCCCTCAACTGGGGCCTGCGCCACCGCATCTTCAACCTCTTCTTCATGCTCGGGCTGATGGTCGCCGCCGCCGTCACCTACCCATTCCTCAAGCAGGGCTTCTTCCCCGACATGGTCTATGACCAGGCATACATGGAGTACCGCCTGCCCGAGGGCGCCAACTCGACGCGCGTCAAGAAGGACCTCGCCGAGATCGAGGCCTGGCTCAAGACACGCCCCGAGGTGCGCCACGTCACCACGAGCCTCGGTGGTACCCCGGGCCGCTACAACCTCGTGCGCACCATCGCCCTGCCCTCGCTCGCCTACGGAGAGCTCATCATCGACTTCACCTCGCCCGAGGCCCTGCAGGAGAACGTGGACGAGATCCAGGCCTACCTCACGCACAACTACCCCGAGGCGTACTGCAAGCTCAAGCTCTACAACCTCATGTTCAAGAAATACCCCATCGAGGCGCAGTTCACGGGTCCCGACCCCGCCGTCCTCCACGCCCTCGCCGACTCGGCGCGCGCCATCATGGAGGCTGACCCCCACGTGCAGCTCGTCACCACCGACTGGGCGCCGCCCGTGCCCGTCATCGACATCGACTACGACCAGAACGGGGCGCGATGCGCCGGACTGAGCCGCAGCGACGTCGGTCTCTCGGTGCTGACCGCCACGGGAGGCATACCCATCGGACAGGTGCGCGACGGTGTCTATTCCAATAACATATACGTGCAGACCTACTCCCCCGACGGCGGAAAGGTCGAGGACCTGACCACGCTCCAACTCTTCTCCTCGACGCCCAACATCAGCGCCCTCGTCACCGAGGACAACTTCATGCGACTGCGCTCGGGCAAGGTGGACCGCGAGTTCGCCATCGAGGCTCTCTTCGGTACCGTGCCCATAGAGGCGGCGACGAGCGGCGTGCGCGTGCGCTGGGAGGACCCCGTCGTGCCACGCTACAACTGCAGCCGCATGCAGCGCGCCCAGTGCTCGCCCGCTCCCGGCTGCGAGACGGAGCGCACGCGCAAGGCCCTGGCTGAGAAGATTGAGAAGATACCCCTGCCCGACGGCTACGCACTGCAGTGGATGGGCGAGCGCAACGCCTCGCAACGCTCGATGAAGTACCTCTTCGCCAACTTCCCCATGGCCATCATCCTCATGATCGCCATCCTCATCATGCTCTTCCGCGACTACCGCAAGATGCTCATCATCTTCTGCACCATCCCGCTCGTCTTCGTGGGCGTGGTGCTCACGGTGATGCTCACGGGCAAGGTGTTCAGCTTTGTCGCCATTGTGGGCGCCCTGGGACTGATTGGCATGGTGATCAAGAACGGCATCGTGCTCATGGACGAGATCAACCTCGAGATCGAGCAGGGCAAGCCCGTCATCGACGCACTCGTGGACAGCTCGCTGAGCCGCCTGCGACCCGTTATGATGGCTTCGCTCACCACCATCCTCGGCATGATTCCGCTCCTCGGCGACGCCATGTTCGGCTCGCTCGCCGTGACGATTATGGGCGGACTCTTCTTCGGCACCATCATCACGCTGATTTTCGTGCCCGTGCTCTACGTGCTGTTCTTTAACGTAAAAACGAAGTGACTATGCGTAAGATATTCCTCCTCCTCGCACTCGCCGGCACAATAACTGCGTCGGCGCAGGAGACCCTCGACATCGAGACGGTGCGCCAGCTGGCTCTCGACAACAACCGCAAGGCGAAGAACGCCGCCCTCACGACCCAGATCGCCGAACAGGCGGTCAAGCAGTATCGCGCCAACTACTTCCCCGACTTCTCGCTCACGGGAGCCGCGGCATGGGGCTCGGCGAAGAAGAACCTCTTCTACCAGTCGATGGCTGGTGCCAACGCCATCCTGGCGCAGTTTGCACCCCTGATAGGACAGACCATCCAACTGCCCGACCTCAGCCTTGACTTTGAGATGGGTTGGATCCTGAGCGGCGGCATCACGATGAAGCAACCCGTCTTCATGGGCGGACGCATCGTCGCCGCCAACCGCATCGCGCGCCACAGCTTAGCCATGGCCCGCCAAAACCAGCGTCTCACGGACACCGAGATCATCGAGCAGGCCGACCAGGCGTACATCAACGTGGTGCGCGCCTACGAACTGGGCGAGGTGGCGAAGCGCTACCACGAGCTGCTCACGGAGCTGGAGCGCAACGTGCAGAGTGCCGTCGACGTTGGCATGAAGATGCCCGCCGACCTCCTGCGCGTGCAGGTGAAGAAAAACGAGGTGGAGCTGAAGATGATGCGCGCCGCCAACGGCGTGCGCCTCGCCACGATGAACCTCAACCACGTCATCGGCCGTCCGCTCAGTGCTGAGACACAAGTTGATACGGCGATGATTGTCGTCGCCGAGGCGGCGGCGGACGGTTCCGCCATGCGCCCCGAGTTCGCCATCATGCAGGAGAAGTCGGCGATAGCCCGCCAGCAGGTCAACGTGGTGCGCGCCGAGGCCCTGCCATCGGTAGCCCTCCTCGCCAATTATGGCTATAGCCGCGGACTGAAGGTCAACGACAACCTGCTCATCGACGGCGGCAGTTTTCTCGGCGGCGTGACGGTGAACATCCCGCTCTTCCACTTCGGCGAGCGCGCCGCCAAGCTGCGTCAGGCCAAGCTGCGCGCCGAGCAGGCGGAGAACGACCTCCGCGATGTCGAGGAGAAACTCTCGCTCGCCCTCGCCAAGGCGCAAAACGAGGTCAACGAGGCCAAGATGGAGGTGGAACTCAGCGCATTGAGCGTGCGCCAGGCGGAGACGAGCATGAAGATGACGCGCCAGCAGTTTGATGGCGGCATGGCTACGCTCAGCGACCTGCTCGACGCTCAGGCCCTCTGGCAACAGGCGCGCCAGACCGAGATCGACGCGCGCTTCAACCTCTTCGTCGCCCGCACCTCGCTCCTCAAGGCTATGGGAGCGCTGCGGTAATCCGGCGTCATCGCTTCTCCGAAGCGCAACCCGGCCTCAATTTTCTTGGAGACGCTGTGCTGACAGCACAGTCTCGCTCTCTGTCTGTCAGAGCGTTGCGCTAATCACGCGGCTGCCGTCGGGCTGTTCCTCGATGGTTACGCGCACGGCATCGCTGGGCAGCATGGGCTCGATGAGTTCGGGCCACTCCATCAGGCAGAGCCGTCCGCTGTAGACATACTCGTCGTAGCCGATGTCCGCCACCTCCTCCATACGCCGTATGCGGTAGAAATCAAAGTGATAGATGGTCTCACCCTCTCCGTCGAGATATTCGTTGACGATGGCGAAGGTGGGACTGTTCACCACGTCGGTCACCCCCATCTCCTCGCACAGAGCCTTGATGAAGGTCGTCTTGCCGGCCCCCATCTTACCGTAAAACGCGAACACCCTGTTCGCTCCCATCCTCTTTATGAACTCGCGGGCGCCTTCCCGCAGCCCCTCAATCGACTTTATCGTTATTTCCATAATTTTTTTATTCTTTACACTCTACACTCTACACTCTACACTTTACACTCTACACTCTACACTCTACACTCTATTCTCTATCTCGCCGTCCTGCTCGCCCCCAGCACATGGATGCTCGCAGGCCGTGCCGCCATGCTGATCGCATTCGCGAACGCCACTATCGTGGCACCCGTGGTTATCACATCGTCGACGAGCAACAAGTTGCCAGTCAGCCGCTCAGGATGCACCACCTTGAAGTCCTCCGCCTTGATATGCTCGACGCGCTGCAGTCCGCTAAGCGCCGTCTGCGACACATCGTCCTTCGGCCGCAGCACCACCTCCGCCTCCATGCGCACATCGTAGCCCGCTTGGCGCATCTCACTGACCAAGGCGCGCGCCATCGTCTCGATGCGGTCGAAACCGCGCTCGCGCGACTTCTCGGGAGGACTCGGCACAGGCACCACGGTGTCGATGCCAAGGAAGAAGTCTGTGTCCGCCAACTGCCTGAACATCAGCTGTCCCAACCACTCAGCCACGTCCTCGCGCCCCTCGTATTTGGGAGCGAGGATAAGCCGTGAGGAATGCGTGTCGGGGATGTATCGCATCACGCACGTGGTGCGCTCGATCGGGGCGCGCCGCCATAGCAGCTTGGCCACCTCGTTGGAGAGGAACTCGTGGTGGTGGATGAATGGAACCGACTCCATGCAGCCCTCGCACACCATCTCCTCGTCATCACCCAGCACCCGGCGGCAGAGGACGCAACGGCGGGGGAGGAGCAGGTCGAGAAAGGCATCGAGTATTCTCATTGTCCTGTCGGCGTTTGCGGTAGTGCGTCAGCGAGTGCGGCGGGGCGTCAGCGACTGCGGCGGCGCACCAGGCGCACCACAGTGTTGGCGCGTATGCCTGGCTTCAGTTCGCCGTTGACCACCCACACGACACTGTCCGCCTGCACGACAGCCGCCCCGGCGCGAGCCAAGGCGTTGTGCGACACCTCGTAGCGATGCTCGCCGTCGCGCAGGTCGATGCTCGTCATCGCGTTCGTGAAGCAGTACCACGACGGTTCGTGGTGCATGTATTCCTTCGCCTCCGCCTCAAGGCGTTCGACAGCCGCCGTGTTGCCCTCGGCGCGTGCCGCCTCAAGGCGCATCGGCCGTGAGATGGCGTCCTGGAAGATGGTGGCGTCGACACCGCCTATGAACAGCAGCCGTCCCATGGCGCTGTCCGCCAGCATCGTGCCGCCCACGAGCGTCGTGGTCATCATCTCGCCCGGTTTGCGCAGGGAGTCGACGAATGTCCACGAGGTCTCACCCGGCGCCCAACTGAAGAGGGTGCTGTTGACCGTCCCCTCCGCGGGGTCGTAGCCGCCCGCCACATAGAGCCGTCCGCCGAGCCAGGCGGCTGAGCACTGCACGCGTGGGGCGCGGGGCAGCGGAGGCAGTTCCTCCCACTCTCCCTTGCCGTCCGCCGGGATGCGGTAGGCCCGTGCCGACGCACCGTCAGGGGTCTGTCCGCCAATGATATAGACATATCCGTCACCGTAGGTGCCAGCGGCGTTCTCGGTGGGCTGGGGCAGTGGGGCGAATGCTGTCCGTGTGCCGTCGCTCAGCCACAGCCATGCCTTGTCGGTCTGCCCCGTGCCGTCGTTGCCGCCCATCACGACCACGCCCGTCGGCACGGCCGCCGTGGCGGCGTAGGCGATGGGTTGGTCGACGGACTCGTTGCGCGTCCAGCCGCTGTCCGCCAGTGCGTATTCATAGCCCCAGATGCGCTTCTTGCCTCCCTCGGCGGCAGGCACGTCGGGGAAGTTGGCTCCGCCCCAGACGGTGAGTTTCCCATTGACGATGCCTGCCACGGCACCTGCCAGGCCCTCCTCGCCCGAGACGGCGAGCGACGGCATCGCCTCGGCCTCCCAGACGTACTGGGCTGGCTCCGCACCCTCCGCCGCCTGTTGCTGCTTGTCGGCGCAGGCGACGAGCGCGAGCGCACATATAATATATAAGGTGTGTTTCATCTTACTCCATGTTGTCTACCTTCGGACGCAGGAAGGTGAGTTGTATGGTCACCGTGAATGCCGCCACCACCGCCATCGAGGCGAAGATGACGCCCATGTCGCTGCCCAGACGGGGCATCACCTCGGTGATGAGCGCACCGAACAGCACTCCCGTCATGTTCATCAGTCCGTAGGCTGTGGCACGGCTGTTCGTGGGCACGAACTGGCAGAGGATGGGCATGTTGTTGGTGTCGAAGATACCGTATCCGATGCCGAAGAGGAGCACGCCGCCCACTACCATCGCCATGCTGTTGCCGATGCCGAGACAGGCGAGGCTGGGCACCATCAGCGAGATGCCGATGGCTGAGGTGAACACGCGTCCGCGTATGTTCGTCTTCACCCAGCGGTCGCTGATGCTGCCACCGAGGAAGGCACCTATGAACGAGGCGGCGGCGAGCGAGATGGTCGCCCACGGACCTGCCACGACCATGTCAAGTGAGAGGTTCTGGTGGAGGAGCGTCGGCAACCAGTTTTTCGTCGCCCAGCCGGGCAGGCTCGACAGTGCGAAGGCGGCAAGCAGAGCCCAGAAAGCGCCTATGCAGAGCACGGTGCCCACGCTGGCGAAGAGCAGGGCTACCTTGTTGCCTTGCACCGTCTCCGTTGTAGCCGCCCGCGGCTTCTCCGTGCGGTTTTCCTTGAGGAAGAAGATGAGCACCACGGCGTAGGCTACACCGAAGTAGCCGAGGATCTGGAATGTCGCCTGCCACGAGAGTTGGTCGGAAACCATCGCCCCGAAGCCGCCGAGAGCCTGGCCGAGGTAGAGACCGGTCATGTGCAGGCCGACGGCGAGCGAGCGGCTGCCGCCCTTGTGCCAGTCGGCGATGAGGCTGAGAGCCGAGGGGATGTAGAGGGCCTCGCTGATGCCCATCATGGCGCGAAGCCACCACAGCTGGTCGAAACTTTCGGCATAACCCATCAGGCAGGTCACGGCGCTCCATACGGCGAGCGAGCAGACAACAAGCCACTTGCGGCTGACCTTGTCCGCCACGATGCCGCCGAACGGACTCACGAAGGCGTAGACCCACATGAAGGCGGACATGAGCACTCCGAACATCTCGGCGTTCTTCAGCTCCGCAAAGTCCTCAGCCATGTACTGCTGCATCGTCGACAGCATCTGCCGGTCGAGATAGTTGAGCAGTGCCACCACACTCAGCAGTGCCACCACCACCCAAGGATAGTATTTCTTCATCGTAAAAACGTGTTTGTTCCTACAAAGATAACGATAAATCCGCTCACTGCAAAATCTTTTGGCGCAATTTTTTTGTTCGGCTTGCGCCGAGACCACATACTACAAAGTACAGACTACAGACTCTTGGAGGCTTCCCACCTCCAAAAAAGTCTGTAGTCTGTAGTCAGAAGTCTGTAGTCTCAGCGTCAACGACGCTGAACCTTACTTTACGACAATCTTCTTGCCGTTGATGATGTTCAGGCCCTTGTTGGCCTTGAACTGCTTGCGACCGTTCAGGTCATAGACGATGTAGCCGGCGGGCTCGATGCGCTCAACGGCGCCGACACCGCTCTCACCACCCTTCACACCGTAGAGGGCGAAGTTGCGGATAGTCCAGATGCCGCACCACTCGTCATAGTCCTCGTCGGCGGCATAGCAGGCGTACTCGAATGAGAAATAGACGTAGTCGCGCATACCGCCGAAGTCATCGGGGATGTTGAAATACACCTTCTTGGCAGCGCCGCCGTCCGAGGCACGACCCTCGGTGATGCCCAGATAGCCATACTCGTCCTCCGAGTAGGTCTCGTTGAGGTAGTAGTAGAACGTGGGAGCCGTGCATGCCAGTACGGTGTCGTCGTCGCCGAAGCCATTGCAGGTCTCCTCCCACTCGGCATATACGCCGGTGTATTCCGTCAGGTCGAAGAAGGGAGTGTAGAGGCCGGCGTAGTAGTTGCCTGCGACACCTCCGATATGACCATCGAATACATAACCATTGGCAGTGAACTTGCCTACGGCATCGCTTGACTCCTCATACTCAACAAGGTCGATTACCATCTGCTCCCAGGGCTCCTCTTCCTCGAGGGCTGAAGCGTCGGTCAGCTTGTTCTCGTAGATGAGCTCTCCCTCGCCGGGCGTGGGCTCGGGCTCGTCGCCCAGCCACTTGTAGTCGCTCACGCTCTTGATGGCTGCTACAGAGAAGTATTTCTCCAGTGTGCCATATACCATCACCTCACGACCTACATTCGTGGGGTTGCTTGCTACACCAAGCACTGCGCGGAGGTCGCCTGCGGGTATGGCGGCAGGGATAAATGCAGTGGCGCTGGCCGACTCGGCAAGGGCTATGTTGGTGTCGGCAATCTTGTCGCCCTCGGCAAGGGCCGACGAACTGCTGGCGCAACCAAGGATGAAGCCCTTCACCCAATACTTGTTGCCATCGCTGGTCTGATTGTCCATTCCCTTGACGTCGGCTACGGTGTAGGGGTTCTCCTCCGAACCGTCACCCGTGGGGGTGTATGCGTCTTTCTTTGTCTTGCCGTTGAGTGAGTAAATCTGGCAACCGGCGTTCAGCTCGGGGGTGTTGTCCTTGTAGTTGACGAGATAACCGAAAGCAACTACCTTGTCACCTGCCTTCACATCACCAGTGTTCAGTGTCGAACCTTCCAAACCCTTGCCGTTGTAGAACTCGAGCTCATCGGCTTCATCGCCGTCCTCCGACATCCAGAAGGTGTTGGCATACTTGGTGTCAAGGCGCGATACAATTCCTTCTACATAAAACTCCTTGGTGGTGGCAGTCGAACCTACGGCCTGACACATGGCAATGGCGCGTGTGATGTCAAAGGGCGACTCAACTGTGCCTAAACCTGTTCCTGCAAGGGTCTCAGGATCTACCTCGGGCTCGGGCTCGGGCTCGGGCTCGGGGTCACCACCCTCACCATCAAGCACTACGACGAGGCTCTTCAGCTGGGTGTTCTTGCCGATGGTCAGCACCACGCTGCTCACGTCACCGCTGGCTGTCCATGTGTTGCTGGCGAATGTGCCGCTGTCAAAAGTGTTGGTCTTGCCCCATTTGCTCTGAACAAACTTGATGCTGCTGATCTTGTGACCAGGAGCCGAGAAGGTCATCGTGCCACTATACATGCGCAGGGTGGCACTCGTTGCCCACAGGCGGTTGGCGTTTGTCACACCTTCGGCAGCAGCCGATACGGTCAGGCTCACACCATCGACGGTGGCTGTCACAGGTGAGGTGATGTCGCCATCATGACTGTCGTTGGTCGAACGACCTTCAATACCGAACAACTCGGTGGCATTGTTGTCGAAGTCAAAGGTGACTTCAGTGGCGGCGCTCACCGCAAGGGTGCAGCAGAGCGTCACGAGAGAGAGTAAGAATTTCTTCATACGCTGTTTGTTTTTGTTGTTTATAGGTGAATAGTGTTGTTTCGCACTGCAAATTTACACCTTATTATATATATAAAGTGCGGCCAAGGCGCATTTTCTGCATTTTTTTCTTTTTTTTTGAAAAAAAGTGGTGCCGAGTGCTTGTTGTATCGGAAAAAGTGTGTACCTTTGCACTCGCAAACGAGAGAACGGCGGTCACTGGAGG